>CAYVRK010000033.1:0-48718 GCA_964453785.1 uncultured Bacteroides sp.
CCTACGACCTTTGGGTTATGAGCCCAACGAGCTACCAACTGCTCCACCCCGCAATGTGGGTGCAAATGTAATGAATTTTAGCTGGTTTTCAAAAATAACTTTGCTGCTCTTTGAAATACCGAACCTTGAACCGCAGCGCGACTCCCACCAGCAGAATCAACACCGGCACCTCCACCAGCGGACCGATCACTGCAGCAAAGGCTTCCCCTGAACCAATGCCGAATACAGCCACAGCCACGGCGATGGCCAGTTCAAAATTGTTGCTGGCTGCTGTGAATGACAGGGTGGTGGTTTTGGCATAACCGGCCCCCATGGCTTTCCCGATAAAGAACGATACCATGAACATCACCACGAAATAGATAACCAGGGGAATGGCGATCCGGACCACATCCAGGGGGATCTTCACAATGGTTTCACCCTTGAGGGAGAACATTACAAAGATAGTAAATAACAGGGCGATCAGGGTTAGCGGACTGATCTTTGGAATGAACCTGGAATGGTACCAATCCTTTGAAGCGTGCCGCTCTTTGAAACGGGTTCTGATCAGGATGAACCTGGTGAGAAAACCAGCCAGGAAGGGGATGCCCAGGTATATAAATACGCTCTTTGCGATCTGCCCCATGGTCACATCCACCTGAAAGGTCGAGAGCCCGAACCAGCGCGGCATCACGGTGATAAAAACGTAAGCATAGACCGAAAAGAAAAGCACCTGGAAAATGGAATTGAAGGCCACCAGTCCGGCTGCATACTCCGGATCACCTTCGGCCAGGTCGTTCCAAACAATCACCATGGCAATGCACCGGGCCAGTCCGATAAGGATCAGTCCGGCCATATAGTGGGGATAATCCCTCAGGAATACAATGGCCAGGATAAACATGAGGACCGGTCCGATGATCCAGTTCTGAATTAGGGAGAGAATCAGGATCTTTCGATTGCGGAAGACATCACCAAGTTCTTCATACCGGACCTTGGCCAGGGGAGGATACATCATAACGATGAGACCAATGGCAATAGGTATGTTGGTGGTCCCCCGGCTCATTGAGTTCCAGAAATCAGCGATTCCCGGGAAGAAATGACCGGCCAGGACCC
Organism: uncultured Bacteroides sp.; assembly: GCA_964453785.1. GTDB lineage: Bacteria > Bacteroidota > Bacteroidia > Bacteroidales. The sequence goes on from CAYVRK010000033.1 coordinate 1,090, forward strand.
CTGCGGCCATCGCAGCAAAGATCCAGAGGGTCAGGTAGCGGTCTAAAAAAGAGAGTCTTTTACTGAAAGATGCCATGTGAAACCGGATATAGAGGTGATTTATTTGGTCCCTACCACTGTGATGCTGAAGATCCCCGCACCCGAAGCTCTGTAATCGTCGATGGTTTCCTGAGATACACTTTCCCTCAAGTATTCATCAGGCACATCGTTGACCATCTCATTTTTTACCTCCACCTGGTTAAAACCTGCATTCCTGACTATCTCCATGTATTCCTCTTTCTGGAGCGCCCCGGATACACATCCTGCATACAATTCAGCTGCATCCCTCATATCGCCGGGCAGGTCCCCTTTCAGAACGATATCCGACACGCAGAAGTGTCCTCCCGGCTTGAGAACCCTTTTGATTTCAGAGAATGCTTTCTTCTTGTCCGGAACCAGGTTCAGCACACAGTTGCTGATCACCACATCATAGGAGTTGTCTGGCAGGGGGATTTGCTCGATATCTCCTTTGACAAATTCAACATTGCGGAAGCCCATTTTTTCGTTGTTGCTCCTGGCTTTGGCGATCATTTCATCGGTGAAGTCCAATCCTGTGATTGCCCCTGTCTCTCCGACTATGGAGCGTGCCACAAACACATCATTCCCTGCTCCTGAACCCAGGTCCAAAAGGTGGTCACCTGGTTTGATGCCTGCATGGTCGGTAGGAATGCCGCATCCCAGTTTCAGGTCGGCATCTGCCACATACCCTTCTTTTTGAGTATAATCAAGGCTCATGACAGAATAGTCAAGCTCCTTTTTGTTGCTGCAGCAGCACGATTTGTCCCTGGAGGCAAGTGCGATCCCGGCATATTTATCCCTGACGATCTTTTTGAGTGAATCAGCGTCTTTCATATTGGTAAATTTAGAAATTATAGTTGAATGATGATTGATTTATGACGTAAAAATACGTCACAATATTTCAAAAATATTCCAACCATACCCAGGGGGTGGACTTTTTTAGTTGGACAGGATATTTATTTAGTTGGACAGGACACTTAAAAGTTGCTGATAATTGGTATCCTGGGGGTAATTTTCAACCAGCTTTTTTGCATATCCCAGCGCATCTTCATTTTTACCGTTCTCCATGGAGATGGTAGCCAGGCTGTAGAGGATATTCCGGTCATAGGGATGCCTCTTCAATGCTTCTTCAAGGACTTTCAATGCCGCGCCGGGCTGCTGCTGCGAGTTGAGCCCGATGGCGTATACATAGCTGTATTGTGGGTCGTCCGGGTCGTACAAGGCAGCATTTTTCAGGTATTCCATTGAAGCGGCATGATCCCCCTGTCTCACTTTCAGCAGCCCAATGGAGTAGTTGATGGCCGCCAGCTCCGGGTAAATCTCCAGGGCACTCTGCAACACTTTTTCACCCTCTTCATCCCTGTTCTGCCTGCGGTAAAGGTCCGCCAGGTTGATATAGGGTCCCACCAATCCCGGCTCCAGTTCAATGGCTTCCCGGAAGGATGCCTCCGCCTTCTCCAGATTTCCTGTATTCATGTAAAGATTCCCAAAATTAAGGTGGGTGGAAGGGTGGTCGGCGTTGATCATCAGGGATGCATTATACTCCTGAAGGGTTGTATTCAACCGCTCAATCGATCCTGCAGGGATCATCTCGCGCGGGACCGCCGTCAGCGAACTGGCTGCCACAAGCCTCACCACTTTCACACTGTCCCTCAGGCGAGGAACTGCCAGGTCACGGATCAGTTCATTATCCGCATACTGAGCAACCGAAAGGGTTGCATATCTGATCAGGGGATCGGGATCGTTAACCATGAGCCGGAGGAGTTCATAGGTGGAAGGATCAGGGTAAGCTCCCAGCAGGGAGATCGCTGTGGCCCTGATCATGGGACCAAGTTCGCGGTCACCCGCCAGCTTCAGCAGCCCCTGATGGGCTTCGGGATATTGTTGGCGGCCGGCCCAGAAGGTTTCTCCGTAATGCGGCTGGTTTAGCAAATCCTCCCCATACCATGCTTTCAGGTAGCCGGTGGCCCACTGTGTGGATTTATCGGTGTGGCACTGGTTGCAGGCATTGGGAGTCCCCAGTTTGTCCGACAGGTCCGGCCTGGGAATCCGGATGCTGTGATCACGGCGCGGATCCAACACCATATAGGTTCGTTCGTGCATGTGGCATTCGGTACAGCTGGCTCCTTCTTTGGAGGGATCATGAAAATGGTGCTTCCGGGTCCCGTATTCCGTGGCCATATGACAACGGAAGCAAAGGGCGTTCCCCATGGAGTAAACCTTCCCGCTGTGTGGTTCGTGGCAATCCTTGCAAACAACCCCTGCCTTGTACATCTTGCTCTGAAGGAAGGAGCCATATACATAAACCTCATCCTCGATCTGTCCGTCGGCAAAATAGAGACCCTCCTCCAGCAAGGAGGGCCAGTGTGTATCAAGCAAAGAGCCGCCATGATAGTAATCTTCTGTGGCTACTGCCCGGCGGGAGTGGCACCTGGAACACATCTGTACAAGCTCATCCGATTGACGGGGTACCGACCTTCGCGCGGTGACCGAGTCGGGATCGAAAATCCAGGTGGCATTGTCGGTATCTTTCAACCGGACCACCAGTCCCATATCAGGGGATACATCGGGACGGCTTCCCGCTTCCACCTTTTTCGCCCAGTCGATGTGACCGGAACCAGGCCCGTGGCAAGCCTCGCATGACACGTCGATTTCGGACCAGGTAGTATGGTATGCCTTTTCATCGTATGAATAGTTCTTATGCAGGTTGGTGGAGTGGCATTCGGCACACATGTAGTTCCAGTTCTGTGTAACCCGTGTCCAGTGGAGCACATCGCCCGGGGGAATCCTCTCATGCTGGTATATGTGGAACCACTTTTGCCCGCCCTCTTCAGCCGGCCTGGTGTCCCAGCATATGGGAAGACACTGGTACCTGCCGCCTGGAAATTCAATGAGATACTGCTGAAGGGGTCTGATCCCGAATACATAGGAGACCTGGTACTCTTCCATGGCGCCATCCGGCCCTTCGGTGTGGACCATGAAATTGTCATCTTCCTTATAAAACCTGGAGGTGACACCGAATTGGGTGATGGAAACATCGTTGAAATCACCCAGGACTGTTTCGCGAGTGGCCGTATCCATGGCCATGTCATGGTCCGATCCCCGGTAAAGATTGTACTCCTTTTCATGGCATTCCCTGCAGCGTTCCCGGCCCATGTATTCGGCGGTATACGTGGGTTTGGGTGTAACCACGCGGTCGCTCTTTCCGGAATCTTCACGTTTGCAGGTGATGATCAAAACAAGAATGAACGCAGCCAGTAATATAGATCCCAGAAACTTTGGAACAGTACCCTTCATATTCTCTGAATTCCTCGGTATGATTAATTTCAAATGTATATAAATTAGGAATTTCATTGAATTGGAGGCACCTATTCAAAAAGAATCTATATAATTTTAGAAACCAGACATGCAACGCAGAAACTTCATTCGCCAAACGGCTATAACGCTGGTATCAGTTACGGGTATGGTGGCAGTTGTCAGCTATTTACGGCAGTTTTTCCCGCGTCTGGCCGGACAGAAACGCAGAATCACCATAGGTGATTCAGCACAGTTCCCGGTGGACACATACACTTACGTGGAGGAGCACAACCTTTTTGTCTACAGGGACCATGAGGGAATTCGTGCGGTATCGGCAGTCTGTACCCACCTGGGTTGCATCATTGAGAAGAGCACCGACGGTTTCGAGTGTCCCTGCCATGGATCCTGCTACAATACAAAAGGGGAGGTACTCTCAGGACCGGCGCCACGGGACCTCTCCTGGTACAGGGTGAGCGGACAGGCCGGCGGGAAGATCGTCATCGATCCGGGCACAGTGGTCGGGCCCGAAGATAAGTACATAAGCTCCTGATCATGTCGGAGGAGCAAAGCCATAATCAACAAAATGTTCCGGCACGGGCCGGAAAGATTACCCGCAATTTCTTCCTTCATATTCATGCCACCCGGGTCCATGTCCACTCCATGAAGCCCACATACACTTTCGGGCTGGGCATGATCCTGGGATTCCTTTTTCTGATCATGGTATTCACAGGAGTGATCCTGATGATCTATTATACCCCGTCGGTGGAGACGGCATACCGGTCGGTAAAAGATATTGTCAACGTGGTTCCGGGGGGAAGGATCATTCGGAACATGCACAGGTGGGCTTCCCAGGGGATGGTAATTGTGGTATTTCTCCACATGCTGAGGGTATTTTATACCGGGTCCTATCTGGGCAACCGTTCCCTGAACTGGGTTATTGGGGTGGTTTTGCTCATTCTGATCCTGCTGAGCAACTTCAGTGGCTACCTGCTTCCCTGGGACCAGCTGGCCTACTGGGCTGTAACCATCGGATCCAATATCGCAGCCTCAGCCCGTGAACTAACCGACTTGCTGGGGATTACTTCCTTCTTCGATCCGGGGGGATTCCTGAAAAAACTACTCATTGGCGGAGAAGTTGTGGGACAACCCGCCCTTTCAAGATTCTTCGCTCTTCATGTAATCTTTCTGCCACTTTCCACGCTGATCCTTCTGGGGATTCATTTCTGGCGGATCCGCAAGGACGGAGGACTAAGCAGGCCTGCAAAATATGCCGGCGAGAGGGGAACGGAAAACAAATGGCTGGCATGGCCGGTGCTCATGTGGACCGAGTTGGGAATCCTGGTGCTGGTGGTGCTGGTGGTCCTGTTTTTTGCCCTTGTGGCAGATGCTCCGCTGCTTGAACAGGCCAATCCGTCCTACCCGGAGAATCCGGCAAAATCTCCGTGGTATTTTTTAGGGATTCAGGAAATGGTCTCCTATTCTGCTTTTGCAGGGGGAATGGTTGTTCCGTTGCTCTACCTGGTCTTTCTCTTTTCCATTCCATACAAGGACAGGGAAGATGGGTATGTGGGAGTATGGTTCTCGGGAAGAACCGGAATCAGACTGGTATTATGGTCTGTTTCAGCAACATTTCTGTTGGTGCTGACTCAACTTTTTGTAATGATCAGGTTCGGGTGGCTGCGCGACTGGTTTCCTGGCATCTCCCAGTGGTTCGTGATGCTGATCAATCCGGCTACCATTACTGCAGCCATGTTTATTGCAGCTTCAGAGATCGTGCGCAGAAGATTGGATTCAACACGGATGGCTTCCCTTGTCCTGTTCACCTGTGCCTTTGTGGCCCTGGTGGTTTTTACCGTGGTGGGGATCTGGTTCAGGGGCCCCAACTGGGAATTTTACTGGTCGGCTTCACAATGGCCTCTTCAATAAGGGTTTCATGGACGAGCAAAGATATACATACAGGGTTCAATGGCTGGTACTTGCTGGTGCCGCACTGCTCCTCCTGTTGCTGATTGCCACCTGGCTCTATGAAGGGTTCAGCAAGGAGTGGAGAAGGCACCAGCGGGATTACGCAAAGGTGCTGTCGGAAAAGAACAGGGTAGAAGGAATTTCCGGCGTACAGGATTTGGAGCGGGGGATCTTCCAGGTGGAGTTGCCTCAGTTTGACAGGGTAGACCGGTGCATCTCCTGTCACAATGGTATGGAGGATAGAAGAATGGAAGGGTTGCCCCAGCCTCATGCAGCACATTCCGGGACGTTCCTGGACGATCATCCGGTTTCAAAATACGGGTGTACCATATGTCATGGCGGGCAGGGCAGGGCACTCTCGGTCAAGGATGCGTTTGGCCGTCTTCCTGAAACACACTGGCCCTATCCCATGCTGGAGCAGCCTTATATCCAGTCTTCGTGCGGGAAATGCCACCTGGCGATCTTCCGGGAGCCGGCAGAGCCGGGAATTGAACCCGGGGGAGGAGTTTTTACCGGTGAGGGGATGGAGGTATTTGTAGGAGGGAAAATCCTTTTTTCCCGGGAGGGATGCCTTGGTTGTCATAAGGCCAGGGGAGTGGGTGGCATCCTGGGGCCCGATCTGACCAGGCAGGGCGAAAAGACCAAACATGAATACAGTTTTCAGAATATCGCAGGTGAACAGACTGTTTCCAACTGGATCAAAGAGCATTTCAGGGATCCGGAAATGGTTTCTCCTGGGTCACAAATGCTTCAGATCAATCTGGCAGAGGAGGACTTGAGTGCTCTGGCCACCTTCGTGATGGGGCTGTCAAAACCGGATATCCCCATTGATTATTTCTCCGTGCTTACGCTCAATGAGTTCAAGGGCGTCAGGGATTCCCTGGATGGCCCAACCGGCTATTCCTATCTCTGTTCGGCCTGTCATGGCAAACAAGGGGAAGGAAAGGATTATAAGACCTATAAAACGGGGGTGCCTTCCATTGGGAACAGGGATTTCCTCAGGGTGGCATCAACCGGGTTTATCCGTTTTACCATGGAAAAGGGAAGAAGCCTCCGGCAGATGGGAAGCTGGGCAGGTCCGGTTTCGGGGATGAAGGAGACAGAGCTGGATGGAATTGCTTCCCATTTAAAAGAACGAGCCAGGTTGACGGGTAGATCCGGGTTATCCGCGATGGGGGGAGATGCCGTTGAAGGTGCTGCATTGTTCGATCAGCTTTGCAGTGCGTGCCACGGGAAGAACGGCAGGGGCGATGTCGCCGTGGCACTGAACCAGGAAGGTTTTCTTGACCGGGCAGATGATGCATTTATATTTGAAACCTTGATCAGTGGAAGGGGAAATACAGCCATGCCGGGATGGGTTCACCTGGACCAGTCTGATCTGGAAAACATTTTGTCACTGATCAGAAGCTGGAGCACTTCAAGGCCACCTCTCAACAGTATGGATTTTCCCGAACCGGACCTTGCAGAGGGCTACCGTCTCTACCATTTTCTTTGTTCCCGCTGTCATGGGGAGTTTGGAGAAGGAGAGACAGGTCCGTCCATCATCAATAAGGATTTCCTCCATGCAGCCGGCAACAGGTTCCTGTATGAAACCATCGCCGAAGGAAGGGCGCATACGGCCATGTTCGGATGGTCAGCCGATGTGTACAACCAGGAGAAGCTGGAATTGCAGGATATCAGCAACCTCGTCGGATATATGAGGAACTCGGCCAGCAACCCACTAACCTATATTTTTCCAGGAAGTAATCCCGGAGACTGGGAGCGGGGAGCTGTTGTTTTTAAGGAGCGGTGTGCTGAATGCCATGGCCCGACCGGGGAGGGGATCAAAGGGCCGGCTTTGAATAATCAGGAGTTTCTCAGTGCGGCATCAAACGGGTACCTGATGGCTACAATGACTTTGGGGAGGATAGGAACCGGAATGCCCTCATGGGGTTATGGCCAGGGGGATTATCCGGCCCTGGACGGTAAAAGCCGTTGGGATCTGGTGGCATACCTTCGATCATGGCAGCGCATCCGTATTAAATATTAGTCAGCCTATGTAGCCTTAGCCGGGATTTATAAAAGAAATTGTAAAAAATCATCATTGTCGGAAACCTTTTATAATTTTTGACGTAACTTTAATATGCAATGTCTGTATAGCATATGAGTTATAAAGTTTTCGTTCTCTATTCCCATCGACATAACAAGCTGTTTGTTGGCTATACAACCAGCCTGACCGATTACATGATCACCATGAATGTCATGGAGACAGACAACCCGCTTTATGAATTCAGACCCTGGACGCTGATTCACATGGAATTATTTGTTTCAGAAGATGAAGCCATGGTCAGAGAAGGTTTTCTGAAGCAGGAGATAGGTCAGGATTACATCCGCCGGGAGATCCTCCCCATGTTTGAGTTTCCATCCTGAGCAGGGAATCCGGAATCTTTTTATCTTTGTGCCGTCACGGCATCATTCCATGAGTAATAATCCTGAAAAAAAAACCAGGAAGCTTCTTCGTAAGCTGACCCACAAGTACCGGATGGTCCTCTTGAATGAGGATACATTCGAGGAGGTGGGTTCCATGAGACTTACCAGATTGAACCTGATCGCAGTGATCGGTGTTTTACTCATCCTGCTAATAGCCATTATCTACTCTCTGGTTGCCTTCACCAACATCCGTGAGCTGATCCCGGGATATCCGGATGCGGCCATGAGACAGCACATCCGCACCAATGCCATCAAGCTGGATTCCCTGGAGTATGAACAGGCCATCCGCGATCAGTATTTTGAAAACCTGAACCGGATCATCAGGGGTGAGGCCCCGGAGAACTACCTGAATGATACTGTTGGAATCGTCAACCAGCAGGACATCAACTTCCTGCGCTCCTCCAACGACTCCCTCCTCAGGCAACAGGTTGAAGCAGAGGAACAGTTCAGACTCAGTGTCCTGGAGAAAGACAAATCGAATAGTGACCTTTATGAAATGCATTTCTTTCCCCCTGTAAAAGGCATCCTCACCCGCTCATTCAATCCCATGGAAGGCCATTATGGGGTCGACCTGGTGGCCGCCCCCAATGAAGTGGTCAAAGCTGCTTTGGATGGAACTGTGATCATGTCCACATGGACCCTTGAAACCGGGTATGTGATCCAGATACAGCACGATTATGAGCTCATTACAGTTTATAAACACAATGCGACCCTGTTTAAAGAGATTGGACAGGAAGTAGCCGCCGGGGATGCCATTGCCATTGTGGGCAATTCGGGGGAGCTGACCACGGGACCACATCTGCACTTTGAATTGTGGCACGACCGTGTCCCGCTTGATCCGATGGATTACATCGTATTCTAGGATGAAAAAGCGACGAATTGCCATACTTGGCTCCACAGGATCCATAGGAACCCAGGCCCTGGAGGTGATATCTGCCCATCCGAAATCATTCGAAGTTGAAATCCTTACAGCCCTGAACAATGCGGAACTGCTTATCAAACAAAGCATCCTTCATATGCCAAATGCAGTGGTCATCGGAAATGAGGGGCACTATGACCTGGTGAAGAATGCACTCAGAAACCATCCCATCAAAGTATATTGCGGGGAGGATGCCATTACCCAGGTGGTGAATACCGATACTATTGATTTGGTGCTGACTGCAATGGTTGGGTTCAGCGGGCTCAGGCCCACCATTGAAGCCATCAGGGCGGGGAAAGACATCGCACTGGCCAACAAGGAGACCATGGTAGTTGCCGGGGAGCTGATTGTGAAGGAGGCCTTACAAAAACAAGTGAATATTATTCCTGTGGATTCGGAACATTCAGCCATATTCCAGTGTCTGGCGGGCGAACCTGCCAATGCTGTTGAAAAGTTGATCCTGACGGCTTCAGGAGGACCTTTCAGGGGCAAGAAGACCGGTTTTCTGGAGAAGGTCACTCCCGGACAGGCACTCTGCCACCCCAACTGGTGTATGGGCCCGAAAATAACCATTGATTCAGCCACCCTGATGAACAAGGGGTTTGAAGTTATTGAAGCCAGGTGGTTGTTTGGATGCAGGGCAGAGCAGATCGAAGTGGTGGTGCATCCCCAGTCCATCATACACTCTATGGTCCAGTTTACTGATGGCTCTATCAAAGCCCAGATGGGATTACCCGACATGCGGCTCCCCATTCAGTATGCTTTTTCCTTCCCACTGAGACTAAAATCGGATTTAAAGCGTTTCAGCTTTACCGAATTCCCCGAATTGACTTTTGAGCAGCCTGATACGAAAATTTTTCGTAACCTTGCACTTTCTTACGAAGCACTGGAAAAGGGAGGAAACTGGCCCTGTATTTTAAATGCAGCCAATGAGGTAGCAGTGGAAGCTTTTCTGGGTGAAAATATCGGATTTATGGATATCCCGGATATAATTGAGCGTACACTGGAGAAGTCCCATTTTGTAAAGACTCCCTCTCTGGAGGATTATTTTGAAACAGACCTGGTAACCAGACAGGTTGCCAATGAATTAATTTAAGTTATAATGGACGTTTTTATCCAAATCGCACAGCTTCTTTTAAGCTTATCGATTCTTATCATATTGCATGAACTGGGACATTTTATAATTGCCCGGCTGTTCAAGGTGAAGGTTGAAAAATTCTACCTCTTTTTTGATGCGGGTTTTAGCCTGTTTAAGAAAAAGATCGGGGAAACGGAATACGGGATTGGGTGGCTGCCTCTTGGCGGTTATGTGAAGATCGCCGGTATGATTGATGAATCCCTGGACCGGGAAGCCATGAAACAACCTCCCCAGCCCTGGGAATTCAGGTCCAAGAAAGCATGGCAGCGATTGTTGATCATGCTTGGTGGGGTGCTGGTTAACTTCATTCTTGCCTTGTTCATTTACACCATGGTTCTTTATGCCTGGGGAGAATCATATGTGCCGGCAGACCGGATGGAATATGGATTCAGATATGATGAGACTTTCCTGGAAATGGGACTTCAGGACGGAGACAAGATCGTTGCCCTGGATGGTAAGAAAGTTGTGAAATGGGGATTGATTCTGCACGACCTCGTGGTCGATCATGTGAAAGTTATCCAGGTGGAGAGGGACGGAAAACTGCTGGATATTCAGGTGCCTGAAGAGATGATTTCACGGCTTTTGAAAGTGGAATATCCCATGGATCCCATTGTGATCTGCAGGGTGGAGAAACTGGTGGACGGTGCTCTGAAAGAAGCAGGCGCAATGGACGGTGACCGGATTATTTCGGTAAACGGATCACCGGTAAAATTCTATTATGAGTTTGTGAATAAGACCGGAAAGGCAGCGAATACTACTTTTGACCTGAAACTGCTCCGGGGTTCCGATACCATTGCGATGCAGGTGAAAACGAACGACGAGGGCTTGTTCGGGTTTCAGAGAACCATGTATTACGATGTGTACAAACCTGAGATTATCAAGTATACGCTGCTGCAGTCTATTCCGGCCGGTATCAAACACGGGATAGATATCTCAACAAGCTATCTGAAACAGCTGAAGATGTTGTTCCAGCCCAAGACCAAGGCCTATGAAGAACTGGGTGGCTTTATCAAGATCGGCAGCATTTTTCCTACCACGTGGGACTGGGAGCGGTTCTGGAACATGACAGCATTTTTGTCTATTATACTGGCCATTATGAATATCCTACCCATCCCGGCGCTGGACGGGGGTCATGTGATGTTTACATTGTTTGAAATGATTACCGGCCGGAAACCGGGGGATAAATTCCTGGAATATGCGCAGATCGTGGGTATGGTGCTTCTTTTAAGCCTTCTGCTCTATGCCAATTTAAATGATGTAATCGGATTATTTAATAAATAGACAGAATATTTATCTATTTTTGTAGAACGAACCTTATAATAAAATAACATGGAAGCTTTTATTACTCTCGCCATAGGAGTCTGGCAAATCGTAGTGGTGGTTTTACTTATTCTGCTGCTGTTTGGCGGACGAAAGATCCCGGAGTTGATGCGGGGTGTGGGACAGGGAATGAAGGAATTTAAAAAGGCCACGGCCGATGATGATGATGATGAGGTGATTGTGGATGACACCAAAGAATCAAAAAAAATCAAGGATGGAAAGGAATAACATCCTGAATAACTTGAAGGCCTGTTTACTTCGGTGGACAGGCTTTTTTATGCTGTCCGGATTCCTTGTCGTCCTGACTTCGTGTGACACAGTCAACAGACAGGGCGGCATGGCAGGAAAGATTATGCCTAATATAACAGGAGGAGCTGGTGAGGTTCTGGTGGTGATGGACCAGTTCAACTGGGAGAATGCTGCAGGCGAGATGTTGCAGGATATCCTCAAGGAAGAGATCCCGGGCCTGCCCCAGTCAGAGCCTCTTTTTGATGTCATCCAGATCACGTCTGCATCCTTTGATAGTTATTATAAGTTTCACAGATCCATTGTCCTGGTTACCATCGACGGTAGCCTGGAACCGAAGGTAACCTTCAAGGAGAATGTCTGGGCAAAACCACAAATCCTGGTACAACTTCAGGCTCCCAACAGTGCATCCCTCCATGATCTGATCATTGAGAATGGGGACAAGATCCAGGGTTTCCTTGTTCAGTATGACCGGAACCGGCTCATGGCAACCTACCAGGATTCGAAGGATCCGGCCATTCAGAAGGAGATAGCTGCCAACCATCAGATCAGACTCGCCATACCCAGGGGATATAACCTGGATTTTAGCAAGGATGAATACACCTCCGTGAGCATTGAAGCTCCGGATCTTTCACAGGTGATTCAGATTTTTGACTATCCGGTTTCCGGTCCGGAAGCATTTACTACGGCAAATCTTATCGAACAGAGGGACAGGATCACAAAACAGTTTGTACAGGGGCCCCGTGAGAACTCTTATATGACCCTATCGAAAATGTATCAACCCATTGCCTTCGATCTGAAAAAGAACGGAATGGATATCATTGAACTCAGGGGATTGTGGGAACTTGAGAATGGATACATGGGTGGCCCGTTTATCAGCCATTCGGTCTATGATGCTCGGAGGAACCGGATCGTTACAGTGGATGGTTACATCTACTATCCAAACAAGAAAAAAAGGGTCAAGCTAAAACAGCTTGAAGCCATTATCTATTCCATGGAGCTTATTTAGGAGTAGCCAGGTGCTTCTTCAGGTTGGCCATGAGCATATCACGGGAAAAGGGCTTCATGATATAATCAGTGAAGCATCCTGCATAGAGTCCGTTCTGTATTTCCCCTTCAAAAGTAAATGCTGTTTGTGCAATAACCGGAATATCCTCCCTGATCTTCCTGATTTTGGCAGTGGCCTCATAACCGTCCAGTCCCGGCATCAGGATATCCATCAGGATCAATTCGATATCCGGATGTTTTTCAAAGATCTCCACAGCCTCCCGCCCATCCCTGGCCCTCAGGATCTTCATCCCGGTTGATCCAATTAATTCCTTGATATACAAGTAATTGGACTCCATATCTTCTGCCACCAATAGGGTATGTGAGGACCAGTCCTCATAAACAATCGCGGCCGGTTTTTCAAATGCTTTCGCTTGCTGGATCTTGGAATAACTGATGGGAAGGGTGAAAAAGAATTTACTTCCCTCCCCGGAGATGGATTCCACCCAGATGTCACCTCCCATGAGCTTCACCAGATCTTTTGAGATGGATAATCCCAGGCCTGCACCGCGCAGTACGGTCTCATTTTTATCCACCAGTTTGACAAACCGGTCAAAGATGATCCCGATTTTGTTTTTGGATATCCCGCAGCCAGTATCTTTCACATAGAACAACAGGGCGTCCTCCCCGCTGTCAGTCTCCGCATCCAGGTAGGAATACCCGAAGGTGATCATCCCGCTTTTTGTAAACTTCACGGCATTCTCCAACAGGTTATTCAGCACATCCATGACCCGGATACGGTCTGCCTGGATTACAAAGTCCTCCTCACTGCGGCCTGTCTCAAGGACCAGTTCAATTTCTCCTTTCCCCGCTACGGAAAGAGATTTTGCATATTTTTCCTTCAGCTCCTTCAGGTTCCTGTTCACAAAAAACTGGCGCTGGTTGATTTTCATCTGTCCCAGGTCGATTCTGGAAAGCACAATGGTCTTTTCGATGAGATTGAGCAGATCTGAGCTTCCGGAAATGATCTGGTTCAGGTAGAGCCTTTTCTTCTCTTCGGATAGTTCATCAGTCTGTAACAGGGAGGCAAATCCCCCTATGGCATTCATGGGTGTTCTGATCTCATGGGAGAGATTCCCGAGAAAAGCGGTTTTTAACCGGTCTGACTCCTCAGCTTTGGCTTTGGCACTTTTAAGAACGGTTTCAGTCTCTTTCTGTTCGGTAATATTGATCAGAGAAAGGACCGTCAGTTCATGTTCCTTGTGGTATACCCCGGACAGGTATACGGTTTTGAGATTCCCATGCCGGTCAATGAACCTGCATTCAAACCGGTCTGGCAAATCCCCGTCACCTGCCTTGAGCATGCGCATCAGATTCTTCATCTGATCCTGATCCTCGGCAAGCACCATGTCTGTCCACTTTCCTATCCCTTCCAGTTCATCTTTCCTGTAGCCGGTGATCTTTTCAGCTTCTCTGTTCACCAGTTTTATGAAAGTACCTTTGCCCACAACAAGAATGGCCACCGGGGAGTGGTCGAAAATGGATTGAAGGATGCTTAACTCATTAAGCAATGCCAGCCTGTCTTCCATAAAACTTGCTATTTCGCGTAAAAAAGATTGGGTTTTTCAAATTCAAAGAGTGTGGGATAATCCGCATCAAACTGTTTCAGGATCTCGGTCATGATGGCTTCCCTCATGAATTTGGATTTGTTCCGGATCTTGTATTTTTCACAGTAAAGGTTGAGTGCTTCCTGTTCACGCCCATTGAAAAGCAAAGAGGTTCTGTGTGTCCGTCTCAGTTTTTCATCTTTCATATTGTTGTTCTCCACCGCGGTGAGTTCTATTGGTTTTGTTAAAAATAGTTAAAGCACACTGTTTGGCCCTTTTTCTGGCGTTCTAACAATGAACAATTTCCTAACATTGTTGAAGTACAATAAATATAGTAGAGTAATATAGACCATAAAGGAAGTAATAAAGGCATAATTAATAGGCAGATGAGTTTTGAAAATGAATGTATAAATGTATGTAGATTGAATTTATTAGCCTCTTCAGAAATGCAGATCCAATCCAGGGCAATTCGTACATCAGTGAAACACTGAGTACTGATCATTAATTTTCCCTTATGATGGAAAGAAGGTCTCGAGGCCGAATCAGGCCCAGCAACAGGGAGGTGGCCACACATGAGCCCAAAAGGATCAGGAAACCGGGAATCCAGCCGGGAAGAAGCAGTGTCAGGTATCCTGTGCCCAGATTCAGCAAAAGAAAGCCAGCCAGCCTGATCAGAATATCGGCGTTCACGGGTACCTTCAGTATTCGTCTGGCCACAATAAGCTGACTGACAGCATAGAAAGCCTGAGAGATAAGGCTTGAAATGGCAGCCCCCACAGCATGGTGATGAGGGATCAGGATCAGATTGAGTGAAACATTGACCACAACTGTAATTCCGGCCAGAATGTTCAGGTGTTTCAGGTTGTTGTTGGCCGTCAGCAGAGTTCCGTAAATGTAGCTGGTGGAGACAAACAGGAAGCCTACCATCAGGATACCGAAAATTGTTGAACTATATGGTGCAGGTGAGGTATACATCAGATCGATGATCTCCACCCTGTAGTAATTTCCGGTGATAGCCAGGGTAAGGCCTGCAGCCATCAGGAGTGGAAGAGCCATCCGCACCAGGTCGTTTACATTCTGCCCCAGTTTGATCATCCGCGAGAACATAGGGAGCAGCAGCATGGCAAACAAAAGTGAGAACTGGGATGCAGCATCGAAAATGCGGAAAGACTGGGCGTAAATGCCTGCCTCTTCTTTTCCGTTTTCCAGAAGCCGTTCCAGCATGACCGAATCCATCCGGTTGAAAAGCGACATCAGGAGGATCAGCAGGGCAAAGGGATAACTCATCCGGAGAATCTGAAGCGATCTTTTCAGATTGATACGTTGCATAAATGACCCTGATCTGTATCGGACAATAGAAGCCACAGTGATCAGGGTGAGAATATAGGAGAGTGTCTGAGCATAAACAAACCACTCGATCCTGAAGGGTTTTTCGGTAATGTTTCCCCAAAGAAGCAGGCCTGTGAAGAGGATCATCAGGCTCCGGTCCATCACCGACAGGAGGCTGTCGGTACGGAAATACTGCAGGCCACTGATGTTTGTTCGCAGGTAGAGGATGAATGAGGCCAGGAACTGGTTCATGATCAGAATCCATAGCATCCGGAACTGCTCCTCCGAATAGCCGATGATCTTTCCGGCGAGGAGAACTGCCAGTGTATATACAACTGAAAGGATAATTTTCAGGGGAACGATGGCTGCCAGGTAATCTTTAATAAGGCCGTGATCCCTGGAGATGGCCCGGTTGTTAAAATTATTAATTCCCAGGTCCAGCAAGATGTTCAGAATGAATGTGAAGTTGAACAGCGAGAAGTAGAAACCATACACCTCCTCACCCACTGTGTTCTGAACTCCCACCTCAATTCCGAAAAACCAAAACGGTTTGATCAGCAGATTCAGAATGATCAACAGAGCCAGGTTGGTAAGGAATCGCTTTTTCAAACCGGTTTAGAAAAATTTTTTAATTCAGTACAAATGTAATAAGTTCGCTGCAGATTAGGATCGGGTACCTTGAATCAGGACATACAAAAGAAGACCATTGCCGTAAATACACGGCTGCTCATGCCAGGAAAGCTCGATGGGATTGGCTGGTTTACCTTTGAAACACTGAAAAGAATCACCAAAGATCATCCTGATTATCATTTCTATTTCTTATTTGACCGGAAGTTCAGCAAAGAGGTGGTTTTTGGCGACAATGTGACACCCGTGGTGCTCAGTCCGCCCACCAGGCATCCTGTGCTCTGGTACTTCTGGTTCGAATGCCGGGTTTACTTATTTCTGAAAAAGGTAAGGCCTGCACTTTTCCTGAGTACGGACGGATTTCTTCCAATGCGGTCTCAGGTTCCCTCCGTTCTCGTGATCCACGATATAAATTTTGAGCACCGGCCAGGAGATTTACCATGGACTGCCCGGAAATATTATCGCCACTTCTTCCCATTGTTTGCCCGAAAGGCTTCCCGTATCGTCACTGTATCCGAGTATTCAAGAAGAGATATTATCAACCATTATGAAGTGAATGAGGAACGGGTTGATCTCGCATACAATGGGGCCAATGACAAATACAAACCCATTTCGGAGGAGAGGGCTGAAGCAGTAAGGAACGATTTCACAAACGGATGCCCCTATTTCATTTTCGTGGGGAGCCTTCATCCCCGGAAGAACATCACCAACCTTCTGAAAGCATTCCAGCTGTTCAAGGATGAGGAGATGGGTACGTACAAGATGGTGCTGGTGGGCGAAAAATTTTTCCTTACCAAAGCCATGGAGGAGCAACTGGAGAAGATGCCCAACAAAAACGATGTAATCTTTACGGGCAGATTGTCGCCTGACCGCCTGAATGAAGTGCTGGGAGCTGCATGGGCCATGACATTTGTGCCCTATTTCGAAGGCTTTGGTATTCCCATTGTGGAGGCCATGAAATGTGATATCCCGGTCATCGCATCCAAAGTCACCAGCCTTCCGGAAATTGCCGATGATGCGGCCCTCTATGCATCACCTGAAAGTCCGGGCAGCATTCGCGATGCCATGATCCGGATCGTCAGGGAGAAAGGTTTGCGTGAAAAGCTGATCGAAAAGGGAAGGAAACGAAGGGAGTTGTTCAGCTGGGACGATACGGCCAGCATGCTTTGGAGCAGTGCCCTCAGGGTGCTTGATGAAAATGCTTAAACCTTTTTATAAACGTGGTATCCTCGAGGCTGGATGTGATGAGGCAGGCAGGGGTTGTTTGGCAGGGCCGGTTTACGCGGCGGCTGTTATCCTTCCGGAAGACTTCAATGACCCCTTGCTGAACGACAGCAAAAAACTCTCTGCAAAAACAAGGGATCTGTTACGGGCAAGGATTGAGCGCGAAGCCATCACCTATGGAATAGGAGTGGCGGATGAAAAGGAGATTGATCAGATCAACATTCTCAACGCCTCGTTTCTCGCCATGCACAGGGCTCTGGAGAAACTGCTGCCCCGGCCCGAATTCCTGCTGGTGGACGGAAACCGCTTTAAGCCCTATCAGGAGCTGCCATTTTCCTGTATCATCAGGGGGGACGGAATATTTGCCTCCATTGCGGCAGCTTCGGTTCTTGCTAAAACACACAGGGATGAATACATGGAATCCATTCACAGGGAAAATCCGAAATACGGCTGGAACCGAAACATGGGTTACCCCACCAGGGAGCACCGTGTGGCTCTTATGAAATTCGGTCCATCGGCCCATCACAGGCGCAGCTTCCGGCTGCTGGATGAATAAGCGTTTATAAAACAGTGTATTTCATGACATTTTTCAAAAAGAAAATTGCAATATTTACAGTTTTTACCCTGGGCATGAAATGAGAAATTTATCCCTGGCAATTGTTGCCTTTCTGATCCTTTTTCCGGTCACCGTTGAGGCCGATGAAGGAATGTGGTTGCTGAGTCTCGTGGAGCAGGTGAACATGGATGAGATGAGTGAGATGGGATTGCAGCTGACCTCCGAACAAATTTACAATACCAACCATGCCAGCCTGAAGGATGCCATCGGGGCCCTGGACTATGGCTCATGCACGGCAGAACTGGTTTCTCCGGAAGGCTTATTGTTTACCAACCACCACTGCGGGTATGATGAAGTCCAGTATCACAGTACGGTGGATCACGATTACCTGAAAAACGGATTCTGGGCCATGTCCAGGGAAGAAGAACTTCCCAATGAGGGCAAGACCATTACCTTTCTGGTGCGGATGGAGGAGGTAACAGACCAGATTGCCCCTTCTCTGAATGAGGAGATGGACCTGCTAAGCCGCAAATCAATCATACGGTCACTTTCAAGAACGATCGTCGATGATGCAGTCAGGGATAACCATTATGAAGCTGCTGTCCACGGCATGTTTAACGACAACCGCTTTTTTCTTTTTATTACCGAAACCTTCAGGGATGTTCGCCTTGTGGGTGCACCTCCTGAGTCCATTGGAAATTATGGCGGTGATACGGATAACTGGGAGTGGCCAAGGCATACCGGAGATTTTTCAATATTCCGCGTATATACAGGTCCGGATGGGAAACCTGCTGACTACAGTCCCGAAAACATTCCGCTAAAATCAAAGTACTATCTTCCCATTTCGATGAAGGGGTATGACAAAGGCGATTTCACCATGGTGATGGGTTTCCCCGGAAGTACCAACCGGTACATGACCTCGTGGGAGATTGAGGAACTCCTGGAGATCACCCATCCAAACAGGATCCGTATCCGGGGCATCAAGCAGGAGATCATGATGGAAGATATGATGGCAGACAGGAAGGTCAGGTTGCAATATGCTGCCAAATACTCCAATTCCGCCAACTACTGGAAGTATTCCATTGGGCAGAGCAGGGGTCTGGAAAAATTGAATGTAGTGGAAAAGAAACGGCAGCAGGAAGAAGCTTTTACCAGGTGGGTGAATGAAAATGAATCACGCATGGAACTCTACGGGGAAGCCCTGAATAATATCCATAAGGCTGTGGAAGCAAGACGGGAACTAAAAAATGCGGAACAATATTTGTCTGAAGCAATTCGTTATGGCGGAGGCATGGAATCGGTCTATTTTGCGCGTCATCTGGAGATCCTGGAACGGGTGCTGGTCTTTGCAGATCAGTATCCCAAAGATGTGACCACGGTAATTGAAGTGCTGAAAAGTGTGGCTGATGATTTCTATAAGGACTACAATCCTCCCACAGACAAGCGGATCATGACTGCCATGATTGACCTGTTGATCGAAGATCTGGATGAACAATATCTACCCGAAAATATCCTTCAGGTGAAAGAGAAATACAAGGGAGATGCGGGTAAGTATACAGATTATTATTTTAGAAAGTCCTTCGTGACGGACCGGGAGAGGTTTTTCAATTTTCTGGAAAAGCCGTCGCTTAAAAAGTTAAGAAAAGATCCTGCCTACCTGGCCAATATGGCCTCCAGAAAGCATCTGGAAATCATGGGGATGCTGGATGATTTCAGTGAACAGTATGAACAGGGCAGCAGGCTCTACCTGAAGGGGCTTATGGAGATGAATGCCGGTAAGGATTACTATTCGGATGCCAATTCCACCATGCGGTTAAACTATGGTGAAGTGGGAGGTTATATCCCAAGGGATGCTGTAAAATACAGTCACTACACAACACTGAAGGGTGTGATGGAAAAGGAGAATCCGGACAAATTCGAATTTGTTGTGCCTGACAGGCTGAAGGAGTTGTATGAACAGAAGGATTATTTCCCCTACGGGAAAAATGGAGTATTGAATGTGTGCTTTCTGTCCAACAATGATATTACCGGCGGCAACTCCGGAAGTCCGGTAATCAATGCCAGGGGGGAGCTGCTGGGACTTGCCTTTGACGGGAATTGGGAGGCCATGAGTGGAGATATCGCCTATGAGACCGAACTTCAGAAGTGTATCAATGTGGATATCAGGTATGTACTCTTCATAATTGACAAATTTGCAGGAGCCGGACATCTCATTGAAGAGTTGAATCTGATCCAGTGATGCAACCATGCCAGCCGATGAAATAGTCATATATACCGACGGAGCTGCTAGGGGAAATCCGGGTCCGGGAGGGCTGGGAGTGGTGATGATGTACGGGAAACACCGGAAAGAATTGTCAGAGGGTTATGCGCTCACCACCAACAACCGGATGGAATTACTGGCCGTGATCCGTGGAATGGAAACCCTCAAGAGGGATGACCTGAAGGTTACCGTATATACCGATTCAAAGTATGTGTCGGATGCTGTTAACAAGGGTTGGTTGTTCAACTGGGAAGCAAAGCGCTTTAAGAAGAAGAAGAATGCAGACCTTTGGCAGCAGTTCCTGACATTGTACAGAAAGTTCTCAATATCGTTTGTCTGGGTAAAAGGTCACGCCAGTATTCCGGAGAATGAACGGTGTGACCAACTGGCTGTTGAAGCAAGTTATTCGGTTGAACTTATGGAGGATAAGGGGTATGTGGATAACATCGACGAATCGTTAATGAGTTTTTCTTAAATTTCGGTATCTAAAACGAGCTGCCATGCTGAGCGAGTCAATCCTGTCCTACAAGGGTCCGCTTTCTTTTAGTACAATTGACTGGCTATTGTCCGAGTTTAAAATGGCAGCCCAGGAACATGACCTCTCTTTTAAAACATACAAGAAAATGATCTCCGTGATGATTGAAGCTCTGGAGAACATTTCCAAATACAGTGATCAGTTCAAATGCAACGGGGAGAAGTCAAGTGGTTTCTGTCCCTCTTTCAATATCAACCGGAATACCAGCAAGATTGAGCTTATTACCAGGAATCCAGTGAAAAACAAGGATGTGGAATCCCTGCGGACAAGGATCGATCTTGTGAACCACCGGGACAAAGAGGAGCTCCAGGAGCTTTATAAATCAACCATTACCAATGGTGAATTCTCATCCAAGGGAGGAGCCGGTCTTGGTTTTATCGAAATGGCAAAAACCACGGGAAATAAGTTAGAATACAAGTTTGAAGGTCTCTCCTCCGGGTATTCATTATATACTTTCAGGGCCGTTCTGAATATACAGTAGATTTGTCCTTATCCGTACACGGCGGGTACGGAACCGAACACCATTCCATTTTTCAAATTCATAAATCCCGGATTATCTGTTTCAAAGACAATACTTTAAACTTTGTGGCACAAAAACTGTTTTAAGTGAAGGGAAAGGTTCTGTAATGTGGAGGAATTTTTTTACGGTTGCCCTTAGGAACATTGGCAAGAACAAGGTATTTACCCTGATCAATGTATCAGGGTTGGCCATCGGGCTTGCCAGTTCTATTTTGATCCTACTTTTTATTCTCAAGGAGACGGGTTTCGACCGGTTCAATACGCACGCTGATCGGATCTACAGGCTTTATATTGACGGGAGAATTGGTGCTCAGTCCTTTCGGGGAGCCTGGACCTCCATGACCATGGCCCCTACTTTTACCGAAGAGATCCCCGAAATTGAGAAGTTCGTCCGGTTTGATGTATTCAATCAGCAACTGATCTGGTACGACGGGCAGAAACGGATAGAAGATCATTTCCTGTTTGCGGATTCCTCACTGTTTGACATTTTCACCATTCACTTCCTAAGGGGCGATCCGTCAACGGCTCTCACACGACCCAAGTCCATCGTTATCACCGAGGATAAGGCACGGGAGTACTTCGGAGACCGGGATCCCCTGGGACTTCCCCTCACAGTAAACCGGGACAGCAACTATTACGTGGTTACGGGAGTAATCGAACCACTGCCTGAAAACTCCCATTTCTTTGCTGATTTCATCGCTTCAATGACGACCCTGGAATACTCCCGTGGTGAAACCTGGTTCCAGAATTCAATTTTCAGCTATGTGCTGCTGAGCCCCGGTGCCGAACGGGAAGCTGTGGAACAAAAAATGACAGGTGTGATGCTGGAACATATCAGGGGAGAGCTCGAGTCCATCCTGGGAGTGGGGCCTGAAGAGTGGGAGGCCGGAGGAAACCGGTACGGTGTTTTTCTCCAGCCCCTGAAGGATATTCACCTTCAGCCCGATATAGAGGTGGGTTTGGAGATTTGTTTCAGGCCCGTCAATGACGGGCTCTACATTTACATTTTTGCGCTCATTGCATTCTTCATACTGATCATTGCCTCCATCAATTTTATGAACCTCTCCACTGCCAGATCTGCCATGAGGACCAGGGAGATAGGATTGCGAAAGGTAGCCGGTTCGGACCAGCGTCTGCTCATCTGGCAGTTTTTAACGGAGTCGGTGATCCTGAGCCTTTTAGGGCTGGTTTTTGCATTGATCATCGTGGAACTATCCCTCCCCTGGTTTAACCGGACCATGGATCTGAATCTGCAAATGGATGTACAAAGAAATTTGTACCTGCTGCCGGTTTTGATACTTCTTTCCGTCTTGGTGGGATTACTAAGTGGACTGTACCCGGCCATTTTTATGTCGAGGTTTAAACCTGTGGAAGGATTTAAAGGGGAGTTTGCCGGAGGGCACCGGGCCGGGCTCTTTAGAAATATTATGGTGATTGCCCAGTTTACCATTTCAGTGGCCATTATAGTTGGTACACTGATTGTTTCTATCCAGTTCAGGTATATGCTACACAAGGATCTGGGATATGAACATGAGCAGCTGGTGGTCATGAAGCGAATATACCCCCTGAATAAAAGTGTCCGGACATTCTGCAGGGAGATAGAGAAAATTCCAGGGGTGGCCCGTGCAAGCAATTCAACCACTTACCTTGGATTTAATAACAGCACAGAGACCTACCAGATTGAAGGGCGCAAGGCATCCAATAATTTTCTTTTTGCCACCAATTACGTGGACCATGAGTTTATGGATACCTATCATTTTAATCTGGTTGGGCCAGGGAGCAGGTTCTTTGATGACAGGTTTCCGGGGGATTCTTCAGCCATTTTGATAAATAAGGCAGCAGTAGCCGAGTACGGGATTGAAGATCCCTTCAATACCGTCATTCTGGAACCCACATTTGAAGGGGATACCAACCGGCTGAGGATCATTGGAATCGTGGAGGATTTTCATCACAGTTCATTGCACGAGCCCATAGGCCCCTATATGCTTCGTTTCAAATCGGAATATTATGATAGGGCCGGCTATATCACCATCAGGCTTGGAGTGGCCGGGAAAGGAATCCCAAGCACCATCAATAAGATTAAGAAGACCTGGATGAAAATGTCCAATGAAGCGCCATTCCAGTATTTTTTCCTGGATGAGGAACTGGACAAATACTATAAGGAGGAACGCCGGACCGGTCGGCTTTCCATGTTGTTTGCCATCCTTGCCACCTTTATTGCAGGCATGGGCCTGTTTGGATTAACCCTCCACAATACCCACAGGAAAACGAGGGAAATAGGAATACGGAAAGCCATGGGGGCCAGCATCAGGGAGGTGGTTCTTTATGTATCCCGCGAAATCTTAACCCTGGTTGCCATTTCGGTGCTTCTGGCGTGGATTGTGGCCTATTTATTCATGCAGAACTGGTTACATGATTTCCCGTATAATATCGGATTCAAACCCTGGATCTATCTTATTGCAGCCGCAAGTGCCATTTTGATCTCCATGGCTACCGTATCAATTCTATCGTACAGGGCTGCAAGGTCCAATCCAGCGGATGTACTGCATCACGAATAGTCAAAGCAGCTTTCTGATCGCTTCCAGATCTTCCGGGGTATCCACACCCATGGAAGGTTCCGTTGTGACACGTGTATGGATTACATACCCATTTTCCAGCCATCGCAACTGTTCCAGTGATTCTGTCAGTTCTATTGGTGAGGGTGGTAGTCTGACCAGTTCCCGGAGGGTATCTGCACGGAATGCATAGAGGCCTATATGTCTGAAATAGCGCGCCGGATCATGATTAAATTCGGGAGCAGTGTCCCTCGAAAAGGGGATGGGCGAGCGGGAAAAGTACAGTGCCCTGGAGGAGAGATCTATAACCACCTTCACCACATTGGGGTTTTCCAGTTCTTCATTGCTTCTCAGAGGCTGTATCAGCGTGACTATCTGCGTCTCAGGGTCAATGAACTTCTCTTGCAGAGCCTTGAGGTCTCCCGGCTTCAATAGTGGCTCATCACCCTGGATGTTGACTACATGGGTGAACTTCACACTGCTTTCCTGCCGGAAAAGGTCCAGGGCTTCAGCACAACGTTCGGTTCCGGTGGAGTGATCCGGTGAGGTCAGCATCACCTTTCCTCCAAATCCAACAACCGTATCCCTGATCCTGGTATCGTCTGTGGCTACCACCAGATGTGTAAACGCTTCAGAAGCCCTTTCCCAGACCCATTGGATCATGGGTTTGTTCCCAAGAAAAGCGAGGGGCTTTCCGGGAAACCGGGTAGAACCGTATCTGGCAGGGATAATCCCGAGGAATTGATTCACCATATCAAATCAAAAATAAGGAAAGGATTGGAATAAAACTTTTTGAATCCCGTTAAAATTGTAATTTTGTCATGTTTTCAGGTTATTTTGTCATAGAAAAAAATGGATATTCAACAGATAAAGCAAAGGTTCGGGATTATAGGGACCTACAGCGGACTTGACAGGGCCATCGATATAGCCAGACAGGTGGCTGCTACCGATCTGAGCGTGCTGATATCAGGCGAAAGCGGCACAGGAAAAGAGTCTTTTCCCCAAATAATACACGCCCTGGGGACCAGAAAACATGGGCCCTATATAGCTGTGAATTGTGGCGCCATACCAGATGGCACCATCGATTCTGAACTTTTCGGGCACGAAAAAGGAGCATTTACCGGGGCAGCCGATACGCGAAAGGGCTATTTTGAAGTGGTCGATGGCGGAACCGTCTTTCTGGATGAGGTCGCAGAACTGCCCCTGTCCACCCAGGTGAGATTGCTTAGGGTTCTCGAAACCGGTGAATATATCAGGGTGGGGTCATCCAAAGTACAGAAGACCGATGTGAGGATTGTGGCTGCTACCAATATTGATATTTCACAGGCCGTCAGGAAGGGCAAATTCAGGGAAGATCTGTTCTATAGGTTGAATACGGTGCCCATCCAGATGCCTTCATTGAAGGAACGGGGAAATGATATCCTTTTGTTGTTCAGGAAGTTTGCTTCTGATTTCTCGGAGCGCTACCGGATGCCGCCCATCAGGCTGGACGAAGAGGCAAAACATGTCCTGCTCAATTATGAGTGGCCCGGAAATATAAGACAGCTGAAGAACGTAACCGAACAGCTTTCGATCATTGAACAGGAGAGGGAAATATCTGCGATTGCCCTGATGCATTATTTGCCCGATTACCAGAAGAGCCGCCTTCCTGCTTTGATCAGCAAGACAGGTATAAGTGAGGACGCTTTTAATTCGGAAAGAGAGATCCTTTACAAGGTTCTGTTTGATATGAAAAACGACATGACTGACCTGAAAAAACTTGTGGCCCAAATTATGGACAAGGGAACAATGAGCAGTGATATTGAGAGGGACCATGAGGGGATTTTAAAAAGACTCTATTCGACCGAGGAGGATATCCCGGAGACCGAACACCTGATCAAGCCGAAGACAGCTTCCAGGCAGACAAGGGATGAGGACCGGATCAT
This sequence comes from uncultured Bacteroides sp., assembly GCA_964453785.1. GTDB lineage: Bacteria > Bacteroidota > Bacteroidia > Bacteroidales. Next base: position 26,625 of record CAYVRK010000033.1, read on the forward strand.
GGACACTGAAGAGATCGTGGAAGAATCACTCTCACTGGAAGAGAAAGAAAAAGAGCTGATACGCAAGGCCTTGGATAAGCACAATGGCAAACGCAAATATGCTGCACAGGACCTGGGTATTTCTGAAAGAACCCTTTACAGGAAAATCAAAGAATATAATATAGAGTAGCATGAAGGGAATCCGGTCATATACATGGAGAGCAGCGGCCATTCTCACGGCGATTGGTCTGTTGTTCACAACAACTTCCTGCAAGGTGACTTACTCTTTCAGCGGAGTGAACATCTCACAGGAAGTTACCACCTATTCGGTCGATTATTTTCCAAACCGGGCAGCCATTGTGCAGGCCCAGCTGAGCCAGTTGTTCACTGATGCACTGATGGATAAAATTCAGAACAACACCAGCCTGAAACTCTCCACGGATGGAGGAGATGTGCAATTCTCGGGCGAGATTACCAGGTATGAGACCAGGCCCACAGCCATCACCGGTCAGGAAACGGCTGCCAGAAACCGGCTGACCATCGCGGTAAGGGTTAAATACACAAACCTGGTTGAACCGGAGCTTGATTATGATACCAGTTTCTCCAGATATGAGGATTATGATGCCTCCCAGAACCTGTCGGATGTGGAAAATGAACTGATTGATCTGATTGTTGAGAACCTTATAGAGGATATATTTAACAAGGCATTTGTATCCTGGTAATAAATGATGAAATATGGACGCTTCTGATTTTAACCGCCTGATCACCTCCCATCACTACTCGCCTGCCGAGTTAGAACAGGTGAATGATCTGTGCAGGAATTTACCCATGTTCAGCCTGGCCCATATGTTGAAAGTCCGGATGCATGAAGCCCTTGAAAAGGATAAGGAGGCAGAGCTGCGGGTGGCTGCAATTTATGCCGGCGACCGGCGTAAATTGTTCGAGTTTGTATCCGAAGTGACAAAAATAGAGGTCCCGGAAGAGGAGCTTCCCGAGGAGGAACCCGAAGGAATTCATTTTTCGGATGAGCCTCACCAGGAGGCAGATGTGATTATAGTGCAGCATGCACCTTATGCCGGACCACAGGCTGACTCAGAATTGCTGGAGTTGGATGATGAGGAGGCATTTGTACTGGATCAGGAACCGGATGAAGCATTGTCTCCGGAAACCCTGATGGAAGCAATGGCAAAGGATGACGTTGAACTGGAGGACACGGTGAATGAAGCCAAGGAGACGCCTGTTCTTGATGTTGTCAAGCCTGAAGAGCCTACCTCCAACAGCCTTATCCTGAACTTCCTTAACGAAGCCCCGGGGCCCATAAGGGCTGATAAAAAGACAGGAAGCAGGGAGGATGCGTCCCTGGCCTCCATCCGGGAGCATGACGGCTTCATAACCGACACGCTTGCAAAGATCTATGTAAAGCAGAGGCTGTATGCGAAAGCCATCTATGCTTACGAGAAATTAAGTTTGAAATATCCGGAAAAAAGTGCTTACTTTGCTGCACAAATTGAGAAAATAAGGAATATAAATCATTCATAAAGAGCGAATAAAATGTTTATAGTATTTACGGTATTGATCGTTGTGACCTGCGTCTTTACCATATTGATTGTACTGGTTCAAAACTCAAAAGGAGGGGGCCTTGCTTCCAATTTCTCATCATCCAACCAGTATATGGGTGTTCGAAAAACAGCAGACTTTCTGGAGAAAGCTACCTGGACCCTGGGAGCAGCGTTGATCCTGTTCAGCCTTCTTGCAGGCATCGTTGTACCCAAAGCAGGAGGTGATACCAATTCACGTCTTCAGGGACAGTTTGACGAGAGCATCATGGATCAGCCTTCACAAACCATCGATCTTCCCGAATCATTCGGAACTGATCCCTCTGACGGGGGCGAGAAGTAAAAACAGGACTGAAATTTATTGAAAAGTGTCAGTATGTCATATTACTGACACTTTTTTTTTGTTTTTGCCCTTTGGCACAAATTATGATAAAGAGATAGCAATTTTGATCATGTCGAACTTATAAATAATCAAAAAAATGGCAGAACTTAAAGGTAAGATCCTTGCAGGCAAAGTGCTCGTGAAGCCCTCAGAGGCCGAAGAGAAAACCGCCAGTGGTATCATCATTCCTGATACAGCGAAAGAGAAACCTCAGCATGGAAAAGTGGTAATGGTTGGATCAGAAAAAAAGGACGAGCCCATGGAAGTCAAAGTGGGCGACAAAGTTCTTTACGGAAAATTTGCAGGTCAGGAAATAACCATCGGTGATGAAGATTATCTTCTTATTTCTCAAAATGATGTTCTATTCATTACAAAGTAAGTAACCCAAAAAAAAGTATATAAAATGGCAAAAGAAATCAAATTTGACATGGCAGCCCGCGATCAGCTGAAAAGCGGTATCGATCAGTTGGCTAATGCTGTCAAAGTAACACTTGGACCAAGAGGTCGGAATGTAATTATTGAAAAGAAATTTGGAGCACCCCAGGTAACCAAAGATGGTGTCACCGTTGCCAAGGAGGTGGACCTGCCCGATCCCATTGAAAATGTTGGCGCACAGATGGTCAAGGAAGTTGCTTCCAAAACCAATGATGATGCAGGAGACGGAACTACCACCGCCACTATCCTGGCACAGTCCATCATTCATGTCGGTCTGAAAAACGTAACAGCCGGAGCCAATCCAATGGACCTGAAAAGGGGAATTGACAAAGCTGTCATCGAGGTTGTAAAGAGCCTGAAGAGTCAGTCAAAAGAGGTGGGAGATGACAACCGGAAAATCGAGCAGGTAGCTGCCATTTCGGCCAACAATGAAGCCTCCATCGGGGCACTCATTGCTGAAGCCATGGCCAAAGTCAAGAAAGAGGGTGTGATCACCCTTGAGGAGTCCAAATCATCCGAAACTTACGTGGATGTGGTTGAAGGTATGCAATTCGACCGTGGATATATCTCTCCCTATTTCGTAACCGATACTGAGAAAATGGAAGCAGTACTGGAGAATCCGTACGTACTGATCCATGATAAAAAGATCTCCACCATGAAGGACCTGCTTCCTGTTCTTGAAGCTACTGCCCAGACCGGGCGTCCGCTGATGATCATTGCAGAAGATGTAGATGCAGAAGCACTCGCCACACTGGTGGTAAACAAACTGCGCGGGTCCCTGAAGATTGCAGCAGTAAAAGCTCCCGGTTTTGGTGACAGAAGGAAAGAGATGCTCGAAGACATTGCCATCCTTACGGGCGGAACTGTCATTTCTGAAGAGAAGGGGCTGAAACTTGATGCTACTGAACTGGACATGCTGGGCAATGCCGAGAAAATCTCAATCGACAAGGAGAATACCACCATTGTGAACGGTGCAGGCGAAAAAGCCATGATCGAAGCCAGGGTAGGACAGATTAAAAAACAGATTGAAAATACCACTTCGGATTATGACCGTGAAAAATTGCAGGAGCGCCTGGCCAAATTAGCTGGTGGTGTTGCAGTGATCTATGTGGGAGCCGCCTCAGAGGTTGAAATGAAATCCAGAAAAGACCTGTTCGATGATGCACTCAGTGCAACGCGCGCTGCTGTTGAAGAAGGTATTATTCCGGGAGGTGGCGTAGCCTATATCCGTGCACTTGAAAAACTTGAGAAATTCAAGGGTTCCAATGACGATGAAAATACAGGCATTGCGATCGTACGAAGGGCTCTGGAAGAACCTCTTCGCCAGATTGTCGAGAATGCAGGACTTGAAGGATCCGTAGTGGTGAACGCCATTAAGGCAGGTAAGGGTGATTATGGGTACAATGCCCACACTGAAAAGTATGAAAACCTGCTGGAAGCCGGAGTGATCGATCCCACCAAGGTGGCACGTATTGCCCTGGAGAATGCCGCATCAATTGCCGGTATGTTCCTTACTACGGAATGTGCCATTGTGGATATTCATGAGCCCGAGCCCCCAATGCCTCCCGGAGGCGGTGGCGGAATGGGTATGATGTAGTCCAAAATTTATCCATATACACCCAAGGGGCCGTTTCGCTTTGCGCGGAGCGGCCCCTTTCATTTTAGAAGCCTTTCCTTCTCACACTTGGATATTGATTGGGTATTCTGTATTGCGAAAGGGTATTTATCGTAGGCGCCTATATTTATTTGCATAGCAAAGAAATTCAGCGCCGGTTAAATACCCTGAAGCAATAATATATGCCCATACAAATATCCCGGAGTTTGCTATCTTTGTGCTCGATTAAAACGAAGGCAAATCCTCTATGGATCAATTACGTAATTTCTGCATCATTGCCCATATAGACCATGGAAAGAGTACCCTGGCTGACCGATTGCTGATGAAAACCGGCACGCTGAATGAAAGGGATTTCAAGGACCAGGTACTGGACAATATGGATCTGGAGAGGGAGAGGGGAATTACCATCAAGAGCCATGCCATCCAAATGGAACATGTGCACAAGGGGAAGAAATATCAGCTGAACCTGATTGATACCCCGGGACATGTGGACTTCTCTTACGAAGTGAGCCGCTCCATTGCTGCCTGTGAAGGGGCACTGCTGATTGTGGATGCAACCCAGGGAATCCAGGCCCAGACCATCTCCGTTCTCTATCAGGCCATCGATCACAGCCTGGAGATCATCCCCGTGCTGAACAAGATGGACATGGAAAGTGCCATGCCCGAGGATGTGAAGGACCAGATCGTGGACATGATCGGATGTGACCGTGAGGCGATCATCGAGGCCAGCGGGAAAACCGGTCTGGGTGTGGATGAGATCCTGGAGGCCATCATAGAAAGGATTCCTCCTCCGAAAGGAGACCCGGACGCACCGCTGCAGGCCCTGATTTTCGATTCGATATATAACTCTTACCGGGGAATCTTTGCTTATTTCAGAATTCTGCACGGCACCATTAAAAAGGGAGAGAAGGTAAAGTTTGTGGCCACGGAAAAGGAGTATGTTGCGGATGAGATCGGGGTCCTGAAGTTTGGCACCGAACCAAGGGAAACCCTCTCGGCAGGTGACGTAGGATATATCATCTCCGGAATCAAAACATCCAGAGAGGTAAAGGTGGGGGATACCATAACCCATGTGGACCGGCCATGCCAGAAGATGATAGCGGGATTTGAGAATGTGAAGCCCATGGTATTTGCCGGGATCTATCCTGTGGATGCGGATGATTATGAGGACCTTCGGAACTCCATCGAAAGGCTTCAGTTGAATGATGCCTCCCTGACCTTCATTCCGGAATCATCTGCAGCACTTGGATTCGGATTCCGTTGCGGTTTCCTGGGGCTGTTGCATATGGAGATCATCCAGGAAAGGCTCGAACGGGAGTTTAACATGGATGTGATTACTACTGTTCCCAATGTCTCTTTTAAAGTAATTACCACCAAAAACGAGATGGTTGAGGTGCATAACCCCTCCGGTCTTCCGGTAGCTACCGCCATTGATCATATCCAGGAGCCCTATATCTATGCCCAGGTGATTTCCAAGGCCGAGTACGTGGGTTCCATCATGAAGCTGTGCCTGGACAAGAGAGGGGTGCTGAAAAATCAGGTCTATCTGACAAGCAACCGTGCGGAGCTCACTTTTGAGATGCCCCTTGCAGAGATTGTTTTCGATTTTTACGACAAACTGAAGAGCATCTCCAAAGGGTATGCCTCTTTCGACTATCATCCCCACGGATATCAGAAGGCAGATCTTGTAAAGCTTGATATTCTGTTGAACGGGGAGATGGTGGATGCCCTTTCCACATTAATCCACCGTGATAACGCTTATGATTTCGGAAGAAGGATGTGTGTGAAGCTGAAAGAGCTGATCCCGCGCCAGCAGTACGAAGTGGCCATACAGGCTGCCATTGGTGCCAAAGTCATTGCACGGGAGACTGTAAAGGCTGTACGGAAGGATGTGACAGCCAAGTGTTACGGGGGTGATATTACCAGGAAGAGAAAACTGCTTGAAAAACAGAAAAAGGGGAAGAAGCGGATGCGGCAGGTTGGCAACATCGAGGTACCCCAGTCTGCTTTCCTGGCGGTACTGAAGCTGGATTAAGCACTTCTAAGGAATATCCACCACCAGTTTATACCCTTTCCCGTGGACATTGATGATCTGCACATTGGGGTCTGACTTCAGGTATTTTCTTAATTTGGTGATATATACGTCCATGCTCCTGGCATTGAAATAGTTATCATCAATCCAGATGGCCTTCAGGGCAAAATTTCTTTCCAGCACCTGATTGATGTTGTTGCACAGGAGTTTTAGTAATTCCGATTCTTTGGTGGTTAGTTTTTGTTCGGTCCCCGTTCCGGACAGTACCTGTTTTTTGGCATCAAAGGTAAAGGAACCAATCTCCCACAGGTGGGTGTCACTGCCCCGAATCCCCTTGGTCCTTCTCAGGATTGCTTCAATCCGAAAAAGCAGCTCTTCCATGCTGAAGGGTTTGGTGAGGTAATCATCCGCTCCCAGGGAGAATCCTTCGATAACATCCTCTTTCATGGATTTGGCAGTAAGAAAAATGATGGGAATATCCCGGTTCAGGATACGGATCTCCGAAGCAAGAGTGAAGCCATCCTTAACCGGCATCATTACATCCAGAAGGCAAAGGTCATAGTGGTACTGCTCGAAATGGCGAAATGCCTTCTCTCCGTTGTTGACCCAGTCAGCCTCGTAATTCTTGGCCTGCAGGTACTCCTGGAGCAGGGAGCCCAGGTTTTCATCATCTTCTGCAAGAAGAATCCTGTGTTTTATCTCGTTCATTTCCAGTTGGGATTGTATGATGATTCAAGTAAAGGTAAGTGAATATAGAACCGGGAACCTTTTCCGGCATCACTTTTTATTTTAATAATACCATGGTGCTGATCAACAATCAGTTTCACATAGCTGAGTCCGAGTCCGAATCCCTTTACATTGTGCACATTTCCTGTAGGAACCCGGTAAAACTTGTCAAATATCCTTTTCTGATCCTCTTTGCTGATACCGATTCCGTTATCGGATACGGAGATTACAATTTTACCTTGTTCATTATGAGTCGCGATTCCAATAACCGGTGTCTGCTTGGTGTACTTGATGGCGTTTTCAATCAGGTTGGAGACCACATTGGTAATGTGCATGGCATCTCCTTGAATAACATCATTTTCGGCCTCGGGTAAGAATTCAAGTTTTCCTCCCCGCCGGTCTATTTGCAACAGGAAGTTCTGGGCAACCGTTTCGATGATCTCATGCAGGTTAATCTTTTCCAGTTTCAGCTTCAGTTCGCCGTGATCAAATATGGCCATCTGCAACACCCGCTCAACCTGGAATCCAAGCTGTTTGCTCTCGGTCTGGATAATCCTTGAGATTTGTGTGAGGTTCTTCTGCTCTTCCGGGATGCTTTTGTCATTCAGCATCTGGGATGCCAGGCTGATGGTTGAGATGGGGGTTTTCAGTTCATGGGTCATGTTGTTCACAAAATCGTTTTTCATTTCAGAAAGTCGCTTTTGCTTGAAGATGATGAAAAGTGCAAGAGAAAAAAGGGAAAGAACAAAAAGGGTGATCAGTGCTGATGTGCCTCCCAGGATTCCCATGGATTTTATAAAGTGTTTCCGCTCCTCCGGGAAGTAGACACTGATCAGGGTGCTTTTCTGAAAGACACTCCCTTTGATCAACGGAGCGCGGTAGTATTTGCAATCCTCAAATTCGTTGAAAGATTCAGACTGGTATATGGGCTTCTTCCCCTCCTCGTAAACCGCATATTCGAAGGGCATTTTTACGTCTTTCTCCTTCAGTTTTTCTGTCAGCAACTTTTTTACCTGTGATCCAGTAATGCGGTCCTCCAGGGGCTCGCCATCCACCAGCATTTGCCTGACGATTCTGTCCACAAAAAGTTCCTGCTCTTTCCAGCTTTTAATGAGCTCAGACCGGACCTGGTCCGGGTTCATGGCTGTGATCAATATGGTGTCCTGCAGCATCTCATCTTCTCCGAGAATCACCAGCACCGAATCATCGATGACCTGGATTTTCTGGTTCTTCAGAGATGGAGGGGGTACGGCAGAGACAATGACTTCGTTACCCTGGGGCACCTCTTCCAACTGGGCTTCGTCAATCTCACCATATCTAAACTCACCTGTGATTCTGATCTCCTCGTGCATGTCCATATCCTCTTGGATATCTTTCTTGTTGATCAACGCAGCTTTCCTGTCTGTGGCATTTTCTTCATGACTCTCTTCTTTCACACTCCCCCCGGAAGGATTGGGTTCAACCACGGTGCTTCTTCCGTCAATGTGGAAATTCCAGACTGCCTGGCTCTGGTGACTGACTGCCGGTGGATTGAGTTCTTCCAGGATGGTCATCACTGTTTTGTCCTGCACCAGTTCGCTGGAGATCTCCCCAAGAACCTGGTTGACAACCAGGCCCAACTGTTCCTCCTTGGCATCAATGGAGCTTCTGAACCAGTAGGCTTGAACGCCAATCAGGGCAATCATTGCCAGGCTCAGGAAGACAGTCAGTATCCAAAGTATGCTTCGGCTCATGGCTCAAAGATAGTTCTCCTCGTTGGTTCACACAGAGCGATTTAACAATCTTTAACATCCTTTAAATCTATCTAACTATATTCTGGAATAGATTTGTTCCAAGTAATCAAAAAAGCAGTAGCAGGCAATTTGGTTTAGTTTTAGGGTTGGTTTAGCTGTCCGTCTCCCGGCGGACAGCTTTTTTATGGTGCGGCTTTGGAGAAAACCCGGGAATGGATAACTTGCGGAAAAACCACCCTGGTGCTTGCCAAAGACCCTCACAAAACCCTTGGATTATCTCCGGGGGCAACTGAGAGGCAGATTAAAACTGCCTACCGGAAGATGGCTCTCAGGTTTCATCCCGACAGGAATAAGTCCGCAGGTTCACAGGAGAAATTCAGGGAGATTAAAGAAGCATATGAATTTCTCCTGGAGCATGGCAGCCATGGGGATGACAGAGCCCTTTCCTATGAGGATACTCTGGCCAGGGAAGTGTATCGATCCGAGCGGGAAAGGATGCAGCAGCAGGCCAGGGCCAGGCAGCAAAAGAAAAAGAGGGAGGATGCGTACTTCGACCGCCCCCAGTGGCACGATCCAATCCTTCTGATCAGATACACCATGCATGCATTGGGACTGCTCTTTGCTCTGGCAGCCATTGCAGGCCCGATCCTGCTGGCCATCTTCAAGGATGTTGCAAGCCTGGCCGGAACCTTCTTCTTCCTGGTTGTCGGTGTGGTGTTGTGGATCTACATCTACCAGAAAAGAAAAAGCTGGTTCAGGCTGGGGAAATTCAAAACAACCTGGAAGGATGTGAAAGAGTTTCTGCAGATGGAGCAGGAACAGAAGAGCAGTGACAGGTGCTGTTACAGCTCCAAATCCATGGCGGGAGGTAAATCCTATCGCATCGAGTTGGTCAAGACTTTGGACGTGAAGATAAGGTCCTATGGGGCACTGGATCATGACGCGAAATATAAGAACCAGGTGAAAAGGGTAGTGATTCCCCGGAGTGTGCGGTCGCATTTTTATCACAGAATCTCTTCATTGGTAAAGATCGGTTCCATTCTGGGCTGCCTGGTTTTCTTTCCGCTGGAGAGCCTGCTCTGGAGATTCCTGACGGGTATTTTGGCAGGGGGAATACTTTCTTCGGGTCTCCTGGCCATAGCCCGGGTACGGTCCAAAGTCAGTTACCTGTTTACCCCGGGCCTGATTCTGAAAACCGGAATATGGATCTTCTCCCTGGCCATGATCAGCGAGCTTGGGCCGGGATTCAATATTCAGATCTCGGGCTATGTATATCTGATGGTGGCAGGACTTCTCTTTCTTCTGGATATGGTGTTTGATCTGGTCACGGGTTTCCTCCCTTTTTACAGCTGGTTCTTCCGTCCTGTCATCAGGCAGGGAAAGGTCCTTAACACGCTATACAGGGAGGGATATCAGAATTACCAGGAACTACCTGTCTATTCGGTACTCTACCCCCTCTACCGCTGGTTATTCTAACCTTTCCCCGTTCTTCGCCTGTCGGCTCAGATCCTCCGCTTGCCCCTTTCAACATTCCTCTTTCCCCTTTCCCCTTTTACCATAAGAGGAGACGCTCCTGGTTCCTGATCTTCTTAAGATCCACCGGAACGCACAGGCGGACTTCAGGAATGGCTGTGGCACCCCGAATAAAGGAGTTCATCTTTTTCGCATTGATTTCTCCCTGGATGTGGACCAGGTAATCCAGGTTTTTTAATTCATCCAGGAAATATCCCTCTTCTGCCCTGTTTTTGATAATCCGGTAGGTCAGCAAGGACTCCTCGTCCTGGAAAGCGAAAATTGAAAAGGCCAGATCTTTCCCCAACCTTTTGTGGAACAGTTCGAGATCGTCCAGTTTGAGCAGATCAGTTCCAAGGGATTGATTGATCAGCCAGCACAATTTATAATCGGGCTCATCGGAAACCATTCCCAACAGACAATAATCTTCATCAATGGCCATCTCCAGCTTGTGCTTCTTTACCGCCATCACTACAAGGTTTGTATGGATGAAAGTGTTTCTTTGGCAGCGTGCTGTTCGGCATCTTTTTTAACACTGCCCCTTCCCGTACCTTTTTTCTCCCCGTTCAGTGATATGGTCGAAACAAACGAGGGCGATTTTTGCCCTGAAGGGTGCTCTTCCATAGTTTCAAAGAGAATTTCGATACGATTTTTCTGTGCCCACTCGATGATCCGGCTTTTATAATCCGGGTCCTTTTTCACCAGCTGAACCAGGTCGATGTGCTTCTTCAGAATTTTCTTTATAAAAAACCTTTGGGTTGTCTTGTACCCCCTGTCCAGGAATATTGCACCGATCAGTGCCTCAAGGGTATTACCATACAGGTGCTTTGATGTGTTACCGGGAAGGATCCCTGAACTGATCAGTTCGGGAATGTGCAGCTGTTTGGCCAGGTAATCCAGGTTCTTGCGTTTCACGATTCGTGCACGCAATTTGGTCATAAAGCCCTCGTCACCTTCCGGGTATCTTTCAAAAAGATAATCAGCCACAATGGCATCCAATATGGCATCACCCAGGTACTCAAGCCTTTCATTGTTAACCAACAGGCTGTTATTCAGGCCAGTGTTGGCTGATTTAGGCAGAAAGGCAAGTTTGTAATGCGAACGTCTGCGGGGCAGGAATCCCAGCATCCGGACAAGTTGAAAATAGAACCTTCGTTCTTTCAACCCTCTATCCGTTAAATTTCCTAAAAATGGCGGAAGTATTGTGACCACCGAATCCAAAAGTGTTGCTCATTCCCACGTTTATTTTGCGTTCCTGGGCCTTGTTCGGAGTAAGGTTTATCTTGGGATCGATTTCAGGATCGATGGTGTCAAGGTTGATGGTTGGCGGGACCACGCCGTCTTTGATGGACATGATCACAGCGATGGACTCGATGGCACCGGCTGCTCCCAGCAGGTGACCGGTCATCGATTTGGTTGAACTGATATTCAGGTTGTATGCGTGATCGCCAAATACATTCTTAATGGCTTTAATTTCAGAAAGATCACCCAGGTATGTGGCTGTACCATGAACGTTAATATAATCCACTTCTTCGGGTTCGATCTTTGCATCCCTCAGGGCGTTCTTCATCACCAGCCTGGCACCTTCGCCTTCGGGATGGGGTGCAGTCAGGTGATGGGCGTCAGCTGACATGCCTCCGCCGATGAGCTCTGCGTAGATTTTTGCCCCACGTTTTTTAGCATGTTCCAGTTCCTCGATAATCAGGCCGGCACCGCCTTCGCCCATTACAAATCCATCCCGGTTGGCATCAAAGGGCCGGGACGCATGTTTGTAGTTTTCATTGTTGGTGGAAAGAGCCTGCATGGAATTAAAACCTCCCACCCCGGCTTCACAGATGGCAGCTTCTGATCCCCCTGTAATGAATAGGTCTGCCATGTCGAGGCGGATCAGGTTGTATGCATCAATGATGGCGTTGGTGGAGGAGGCACACGCTGATACGGTGGCATAGTTAGGGCCTCTGAAACCATATTTTATGGAGATGTTACCGGCTGCGATATCAGAGATCATCTTGGGAATAAAAAACGGGCTAAACCTGGGGGTTCTGTCTGCCTCCAGGAAGCCCTGTATTTCATTCGTAAATGTGACGATGCCTCCAATTCCGGAAGACCAGATCACCCCCGCTCTGTCTTTGTCATGGTCGGCCTGATCCAACCCGGCATCAAGAAATGCTTCATGCGCGGCGATCATAGCATACTGGGCGTAGGGATCGAGTTTCCGTGCCTCTTTCCTGTCAAAGTAATCCAGCGGATTATAATTCTTAATCTCGCAGGCAAATTTGGTCTTGAACTTTTCAGTATCGAAATGGGTAATCCAGTCGCTACCGCTTTCACCATTTACAAGGGCTTTCCAGAAGTCCTGTAAATTATTTCCCAGGGGTGTGAATGCCCCCAGGCCTGTAACAACTGCCCGTCTCATCACGCTTATTCAGCGTTCTCTTCAATATATTTGATCGCTTCTCCTACCGTGGAAATGCTTTCGGCCTGATCATCAGGAATACCCATGTTGAACTCTTTTTCAAACTCCATGATTAGTTCAACCGTGTCAAGAGAGTCGGCACCCAGGTCATTGGTAAAGCTGGCTTCCGGAGTTACTTCGTTCTCATCAACACCCAATTTGTCTACAATAATTGCTTTTACTCTTGAGGCAACGTCAGACATGACTATAAATTTAAATGAATAATAATGTTTATTTTTAACGCTGCAAAGAAATGCAAATTTCGACTATTTTCAAAAAAAGTATCCTTTATTTGGGTCATTTTTGCAAGAAATAGTCAATATTTTCAAAAATAGATTTCAATTCCGGATACTGTAAAATTTTGCAGATGAAACGCATAGCTATACTTGCGTCAGGTGAGGGGACCAATGCTGAAAACCTTATCAACTATTTTCGAACGAGCAATTCCGGAAGAGTGGTGCTGGTGCTGACCAACAAACCCGGCGCAGGGGTAATTGCAAGGGCCCGGACCTTGGAGGTTGAGACGGTGGTTTTCGATCGCGAACAGTTCTACCAAACGGGCGGGATTGTAGCGCTACTGCAGGAAAGGGGGATAGATTTGATCGTACTGGCGGGTTTTCTTTGGCTGGTCCCCTCCCGGCTGCTGAAGGCATATGAGGGAAGGGTGATCAACATACATCCGGCCCTGTTGCCAAAATATGGGGGGAAGGGCATGTACGGGAATCAGGTACATCAGGCCGTTATAGAGAGCGGGGACTCCCAGAGCGGAATCACCATCCACCATGTGAACCAGGCCTATGATGAAGGTGCTGTGATCTTCCAGGCAACCTGTCCGGTAGAAAAAAATGACACTCCGGAATCGCTGGCATCAAAAATACATTCATTGGAGTATTCACACTTTCCAATGGTTGTGGAAGAATTGCTAAATAAGCTTTAGCAGACTTATGGTGAGGTTTTTCCTTATGTTGTAAGCAGACAGATTCTCTTCATGGACCGGTTCGACCGGGGGAGCCTCTACTTTCAACGGGTTTACCGCGCTTCCGTTTTTATAAAACCGAAAATCAAGATGCGGACCTGTGGCCAGTCCCGTAGCACCCACATATCCGATCACTTCACCCTGTTTGACATACTTGCCCGCTTTGATCCCTTTCTCAAATTTACTAAGGTGCATATATGAGGTGGAGTAGACACTGTTGTGTTTGATCTTTACATAATTGCCCCCTCCGTTTTTCTGGTATCCCACACCGGTTACCAAACCATCTCCGATGGTAAGGACCGGGGTTCCGGCAGGGGCTGCGTAATCAATCCCATGGTGGGGACGGCGGATTTTTAATACGGGATGATACCTTGAATTGGAGAACCTTGAACTGATCCTGGAGAACCTCAGGGGGGCTTTAAGAAATGCTTTTCGAAGGCTGTTCCCTTTCTCATCAAAAAAGTTTACGCGTCCGTCCTGTTCGAAGGGGATGGCCCAGAAATCGGTATTGTTGTGATAGATCCATGCCCCGGCGATGCGGCTGATCCCGATGGATTGTGAATCCACAAAAGACTCTTCGTAAACTACCTTGTAACGGTCTCCCTGTTGAATTCCGAAGAAGTCGATGGACCACGCAAAGATCTCACTCAATTCCACAGCCAGCATGGGATTGGCATTTGCCGAGCGCATGGACTCCCAAAGTGACGATTCAATGGTTCCCTTGGCAAACTGAAGTCTTGACTCTACCGGTTTTGCCCCGTTTGTTGCACGGATGGAGTCCGGGAAGAACCGGATTGCTACGTAATTCAAAGGATCCTTCTCATATATGAAATAGGTGGGCGTATCATCACTGGTGAAAAAAACCGAATAACTGTTCCCCGGCTGTATTTTCCTTTCGTTGAGAATTGAATCAGGGAAAAGGGAGATGTTGTAGATCTGTTGTGCATTGATCCCATGTGGGATCAGCAGATCTGCCAGAGACTCACCCCGTTTTATTACCCCCTGGTAAACCCGGAATGAGTCAACCGGGATACCGTAAAGTGTTCTGGTGGGTATTGGTTCTGTTTGCTCGGTGCTGTCTGGGCTGATCTCCACATCCTTTTCAGGTGGAGAGCCGGCATCTGTGGGCAAAAGGATTACGGCAGCCACTGCGCCGATGGCCAGGGGTACGATCAATAAAAGGTCTCTCCAAAGCTTCATTATACAACCAGGTTTATGATCTTCTTGGGTACATGGATGAAACGTTTGGGTTCATTTCCGCCTGTCCATTTAAGGGCAGTCTCATGGGAAAGAACCCTCTCCCTGATCTCGGCTTCAGGCATGTCCAGCGGAAGGTCGATCTTAAACCTTAGCTTGCCATTGATCATCACCGGGTATTCGTGTGTATCCTCCTGCAGGTACTGCTCATCATATTCAGGCCAGTCAGAGAGGGCAATGGATGGTTCGTGTCCCAGCATGCTCCAGACTTCTTCAGCCAGGTGAGGCGCAAAGGGACCCAGCAAGCGGATGAATGCAGCAGCTGTTTGATTTGTTACACTACCTTTCCTGATGGCCAGGTTGGTGAAGATCATCATCTGGGAAATGGCTGTATTGAAATGGAGGGCTTCAATATCCTCACCGACCTTCTTAATAGTTGCATGCAATACCTTCAAGACTTCCGGGTCCTCAGAGCCATCGTGGCAATGCGCGGGGTCTGCAAAGAATTTGTAGACCCGGTTCAGGAAATTATAGACTCCTTTCACTCCGTTCTCCACCCATGGCTTTACGGCGTCCAGGGGCCCCAGGAACATCTCATACAGGCGCAGGGAATCGGCACCAAAGCCAGATACCACATCATCTGGATTCACCACATTTTTCAGTGATTTTGACATTTTTGCCACTATCTGTTTCAGCGGTTCGCCTGTCTCCCTGTGAATGAAACCCTCGTTGTTCTCATCCACCAGGTCAGTGGGTACCTTGGCTCCGGTTTCAGTTTCATACGCGAAAGCCAGGATCATTCCCTGGTTGTATAGTTTGTGATAGGGTTCATCTGTGGAGACGATGCCCAGGTCGTATAGTACCTTGTGCCAGAACCGGCTGTACAAAAGATGGAGTACCGCGTGTTCAGCGCCCCCGATATAGAGGTCAACCGGCATCCAGTATTTTTCTTTTTCTGATGAAAAAGGTTCCCTGTCATTTTGCGGATCAATGTACCTGAGGTAATACCAGCAAGAGCCTGCCCACTGGGGCATGGTATTGGTCTCCCTGCGGCCCTTACGGCCATCGGGACCGGTCACCTTCAGCCAGGCGGTGGAATTGGATAATGGAGATTCGCCCTCACTGCCCGGTTCATATTTTTCAAGTTCTGGAAGCTGAAGAGGCAGGTTCTCATCCTCCAGCAGGGTAATCTCTCCGTCTTCCCAGTGGATAACAGGGAAGGGCTCGCCCCAGTAGCGCTGACGGCTGAAGAGCCAGTCGCGGATTTTATAATTGATGGCTTCTCTTCCCAGTTGACGCTCTCCGAGCCACGAAATGGTTTTTTCTATTCCCTTTTCCTTGGACATCCTGTTGATATCCAATCCGGTTTCCTGGTTGGACGAGTTGATGTAGGTACCGTCTTCGGTCCAGCATGCCCTGCCGTTGAGGACTTCCTGCCTCAGGGTTTCGTCCTCAGTACAGGGATCCATGATGCATACTACGGGCAGTGAAAATGCTTTGGCAAATTCAAAATCACGGGTATCATGACCAGGTACGGCCATGATGGCTCCTGTTCCGTATCCCATGAGTACATAATCAGCCACCCAGATGGGAATACGGTTGTTGTTCACAGGATTGATGGCAAAACTTCCGGTAAAGACTCCTGTCTTATCGCGGGAGAGGTCTGAACGGTCCAGTTCCGATTTCAGTCCCGCCTGTTTTACATAACCATGTACACGCTCTTGCTGGTCAGCTGTAACCATGCTGTCCAGCACGGGATGCTCAGGTGCGACTACCATGTAGGTGGCTCCGAACAGCGTATCGGGACGGGTGGTGAATACCCGGAGTGGCTCATCCAGGCCATCCACTTTGAAATCTACCTCGGCACCTACCGACCGTCCTATCCAGTTTCGCTGCATGTCTTTCACCCCTTCGGGCCAGTCCACATTTTCAAGTCCGGCCAGAAGGCGTTCAGCGTAACGTGGGATGCGCAGCATCCATTGCTTCAGGCTTTTCTTCTCCACCGGGTTTCCGCACTTCTCGTGCGTTCCGTCATTCAGAACCTCTTCGTTGGCGCATACAATTCTGCAGTGGGGGCACCACCACACCTTGGCATCGTCATAATAGGCCAGCCTCATGTCATCCCTGTAGCGGCGGATTGACACCGGACCCTCGGAGATGATGAATTCTGGGATCTTCAGTTCTTCTATGGAACGGCCCTTATGAAGATTCTCATCGAACCAGGTATTGTAAAGCCGGATAAAGATCCATTGGGTCCATTTGAAGTAGCCCGGATCGGTGGTATTGACCTCCCTTTCCCAGTCGTATCCAAGGCCCAGGGACTTGATTTGCCTGCGGAAATTGTCACAGTTGTTTTGTGTGGTGACCGAAGGGTGGGTGCCGGTTTCAATGGCATACTGTTCTGCTGGTAGTCCGAATGCATCCCAACCCATGGGGTGAAGTACGTTGAAGCCCTTCATCCTTTTGTAGCGCGCCACAATATCGGTGGCTGTATACCCTTCGGGGTGACCCACGTGTAAGCCTGATCCCGACGGATAAGGGAACATGTCCAGCACGTAAAATTTGGGTTTCGAGAAATCATCTTCGGTTCGGAAGATCCGGTTCTTCTCCCAGTACCTTTGCCATCGCTTCTCAATGTCTGAAAAATTGTATTCCATGTGCTGCACTTCTGTTTCAGGGTGCGAAATTAGCTGAATTTTGCATTTATATCACAACAAAGGATTGACAACAAAGAGTTTTTTTTGCAATTTGAATAGGAATTTAAACAAAATACAGATTATGAAACTAACCATTACGCACCAGGAACACTATTCCAGAGGCGAACTTTTGCTTAGAACCTTTTTTGGATGGATTTACATTGCCATCCCCCATGCATTTGTGTTGATGTTCGTGGGAATTTGGGGAGCCATTCTACAGTTTGTGGCTTTCTGGGTCATTCTTTTTACAGGCCATTATCCCGAGAGTATGTTTGCATTCCAGGTGGGACTCATGAAATGGGATGTCAGGCTCTCTGCCAGACTGTTCAATATTTCAGACGGGTATCCTGCTTTCGGAGTAAAAGGTTCTGATGATCTGACAACCCTGGAGGTACCCTATCCTGAAAAGGTAAGCCGGGGACTTACCCTTTTGAGACTGTTTTTCGGTTTATTCTATGTGGCCATCCCGCACTTCTTTATTCTCTATTTCCGCGCCATTTGGATCGGCATCATCATTTTTATTTGCTGGTGGGTGGTCCTGTTTACAGCCGGGTACCCCAAAAACCTGCATGAGTGGGTAGTCGGGCAGATTCGCTGGCAGATGAGGGTTGTGCTCTATATGCTGTTCATGACCGATACCTATCCACCTTTCACCGGGGATGAATTGCCCGATGAGGCATAAGGGTGGTCAATGATAAATCTTCATATATATTAAAAAGGAGGAGAAGCTGGCCTTGGTGATGGTACATGAGATGGACCATGTGGAAAAGTGGCATGTGGTAAGCCGGCCCATTGACCTGGATTGGGAGGGGATCAAGGCGGAGCTTTAGGAAAAAATATTAACTTTGCGCTCCAATCCGGCTCCATAGTTTAACTGGATAGAACGTGGGATTCCGGTTCCCATGGTGGGGGTTCGAGTCCTCCTGGAGTCACGACGAAGGTACAAAGGAAAAGGAGAAAGGGGGTCAGGCGGCCCTCTTTTTTTATACTGGGGGAGAGCTGTCAGCGTTTCCTTTCGAGAACTATCAAACATTCCCAAAAGCCAGATTATATTTCCCTGTTGATATTTCGTCAAACAAGCAGTAACTTTTTTGCATATTTTGAGTACACCAAATCGTGCCACCTTTATATAATACCCCATGGCTACTGAATTTCTCTCTTCTGTCGGTGTATCGTATCAGATCGACCGAATCATTTCAGAATCCACCGGTGAGATTAACTTTTTCTGTCCGGAGCTAAAATTGCATGAAAGCATCATTCTGAGGTTTCAGCAGGCCGACCAGCGAAATGTGAGGATCACACTGTTGTATGGAAAAGAACGAAACCAGATCAGGGGGCAGAAGTGGTTCAGGGATTTTAAAAACCTGAGGATCCTTTATCACGATAGGCTGAATACACACATTTACCGAAATGAAAAGGAGATGATTGTAACCTCGGCAGACCTGGCAGATCTGAATGCCGGTGTCAACATGGATATGGGTGTTTTGATTACCAAGCTCCGGGACAGGAAGGCATTTGAAGATGGGATCTATGAACAGGAGTTACTCATCGAACATGCGGAGGAGGTGTTTGCCGGGGCCAACTTCGAGAAGCTGGAAGATTCCTCCAACCCGGAAGAGATCATCAGTCAGATGCCCTACCTGACCTATTTTGGGATTGAGGACCGTACCCTGGTCAATGGAAAGGTCAAAGTTCCAAGCGGGAAACTCTATACTCCGGAGATGGAATTCTACAATGACGGAACCATCAAGTACCAGGGTTTTAAAAAGACCAGGCAACGCCATGGGGAGTGGATTTTCTACACCTATGAAGGTTTTGTAAACGAGGTGGTGATTTATGAAAATGGCAGTTACGTGGATAAGATCTATTGTGACTATGAGAATCCCGCAAAAGCCATTTCAAAGTATTATCTGTTATTCGGACTCGGGAACTCGGTAAGAAAGCTCTACGGCAAGGAGATCAGTGATCTCTATTTTGACAGCCAGGTAGAATATTATACCGGGTTTGACAAGACCAAGCTCTATTACCATGTGGAACGTTTCCTGAAAAAGCGTTCGATTTTTGAACGTCCCGGGACTTTTAAGGAAATGGTGGACCAGCTCTATGCCGCATTGTATGAATAAAAAAGAGGGCAGCCCTTTCGGGAGCCCTCTGTAGTCTATGAACCTGAAAAGGCTATCTCTGTCTTCCCTGGGTCCTGTATTCTTTCCTGGCTGAATAGTTGATGATCAGGGCCCTGGCTCGCCTGAGCGCCTGTTTTACATCATCCACTTTCCCCATTGGAATATTCTGATCAATCCTCAGCGACATGGTCATTTTGTTCTTGTCAGATTCGGGTAATTTTTCCCGCTCAAACAGGACAAAATCCTGTACTGATTCAAAGGGGATACCCTCTTCGCTCACCAGCTTGTCATTCAGCTGGACCAGGGGCTCTGTACCATACATCCTTGCCACATGTGCAACAGGACGTCCAATATAAATATAGCTTACAAGGGATTTCTTTTCCAGCTTCTTCACCTCGGTGGCTTCGGGGACAGTGACTTTTACCTGAACCTCAGTTTCCCGCATTGTTGTTGACACCATGAAAAAGAATAAAAGCATGAAAACAATGTCAGGCAGCGAGGCTGTATTGATGGCAGCCATGCCCTTCCCTTTTTTTCTTCTGAACTTAGCCATTAGTTACGCCCTCCTATGTTTTTTGGATCAGCTTCGGAAATATTCATTTTATAAATCTGCCTTATTCCAGACTGGATCTCCTCGTCGTTGGGAATGGCGGTGTTCAGTTCATCATAATCTTTATCGAAGTAAAGATTACAGAAGTCGTTCCTCAACTCATTGACTGCAGCTACAAGTTCATTCTGTACCTGAAGGTACTTGCCGTATGTAGTGGAACGGTCATTCTGAAGGGAGATTACACCTTTCGATACCTTCCCCCGCCATATTCCATCAGGGGGCAACAGAGATGAACTGCCAGGAGGGAACTGAACTTCAGTCTCTTCCATAACAGGCAGAGTTTGGCTGTTCGTGGGATTGGTAAAGAATTCGAGGGTTTTGGCCTTCAAATCCAACCTGTCCATTTCAGCTCCGCCTACCATCAACCTGTCGCTCCTGTTGAGAAGCACCACCAGGACATTACGTTTGTTTACCTTAATATCAGTAATCTGGTCCTCCTCAGGTTCAGGAGGCAACTGTCTGGTAATCCCCGTATCAATATCCATAGTAGTGGTAACCAGGAAGAATATCAAAAGGAGAAAGGCAATATCCGCCAGTGATCCTCCATTGACTTCCGGTGTTTCTCTTGCCATCGGTTTTGTTTTTCTAAAAGGTTACTTTTTAAATGTCTTTGAAATAATGGCATATAGAATTGACCCAATCGCCATTCCAAATAGTATATAAGTCACAAAAAGGACTGTATCGATCATCTTCAGGGTTCCCGGATCACTGTTTTCAGTTCCGGTATATCCAATGATGTCGATGGACGCATCCGATGACATCAAATAAGATATAATCACAAGTACAGCTGCTCCTGCCAGTACAAACAGCAATCTGACCAATGCTTTGGTATTGGAAATGACTGCGATTAAAGGGAAAATAATTGAAGCAAGCAAGGTGATCAGTACAAGGATGTAGGCCCAGATCAGTGCAATGTCGGTTCGGAACCAAACCATCCTTTCCCAACCTGAAAGATAATCTTTGAGATTTACGTCTGCAGGAGCGATAACTGCTGCTGTCGGGGGAGCACTTTCAGAGGCTACCTCTTCAATAGCGGTTGAATCCTGTGCCGTCGTGTCAACAGCTGGTAGTGCGGCCGGGGTCATATCCACCGGGTTCAGCGCAGCTTCCACACGCATCTCAAGCTCGTCATAATTGACGGTCTTGGGGCTGACATAGAAGTGCAGAACCACCAGCAGGGAGATACCCGCGATCACATACAATATGAATCTAGTGATTTTTGAAAAAGCCATAGCTTCTTATTTTTTAAGATTTTGTTTTACCAGCATGTCTACAAGTGAAATGGAAGCGTCTTCCATCTTATTGACAATACTGTCAATTTGAGACACGAGGTAATTGTAGAAGATCTGGAGAATGATAGCCACCATCAAACCGGTAACCGTGGTGATCAGAGCAATCTTGATACCACCGGCCACAACGGTTGGGGAGATGTCACCCTGCTGCTGGATCTTGTCAAATGCGTCGATCATACCAATTACTGTACCCATAAATCCAAGCATGGGAGCAATGGCGATAAAAAGTGAGATCCAGGAGAGGTTCTTCTCAAGGAGACCCATTTGAACACTTCCATAGGAAACAACGGATTTTTCAACCACATCAATTCCCTCTTCAACCCTGTCAAGGCCCTGGTAGAAAATACTTGCCACAGGGCCTCTGGTATTGCGGCAAACCTCTTTGGCTGCTTCCACTCCGCCTTCATTCAGTGCATCTTCAACAGCACCAAGAAGCTTTTCGGTGTTGGTGGCAGAAAGGTTCAGGTAGATCACCCTTTCAAAAGACAGAGCCAGACCGAAAATCAATGTGAGAAGAACGGCGCCCATAAAACCGGCTCCACCTTCAATGAATTTGGTCTTCAGGGTGGTGTGCAGTACTGCCAATCCACCTTCTTCTTCAGCAGCAACCGTTTGTACAGGAGCAACGGGAGTTTCAACGGCAAGCTCTTCAGCAACCAATGTATCTTCGTCAGCAGGAGTTTGATCCTGGGCAAAGATAGATGCTCCCATAAAAAGCATCCCGAATACGGCTATCAATGCAAATAATTTTTTCATGGTGTTGTTTGTTTGTTTT
>CAYVRK010000034.1:0-45860 GCA_964453785.1 uncultured Bacteroides sp.
GCCTGCAAAACCGTTAAATGAGAGATCAAATAGGCCAATGAGCTTTCAGCTCCCTGGTTCCGGTTCACGCCATAGCTTTCAAATCCATCGCAGCACCCCTTTGTTTCAAAATCGTACAAGCTCATTCTCAGGTCATTTTCACCCAGGAACCACAAAAATGAAGTGTAGAGCTTTTTAAGATAATCTTTGTCTTTGGTGAGGTGATAGGCCTGGTGATACATCAATACCATGGCCATGGCATCAATGGGTTGCTGGGCAAAAACAGACCGCACACCCTCTTTCTTATACCATTTTTCGTTTCCGATGATCGACAGGTAATCATCTTTCATGGTATGGGTGGTCAGGAAATCCATGGTAGCAATTGCCACATCGGTCACCCGGTCGTCATTCAGTATCCCTGCTGCATGCAAAAGTGCAAGTGGTAAAATTCCGTTATCGTAAGCCAGCAGCGATTCAAACCAAAGCCAATCGGGCGATTTATTCTCGTTGTAATGAGTTATTAATTTGAAAGCCATGTTTCTTAGCCTTTCGGTCATGGAATCATCGGAAGGGTTTGTTTTCAGGTAGTAACAAATCCCAATCATTGCATTGGCTATGCCTCGGATGGATTTTAACTTCTCAAAATTGGGTGCTGCATGAAAGAACACCCCGCTACCCGCCTGAAAATAGGCATCATTGGGAGCGTTGCCAATGAGGTATCCCAACGCCCAGATGGTCCTGCCAAAGGAATCTTCGGATCCCACCTTGTCGAGAAAGTTTCTGTTAAAACTCATGAAATTCCTGAAGGTTCCGTCCGTATTCTGCATGTAGTGGATGTAACTCAGATAGATGGGAGACAGTTCAAGCGCCCTGTCGTCTTTCATCTGGCGGAAGGCCATTAATACCATCAGCAGAGCCCTTGCATTATCATCCAAACAGTAGCCTTCCTTCAGGTTCGGGATGCCATATTTGGCATGTTGGATGATTCCTGTATCGTCTGTCAGGCGATTGATATGGACCAGTGAAAAAGGAGGTAAAATGAGAAAATCAAGTACTGTATCATTCCTTTCAACCGGCATATAAGCTTTCTCCAGAATCGTATGAACAAGCTTAATATATTTTTCTCCGGTTTTGGGCCAGGTAAAATTTCTTCCGTACTCAAGTGCAGTTTTTTTCAGATTATTCAACTCTGCCGGATGATCCAATAGTTCGTTAATGGTGGAAGAGAGCTGCCTGGAATTACCAAAATCGAAAAGCCTTCCTCTACCCTCTGCCAAGAGTTCCGCCGCATGCCAGTATGGTGTTGACAAGACAGCAGCGCCAACCCCCACGGCATAGGAAAGTGTACCGCTGGTGATTTGCGATTCATTTAAATAGGGTGTGATATAAATATCTGTTGCAGCCAGATACTTGAATAGATCCTCAACAGCTATGAATTGATTTAAAAACAGTACCTGATTTTCCAACTTCAGGTTCTTTACCAGCCGCATCAGGAATATACGGTATTCTTCCCCCGAATGTCTTAATACATTGGGGTGGGTTTTCCCCAATATGATATATACCACATCAGGGTGTCTTTTGATCACATCAGGCAAGGCATTGATGACAGTTTCAATGCCTTTATTCCGGCCAATAAATCCAAATGTGAGCAATACTTTTTTGTTTTCCAGCTTGAATTTTTCTTTTGATTTTGCCGGGCTAAACTTAATATCCGGGACTCCATGCTCTATGATGGCAATTTTTTCCCGGGGCACATCATAAATATCCACCAGAAATTCGATGGCTTTCAGACTCATCACAACGATTATTTGAGCCATTTTCCCAATTTCCTGCAAAATCGCTTTTTCATTGTAGGTTGGGGTTTTAAGAACGGTGTGCAGGGTCACCATTATCGGTATCTCCAATCGGTGCAGCAGGGGAAGGATGTATACACCATTCTGGCCGCCATATATTCCAAATTCATGTTGTAGAATACAAATATCGGCACCGCTTAAATTGATATACTTTGCAGCTTTTAAATAATCCTCCTGACGTTCCTGCCTGATATTTAGCTTCACCTCATGGGGGTAATCATAGCTTAGGTTATGATCATCTACTGCCACCACAAACGCTTCGAAATTGCCCTTCCCAGCTTTTTTGGTTTGTAAAACTGAATCAAGCAGGTTATTGGTAAATGTGCCGATACCACATTCTCTGGGCGGGTAGGTAGCAATGAAGGCAATTTTCATACTTGTGCTTTTGTCCTATATTTTGAACTTATCATTGCCGGATTTTACTGCGCGCTTTTCAACTTTAGCAGCCCTCTTTTCCTTCAGGCTTTTTAGTGCGGTTTTTTTGTTGTTCTTCTTGCCTTCTTTATCTTTCGACATCTTATGTGTTATTGGGATTAGTATTCCTTCATTTGTTGAATATCAGTATGTAGTGCAGCATTTCCCGCACTGGCATCTCAAATAATAATACCTTCATACCCGCTTTTAATAATTGTTCTTATCATTTTTACCGGGTTGTTTGCCCTTATGATATTGGCAGCATGTGCCGGAATCAGTATCCCCTGACCGGTTACGAGGTTATTTGAACTATTGTCAATCACAATTTCAGCCTCACCCTCAATGATTTGAACATAAGTGTCGAAGGGAGAAATCTTCTCTGACAACGATTCACCGGAATCTATTGCAATCGCATTGATGTTCCCGGTTAATTTTCGAATAATGGTTCTGGTTACTACAGAATTAGGAACATATTGAATTAATTCGATCACAATGTGAGCCTTTGATTTTTCAATTTCTGATAGTTTCATCACTTTAGAAATTAATTTTCATGTGCTTGATTTATACAGGTAAAGGTAGTTAAATGGGTCCTGCAATATGTTACATAATTGACCCTATGATTTGTATCATTCACACATGGGAGAAAATTACAGGTTGATGTGAACCCGGATGCCAGCCAGACCAGATGTTGCTGACTTTTAATGTCCCCCGGCCCTGAAAAAGGTCCCGATGGTTTTGATGAACAGGACAAGATCTGTGGCAATGTTCCAGTTATCGATGTAATCCAGGTCCAGTTCCATCCACTCTATGAAAGAGACATTGTGCCGGTTGGGAACAATTTGCCAGGAACAGGTAATTCCGGGCTTGACAGAGAGCCTCCTTAATTGCCACCGTTCATACTGGCTTACTTCATCTTCAAGAGGTGGACGGGGTCCGATCAGAGACATTTCTCCCCGAATCACATTGTATAACTGGGGCAACTCATCCAGACCGGTATTCCTGAGGACCCTGCCTATCATGGTAATCCTCGGATCATATCTGATCTTAAAGACCGGTCCATCAGCCTCATTCATGGCTTTCAATTTTTCCAATTGATTCTCCGCATGAAGGACCATGGTCCGGAATTTAAAGAGCTTGAACTTCCTTCCCCTCCGGCCGATCCTTTCCTGTTTGAAGAATACAGGGCCCCTTGAGCTGATCTTAATGACAACTGCAATGATGAAGAAAAAAGGGATCAAAATGATCAGTGCCAGAATGGAAAAATACATATCTGTCATGGTTTTAAGCACGAAGGAAATTCTGCCGGAAGATGTATCTACCAGTGACAGGTCCCTTCTGTTATTGAATGTCTTTAATTGGAAATCGACAGGTTCCAACGGGGAGACAGAGGACTGTATCCTGAATATGATACCAATCTCCTTGCAGAGATTTTCGATTTCCCGGATCAGGTCAATCTCCAGGTTCCTTTTACAATAAATCACTTCATCAATGACCAAGTTATCAGTCATACTTTTCAAATTATCCTGGCCGGTAAGGATCGTAATATGTGGTCCATACTTTGCTTTGATCAATTTTGAATCCGTCAGAATGGCTACAACTGTAAAACCCCACTCTTTTTGAATCATCAGGGCTTCGATGATCCCGTCGGAGAAAGCATCAGCTATGATCAATACCCTGTGAGCGTTCAACCCAAATGAACGAGATACATGCATTGCCTTGAAGTTAAGGAGTCTGAAAAGCAGGGTAAAAATGAACATGATCAAAACATAAATGACGATGAGCAGAACAGGAATCGAGGTCAGCCGGAATAGAAATTTTACAATGATCAATCCCAATAGCACAATGAAAGTTAATCTTGCAAACTGGAATATATAAGTCGGATATCGAAACGCTCTTGGAATTTTGGAAAGGGCCATTATCCTGGAAATCACAAACCATGACATGAGAATAAGTGAAATGGAAAACAGTGCAATCCCCGTCTTTATTTCAATATCCCGCATGAAGAGAACATTCATTACCCATATGGCTATGGGGAAGGTGATACCCAGCAGCATCAGCTCCACCAGGTCAAAATATAGCCAGGGCAACGCTATATTGTTGTTCCTGTAACCGGAAGACTTCTTCAAGAAATAACGATTCATTTAAGATTATGTGCAAAACAGCTTTATAACGGGATTGCTATGCTGTAAAATTCAGGAAATAATGTAAAACAAGTATTACATTATTGTAAATATGATTTGCATCATTCACACATCTTCAAGGGTACGGCGTCTTTTGTTTTTGAGCTTCTTAAAGTGTGAAGGTGAAAGTCCCGTAATTTTTTTGAATTGGTTCGACAGGTGTGCAACACTGCTGTAATGCAATTGGTAGGCTATTTCGGAAAGATTGAGTTCATCATAAACAATGAGTTCCTTGACCTTTTCAACTTTATGGGTCAGATAGAGTTTTTCTATGGTGCTTCCTTTTACTTCCGAATACAGATTGGCCAGGTAGGTATAGTCGTAATTGAGTTTTTCGCTAAGGTAATCTGACAGATTCGTCTTGATTTGATCATCTGTATAATGTACCAATTCGATGACGGCACTTTTAATTTTCTCGACAAGGATGCTTTTTTTGTCATCCATCAGTTCCAACCCGGATTTTCTCAGTGCAATATCCAGCTTTTGGAGTTGTTCCTTTGAAACATCCTTGATGGTATTCACCTCGCCAATTTTAACATTAACATAACCTACATCAAGCTTTTCCAGCTCGGCTTTCACTACCATCTGGCAACGAATACAAACCATATTTCTGATAAATATTTTCACGTACAGAAAATCAAGGGGGTGCCTTTTTTGGCTGGATGCACTATTCAATGAGTAAGTTACGGTATTTTTTGTTTCTTTTCCAAGCGTGTCATCATTTTCAGGGTCTTGCTTATCAATTTGGCCTATTCAGTCAACTGAATTCATATACGATAAATCGCATCGAATAAGCGAAATGCAGCGATATTGATTTGAAATACTGGTCAGGATTCAGATCGAATGCTGAATGGCACGCTTTATATGATAAGCCGCACTCCGCCCAGCTGCTCCACCCTGTAAGGAAAACGATCACCGGGTGAAGCGATGAACATGAAATTGATGGGGATTTTCCATTTTTTTGACAGGTCTTTGATAAGTGCCGGCCCAAAAGAACCCTCAATGATATGCCCTGAAACCTCAATCTCCGGATACTCTTCATTGATGATGGCCACTACTTCAAGGAAGCTCTTCGTGTTTTCACAATCTTCATCCATTGAAGGATCATTCACATGAACGATTTTTAAGTTTCTGGTATTTTCATTGTTCTTGATATACAACAGGACTTTGTTCAATACGGCAATGTTATACCGTTTGGTAAAATAAACGAACTGCTGTGCATTGATGGTATTGATTAAATTATTCAAGCGGAGGCTTAGTTTCAGAAACCAGCCATGGGTATAATTGAAAATGTGGATCACAACCCTGAGCGCAGCTCTTAAAATGACCACCCGGCGGAGCAAAAATGCTATAATCAGGCTGGCAGGAATGAAATAAGTCAGAAAGAGTCTCAAATTAGACTGTGTGCCTTCAAGGGGTTTCATGGAGATATTCCCTGCCAGTGCTATGATAATAGCCGTTATGGCAGCAAGAACACTGAGCCATTTTGCTGATTCTGACCTTGGAAGTTTGGCCCTGCGTATTTTTAGCAGGATGTTCCCAAATCCAAAAAGCAGCATGACCGATAAAAAGGAAACTGTATAAACCCCGGCCAACCTGACTACATCCCCATGTGTAATAAATAATACAGAAATAGAGAGTATAAAAAACATGATAATGATCCTGTAAGAGCGGCCTTTCTTGTTCTTTTTTAAGAAGAACTGGGGCAGGATCCGGTCAAGGGTCATTCTCTCAAGCAGGCCGGTTACGCCAATGTATGATGTTAAGACTGCTCCGCTTAATACCAGTACCGCATCCAGGGAAATAAGCGTTGCCAGCCACTGACCCGATGAAAGTTGACCCATGTGTGATAACAGGGTGCTGGAATATTCAGTTTTGATTTCAGTAATTGGCACAATACTCAGCGCCAGGAAAGCCATCAGGGGATTGATGATGCTTACAATAATCCACATATTCCTGAGCGTTTTAGGGAATACTCCCGGCTGCTGTTCTTCTACGAAGTTGGCAGAACTTTCAAATCCGGATATCCCGAGCATGGAAGCCGAGAAGCCAAAAAAGATGGCCATGGTGATGCTTCCTTCAACAGGCAGATGCCAATTTGCAGAGAATTGGCTGAATCCGTTTCTAAGTAAATGGATGATGATGAAAACCGAGAGCAGGATCAATGAAAGAAGGTGAAATATGAAGATGCCTGTGGCAACTCTTGAAGACTCTTTTATGCCCACGATGGTGAGCACAGCAAAAAACAGCAATACAGCCACGGTGGATAAAATGACCGGGGATCCATGAAGAATATCATGAAAATATCGCATGGCCTCATTGGCAGAAATTACCGAGGTAGCCATATAGGATAAAATGGTCAGTGTGGCAGCCATTGAGGCTGTTGATTTGCTCGTGGTATTCAGCAGCGCATTGTAGGCCCCTCCATTGAGTGGAATAGCTCCGACCACTTCACCATATATTTTCCTGAAAAGATAAAGTACAACAGCCACAATGAGCAGGGTGATCCAGGCATACTGTCCGGCAAAGCCAATGGCAAGTGCGGACACATAGAGAACTGAGGAGCTGATATCGTTTCCGCAAATTGCGGTGGAAGCCAATTCGCCCAGTCTTTTCTTAGGCATTACAATTGTTCTTTTGATGCACCACTGGCGGGAATTTATTCAAGAGGCAAATATAATGCACTTATGCACTGGTTGTGTTTGTAAGCCCTAAAATATTCATACCGGGTTTTTCGGTGTCTCTGCATTTCATTATTAACAACGCTGCCTGGGTTTTCCTTGCCTCCAACATGGCG
Source organism: uncultured Bacteroides sp. (assembly GCA_964453785.1). GTDB lineage: Bacteria > Bacteroidota > Bacteroidia > Bacteroidales. Next base: position 7,224 of record CAYVRK010000034.1, read on the forward strand.
CCTGCTTTCTATGGAAAATAAGTCTTAAATTAGTTGCATCTGTGGACAAGGTTTGGAGCTTGCGGGACTCATTGAACAACTAGACTTTACTGAAATTGGACTTTTATGACTTAAAATCCAGGACTCCCGGAGGAAAAGACCTGCACATGGCCGAATTGAAGGGAAAAGCGGTATTGATTGTGAATACCGCGACAAAATGCGGACTGGCTCCTCAATTCAGAGAATTGGAGGTTTTGCACCAGAAATATAAGGACCGGGGTCTGGTGATCCTTGGATTCCCATGTAACCAGTTCCAGAATCAGGAACCAGAATCCAACCAAACCATGGAGCAGAGTTGCGAGATGAATTTTGGAGTCACATTTCAGTTAACAGAAAAAATCCTTGTAAATGGCAAAGAGACCCATCCGGTTTTCAAGTACCTGAAAGATCAGCTACCGGGCAAATTGGGAAAACGAATCAAATGGAATTTTACCAAATTCCTGATTACGCCCGAAGGTAAGCCCCTCAAAAGATATGCCCCAACCGTCAAACCCGGAGCCATGGAAAAGGATATTGTGGCCATCCTCACCAGGTGAAAAGTCCGGGTGAAATGCAATTCCAAATGATTTTCCCCGTTTGTATGTCATTCAGATATGCATTCAAGTTACCGGTCTGATATAGAAAAAGGGAGCACTTGATTTAAAATAACTTAACTGGACGAACCATGAAAACCATTGTTGGAATTATCAAACAGAATTTCCGGATAACAGGAAAGTTGATATACCTCTTGATCATATTCCCGCTTCTATTTGGCGTTTGTTGTTCATCCTTAGATGAATATCCCCAGCATAATCCCCCGGCTGATCACACAATCAATAACGACGGCGTCATGCATAAGGCCGGATTATCCCAACCTTTAGTCAATTGTGCCGGTTGTCATGGTGCGGATCTGAAGGGAGGAACCGTTCAGGTATCCTGTTACGAGTGTCACGGAGTTCAGTGGTAATCCATGGAATCCCACTCAGGTTTTTCAGTCCTGTTTGATCCGTCTGGTACTGATCCCGAAGGGCAGATACAAGGGGCAAGTGCTAATCAGGGCAGTTGAAAGTGGAATGAGGCCAATCAAGCCCCACCAGGATTTGAAGTACAATCCTGCTGCACCTATGACCAAACCCAGTACTATTCTGATCCATCTGTCTGTAATGCCTATATTCTTCTTCATGACGAAATTGTTTTTTATTTACAGCAAAGATAAGATTGAGCACAAGGTTCTTAAGTGACCTGGGTCACAAAGTATGATTATTTTGGGAACCACTGCAGACAGGCAGTAAATGATTCTGAACCTCAGGAAAAGCCTTATATCAGTAAAGAGTCAGTCAAACCTGCAACATCCGTTCCCGGAATTCGTCCTATCCCTGCATGTCATATCAAAAACTATCCCATGAAAATAGACAAGACCCTCCCCTTCCTTTTGCTGGTACTCTGGTTCGGACTTTCAGCCGAAGCGCAGACAGATTATATGAAACAGTGGCCCCAGTTCCGGGGACCCTTTGCCTCGGGGATCATGGATCAATCCGATCTGCCGTTGAATTGGGACATTCGTACGGGAGAGAACATCCGGTGGAAGATAGAAATCCCCGGACTGGCACACTCCTGTCCCATAATCTGGGAAGACAAACTCTTCCTGACTACCGCCATCAGCGGAAGCGGTAAAGACTCACTGAAGGTGGGATTGTACGGAGACATTGATGAGGTAAATGACCGGTCGGTCCACCAGTTCAAAGTCTATTGCATTCATAAAAACACAGGTGAGATCCTCTGGGAGAGGCTGGCCCACCAGGGTATTCCGCGAACCGAACGTCATACCAAATCTTCACACGCCAATCCCACACCGGCCACCAATGGCGAGTATGTGGTGGCCTTCTTTGGATCTGAAGGGTTGTATTGTTACGATTTTGAGGGCAACCTTCAATGGAAGAAAGACTTTGGCACCATGAACGCAGGTCCCTATACCGACCCGGATGTGGAGTGGGGATTCGCCAGTTCGCCCATCCTGCATGAGAACAGGATCATCGTACAATGCGATTTCCTGGGAGATGGATTCATCGCTTCGCTGGAGGTGAAAACCGGGAGAGAGATCTGGCGAACTCCCCGGGATGAAGTTTCTACCTGGGCCACTCCCAACTTTTATCGGGAAGGATCCAACCGGCAGATCGTTGTCAACGGCTGGAACCACATCGGGGGATATGATTTTGATACGGGAGAGCAGATCTGGAACCTGGGCGGGGGAGGGGATGCGCCTGCCCCCACACCGGTTTTTGGCAACGGCCTAATCTTTGTGCACGGTTCACACGGACGCTATTCACCCATCTTTGCCATTAAACCCGGGGCAAAGGGTGATATCACGCTTCACAAGGACAGCACTGCCAATGCAAATATTATTTGGAGCATCAAAAGGGGCGCAGCCTACATGCCCACCAACCTGGTGGTTGGCGAATACCTCTACAACCTGCGGATGAACGGGAACCTGACCTGTTATTGCGCCACCACCGGAGAGGTGGTCTATAGCGAACGCATCCCCGATGCCATGGGGATCTCTGCTTCGGGGGTATATTCCGGCGGAAAGATCTATTATTCCCTGGAACAGGGAGATGTGGTGGTGGTCAGGGCCGGACCGGAATTTGAGATCCTGGCCAGGAATCCCATGGATAACCTGATCATGGCCACCCCTGCCATTTCCGGGAACATGCTATTCTTCAGGACCCAGCACTACCTGGTGGCAGTGGGAAAACCCTGAGATGTCAGTTCCCGGTCAGCAGCCGGTATTTTTTCTATGATTACTTCTTCAATATTCTTTATGTCTGCAGGAATGTTACCCCTGTCATTTAGAATTACAGTATACCCTTGTGCTATTAAACCAGATATTGTGTTCTTGTCGGGAATGGTTGAATAGGCTGTAAAATCTGTGTAAAACATGGCTTCAACCGGGTGATTATAATTGAAAACAATGGCATTGCTGTATTTCCCCTCATTGAATTGTTTTAAGTCAATAACCCACTGCGGGCTTCTGTCTGTTTGGCTGAATGGTTTGATCCTTTCAATGGAATACCGGATGGGTAAAACAATCAAAAGAACCATGAGGATGCCAAACAGCCATTTCTGCTTGTGATTCTGTTTATACTCGGCAACCGTAAAATAAAAATCTGAAGTAATCAGAAAAAGTGCAGGTGCGGTAAACAGCATATACCCTTGCATTTTTGTTTTTACGAGGGAGAAAAACAGAAGGGGGACCAAAAACCAGATACAAACAGCCAACAGTTTTTTATCATGAAATGAATTCATTGTCTTCCACAGGAACCAAAGTACCGGCAAATAGATCAGTTCACCATAATTGATTCTCATTCGGTCAATGAAGTAGAAATAAGACCCCGTCCTTCCGTCAAGAGGTTCAGTGATATGTTTGATATTCAAGCTTGCTTCCCATCCGGCTTCCAGCGGGAATGTTTTAAAAATATAGAATTGCCAGGGAAGGGATATGGCAGCACACGCTATCAGAAAAACAGAACCATGGAATACCACGGATTTTGTTTTGAACTTCCCCGAATCAACGACAATGAAAAGCCATATTGGAACAACAATGAGGGCAGGCAGATATTTGGATAAAATCGCTGCTCCCATGGCAATCCCCGCAAAGACATTACAGAGAATGCTTTCCTTTTTCACAAATTGTATGCTCAGGTAAATGGATAATTCAATGAAGAACAGGAAGAAAATGTCTATATGATCCGTGGCTATCCTGCCGCCTGCCAATTCGATAATCAGACCGTTTATAGCATAAAAAAAGGCTGCCAGATACCCAATTCTTTTGCTGAAAAAGAAGCTGCCGATTGAAAATGTGAGCCAGATTCCAATGGTACTAAGTACAACGGAAGGAAGCCGAAGCGCAATTTCATTTGTGCCAAACAACCACATACTGGCGGCCATGGTCCACAAAGGCAAAGGTTGCTTGTGGAGCCAGATATGATTTCCAGCCCAGTTTTTATAATTGTACTGAAGAATGGGATTGTCATAGAGCGTGGGTCTCAAAGGGTGTTGAATTAAATTCTTGGCAACCAGCGCGTGATACCTTTCGTCCCAGGGGTGTAAAAAGAGGTCTGCTGAAGTATAGGCACGCAGGATTAACCCCCCCAACATCAGAAGAAGAATGGCATAGGTATAGTTGGCTCTTGTTTGATATTTCCATGAATAGAAGAAAACAATGGAAGCAAAAAGAATGGTTGGTATGCCGAATAGTAAATTCTCCATAGTTGCAGGTTAGTTTATCCAGTAAGAAAGCTTGATGGCAATCCCCCGGTCTTTGGTCCTGAGCTGCTTCGGGAAGGCATTCTCCGTGTATACGATAAAGAGATCGGAAACAGGGGCAAACCGCCACTGGAAACGCATGTTCACATTCACATTGTCGATCTGGTTGTTATACTGTACAAAGGTAGTGAAGAAGAGTTTGTCTGTAAAGGTGATGTCCAGCCGGGGGCCTACCAGGACCAGGTCTTTGCTGGTATAGGGTTCGGGAAGAAGGATCCTGTTATAGGACAAAACCATGGAGAGGCTTCCATAGGGTTGAACCCTGTAATTCAGGTCTGTGCTAATGCTCATGCGTGTTCCGTTATAAAACCCCCCATATCTCGCGGAAACCATATAAGTTAGAAGCTGTCGCTGGTTGGAATTGTAGGTTAGTGCCACTTCGGTCCAGTTGAACTCTGCGCCTGCCGGAATCATGGCACCTCCGGTGTTCGTTGGATCAAAAGGTTCCAGCAACTTGAGGTATCCTTCCTCCAGATCAAGGGAGATGGTACTTCGATCCATCCATGTAAGTGAATAACCCAGGTCAATCTCCCTGTCGGTAAGGGAGAAACCGGGTTCAAAAAAGAGGTCGGCCGATAGTTCCGGTCCATGATTTGTAATCCTTTTGGAGTTGGGATAAAACTGATACCCCACAGCCGGATTGGAGTGGTGGGTTCCTGTCCGTCTGACAAATCCCATTTCGGCCAGGTAATTGCCTCCCACATAGGTCTGGTCCCAGCCTGCTGAAAATTGTCTTGTTTTGTAATGGATCATGGCAGCCGTGGAGAAACGATCGCCCTGCGGGCCCGGGTTAAATGAGTGGTGATAAAAAGCTTTGCCGGTCCAGTTGTTGTCTGCACTGGCAAGATTGAATTCGGCTCCCGCCACACGGTTGTACAAAGAGGAGTGATAAGAGGAATCAGATCCGGGTCCCAGTACCTGCTTGTTGGTCATAAACACGCCAACATTGGAGCGTTTTAGTATGCTGCGCTGGAGTACCGCCACACTATAATTGCTGGCTGCAATGGTATCTTTTGACCCGGTTTGCATATCCATGATTCCAACACGCCAGTTTTCTCCGGCCTTTCCGCTTAGCCTTGCCCCTGCAATGACCGGTGCATCAAGCCCGATCCTCCGGGAGAAGAAGGGACGTACCTGGTTGGACCCCAGGCTGGCAAACAGGTCGCTGTTTTCCAGGAAAAATTTCCGTTTTTCCGGGAAGTAAAGCTCAAACCGGTCCAGGTTTGTTTGCTGTCTGTCCACCTCCACCTGCGAATAATCAGGAAGAATGGTTACATCCAGGTTCATGGAGGTGGAGAGGATGACCTTGGCATCCAGACCGGCGCTTCCACTGAAATCAATATCTTCGCCGGCTTCCTTCTGGTGGGTAACTATTCCTGCCAGGTATGGAATCAGCGAGAAGCGGACCCCTGAGGGTGGTGGCGGCTCATCCCAGGTAAGGGTTCCCGTATATGCAAGGTTGGCCGAGGCAAACTGGCGGGGAACCGGCGCCCAGCCCGATTTTTCATTGCTTTTCAAATCCAGGCGGCTGAAATTAATTCCCCACTCCTTGTCTCCTTCGCGATAGCGGACGGTTTTGAAAGGAATGCTGTATTCGGCAATCCAGAAATCGGGGTGGTTTTGTACTGCTGAATGCCATTTTCCATCCCATTCGAGGGAGACAATTCCACCATCGGACTGAATCCCATCCCACTGCGCACCTGCTGCATTCACCCCGAAAGCAAAACCGTTGGTCTGGTCATTGTAGGTATCCATGGCTACAAAAAAATTATCATTGCTTCCAAAATTCCAGTCCCGGCGCAACGATTCAGCAGGCCTTTTGCCAGGAAGGGTATCATGGCAGATGACCCCCAGATAGATATTCGTTTCGTCGAAGGCCATCATCACTTCAGTCTGTGCTTTGGCATATCCTGTATCAATGGGCTGGATTCTGTGGAAGCGGGAGGCCCTGTCGGCGTTCTGCCAGATGGCTTCATCCAGGATGCCGTCTACCTTGATGGCATCCTCTGTTTTTGTGGCAATGATCCGGTACCCATCACGGTTCACAGCAAGCGATTGCCCAAGTGCGGGACTGAAACAGAAAATCAGGAATATGGCGAAAGCCAGGGAAAAATATCTCATATGATCATGCCAGGCTGCAAAGATAATCAAGGAAATGAAACATGAGTTTCTGGTTTCCTTCATAGTAGCGGGTTTCCCCCAGAATCTCCTTCTCTGTCTGGATATATGGCCCGGGTATGATCTCTTCACCGCAATGGACTACCATCTCTTTGACTGATTCGGGGGTAAGCTCCAGGTGGAATTGCAGCGCTATCACCCTTCCGTCGTATATAAATCCCTGGTTGGCAAATGCCTGTGATTCGGCAATGCGGGTAGCACCAGCAGGCACATGACAGGTATCACCATGCCAGTGAAATACTTTTCTGGTGGAAGGCAAATCCTTGCATATCTTGAAATTTCCCAAGGAGGGGAGGCATTTCAGATTGTGCCATCCTATCTCTTTATAATTCCCGGGATGGACCTCCGAGCCCAGGGCTGCGGCAATCATTTGTGCACCCAGGCAAATCCCGAGCACAGGCTTTCCGGTATGTATGAATTCGCTTACCCAGTCAATCTCCTCCTGCATCCACGGGTGGATGTGAAAATCAAAAACATTCATGGGTCCACCCATGATCACAAGAAGATCGATGGCTGACTGGCCGGGCAGATCATCCCCTTTATAAAACCTGGTAAAGTTCAGATGGTGGTTCTGTTCGGCGATCCAGTCAGCAATCACCCCGGGCCCTTCAAAAGGCACGTGCATGAAACATTGTATACGCAAGGGTTTGGCCATCAGCAGTTCATTTTCTGAAACGGCTAAGCATCTCCCTAACCATGTCAACGCTTTCGATATAGTAGGATGCTTTGGTAGTTTTGGTTCCTACTTTGATGGTATAGGCCCCCTGGGGCATTGCATCAAAAGTATACTCATCGGTCCAGTCGTCACCCACAGCCAGGATCAGGTCATATGGATTGTTGCCCAGTTTGTGCAAGGCAGCTTTCCCTTTATTAATGCCCGAGTATTTGATTTCCAGCACTTTGTCTCCATCCATAATCTCCAGGTTCAGGTTTGAGGTAAGGGTGCGCAATTCATCTTTCAATTCCCAGGCCCGCTGGTTTCCAAGGTCCGGATCTGCTTTGCGATAATGCCAAACCAGGGAGAAATTCTTATTTTCTATAAATGTCATAGGGGTCTGGTCCACATAGTATTCCAATAGTGGCAGCACCGATTCCTTCCATATGTTGTTGATCGGTTCCATCATTTGCCACTCCAGGCCCGGTTCCCGCAGCCAAACTCCGTGCTCGGCGATAAAATGAATGTTCCATTCCGGGTCAAACCACCTTTCCAGGGTCTCCTTATCCCGCCCACTGATGATGACCACTGTATTTTTGCTGTCCTTGCTCAGGTCCTTCAGGATGTCGTAAAGTTGTTCATCTGGCCTGGCTGATTCAGGGTCTTTCTTGAACCACGAAAGGGTCCCGTCATAATCGAGAAACAGGATACGACGTTCCGATTCTGCATAAGCAGCCACGATCTGTTTCATCCGGGTAATATTTACTTTTCGCGTCAGGGTGAATTCCTGAATCTCCTTGACACCCTCCAGGCTTTTGATGAATTCATTTGCCCATCGCTCCACTGTATATCTTTGCAGCCGCCGCATCATCACGATGTTTCTCCGTACCTGCTCCTCTTTTGGCATCTCAATGGCGTCTCTGATGGCCACTGCGATCTCATCCAGGTTGTTGGGATTTACAAGAAGCGACTCATGAAGTTCTTTGGCAGCGCCGGCCAGTTCACTGAGGATCAGTACACCTTCACCATTGTGCCTTGAAGCGATGAACTCTTTGGCTACCAGGTTCATGCCGTCACGGAGCGGGAGAATGAGTGCGATATCCGAAAGGGAATACAAATCGATCCTTTCATCCATGGTAAAGGTCTGGTTCAGGTAGCGCACCGGCGTCCAGGTAATGGTTCCATAGTTACCGTTGATCCTGCCCACAAGCTCATCCACCTTGCTTTTCAGGTTGAAGAAGGATTCGCTGGTCTCCCCGGAAGGAATGGCCTGGACGATCAGACTCACTTTTCCCTGGTATTCAGGATAGGTTTGCAAAAACCTCTCAAAGGCCCTGATGCGCTGTGGAATTCCCTTGGTATAGTCCAGTTTGTCAATGGAGATGATCAGTTTTTCCAGTTGGGCGGATTCTTTAAATTGTTTCATCTCCTGCTGGATCACAGAAGGTTTCGTTCCTTCAATGTGTACAGAAAGTGCCTTGTTGCGGAACCGGTCGTAATTGATTCCCTTGGGAAAGACATCCACTTTCAGGGTTCTTTCTCCGATGGAAATACGGTTGAAATCGGAATCCACACCCAGCAACCTTCTTACAGAACTCATGAAATGCCTTACATAATCGTAAATCTGGAACCCGATCAGATCAGCGCCCAGCATTCCCTCTATCAGTTCCTTCCGCCAGGGAAGCAAACGGAAGATCTCAAAGGAGGGGAAGGTTATATGAAAAAACAGTCCGATGGATACACCCGGTTTCTGACTTCGGATCATCTCCGGAAGGAGCATCAGGTGATAATCATGGATCCAGATGATATCCCCGTCTTTGATCAATGGAAGTATTTTTTCAGCATACAGCCGGTTGATCTTCACATACGCCTTCCAGGAGATTTCACTGTAGGTTACATTCTCGGTGAAATAGTGAAGCAGGGGCCAGAGGGTATTGCGTACGAATCCGTGTAAGTACAGGTTCCTGTCCCGTGACCTGGGGAAGATAGGGACACAATTAAAGGGTTTCAGGCAATGTTCCAGCGATTTAATTTCCTTGGGGGTGAAATCGTGATTTTCAAATTCCGTAAGTCCCACCCAAATGGGATGGAAGGATTCATAAAAATTCTGCAGACCGGAAATAGTTTGCTCATCTGCCTTTTTAACCTTGTAATGGTTATCCTGCCATGAAATATGAACCGGAATATTATGGGATGCCAGAATCAGTCTTTTCATGGAAGGAGATTTAACAGAAAAATGTTTTGAATGCTTGCGTAAATTTAGATACCTTGAAAAACAATACCAAATTAATCATATCAACATATGGTCTTTCAACCCCGGTTTGATGCTGTCATTTTTGACCTGGATGGAGTCATCACAAAAACAGCCCTCGTGCATGCTTCTGCATGGAAAAAGATGTTCGATGAATACATGAGATCACGGGAAGAAAGGTTTGGGGAATCTTTCAGGGAGTTTACCCATGCGGAAGATTACCTTCCTTATGTGGATGGCAAACCCAGGTATAAGGGTGTAGCCTCTTTTCTTGAATCAAGGGGAATAGACATTCCTTTGGGGGAGCCGGAAGATGATCCTGATAAGGAGACGGTTTGCGGATTGGGGAACAGGAAGAACATCATGTTCAACAGGGTACTGGATGAGGAAGGAGTTGAAGTATATGGTACCACCGTTACCATTCTGCACCAATTGAAGGAAGCAGGAGTGAGGATCGGGGTGGCCTCTTCCAGCAAGAATTGCAAACCTGTGCTTGAAAAGGCAGGGCTGCTGGATATTTTTGAAACCCGGGTGGATGGCGTGGTCTCTGCGGAGATTGGGCTGAATGGCAAACCTGAGCCGGATATTTTCACCACAGCCTGTGATAACATGGGTGTGGATTATCACCGTTCGGTGGTTGTGGAGGATGCAGTATCAGGCGTCCAGGCAGGAAAAAAAGGAAATTTCGGGTTGGTACTCGGTATCGCCCGTGAAGATAATATAAACGAGTTGTACGTGGGTGGGGCTGACATCGTGGTTGAAGACATGGGGGAGATCAGTATTGAGGATATGAATGATTGGTTTGCGAGTGGTATGGACCGCGACGGCTGGTTGCTCAGGTATTTCGATTACAATCTTGAAAATGAGCGGTCTCGCGAAGCCTTGCTGACGGTGGGAAACGGATATTTTGGAACCCGGGGAGCCTTGGAAGAGAGCTCGGCCAACAGGGTGAATTATCCCGGAACCTATATATCCGGCCTGTTTAACAGGCTGGTTTCCAGAGTTGGAGGCAAGGAGGTGAAAAACGAAGATTTTGTAAATATTTCCAACTGGTTGCCCATCACTTTTCGTATCAATGCTGGTCCCTGGTTCACTTTCAATCCCGACCCCACTTTTATGATCAGGAGGTTCAACCGCACCCTGGATATGCATAACGGACAGCTGGAGCGTGAACTAATCGTTGAAGATGCAGATGGAAGGATTACCCGGGTAAAATCGTCCCGTCTTGCCAGCATGGACAATCCGCACCTGGCCGGACTGCGTTACTCTGTCACTCCGCTCAATTTCGAGGGAAAAATTGAGATCAGGTCAGAATTGCGTGGGGACCACAAAAATGCAGGTGTGGAGAGGTACAATGACCTGAACCAGCAACACCTGGTACCGGTTGGAGAAGAGGTGGTCGATGACCGGGCCGACCTTGTGGTCAGGACCTCACAGTCTGATATCACCATTGCAGTTTGCGCCAGGCACAGGTTGTCGGGTTCAGATACAAAGTCTCCGCAGATCACCAGGACAGGAGGTGGATGGATCAGCCAGAGTTTCATGGCAGAAGGGAAGAAGGAAAGGGAAATTGTCCTGGAAAAACTGGTTTCCATATATACTTCCAGGGATCCGGGAGTGGATGACCCGCTTGAAAAGGCCAGGGTTGCACACAACCACCGGGAATCCTACAAGGATGTATTCAATAAATCTGCGGAAAGCTGGAAGCGGATCTGGGAAAAAGCAGACATCGTAATCGAAGGTGACAGGGAGGCCCAACGGCTGACCAGGCTGCACCTGTTTCATATGATGGTGACAGCCTCAGAACACCATGCCGGTCTGGATGCCGGAATTCCGCCAAGGGGTTTGCATGGCGAGGCCTACCGGGGACATATTTTCTGGGATGAACTTTACATGTTGCCACTCTATAACCTTCATTTTCCGGAAGTGGTGAAATCGGTGTTGATGTACCGCTATAAAAGGCTGGATGCAGCCCGTGCCAGTGCGAAGGAACATGGTTATGAAGGGGCGATGTTTCCCTGGCAGAGCGGAAGTGACGGAAGGGAAGAGACACAGGTGATCCATCTGAATCCGCTTTCAGGCGAGTGGGGAGATGACTATAGTTCCCTGCAAAGACACATTTCGCTGGCCATAGCCTTCAATGTTTGGTGCTATTACCATACTTCGGGAGACCAGGCCTTTATGGATCATTATGGGGCTGAAATCCTGCTTGATATCTGTAAATTCTGGGCCAGTAAGTCCGTTTGGGATGAATCCACCGGCAGGTATCACATTGATAGGGTCATGGGTCCGGATGAATTCCATGAAAAACTTCCCGGGGATGCTAAAGGCGGCCTTACTGACAATGCCTACAGCAACATGATGGTTAGCTGGATGTTGGACAAAGCCATTTGCCTTCTCAAAGAGTTGACAAACGAACACCGCTCCAGGATCCTGAAGAAGCTATCCATCGATGAGAAGGTTCTGGAGAGATGGGATCACATCATGCACCACCTCAGCCTCTATTTCAATGACAAAGGGGTGATTGAACAGTTCAAAGGATATTTCGGACTGGATGAATTGGACTGGGATCTATACAGGGAAAAGTACGGTAACATTCACCGGCTGGATCGTATCCTGAAAGCGGAAGGCTTGTCTCCCGACGGGTTTAAGCTATCCAAACAGGCCGATCTGCTCATGATCTTCTATAACCTTGGGGAGCCGGAAACAGCTCGCATTATCAAAGTGATGGGCTATTCAGCTGATGTTGAAACCCTTGAAACCAATTTTGATTATTACATCAACAGGACCTCTCACGGGTCCACACTCAGCAAACTGGTTCATGCTAACCTGGCCTGGAGAATGGGGAAGAAGGAGACCGGATGGGAGATGTTTTTGGATGCCCTGAGAAGTGATCTTGTGGACATTCAGGGAGGGACAACCGGCGAGGGAATTCATTGTGGCGTTATGGCAGGAACGGTCTGTGAGGTTATTTTCACCTATGGCGGATTGAACCTGAAAGGGGATCATCCGGTATTGAATCCCGCGCTTCCCGGTCACTGGACTGGATTGAAATTTAATTTTTCTTTCAAGAGGACTCATTACCAGGTGGCTATCACACCTGGTGAAGTGAAGATTTCCGCAGAAAATCCTGGAAAGGATAAAATAAAAGTACATCTTTGCGGAAAATTTACCGAGTTGTCCCGGGGGGTACCAGTTTCTGTGAAATATTCATAATACAATAAATCTTATGTTGGGAGATATCCTACTGATTAACGATATGCATAAAGATGCCGCTCAATCCATTTTTGAGCGGGTAGAGGAAGATCGAAGTACCAAGGATGAGCGCTACAGGTACGTGGTTGGGATCTCAGGCGAATCGGGATCAGGCAAGTCTGAGCTGGCCCATTCTTTGGGTAAGCTGTTAAAGGATCACCATGTAAGGGTAAAGGTGATCCATACGGATAATTATTACAAGATCCAGCCCCTTCTCCGGGAGGAGTGGCGCCGCAACAAGGGGTTCGATAAGATAGGGCTGGACGAATATGATTGGGTCAAGATACGCAAAACCATTCGTGATTTTAAAGAAGAGCAAGAGTGCGTAATCCCGTGTATAGACCTGATTCCCGAACAGGTGGATAAACTGATTACCGATTTCAGTAAGATAGACCTCCTGATCATCGACGGGCTCTATGCCATTAATAGCCCGGATGTGGATCTGAAGGTTTTCATCGACCTGACTTACCATGAAACCAAAATCAATCAGATTATCAGGATGAAGGAGGCCCTCAGCGATTTCCGTCTTGCCATTCTTGAGCGGGAACATCAGGCTCTTGTATCCCTGAAACCTCAGGCTGATCTGGTTGTTGATAAATCATACCATGTGGTTACCTACGAAGAGCATATGAAATCTCTTTAACGGACATATGATGGCGCTTCCCAAGGTACTATACGTGGATGATGAAACCATTAACCTCGAGTTGTTGCAAATAACCTTCATGTATGAACTGGAGGTGATCACAGCTACATCTGCAAGGGAAGGGTTGGAGATCCTCGAAACGCATCCCGACATTCATGTGATCATTTCAGATCTTAAAATGCCGGTGATGAACGGACTTGATTTTATCAAAGAGATCAAAAGAAAAAACCATCAAAAAGTCTGTATGCTTTTAACCGGTTTCATGGAGTCGGAGATCATGCTTGAAGGATTTAACAAAGAGTTAATATTCAGGTATATGATGAAACCCTGGAAAAAAAATGAATTGATGATCAATATAAAGGCGGCATTGAACCATTAATCTCTGCAACAAAAGGGCAATTATTGCGTATATGGATTCAGGTTTTACACTTTAAAAGGATCGGTATGAAAAAATTTAAAAATATGAAATTGACGATGGCAGTGTTGCTTTCCTTTTCAGTATTGTTTGCAGTCACTTCATGCGATAAGGAGCCGGTTGATGAGCGACCGGAACTTCCGCCTGTGGAGAGTTTGATGATGGATTTTTCTGATTTCTCTGAGGAGCCGGGGACTGCCACCAAAGGCACATTAGCTACCTATCAGAATTTCCTGCATGCTTATCTTACTGTCGGATTTTGGAATATCTCCGCCTCCCTGGTATCGGCATTGCCGGTTGCAGCCTATACGGTAGCACTGCAACAATCGCCTGTATACCTTGGAGATCACACCTGGGAGTGGTCCTTCGATTTCCCGTTGAATAATATAAACTATACAGCCACATTAACAGGGGCAAGGATCAACAATGAAGAGTTCTCCATGGAGATGGTCATCGCAATGGCCATAGCACCTGATGCAGGGACGAAATGGTTTGACGGAGTCATCAGGTATAGCCATACCCATGCCACCTGGACCATCTATAAGAATGGGACCATTCCAGTGCTCGATATTGAGTGGAACAAGGATTTTATAACTGAAGCAGAAGACCTGACCTATACCTATGTCGAGGCGGGACACGCTGAGGAGGGAAGTTACATCATGTGGAGCTACAAGCCCGGTGAGGTATACGATGCCGCTTATGACATCTCAATTGTGGCTGGAATGACCAATATTGAGTGGAATGTGACCACCATTGAGGGGCATGTTAAAGCACCGGTCCGTTTTGGAGACGATGCATGGCATTGCTGGGATTCTTATTCCAACGGCCTCATGGATATTGCATGTGAATAATTAAAACCCTTTTGGTTTCTCCGGTCATTTTAACGCCCTATCCTGTAGGAAACTTTGAGCAGAAGCACATCAGTCGGATGTAAATCCCAGATGCCGCTGAAGTCATTACTGAACTGGAAATGCTCATGGAGATCGTGTCCGGACCTGGATTGGGACCATACCAGATATACGAAGGATCCGGGTCTGTATTCCCAGCGGAAGACAAGATTGGAAAGGAACTCCCTGATGTTGAAATCGGGATTTTCGAATTCATAGTTTATACCCGAACCTGATTCGCTTACCCAGTACATGTTGTCAACTTCAGAATATGCAATTTCCCCGGGTTCATATGGATGGAAACGGTCGGTAAAGTTCTCTGCCTTCGAATTGGTGATGTACTTGTAATCGAAATAGTCTCGGGATGCAATGAAGGGTTGTCCCCAGAACTGGATGGTGAGTTCGGGGCTAAGGATCAGGTCCACCCGCAGGGAAAGGCTGAATGTTTTTTGTTCGATGCTTCCAAAAACATACCGGTCATCGGTATCGAAGTGTTCCTGGGTCACATATTGCAGTATGCGCTGCCTGTATTCGAGCCCGGGATACAATGAAAGGGTCAGGTTGCTTACCGGTTTATAGGAGAGTTCCAGGGCAAGTTCGTAGCTGTCTCCATAGTTTTCAAACCCCCAGAAACAGAAACCCTCCACTTCGGCTTGCACCTTGTTCCTTGAACTTGTGGAGAGTGCCAGACTGGAGCTGAAGCTACCGGGTAAAACCATTGAGGGCCCTCCCCGCAGGGCAGTATTCGACAGGGTTTCTGAACTGGCAGACGCTAAAAACATCCCTTGCCAGAGGTTTTTGAAGGTTGCATGCCCGTTCACATTGAAACCGGAAACCTGGTGGTTACCTCCGAAATCCCAGCAACTATACTGGTTAAAATTGAGCTGGGCATTCCGGATGATCCAGAAGGATTCATTAAACCGGTAACTCATCCAGAAGATCTGGAGGATCTCCTCAGTGGAGGCTAAGAAACCAAGATCATTGAGTTCAAGTCCGGGGGAATTATACGAAAGGAATGCCATGAACTGGAATCTGCCGCTCTGTTTCCCCATCTGAAGGTTTCCACCATACCCCGCCAGTGAGGTGCGTGTGGAGTCAAGGGTCAGGTAACCGGCATCGGGGCGCTGGAAATAGTGAACAGAGCATTCCTGGGTCCTGACCAGGGCCTCTTCCGAACCATTGACCTGGCTCATATAGGATGAGAATGAAACCACATAGCTTCTGTCTCTGAAATATTGTTGAAAATCGATTCCTCCGGTGATGGCTGAGCTGTGAAGATAGTCCAGGTGCTCCTCATCATTGAAACGGTTCGTGGAAGTGACCATCCCACCGAGGATGGTAGTTGGTAAGGGGTTCAACGGTTAGTAGGGAGCGGTTTCCGTTTTGATCGATTTCAGCTTGCTCCCGGGATGTGACACTCTCCATGATGCCCACTGACAGCCCGCTCTTTGTTTTCCCTGTTACCTTTGCAGCCCCAAGGATTTTTGTGAACTCTGGCATCCTGGCATATTCCCCGTCATCCAGTTCCGGGTTGTGATGCGGACGATGCCCGATCCGGCGGGAATAAAACAGATTGTCCATGTTGTGTACGGCCAGGTCAAAATGAAAAATGTTTTTCCCCTCAATGAAGAAAGGACGCTGTTCCTCGAAAAAGGTTTCAAAGGCAGTAAGGTTCACCTCCGACGGATCGGCTTCCATCTGCCCGAAATCCGGATTCACTGTCAGATCCACCGTGAAGTTGATGGTGATCCCAAACTTTGCATCCAGGCCGGCATTGAATATCAGGTCATTCCCTTCGGCCAGGAAGGGATCCTCCGGATCTTTTTCAAACCATTTGCTGCCTGCCACAGCGTAGGGTGTGATCTCAGCCTGCTTTTTTGGATCGATCTCCTGTAATCCATGCAACTCCCCGATCAGATGAACCCAGCCTGGAGACTCTTTTGATATGGGTTTCATCTTCATTGTCTCCTGCGTGGGTGGCCTGTCATCATAAGGTTCAAACATTTGAAAATCACCTTCCCATGGCACCTGATCCCACATGTCCTCATTGATCCAGCCATCAATTTTCGCGGGAACAGAAATTTCGGTGCTTGAATAGATTCTTTTGGGATAAGCCGTATCCTGCCTGGCAAAAGAGGGAATAAAAAAACCACTTAAAGCAGCAAATAACAATAGTTTCTTCATTGAAATTATGTTATCGGCTCAAGTGGTTTTACAATGATAGAAAAATTCCCGGAATTAGAAAAACGAAATATTCAAGGGTTTATCACAGCTTGTTCCTTTTGATGAAATCCTCAATCACGCCTGCCAGGTTCGGCTCACCGATCTCTTGGAGGTCATAATAAACCCTGGTGTTTGGTTTCTTAATTTGGATCAGCCTGTTCAGGTCGATGGGAGTTCCGATCACCACAGAATCACAATCGGTTTGATTGATCGTTGTTTCCAGGTCTTTCAACTGTTGTTCCCCATATCCCATGGCTGGAAGCAGCACACCGATCTTCGGATATATCCTGAAGGTTTCGCTTAACTTTCCTACTATAAAAGGTCTTGGGTCTACCATTTCCGAAGCTCCGAATTTTCTGGCTGCTACCACTCCGGCCCCGATCTTCATTTCTCCGTGTGTCAGGGTGGGACCGTCTTCAATCACCAGGACCCTTTTCCCTCTGATCACTTCGGGATGGTCGACGCGAATAGGGGAGGCGCCGTCAACCACAATGGCACCGGGATTGACTTTCTCAATACTCTCCCTGACCACCTGGATTCCTTCCGGGGGGGCACTGTCCATCTTATTAATGACCACCACATCCGATGTCCGGAGGACCACCTCGCCGGGATAATATGAAAGTTCATGTCCTGCCCGGTGGGGATCCACCACACCGATGGTCAGATCGGGTTTGTAGAATGAGAAGTCATTGTTGCCACCATCCCAGAGGATCACATCGCAACCATCGGGATCTTTTTCGGCGGCACGCAGGATGGCCTCATAATCCACACCTGCGTAAATGACATTGCCTCTGATCACATGAGGTTCGTACTCCTCCATCTCTTCGATGGTACATTTGTGCTTTTGAAGATCTTCCACTGTTGCGAATCGCTGGACTTTCTGTGCCACAAGGTCACCGTAAGGCATGGGGTGCCGGATGGCCACCACTTTCAGTCCTCTTTCCATCAGGAGTTCAATCACCCGTCTCGAAGTCTGGCTTTTGCCACATCCTGTTCTGACAGCACAGACTGCAATGACCGGTTTGGTACTTTTTATCATGGTGGCAGCGGTACCCAGCAGCGTGAAATTTGCACCCGCTGCATTCACCACGGCACTGATCTGCATGACCCTATGGTAGGGAAGGTCGCTGTAAGAGAAGACGCAGGTTTGGACCTTCAGATCTTTAATCAATTGGGGAAGCTGTTCCTCGGCGTAAATGGGAATTCCGTCGGGATACAATGTCCCTGCAAGTTCAGCCGGATACTTGCGTCCATCAATATCCGGGATCTGGGCAGCTGTGAATGCAACCACCTTGTATTCTTCGTTTTCCCTGAAGCAGGTGTTGAAGTTGTGGAAATCCCTTCCAGCAGCTCCAATGATCAAAATATGCTCTCTGGCCATAAATGGATAGTATTTTTTTTGTGATTCTCAAATTTATATGAATATCCCCAGTGTGTTACTGAATATGCTGTATAATAGCTGTGCTTGAAAACATTTTAATAACTTCAACGTATTACTTATTATTAACAGGACTGTTTTGAACTTTCTGGCACATACCTACCTGTCCGGCTGCAATGAAGAAATCATTGTGGGCAATTTTATGGGTGACTATGTGAAGGGAAAGAATTACCTGTTGTTTCCTGAACAAATTAAAAAGGGGATCCTGATCCACAGGGATATCGATACGTTTACCGACATGCATCCCATTACCAGGAGGAACAAGCAAAGGGTGGCAGAGAAGTATCACAAGTATGCCGGGATCATCATTGATATTTTCTATGACCATTTTCTGGCTGCCTTGTGGGACCGTTACTCTGATTTGCCCCTTGGTGTTTTTGTAAACCGTACCTATGACCTGCTGAAACGCAATTACAAGGTGCTGCCTGAAGCCATCAAAAGATGGTTTCCAACCTTCCTTGAAAACAACTGGATGATGGCCTATCAGTCGGTGGATGGGATTGAATTGGTACTTGAACGGATGGCCGCTAATACATCCTTACCCAATCATGCCGGGTATGCGGTAGAGATTCTTGCAGAGCATTATGCTGTATTTCAGGAAGATTTCGTGGAATTCTTTCCGCTGATGGTGGGATTCCTTGAGGAGAAGTATCAAATCAGCATCAATGGACAGCGGACAAACTATCCCGGTTGCTAGCCAAGCATTTCTAGCCGGCTTGCGTCCAACCTGAGAAAGATAAAAAGGAACATGGTAAAAGCCCAGAGGGAGGATCCTCCATAGCTGAAAAACGGCAGGGGAATTCCGATCACAGGGAGTATTCCCATGGTCATCCCGATGTTGATGGCAAAGTGTGTAAAGAGGATGGAAACAAACCCATATCCGAAAATCCGGCTAAATGCTGACCGCTGCCTTTCAGCCAGTATAATCATTCTGAGCATCAGACCCACATAAAGCAGAATCACAAATGTAGTACCCAGGAACCCCCACTCTTCACCCACGGTACAAAAAATAAAATCGGTACTCTGTTCAGGTACAAAATGGAGCTTGGTCTGTGTCCCGTTGAGGTATCCCTTGCCTTTGATGCCCCCCGATCCGATGGCTATTTTGGATTGGTTCACATTGTAACCAACTCCCTGGGGATCGTCCTCAAGTCCCAGGGTAACATAAATCCTGTGTTGTTGATGTGGCTTCAGGATATTGTTCATCGCAAAGTCAACTGAAATGATAAAGGCAATGGCTATGACCACGCCTGCCAGGATCTTCAGATGGCTGTATTGTCTTGCATTCAGACCTTTGACAGCCAATACGATTGCAGCAGGGACAACCGTTGCCAGTCCGATAGCAAACAGGGAGAATCCGGTTTTGAGCAAGAGGTTTAAACCATAAAGTACACCAAACAATCCCGCAATCCAAAGGGCATAAACAGCTGTTTTCTTACGTGATCTTGCGACAGAAAGGTATATAGCAAGGCCTGTAACCAACACGATGAGTAAGATGAGTGCTTTATCCAGCAACAGGGTAGCGATAAAAAGAAACAAAAGAGAGGCAAGCATCAGCATCACATTGGATGAAAAACCCTCCCTGAACAACACAAAAATGAAGGAAAAATAGACCAGGGTGGAGCCCAGGTCGGGTTGCAGAAGAATCAATGCCGGTGGGATGATGATGACAGCTCCTGCTTTCAGGAGGTTTCTAAATTTTCTGATTTCAAAATTGTGAGAAGTAAGTACCCGGGCCAGGGCCAGGGCTGTCAGGGGTTTTGCAAATTCGGAGGGCTGGAACTGAAATCCGCCGATTACGAACCAGCTCCTTGCACCGTTAACTTCAGTCCCAAAAACAAGTACACCCAGAAGTATAGCCACGAGGATGGCGTAAAGCAGGTAAGAAAAGTAAATATAGAATTTGGCATCCAGCACAAACAGCAGGATGGCGAGAACCAAGGAAGCTCCGATCCAGATCAGCTGTTTGCCAAAACGCTGTGACAGGTCAAATATGCCTGAATCTGCTTCCATGATGTTTGCGGAATAGATATTCATCCAGCCAAAGGCCAGAATCACGAGCCAGATGAATATGGAGATCCAGTCTATATTAACCAATATGTTGTTTCTTCTGACCATTTGCTTAAGGATGTCGGATCACAGTATCGGCGGGATTAGAAACAGGTGTATGTCCGGATACCTCTGAGCCGGATTGGGATTGGGTTGTATCGGTTGCCCGGGGAACAGTCCTGACCACCGGCTGTGCTTTCTGCATGACCCAATTCTCATACCAGGTTCTTTTAACTTCTCCGGTGAGGTATTTTTCGATCATCAGACTTGCAATGGGAGCTGCGTATGTGGTGCCAAAACCCTGGTTTTCCACATATACGGCAATGGCAATTTGCGGATTATCCTTGGGAGCGAAAGCAATGAAAATGGAGTGGTCGTTCCCGTGGGGATTTTCGGCTGTTCCGGTTTTTCCGCAGACTGTGATCCCGTTGATCTTGGCATTCCGGGCTGTGGATCCCGGTCCGCCGTTTATTACCAGGTCCATGCCTTCCACAATGGGGATATAGTTGACAGAGTCTATGCTTGTATAATGTCTTTGTGTGTAGAGGGGATCGATCTCCTCCACACCCTCTATTTTTTTTATCAGGTGGGGTGTGATGAAGTATCCCCTGTTGGCCAGGGTTGCAGTCATGTTGGCCATCTGAATGGGAGTAACCAGTAACTCGCCCTGTCCAATGGCAAGAGACCTGATGGTCACGTAGTTCCAATGGCCCTGGCCATAGATCCTGTCAAAATAACCTGCTTCCGGGATGTTCCCGTTCAGTTCGTTGGTCAGCTCAATTCCCAGCGGATTGGTAAGCCCCATGGAGAGCAGGTGCTTTCTCCAGTTGGTGTATGCAGCTGCTGTGTTGCTGTAATCCGGATCCTGGAGGATGTTTTTAAATACGTTGATGAAATAGGTATTGCAGGAATTTTGAATGGCTTCAATCAGATTCAGGGGTGACTCATGCAGGTGGCAAGCGGTGTGAATACCTCCCACATAGAAACCGTAATAACAGTGGAATTCGGTGGAGACAGAAATGGCCTTTTCCTGGAGCCCGATAAGCCCCATGACC
Organism: uncultured Bacteroides sp.; assembly: GCA_964453785.1. Lineage (GTDB taxonomy): Bacteria > Bacteroidota > Bacteroidia > Bacteroidales. The sequence continues at coordinate 28,614 of CAYVRK010000034.1, forward strand.
GTTTTAAATGTGGATCCTGGTGGGTATTGAGCCATCAGGGCCCTGTTAAACAGGGGATTCAGTGTATCGGAGGCAAGTCCCCCAAAACCGGATCCCAGGTTTCTCCCTACCAGCAGATCGGGTGGATAGGTAGGAGCACTCACCAGGGCCAGCACCTCCCCGGTGGCCGGTTCAAGAGCCACAACACTTCCTATGTAAGGTTTCATCAGTTGTTCTCCATATTCCTGAAGCGCTGCATCAAGGGTTATTGTCAGGTCCTTTCCCACTTCAACGGTCTTATCCAGCCTTCCTCCCTGAAATGACTCAATGGTCTGGTTGTGCACATCCTTCAGGAAGACATTTTTGCCTTTTTTACCCCTCAGGTAGGGTTCATAGGCTTTTTCGATTCCTGAAACCCCGATGTAGTCTCCAAGCTGGTAATAGGAATCCTGGTCCAGGATCCGTTGATCCACCTCACCCACATAACCCAGGGCATGGGAGGCAACGGGCCTTGAATATTTTCTGAGCGTACGGGTCTGGACATAGAATCCCGGATACTGAAACAACCTTTCCTGCAGAAGGGCAGCCTGTTCATAGTTTACCTGCTTCATAAAAATTGAAGGGACAAGGTAAGAGTAGTTACGGGCTGCAGTGAGGCGTTCAAGCACATTTCCCCTTGAAATCCCAAGGATGCTGCATAATCTGGTTGTATCAAAAGGTTCCAGGAGGCGGGGGGTGACCATGATATCGTAAGCCGCCTGGTTGTAGACCATAATCTCCCCATTCCGGTCCATGATCAAACCCCGGGCCGGGTAAATTACCCGGATGCTCTGTGCATTACTTAATGCAAACTGTTCATAGGATTTATCCAGTACCTGGATATGGAAAAGCCTGCCAATATATACAAGCCCCACTAGAATAATCAGAACGATAAATACGTACCTTCTATCCGTATATTGGTTCATCTATTTCCGGAAAACAAAATACTGGCTCAGCACAATGGATGAGACCGACAGCGCTGAACTCAGGATCACCCGGAGCAAGGTACTTAAAAAATTCTGCAACTGGAATACCTCCAGATAGAAGAGGACGAAGTGATGAAGGAATACGACAAGGAGGGTGTATTTAAGAAACCATAAGAATCCGTAATAGTGTATCCGGGGAAAGCTGTCTGGCTCATATCCGTCTCTCGGTGCCAGCAGGCCCAGAAAATAGGGTCTCAGGAACGCCACCAGTACAGTTGCAGCTGTGTGCATTCCCAGGGTATGTTCAAACAGATCAATGCCCATTCCGAGCATAAAACCCGAAAGCAGAACGATCCAGTGTGGCGTTTCAAAGGGCATGAGAAGTATGAACAACAGGTAAACATATGGGATCATGTAACCATTGATCAATACGTTATCCATGACGAGGACCTGGAAGAGGATCACCACAATAAAACGGACTATATTTCGACCGATGATATACATTAACGTGTTTGGGCCTCAAGGTTTAATTGTTCCTCCTGCCGGTAATTCCGGATGATATTTACATGAAAAAGATGTTGAAAATCGGTGGTCAGTTTTACTCTGATCTCGAAGAAGTTTCCCTTGTCAAGGGAGAATGATTCAATGGTCCCCACCTGAATGCCTTCAGGGAAAATCGACGAAAAACCGCTGGTTACTATGGTGTCTTTTTCCACAATATTTACATGGAAAGGGATCTCGTTCAGTACTGCGAATCTGGGTGAATCACCTTCCCATTGGAGAATTCCCGCATAATTATTGGATATCATTTTGACACTTAACCTGAAATCACGGTTAATCACCGGGATCACTGTTGCAAAATTCTGCGATGCCTCCAGGACAATGCCCACCAGTCCTTCGTCCGAGATAACACCCATATCCTTAAATACACCCTGTTTTTTACCCCTGTCCAGGGTGATGTAATTATATTGTTTGAATACACTGTTTCGTACCACCCTGCCGGGCACGTATTGATAATGGTAGGGATCCCGGAATTCAGAACGGACCACAGCACTGTCCAGATAAAGCCCGATACGATCAAGCCTGTTCCTGAGTTCCATGTTTTCCAGGGCAAGTTGTTCGTTTGTTTGTCTCAGGGAGAGGTACTCCCTGGCTCCATTCATTTTGTGGTAAATATATCCTGAAACCTGCCTGTTGAGGCCAATGATCTTTGAACGCTGGAAACTGGAATCCTGTACAATGAAAACAACGGCCACTGTTTCGAGAAACAGGAACAGCAGGAAGTTGGAATACTTCTGAATAAACCTGAACAGCGTCCTCATATATATTTACAACATTCCTCCTTAACGCATCAGGAAAGGATACTTGTCAACGTTCCGAAGGGCAATACCGGTTCCGCGGGCAACAGCCTGTAACGGGTCCTCAGCTATTAGGAAAGGAATTGAGATTTTTTCGGCCAGTCTTTTGTCCAGTCCGCGAAGTAATGCACCACCACCTGCCAGGTAAATCCCCTTGGTTACAATATCGGCATAGAGTTCAGGGGGTGTCTGTTCCAGTACGGAAAGAATGGCTGTTTCAATCTTGGAAATCGATTTATCCAGGCAATGTCCGATCTCCTGGTATGAAATGGGAATTTCTATGGGCAGTGCAGTCATCAGGTTGGGTCCCCTTACATAGAAGTCCTGTGGAGGTTCATCCAGCTCCGGAAGGGCCGATCCCACATGAATCTTGATCTCCTCGGCCGTGCGCTCCCCAACCTTGATGTTGTGCTGGTGACGCATGTATGTCTGGATATCACTGGTAAAACCATCCCCGGCTACACGGATGGACTGGTTGCAGACAATACCGCCCAGAGCGATAACGGCAATTTCGGTTGTTCCTCCGCCAATGTCCACCACCATGCACCCTTCAGGTGCTTCCACATCCAACCCAATACCGATGGCTGCAGCCATGGGTTCGAAGATCATATAGACATCCCGGCCGCCGGCATGTTCTGATGAGTCCCGGACAGCCCTGCGCTCCACCTCGGTGCTCCCCGAAGGAATGCAAACCACCATCTTCAGTGAAGGAGTAAACAGTCTCTTTTTGGTATTGATCATTTTGATCATGCCCCTGATCATCAGCTCCGCTGCCTGGAAATCAGCAATCACACCGTCACGAAGAGGCCTGATGGTTTTGATGTCTTCATGGGTTTTGCCATGCATCTGGCGTGCTTTCTCCCCGATGGCGATCAGTTTTCCGGTGTGCTGATCAATAGCGACAATGGATGGCTCATTAACCACAACTTTGTCATTGTGTATGATAATTGTGTTGGCTGTACCCAGATCAATGGCAAGCTCCTGCTGAAAAGAAAACAATCCCATTTGTTATTTCTTAAATGATTCTAATGTTTAAAATGTCTGATCCCGGTAAATACCATGGCCATTCCGTTTGCATTGCAATAGTCGATGGATTCCTGGTCACGAACCGACCCACCCGGTTCTACCACTGCAGTGATACCTGCTTTCCCGGCAATCTCCACACTGTCTGCAAACGGAAAGAAAGCATCCGAGGCCATCACTGCATCCTGCAGGTTGAATCCAAAATGCAGGGCTTTCTCAATGCTCTGTTTCAGGGCATCTATACGTGAAGTCTGACCAAGCCCTGAGGCCAACAGTTGCTTGTTCTTTGCAAGTACGATGGCATTGGACTTGGTATGTTTCACAATGATATTGGCAAAAACCAGATCTTCCAGCTGTCCCTGATCCGGTTCCTTGGTTGTGACCGGCTTCATATCTGAAATGTTCTCGGTGGTCTGATCGCGGTCCTGCAATATGATTCCATTCAGGATGCTCCGAATGGTTTTCTCCTGTAATCCGGTTTCTTTCTGAACCAGAATGATGCGGTTCTTTTTTTGTTTCAGTACATCCAGTGCTTCTTCCTCATAGCCAGGTGCGATAACCACCTCGAAAAAAATTTTATTCATTTCACCGGCCGTTTCGGCATCGATAACCCTGTTGGTGATCAGTACCCCGCCGTAAGCTGACAAAGGATCACCTGCCAGTGCATCTTTCCATGCTTCCACCAGATTGTTGCGGGAGGCCAACCCGCATGCATTGTTGTGTTTCATCACCGCAAAGGTGGTCTCCTTAAATTCACTGATCAGCCCTACTGCGGCATCAATGTCCAGCAGGTTGTTATATGAGATCTCCTTGCCGTGCAGCTGATCAAACAATCCGTCCAGGTCTCCGAAAAATGTACCCTGTTGGTGGGGATTTTCTCCATACCTGAGGATTCTGGCCTTATTCTCACTTACTTTCAATGCTGAATCATTTCCATCATCGAAGTATTTAAAGATCTCACAGTCATAATGAGATGAGACATTAAAAGCCGCTGTGGCAAAGGCCCTCCTTTCATCAGGTGAGGTGGCGCCAAATCCGGTTTCAAGAAGGGTAAGCAAAGGGTCATACTGTTCACGGGAGGCAACCACAAGTACATCTTTGTGGTTCTTTGCGGCAGCCCTGATCAGTGATATTCCGCCAATATCTATTTTCTCGATGATCTCCTGATCCGTGGCACCCGACTGTACTGTATCCTCGAAAGGATAAAGATCCACGATAACCAGGTCGATTTCAGGAATTCCGTATTCGGCAAGCTGTTCCAGGTCTCCCCGGACTTCCCTTCGGCCCAGGATCCCGCCAAATACTTTCGGATGAAGTGTTTTTACCCTGCCCCCGAGGATCGATGGGTAGGATGTAAGTTCTTCAACTGCTATCACCGGAATCCCAAGTCCATTAATAAAAGATTTAGTACCACCTGTGGAATAGAGGGTTACGCCCAGATCGTGGAGCTTCGAGACAATCCTCTCAAGCCCATCTTTGGAGTAAACCGATACAAGTGCACTTGAAATTTGTTTGAGGGAAGCCATGGTGTGATTTTAAACTAACTTATTAACTTTAACATCAATTGCAAAAGAAGCTGTTTCCGGTGACAAAATGAAGCAGAACAGCAACTAATTATCAATTAACGGATGCAAATCATTCGACTCATATGGGAAAGCCTGATTATGGCCGTTCAGTCGGTCACTGTAAACAGGCTACGGGCTATTCTCTCCTTGCTGGGAATTACCATCGGAATCTTTGCGATTATTGCCGTATTCACCATCGTTGATTCACTGGAAGCCAATATCCGGGAGAGTGTGAACAGCCTTGGAAGTGATGTGATTTACGTTCAAAAATGGCCCTGGACTTCTGAAGAAGGGGAAGAATATCCATGGTGGAAATATATGAACAGGCCCCTGCCAACGTTGGATGAGTATGAATACATCCGGGAGAAATGCAAAGGTGCTGAACATGTAAGCTTCCTTTCTGCGGTTGGACGCAGAATTGAATACAAAAACAACAGCATTGACCGGGCTGATATATTCGGGGTGACCGATGGATTCCAGGATATTCGTTCATTTGAAGTGGCAAAAGGGCGTTACTTTAATTCGCTGGAGGCCAAATCCGGAAGGAATGTTGTGGTCATCGGAAGCAAGATTGCCAAGGATCTGTTCGAGGGAGCAGACCCGGTTGGGAAATACATTGATTTGATGGGCAGAAAGGTGATGGTGATCGGTGTATTGAAAAAGGAGGGAAAGGGAACCTTTGATATTTTTATTCTGGACGAGGTAGCCATCCTGCCCCTTCAGTATTACAAAGGATTTGTAGACATCCGCAGGGATTATGCCAGCCCGGAGATTTGGGTCAAGGCAAAACCCAGGGTGGGCGTTGAGGAACTTGGCTTTGAAATCAGGCAGCTGCTGCGGGGATACCGCAGGCTGAAACCGACAGAAGAGGACAGCTTTGCCCTGAACCAGACCAGTCTGATCAATAACCAGATGGACCAGTTTTTTGCTGTATTGAAGATTGCAGGTTTTTTTATCGGGGTGTTTTCAATCATCGTGGGTGGGTTCGGAATCGCCAATATTATGTTTGTTTCCGTCAAGGAACGTACACATATCATTGGGATCCAGAAAGCCCTCGGGGCCAAGAAATACTTTATCCTTTTGCAATTTCTCTTCGAATCAGTGATGCTTTCACTGGCAGGGGGTATCATAGGATTGCTGATTGTTTTCCTTGGAGCAACTGCAATCAGCCTGTCAGGCGATTTTAACGTGACGCTTACCATGAACAACATCCTGCTGGGTGTTGGAATTTCGAGCAGCATAGGATTAATCAGCGGCATTTTTCCAGCCTGGCAGGGAGCCAGGATGGACCCGGTGGTGGCCATCAACACCTCATTCTAGTCTTTTAAAACATTCCGTACAGAAGTCTTCCCATCAGGAAATAAATGAACAGCCCCATGATATCGTTCATGGTGGTTATAAACGGACCGGTAGCCAGGGCCGGATCAATTTTCATCCGGTTGAGCAACAGCGGAATCATGGTTCCAAACAGGGCTGCAAATATGATTACCACTATCAGGGATGAACTAACCGTAAGGGTCAGATCCAGGTTTTTACTTACAAAAAAATTGTAGATGAAAAGCAGGCCTGAAAGAATCGATCCATTGATAAATGCCACAAGAATCTCTTTCATCAGCTTGCGCGAGGTTCTTTCCAGTCCGAGGCTGTTGGAGGCAATGCCCTGTACAATGATGGCTGAGGACTGTATTCCCACATTTCCCGCCATGGCCGCGATGAGCGGGATGAAAAAAGCCATTTCCGGATTGATTTGAATATCTTCTTCGAATCTTCCAAGGACCGCAGCCACAACGATTCCTCCAAACAGACCGATGATCAGCCAGGGAAGGCGGGCACGGGAGAGCCTGGCTGCTGAGTCAGTGGTTTCAACATCGGTGGTAATCCCCGAAGCCAGCTGGTAATCCCTTTCAGCCTCATCCCGGATCACATCCACCACGTCATCAATGGTGATTCTTCCCATCAAGCGGCCAATGGAATCTGTCACCGGGAGTACAATCAGGTCATATTTCTCCATGATCTGGGCTACCTCTTCTGAGGGAGTATCTGTTTTCACCGCCCTGATCTCTTTGTCGTAGAGTGTTTTTACCTTGGCTGTTGCACTGGCCAGCAGAAGTGCTTTAAGGGAAAGGATGCCCAGTAGTATGTTCTTATCGCTTACCACGTAGATGTAGTAGATCTCGTCCAGGTCCTCTGCCTGCTTTCTCATCTCCCTGATGCAGGTGGTAACACCCCAGTTTTCGTTGACCCGGATCAGCTCTTTGGCCATCAGACCGCCTGCTGTATCCTCATCATAACCCAGCAGGTCCATAATATCCCCTGCCTGTTCCACATCGTCAATATGAAGCAGGACTTCCTGTTTCTTCTCCTCTGCCAGGTCGCCGATCACATCCGCTGCATCATCCGATTCCATGTGGTTGATGAACTGGCTGGCGATGACATCCGAAGGGAGGGATTTGAGGAAATTCTCACGGTCATCCTCTTCAAGTTCAACAAGCACATCGGAAGCTTTTTCAGGGTCGAGCAACAGGAAGAGGTAGGTGACTTCTTCAATGGACAGTCCGTCGTAGATCTCCGCAATATCGGCTGGATGCAGCTCTTCCAGTTTGCCCAGCGCAGCTGCATCATCTTTGACATGAATGATGTCCCTCAGTTCATTCAGGTATTCTCGTGTCAGTTTGTTACTCATGATTGCGCTGGTTTTTTAGGATCCGTGAACCTTTGGTTTTGTTGTGATGCCACCCAGAGGGTTAAATCCAGGAACTCCTGAACACTCAATTGTTCCGGCCTTTTGGTCAGCAGTCCATAATCACTGGCAAAATTCAACAAAATGGGCCGTAAGGAGTTCCTGATCATTTTCCTTCGTTGATTGAAAACTGTCTTAACAACCCTGAAAAAAAGGATTTCATCGCATGGGAGGGCGGCAGTTTGATTTCTCTCCAGGCGGATTACCCCCGAAGTAACTTTGGGAGGCGGATGAAATGAGCCGGGTTTCACCGAAAACAGGTATGAGACATCAAAGAATGCCTGCACCAGTACACTGAGAATTCCATATGCTTTGCTTCCCGGAGGTGATGCAATCCGCTGAGCCACCTCTTTCTGAAGCATACAAACCACTGAGGAAACCTTATGCCTGTGATCCAGCACCTTGAAAATGATCTGAGACGAGATATTATAAGGGAAATTGCCGATGATGTGCAGTTTTTCACCCATGATTGTTTCCAGATCGAGATTCAGAAAATCCCCTTCAATCAGCTTTTCATTGAGTGCAGGCCACTTATTTCTCAGGTAGGCCACCGATTCTCGATCAATTTCAACAGGAACCAGGTTTATATCTTCTTCAATCATCAAAGATGTAAGTACCCCTGTTCCGGGGCCCACTTCAATGACGGTTTCCCCTGGTTCAGGATGCAGGGCATCCACAATCCGTCGGGCAATGTCAGGATCGGTCAGAAAGTGTTGTCCCAAATGTTTTTTTGCGCGTACCATGTTCCAATCAAAGTTAAAATGATTTAGGTATTTTTGGAAAACTAAAAATTCGAGGAGTCGTTTTATTGCACATGGAATACGATTTTGACAAGTACATAGAAAGAAGGGGGACGGATAGTGTCAAGTATGACCTGAACAAAGCCATATTCGGAACGGACCGGTTGCTGCCCATGTGGGTTGCTGACATGGACTTTGAGGTTCCTGATTTCATCAGGGAAGCGATTCAGAAAAGGGCAGCTCATCCGGTATATGGATATACCTACAGGTCCGGACGGTTTTTTGAGGCAGCTGCATCCTGGATGCAGCGCAGACATGGATGGGACATTAGTCCGGGTGCCTTCAGCTTCAGTCCCGGGATTGTTCCGGCGCTGAATATGATCGTGATGGAATTTACCCAGCCGGGTGACCGGATCGTGGTGCAGCCCCCGGTCTACTTCCCTTTTTTTACCGCGGTCACCAATCACAGACGGGAACTGGTGTACAATCAGCTTATTGAGAACTCCGGGCAATATGAGATGGACCTGGCCCACCTTGAGCGGCAATTCAGGGAGGGCGTCAGGATGTTCTTTTTGTGCCATCCGCACAATCCTGTCGGGCGGGCATGGAAAAGGGGGGAGCTTGAAAAACTGGCCGAGCTTTGTGTCAGGTACAAGGTGCTGGTGATCAGTGACGAGATCCATTCGGACCTGAATCTTTTTGGCAACCGTCACATTCCGTTTGCCTGCCTGGGGAAAGAGATCGCTGATCTTACATTTACCTGTGTTGCACCAAGCAAAACATTCAACCTGGCCGGACTCTATACCTCGGCTGTAATCACGACCAATGATGAATTGAGGAAAGGGTATGAACGAATTCTGGATGCGGTGCACGTGGGAGGGGGCGGTCTATTCGGGCAGGTGGCATTTGAAGCAGCCTATACGCATGGAGATGCCTGGCTTGACCAACTGATTGCATACCTGGAAAGGAATTACCTGAAGCTGGTTGATTTCATGAAGAGCAGCATTCCTGAAGCAGGAATTTCTCCCCTCGAAGCAACCTATCTGGTCTGGCTGAATCTCTCGTTTCTGGATAAGGATGATCAGGAATTAAAGCGTTTTATGGTTGAAGATGCAGGCCTGGGTTTGAACGATGGACCCATGTTTGGCCCCGGGGGTGAACAGCACCAGCGGATCAATATTGCCACATCCTGGAGAGTACTTGAAGAGGGATTGGAGAGCTTATTGAAAGCTGTAAGTACCCGCAAAGCATTTTGAATACTGCCCCAGAAATTGGTATATTTAAGAAACCATTCGACTGATGAAATTCAGGGTATCCTTTGCATTTAAAATCATTATCCCTTACCTGGCAATCGCATCACTGTTTCTGGTGATTTTTTTCAATGAAATGAATAGCGATCATACGCTTGTCACAGGTCTTTCAGCCGCAGGAGTGGCGGCCAGTGTATTGCTGGCCGTGATTCATGTTTTCTGGCTGAAACGCCCACTGTACAGGATCAGAGACCTGGTGGTGCAGTTAACCAGGGGGAATATGCCCGTTTTTTCTGCTTCAAAAGCTCAAGATGAGATCGGAGATCTGGAAAGGAATCTTGAAAAACATGTGGGGTACCTGCAATCCCTTACCAGGTTTACCCGGGCCATGGCATCGGGAGAATTTTCCGGGAAGTTTGAAAAGCTCAGTGCGGAAGATGAAATTGGTGAGGCCTTGCTTTCACTGAAGGAGAGTCTTGAGGCTTCTCTGAGAGAAAGTGAATCCAGAAGAGGTGAGGAGGAGAATCGAACATGGACTGCACATGGACTGGCAAAGTTCAGCAAGCTCTTCAGGGAAGCGGAGGATGACCTGCAGGAACTCTCCCAGGAATTAATGAGAGAACTGGTTGCTTATACCGAAGCTGATGTGGGGGTGCTTTTTATAAGCAATGAAAGGGAGGACAAACCACCGGAGCTTGTACTCACCGGAAGTTACGCATTTGACAGGGAGAAATTCATTCAGCGCGCTTTCGAATTTGGTGAAAGCCTGGTGGGGAGGGCAGCCATGGAGAAGGAGGTTATCCATATAACCGATCTTCCACCCGATTACATGAAAATCCGCTCAGGGTTGGGTGAGGATGTGCCCTCATCCATCGTTCTGGTTCCGGTGATGCTGGATAACAATGTTCTTGGTGTCATTGAACTGGCTTCTCTTGGGGAAATGCCACCATACCAGATTGAATTTATAAGACAATTGGGTGATGCCCTGGCTACAACCCTTGCGAAGGTGAAGGCAAATCTCCGGAACAGACAACTGTTCGAGCAAACCAAGAACCAGGCTGAAGCACTGTCATCCCAGGAGAAGGTTTTCAGACAAAACCTTGAAAAGCTTGAGAAAGCCCAGATTGAATCCTCCATCAGGGAAGAAAAACTCAAGCAGGAGATTGAAAGACTAAAAAAATAATCCCTTCTTTTTGTCAGTTCCACAAGCATCATAGTGCCATAATGGCGCATCATCTCATGCTATACTGCCATAATGACATATGTTTTGTGCTGGCATGTGCTTTGAAATATACAGGTCATAGAGCAAAAACAATGATGAACTAAAAAATAGGAGGAATTTAAAATGTTAGCAAAAATCAACAGGAATTATGTGCCCGCTTACTGGGATGACTTTTTCAACGACAGCTTTTTCCGCAATGTCAATCCATATACATGCAACAGTACTTCACCAGCCGTGAATGTGGCTGAAGAGGACAAAGCATTCAGGATTGAGGTGGCTGTTCCCGGATTAACAAGAGAAGACATCAGGATCGATCTCGAAAATGATGTATTGACCATTGCTTCAGAAGAGAAAAAAAGTAAAGAGGAGAAAAACCACAGGAGTGTGCGGAGAGAATTCAATTACAGTACCTTTAAAAGGAGTTTCCAGCTTCCCGAAACCATTGACCTTGATAATATTAAGGCCAAGCATGAATCGGGAATCCTGACCATCGAACTACCCAAGAAGGATGAGGTGGTACAGAAGGCTCCCAAGCAAATAGAAATAAAATAATACTCAGCGCCCCATATGTAGTAAGGGATGAGTGTTTGGTGAGGTTGGAGTGTGAGGCAGGGACCGGATCAGGTTCCTGCCTTCTTCGATTAGCTCATTTTCCCCGGTCTTTTTACATCCTGGATCTGGTTTTGTTTACTCTCCGGCTTGGTTACAGCCTGGCCTTGATCTTTGCTGTTTCTTCTTCAAACCCCGGTTTTTCAAGCAGGGCAAACATATTCTTTTTATATGCCTCCACTCCGGGCTGGTTGAAAGGATTGATCCCCAGCATATATCCGCTAATGCCACAGGCATTTTCAAAAAAATAGAGCAACTGGCCAAGGTGGTATTCATTGAGGCGGGGGATAGATATTCTGATGTTGGGGACACCGCCGTCAAGGTGGGCCAGGATGGTTCCCAGTTCAGCCATTTTGTTCACGTGATCAATGCCCTTCCCTTCCAGGTAATTCAACCCGTCCAGATTGGCACTGTCCCAAGGGACTACCATTTTTTTCTCGGTCTCCTCCACACTGATGACTGTTTCAAAGAGGATGCGTTCGCCTTCCTGGATATACTGGCCCATGGAGTGCAAATCGGTAGAGTTATCAACTGCGGTCGGAAAAATCCCTTTGCCTTCCTTTCCTTCGCTTTCACCATACAGCTGTTTCCACCATTCGCAGAAGAAATGAAGCTTGTTGTGGTAGTTTACAAGGATCTCAATTTTCTTTCCCGATCTGTATAATGCGTTCCGGGTTGCAGCATACATGGCTGCCGGATTTTTCTCGAAGGGAATATCCAGGGCACATTGTCCGCTCATGGTTCGGGCTCCTTCAATCAGCTGACGGATGTTCACCCTGCAGATGGCAAGAGGGATCAGTCCCACCGGCGTGAACACAGAAAATCTTCCTCCCACATTATCAGGAATGACATAACTGCGGTAGCCCTCTTCATCGGCCAGTTGCCTGAGGGCTCCTTTGCTTTGATCTGTTACAGCGATGATCCTTCTGGCAGCCTCCTCCTTGCCCACTTTCTTGATCAGGTGGTCTTTGAGGAGCCTGAAGGCCAGTGCGGGTTCGGTGGTGGTTCCCGATTTGGAGATGACTACAATGGAATAGGAGTATTGGTTCAGCAGTTCAAGAAGCTCATGCATATAGTCTTCACCGATCTGATGACCTGCGAAAATCATGGTTGGCGCATTCCGTTCTTTTTTCAAGTGAGCAAAGTTATGGGCAAGTGCATCATTCACTGCCCTGGCCCCCAGATAGGATCCGCCAATACCAACTACAACAAGGAGTTCGGTTTTGTTTTTCAGTTTTTCGGCGAGGTTCTCAATGTCAGTTATCTGCTGATCGGTGATCTCCGTTGGAAGGTTCAGCCAGCCAAGAAAATCTTTGCCTTCTCCGGTTCCCCCGTGCAGGATTTTCATTGCTTCCAAAGTTTCGGCTGCCAGTCCCCGGATCTTAGCCGATGGGATGAAGTCATGCAATCTTGCTATATCGAGATTCATTTTTGAGGTATTTTCAGGTTTTTCAATGGCGCAAAAGTAAATATTTTATAGCCTTTATGCGTCATTCGAACCAATCATTTATTTTCTTTGTGGGATGAGCGCATTAAAATCTTCAATTTCCCTCCTGCTGATCCCTCTCTTCCTGGTACCTGTCACCGCTCAGAAATCAGGGTTGAAGTCCATCACTGTTCAGGACTTGAAATTGCACATGGAATTTCTGGCCTCCGATGAAATGGAGGGAAGAAATACAGGAGATCAGGGCTTACTTGTTGCAGCACGCTATCTGGCAGTTCAGGCTGAACACATTGGATTAAAACCGGTCCGGTCCGGCGGGTATATGCAATATTATACGATCCTTGAGAATTCCTTTGACTTTGAAAACAGCAGGGTTACCATCCGGCAGGGAGATTCGACGGTATCTGAGCTTACTCAACCTTTCTATGTTTTGCCTGAAGTGAATGATTCCCTGTTTGGTGTGGAGGGGGAAGTGGTTTTTGCAGGTTACGGTATCAACGATGAAACAAATCAATACAACGATTTTAGAAATATCGATATCACCGGAAAAGTGGTCCTGATCATGAACCGGGCACCCATGAATGAAGATGGGACAGAAGCACTGTTTGATCATCAGAAGTGGACCGGCAGGTTGAGTCTGAGCCATAAGCTGCCTTACATCTATTCACAGAATCCAAAGGCTGTATTGATGGTTTATGATCCCAAATCGGGATACAGTTCCATCGAAGATGCTGCACCCGGGTATGGCAGGTACTTGAGCAGGTCCAGGAGCATTGAATCTGAAGAAAAAGTGAACGGGATACAGTGGGAGAGGCCCAGGACGATCATGATCCACAGAGAGGTGGCTGACCGCCTGCTGGAAGGTTCAGGAAAAACACTGGATGAGCTTCAGATGGACATTGACCGGACCCTGGAACCGCACTCCTTTGCATTGGACAACAAAAGCATTCGTTTTGACCTTGTTTTAAAACAAAACCACATGGTGGTCCCCAATGTATTTGGATTCATTGAGGGAAGTGATCCTGTACTGAAGGAAGAAGTGGTCATTTATCTGGCCCATTATGATCATCTGGGAACCGATGGAGAGGGAGGTGTATTCAATGGGGCTGATGACAATGCATCAGGCACAGTAGCTCTGATTGAGATCGCGGAAGCGTTCATGAAGAAGAAAAAGCGGCCGGCCCGAAGCATCGGCATTCTTTGGGTTTCAGCCGAAGAGATCGGCCTGTTCGGGTCGAAGTATTTTGCCGACCATCCACTGGTCCCTACTGAACAGACTGTGGCTGTGATCAATCTTGATATGGTGGGACGGACCAGAACCATGGAAGATGTAAACAGCGTCAGAAGCAATCTTACCGTAGCAGGTGGAGATACCATGAAGGTGATCGGGGGCCTGCAAAGTTCAGTATTGATGCAAATCAACAGGGAAACCCTGGAGGAGATGGGCATGATTGGGAATTACCATTACAACAACAGGGAGCATCCCCAGAGGTATTTTTTTCGCAGTGACCATATCAATTTTGCCAGGAAGGATATACCGGTCCTGTTTTACTCCACCGGGACACACAACGATTACCACACGGTGAACGATGTAGAAGAGCGGATTGATTATGATAAATTCTTGAAAATGACCCGGTTCGCTTTTAAGGTGGGGTACAATGTGGCTCAGTATAACGGACCCATCGAGGTGGATAATCCCATGTCATCCTGGTAATCACCACCCCATGCTCCGGGCTACAATTGCTCCAGGGTTACGTTTCTGAACTGTATGGGTGAGCCTTCACTCTGAAGAAGTATATTCCCTTCGGGAAGTGTCAAGTTTGTTCCAATATGTTGCAGCACTCCGTTTACCTCCACCCGGATGTTACCGTCCTGACAAGTAATATCGTACTTGTTCCATTCACCAGCAGGATTTTCACTTACTTCTTCGAATTTGGTGAGGGCCAGGTACCTGTTTTCTTCTGAAGTGACCAGGTAGGTGGAGTCATTCACAGTAACGCCGGAGCCCTTGCCTATCAATACCAGATCACCGGCATGGTCTTTCATGAGCTGGCACTCTATGGCTAAAGGCCAGATCCGGTCCTCGCCCTGTACATGGATCAGCACCCCGCTGTTGGTCGGCTCATCCACCCAGCGCCATTCCACATGCAGTTTAAAATTACCGTAGGATTCGATGGTCCGTATATATCCGTGAGGTTTCCCAGTGGTATTGATCACTCCGTCTTTGACCCAGAACAGATCCCCTGGATTTACATCTTCTGAACTTACAAATATGTTCCAGTTGTCAAGATTCTCTCCATTGAACAAATGAATGGTCTTGTCGGGTTTACAGGCCAGAAGAAAGATGGAGAAAAAAGAAAAGAAGATGGTTTTCAGGATTGTTTTCATGAGTCAGGGTTGGGTTCATAGATTTTCACATACCAAAGTACAAAAAAACGACCGGACAGTGTTGTCCCGGGTTATAAACTTTCTGCATGATGATGGTCAGTAAACCTCCGGAACAAAGGTCTGCTCTGAGATAGGAGGTCTCACATAACCCTCCATATTGATGGGAGCAAGGTCAATTTTCCTGTGTTTGATCTCCTTATAAGGTACCATTGAAAGCAAATGATGGATGCAGTTCAGCCTGGCCCTCCGTTTATCATCCGCATGGACCACAAACCATGGGGATGTTTTGGTATCGGTATAAGAGAACATCTCATCTTTGGCCTTGCTGTATTCGATCCACTTGTTTCGGGATTCAAGATCCATTTCACTGAACTTCCATCTTTTCAAAGGATCATCAATTCGTTCCCTGAACCTGTTTTCCTGTTCCTCATCGCTGACCGAGAACCAGTATTTGATCAGTATGATCCCGGAGTGGATCAGCATCTCCTCAAACCTGGGGCATGAACGCAGAAACTCCCAGTACTCATCCTCAGAACAAAAACCCATAACACGCTCCACACCAGCCCGGTTGTACCAGCTCCGGTCCATGAGCACGATCTCTCCGGCGGCTGGCAGGTGGGCCACATACCGCTGAAAGTACCATTGTGACTTTTCTCTTTCGGTGGGCACACCCAATGCAACAACCCGGCAAATTCTGGAATTTAGCCGCTGGGTAATGCGTTTGATCACACCCCCTTTCCCTGCTGCATCCCTTCCCTCAAAAAGAACCACTACCCTCAGGTCAGTGGCTTTTACCCATTCGTGCATTTTTACCAGCTCCAGTTGCAACCTTTCAAGTTCATGAAAGTAGAATTTCTTGTCCAGATGATGCGACTTAGACTCACCGTGGCCTTTTTCGGATTTCTTCTGCTTCTTTTGCGGACTCATATCAAACTGGGTATGAAGTAAAAAAGGTTTAACTATTTCGTGCCAAATAACCGGTCGCCGGCATCCCCGAGTCCGGGTACGATATATCCTACCTCATTGAGGCCTTCATCCAGGGCTGCAAGGTAGATGTCCACATCAGGGTGGTCGGTTTCAATTCGGCGGACACCCTCTGGAGCGCCCACAATACAAACCAGTTTAATAAAACTGGCTCCCGCTTCTTTCAGGGTAGAGATAGCAGAACTGGCGCTTCCTCCTGTGGCCAGCATGGGATCGAGTACCATCACCACAGCCTCATGAATATTACCCGGGAATTTTGCATAATAGTTCATGGGCATAAGGGTCTTGTGATCCCTGTAAAGTCCCACATGGCCCACTTTTGCTGTGGGGATCAGGTTGGTGATGCCATCCACCATGCCCAGCCCGGCCCTGAGAACAGGAACCAGTACAATATCCCTGGCGAGTTCCATGGTGACACATGTGGTCAGTGGAGTTTCAATCTGTGTCTCTTTCAGTGGCAGGTCCCTCGTGATTTCGTAGGCCATCAGGCCGGCTATTTCGTCAAGGTTCTCACGAAAGTCCTTGGTTCCGGTCTCTTTCTTCCGGATGAGAGTGAGTTTATGCTGGATCAGTGGATGCCGGACTACTGTGGTCACATCTTTATCTTTTAAACACGGCAGGATCTGTCTCTCTTTCGTTGCCCCTGAAAGCGGCAACAAAAGCCTGGCTGAATCCGGAACTTCTGCATTTTTTGGCGAATGCTGAAGCCTCCTGAACCGTTGTGAACTCTCCAACTGTAATCCTGTAAGCACCTTTGTATTGATATTCCCATGTGCTGTATGTGGATCCGGAGATGGTTACGGATTTCTGTGTATTGGCTTTGGCATTCGACAGAATCTGTACACGGAACACGATCCGGTCGGGATCCGGTTCCTGGTCAAGCTGCTGTTCGGGTTCCTGCTCCGGTTCATGTACGATATCAGCCAATGGCTCCGGTTCAGGTTCTTTCACAATTAAAATGGGTTCCGGCTCTGGTTCCG
>CAYVRK010000035.1:0-45501 GCA_964453785.1 uncultured Bacteroides sp.
TGGACTATGTGAAGGGATGCGAAATTATCGGGGAGGATCTGAATGAGATTTCCAAAGCACGGAAAATTGCAAAAAATGCAGATGTGGCAATTGTTGTTCTTGGTGAGTCTTCAAAACGTCCCGGAACCAATGGGGAAGGTTATGATGTGGCAAGTCTCGACCTGACAGGCCTTCAGGAAGATCTGCTTAAAGCCGTATATGAAACCGGTACACCCACCATCCTGGTGTTGATCAACGGCCGGCCCCTGTCTATTCGCTGGGCAGCTGAAAACATCCCTGCCATTGTGGAAGCATGGCTGCCCGGGGAACAGGGAGGGCATGCAGTGGCAGATGTGCTATTCGGCGATTTCAATCCGGGCGGTAAATTACCCGTCACGGTGGCAAGGCATTCGGGGCAACTTCCGGTGTATTATAACCATATGCCGGAAAAGGAGCAGTGGATAACACATGGATGGGGTTCAGCTTATGCAGATATGCCTCCTACACCCCTGTGGGAATTCGGATTCGGACTCAGCTATACATCTTTTGAATACAGCAATCTTCAAATCACTCCTCTTGTCACAGGCGCTTACGGGGAGGTCGAAATCAGTGTGGATGTGAAGAACACAGGGGAGAGACAGGGGCATGAAGTGGTACAGTTGTACACCAGAGATTTGATCGCTTCTGTAACAGTTCCGGTCAAGGAACTCAAGGGATTTGAAAAGATACTGCTAGAACCCGGGGAAACAAAAACCATCCAATTTAAATTGAATCATGATGATCTCTCCTTTTATGATAATCATATGGAACTGCGTGTGGAACCAGGAACCTTCCAGGTCATGGTGGGCAGTTCATCGGGGGATATCCGGTTAAAAGGAGAATTTAAGGTGAAATAAAGTAGATGGGATGATCCATGTTTTGGAGCAGAAATCCCCCATATGTTCATAACTTCAGATTTCTTCTCTGGCGGATCAATTCCCAATTTGCTAATATGCTCCTTCAAGCCAAAAGCCAAATGGAATATCAACAAATAAAGCCGTGGAGAAGGAAATTATTGAATCCGGGAACTTTGTGAGTATAAAATACCGTTGCGAGAAATGCAGAAACCAATTTCAGGGAATTGTTAAGAAAGGTGCAGGTTCGGTGCGCCTCACCTGTAGTTTTTGCGGATCATCGATAGTGGTGTTTGTTTGAGATTTTCAGTTCTATATGTTATTCAATAGCATATTGAATTCTCTGACAACTTCCCGCATAATCATTTCATGTAAGTCCCGCTTATTGCTGTGAAGCAAAGTATCCCGTTCCTTTTCATTGATGATAAAATCATCATATGCCCAATCTGTAAATTCCTCAAAGTGATCAGTTACAATCTTTGACACCTCATCTGGTTCATTGACTTCCACGTAGTAATGTTCCACGTAGTCAGTGAATGCTTCAATAATCGTATTTACCTTTGTTTCAGTCAGTTCCTGAGTTTCCATTGTTATATCTGTATATGTTTGCCTGAATACTGAATACTGATACGATTTGGGATGGTATGGGTTACTATCAGGAAGGTTATATTGATGAATGTAACAATTGAGGGGACAGAACCAGCAAATACGCCAGTCAATTGGAATTATTCCAGCAACTCGTAGTCGTGCATTTCCTTCATGAAGGCCACAAAATCGTCCTTCCGTTCTGAGGCCATCCACTGAATTGCCGATCGCGGATGCTCATTCAGCGCACCTGTGATCAGGTAAGGGATGTGGTATCCCCAATCAATATTCTTCTGCAGGGGCAGGATGTGGTTCTGTATCACATCAAACAGGGGAAGTAGCCTGTATTTGGGATTCTTTAAAAACGCGATCAGAATTTCAATGGGGCAGTTTCCGGCTCCTCTGCCCATGCCAAGCAGTGTGGCATCCAGCATGTTGCAGTTTTCAATGATGGCCGTTACGGTATTGGCCATGGCCATCTGCATGTTGTTATGGGCATGGATTCCAAGGGTTTTATCGGGTAATGCTTTTTTGTACTTCTGAACCAGGTGCTGAATATTCATGCTGTACATACTGCCGAAACTATCTACGATATAGACAATGGGAACCTTTGTTTTACTGATATCCTGCAGGGCCTCATCCAGGTCCAATTCGTTCACTTTTGAAACAGCCATCAGGTTGATGGATACTTCATATCCCCTCTCCATGCAGTGCTCAGCAAGTGCGATGGCTTTGTCCATCTGATGTACATAGCAAGCCACCCTGATCATGTCAAGCACAGAGTCTTTGGCAGGAGAAATGTCCTCGGGAGCTATTCTGCCAATATCGGCCATGGCTGATAATTTCAAAGACGTATCATTTTTGCCCACTACCCGGCGAAGATCCTTTTCGTCACAAAATTTCCAGGGTCCGACCTCGTCTCTGGAAAAAGCAGATTCACTGCTTTTATAGCCGATCTCCATGTAGTCGATTCCAGCTGTAAGGCAAGCCTGGTATACCGCCCGTACAAACTCGTCACTGAATTGCCAATTGTTCATTAAGCCACCGTCCCTTACGGTGCAGTCCATTACCCTTATTTCTTTCCGGTACATTCTCCTTGTTTTAATTATTTGTCTTTGTTATTATACAGTTCAAACTGCATCTGAATATTCTTTTCGATCAACAGTTTGAAAACATCTTCCATCATGCCGGGATCCAGTGCACGTTCTTCAGCCCATGCTCTGCGTTGTTTCAGCACCTGCTCTTTTCTTTCAATGGCAACAATTCCTTCGTCGCTGTTTTTAAATTTCACAATCTCCTTCACATATGCATGCCTTTTTGCGAACAGTTCTATGATCTCACGGTCAATCTGGTCGATGGCATCCCTGATCTCCACGATATTCTCACAGGCTTTTGGATTTTTCACAGGTTTCATAATAAATCGCAATGATATCTTTGCAAGATATTACAAACTGATAGAAATCAGTTCATATTTAAACATATTTAGAAGTATTCCGGGTAAAGTAATCACTTTTCCCTAATCCCGGGACAAAGAAACACCATAGTTGTATTCTGAATAAACAGGCACTCCTTCATCGGTGATACCCTCAAGGATGCATTTGATGTTGGTATAACGGTCACCGTTATAGAACTCCACGTGGACCTTTCCATCAGGGCCAATTTTTACATCAGGATCCCAGTGAATGGTCTTCCTCAAATCGGGAATGGTCGATTTTCTCTTCATCTCGGTGTCGTACAGGGGTTTGTAAAACTCCTTTGCCACCTCAAACTTCGGAATGTTGTACTTGCTTTGATAAATTCCGGGAACCTGTTCGCCAGGTTTAAATTTCTTCAACCTGATGGAGACAACCACTTCCGGGGTCCGGGAACCAAAATATTTGGTCTCCGTATGCTTAATGATAAAGAACTTGTCAATCTGGGGGGGACTGATATAGGATACCTCTCTGAAATCTGTGCCGTAATAGAATCCATCAACTACCCATCCAATGACGGATCTGGGGTACATCATATGGATCAGGGTGTGACTGTCCCCTTCAATCACCTCTTCAACAGGTACACCCATATTGAAAAAAATATCGATCAGACTTCCAGCCTCAGCGATGTTGACCGGTTTGGCTTCTCTTTTGTTCTGGATAATAAAATCTTCTATGATGGGATTCAGCTCTTCGTCAGGCCGGGTTCTGGCTTTTACAATTTCCACCTCCTCGATCCAATCATAGTAGGTCAGCCCAAGCGAGAACTGATCTGCAAAGGATCTGTATGGAATGACCGGTATGGTTGAGCTTTTGGTGAGGCTGTCGATCAATTTGGAGCGAGCGATGAAGTAATTTTTCAGAAAGGTGGTACTGTCCATATGCAGGATGGGCTGACCCGTACCGTTTGTCTCTCCCGTGACAAGAACACCTGAATTGTATTTTATGTCATATTCCGGGGTGAACTGAAAACGGCCATTGTTGCTTACGGGAATCTTTACAGAAGTCATGCCATAGAAAACGTTGACCTTGCCGGATGAGGGCATGGGATCTTTTCCAAATGGTTGTCTGAGAAGGGTTCCTGAGACCACCTCCATGTCCCGTGGCGGATCGACCATGTATTTCCAGTCCACCTCGTCGATATAGGAATAATTCCGCCACCCCTGGGTCAGCAGCAGTAGATCCAGGTGGTGTTGAACCCTGGTTTCATTTTCGAGGTAATGGTTGGGATTGTGAATGTTTCCTTTGATTTCAGGTGACAGCAGGAAAGAAGAGCGGAGGTTGGGTTCCTGGATGAAATCTGTATTGCACAGCTGGTCATCCACTACAGAGAGCGAGAAACTGCCTTTCAGGTTCTCGGATTGGCTGGTAGCCGGATGAATATCAAGAATCACTTTGTCCCTCGGAATATAGGTTCTTCGGTCGGTCTCCATATGGATATCAATCTCATCTTTCGGACTGATGTAGAATAATCGCTCTGCCCTTGGCCTCATCCGGTCGTCAAAAAGGGTAAGCACTGCAATCCCCTGTGGCAGTCCGTCCAAGGGGATCTGAATGGAAGCAGTCTGATCTACCCTGATTTGTTGATAGTAGTAAAGGTAGCCCCTGACCATGACTGTGATCAATGCAAGATCGCTGGCCGTTTCCTTTCTTTTTATCAGCACTGAAATAGTGTCCCTGCCAGAGGTCCCGCTGAGTTGCCAGCCCTGCTCAACTCCATCGGGAAGAGCATAAAGGGAATCGATACCAGGTGGATCAGTCAACCGCAGAAACAATTCTTGATCCTGGTCAGCGGTCAGCATGAATGATCCCATTCCATCATGTTCAGCTTCAATGGCTGTGATCAAAGTTCCATCCCGGTCAACGATATAACCGGCAATATAGACAGGCTCTCCAAGGAGGTTTTGTGCCTTAAACGCTATTTTTGATTCCAGACCGTAGATGATGTTGCCACCCTCGGGAAAAAAGTCAACATGCACCGCATGAATGGCAGGTATCCTGTAAGCGGTATCCAGGGGCTCTCCCTTGTGATTCCCGGTAATTCGGACCATGGCAGCCCCGGTATATTGGTCGGGCAGGATGATTTTTATGGTGTCATTATTCTGCAGGCTGGTTCTTGTCCGGCTCTTTACAACAGACTCTTTTCCCGCAAGCACATTATAGGTAAAGGAAACATTCTCTACATCCCTGTTCAAGGCGTCATAACAATGAATGCTTGCCTTGATGGTATCCCCTTTATAATAGGAACTCCTGTCAAAATTTACGACCATCTGAGGGCCCTTCCTTCTTTCATTCCTGACCAGTATTTTCTTTGTATAAAGATGGTCAGGGGCATAGTTCTGCATCCATGAACTGTATACGTTCAGATAATAGACACCCTCCTTCAGCTCGTGGCTCAGGACGAACTGTCCCGTGGCATCCGCGTTTTCAATGATAAACCTGCCACTATCCATAATGTCTCCCTGTTCATCCAGGAGTTTAACAAACAGGGTCCTGCTTCGCTCTGTCCTCGACAAATCACCAAGATCCCTGATATAGGCTTTAAACCACAATGTATCGGCCGGAGCGTATAGCTCCCTGTCCGTATGCAAATAGACTGTCTCATTGATGGTTTTTTCATTCCGTTGAAGGAGGTTTTCTATTCCCGTTTGAAAAGAGAGATTTTCTATACTTATATCTCCTCTGTGATCCTTCTCAGAGAGCAGGGGGGTGTTGAGCCATAAAGTGTCGGGATACGGATCCCCAAATACCAGGTTTTCAGAAACCGGTTTCAGCTTGTCCATCAGATTCCGTGTAATCAAGGTTTCTTCGGTCTCAATATCCCTCACAAAAAATTCCCGGTATTGGTTGTATTCCCGGTACCTGGTTTTTTCAAGCGGATTTCCCTCCGCATCGGTAGTATCGGCAATTATAAACAGGTTGTTGAAGGAGAGGTAGGTTAGGAAATATTTGTCCTGATGCAATGAGTATTCAAGACTTAGTCCGAAGATCTTCTTTCTGTTTATCCCCTTTCTTGCAAAACCATTATAGCTGAGTTTCTTGATCCCGTAATTCTGTGTATCAATAAAAAGAATCCCTTCGGTGACCAGGTCCAGTCCTTTTTCCCCTGGTGATTTGTTGTCAACAAAAGAGATGGCATAGTAGGACCGGCCGTTCATGAATGTCACCCGGGGTATATCGAACAGATGGTTTTTGTCAAATTTGGAATTCAGGTGATCCATGAAAGAATTAGCAGGAGAATCGTAGTTTCTAACCGGGTCCAAGGACCGGAGAAGGACCAGTTCATTGTCGCCGGAATTCAGCACGCTTTCATCTATTGTAAAAGCAGGATTGATCCTTTTATAAAGGATTGCTGCTGAGAAATCATTTTCGCTTTGAATACCCGGATCGCTAAGATCAATGATGCTTTCCAGTAGGTTGATGGTTGTTTTGCCAAGCCGGACGTACTCCCTGTAGTATCCGTTGTATTTAACCGTGTTGCCGGGATGGTTTTCAGGAATTGCTGCAACAGCCTGCTTGATGATTTTTTTTGCCTTGGGAACCTTGGAGGATTTTGATTCAAACTCAGCTTCCCCCCATGTTGCCATGTATTGAGATAAATAGATAGTATCCAGCCTGTCCCGTTGAAAATCGCCTGGTGAAATTGACAAGGGATGGTATCCAATGCATGAGAGATAGAGTGAATCATTGATTTGTGATTCACTGAAATGAAACCGGAAAAAACCCAGCTCGTCGGCAATGATCCCTTCTCCGGATTTGCTTTTCACAGAGACAAAGGAAACAGGAAGGTCGTTGAGGGCATCCAGGATCCTTGCCTGGACCTGGTAATCCTGTGCTGGTAATTCAGAATGGGATAGGAGGGAGAGTATGATTAGCAAAAAGATGATGAGGTGCTTCATGCGATCTTTGGATGTTGTTTTCAAGCAGGTAATTCGTTGGTTATGATTCAGATTTACAACACAAAACGTGCCATATTGTTCTGATAAAAAAACTTAACCTATGTCATAGGCCAATAGCGCATTGCCGTTTCATGTTTACAGCCCTGACCGAGGAAAAGAATGGTCAATGAGAATGCAAGAATTGATCGTTTCATATGTATTTAGCGTCAAAAATGATATCTTTCCTGCCCCACGCCCCAACGATTTGGGGGAAAATAAATACACATGAAAAATCTGTTTATCATTCCCGTCTTGCTGGTATACCTGCTAACCTCATGTAATCAGGACAAAGAGACTACCGGTAATGCAAGCCCCATCAAAGAGGGAACCCGCCAGATTCACCTGGACTTTCACACCTCTGAAGCCATTGACAGTATTGGATTTGCATTCAGCAAAAAGCAGTTTCAGGAAGCACTATTGGCCGGTCATGTCAATTCCATCAACATCTTTGGGAAAGGACACCACAGCTGGTGTTACTATCCCACAAAGGCTGGCTCCATGCACCCCGGACTTGATTTTGATCTGCTGGGAGCACAGATTGAAGCGTGCCATGAAATCGGTGTCACAGCCCAGGTCTATTTCACCATCGGCTGGTCGGCCAACGATGCGCTGAATCATCCCGAGTGGACCATTGTCAACAGGAACGGTACCAATGCGTATAAAGAAATGGTGAAGAATCTGGGGCCGGAGGATCCCTTTGGGTGGGGCTGGGACCTGCTGATGCCGGAAGGCCCTTACCTGGAGCTGATTCTTGCGCAGGTTGAAGAGATTGTTTCAGGATACAACATTGATGGAATGTGGTTCGATATCATTCCCTTCTCGGACACGAATTTCAATGCCTACAGCCTCCATGATATGAAGGAGCACGGAATCGATCCCAATAATGATTCGGCAGTAATGAAGCGTCATGTGGAGAAGATGAAATATTTTCAGGAGAAAACCAATGAACTGGTAAAAAAGTACCGCCCCGATGCCTCTATCTACTACAATTGGAGCACCCATGCAAATACGGAGCGTGCCATCTCTATTCTTCCCTACAAGTTTTACCAGTACAATACAAAACATGACCTGGAAGACCTGCCCACAGCCTGGGGCGGATACGATATTTTTCCCTGGCGATCCAAATATTTTGCCAATACAGGGAAAGAGATTGTGGCCATGAGCGGCAAATTCCATAAATCATGGGGAGAGTTCGGCGGATTCAAACACAGGGATGCCCTGTTGTATGAGGCTGCATCCATGGTCGCATTCGGAGCAAGCTGCAATTTTGGAGACCAGTTACATCCCTCAGGTCAGATGGAGATGGCCACCTATGAGAACATAGGGTATGCGTATGAATATGTGGAGAAAATAGAAGATTACGGGGTGGGAGCGAAACACCTGTCCGAAACCGGGGTGTACCTGGGCAAGGATCATCTTTCCATTGAAGGAACAGTGAAGATGCTTCTGGAAAAACAGGTCAATTTCAACATGGTGAATACGCTGGAGGATTGGTCGGGATTTGAAACAATCATCATTACCAGCACGGGGATTGCGGAGAAAGATGTTCCAAAGATCAATCAATTTATGGAGCGTGGAGGCAAGGTTCTCGCCATGGGGAGCGGAATTTTTGTGGATGGAAAACCCGTGATTGATATCGGGGCCACCTGGCTTGGACCGGCCAATTTTGACGTGGATTATACCCTGGTGGGTGAAGAATTGTCTGAAGGCCTGGTGGTTTCACCATTCCTGAATTATTCTCCGGCAGTAAGGGTTGAACCAATGCAGGGCACCGAGGTGCTGGCTGCGATCAGGGAACCCTATTTCTCAAGAACCTTGAGCCATTACTGCTCCCATGCCAATACCCCTTATAAACTGGAGGATGCAGCTCACCCTGCAGTGATCAGGCATGGAAACGTAGTGTATATGGCTCATGACCTGGACAGGCAATACTACCTGCATGGTGCCCGTGTTCACAGGGATCTGTTTATAAATGCATTGAGCCTTTTGCGCAAGAATCCGCTGGTGGAGACAAAGATGCCCAGCTCGGGCAGGATTAATTTGCTGCACCAGCCCGAACACAACAGGTATGTGGTACACCTGCTTTATGCCACACCCATCCAGCGGGGTGAGGTAAGTGTGATCGAAGACCTGGTACCCTTATACAATGTCCCGGTTGAAGTTAACCTGGGCAAAGAGATTAAAAGGGCTTACCAGATTCCGTCAGGAGAAGCCCTGAAAATGGTAAAGCGGGGAGGTCGTATAAAAATGGTGATTCCCGAATTCACCTGTCATACAGCCATTGTGTTGGAGTATTAAAATCAGAGAGATGAGAAGGGTATTTTTAATATCAGCAGTGATGGGATTGGTATTCATTTATCTATCTGTCGGTGCAGTCGCACAACAGAAGACCATCTATATCGCCCCTGATTGCCATACCGACTTTATGTGGAGTGCGGATCAGGATCAGTACAACACGGCTTTCGTGGAGATGCTGGATTATTATATTCAGCAAAATGAGGATACAGCCGGTGAACCCTATGCCTTCCGGAGCAAATGGAATTGCGATGGTTCTTACTGGGTCTACGCCTATTCAAAACAGAGAAGTAAAGAGCAGTTCGAAAAGCTGATCAGCCAGATCCGTTCGGGTGCGATCACCGTACCAATGAATACACTGAACAGTGTACAGGGTGCTGCGCCCACAGAGGCTGCCATTCGGGACATGTACTATGCAGGATCACTGGAGCGGACCTACAACCTGGACCTGGATCTGGCGTTCAATATGGAGGATCATGTGATGCCCCTGGGCTTATCTTCCATATGGTCCGGAGCAGGTGCCAGATACAGCTGGCATGGTGTGTGCGATTGTGCCACCAAGGTGAAGGGGCTCTATTCCCGCCCCAGGGAGTTCTACTGGTATACGGGTCTGGACGGCCGAAAGATCCTGATGAAGTGGCAATCCCTGACAACCGACAAACAGTTTAACACAGGATATTCCAATCAATTCCCCGGGGGATATGCAGAAGCCTGGAAACCCGGTGCCACTGTGAACTATTACAAAAGCCTGATGAGGGATTCGCTCGTGTACCCCTATGAGATAGCAGCGGGCTTTGGCATGGGATGGGATAACCTGAAATTGACCACCGATGAATTCCTCCATGTGGCCCGGGAATACTCAGATGATGAATACAGTGTGGTGGTTTCCAATGAGATCGATTTTTTCGAGGATTTTGAAAAGCGGTATGGAGATCAGCTTCCTTCTGAATCGCTGTCAACGGGTGGAACCGAATGGGGTTATGGCATTGCCTCCCTTGCTGAAGTTTCTGCTTCTGTAAAAAGATCCATGGAGAAATTGAGGGCAGCCGAGGCTCTTTGTACTCTTGTGGCCATAAAAGATCCTGATTTTGCCATTGGCCTTTCCGAAATCAGGGAGCGGGCATGGATTGCATGCGGATTGTATTTCGAACATGACTGGACAGCGGACAGTCCTGGAATAGCAAAGGGTGAACGGGCCAGTTGGCAACGCGAAATTGCCGGAGAACTGGCGATCTATGTGGATTCATTGTACACCATTTCGTTGTTGGGACTGGGGGCGATGATTCCTGCTACGGATCAATCGCCTGTTTCCTTTTTCGCATTCAATCCACTGGGCTGGGTACGCACCGATTATTGCGATTACCCCTATGACGGATCTCCGGATATCAGGATCATTGAAACGGAGAGCCAAAAAGAAATGCCTTTTCAGATCATTCAAAAGAAGGGCAGGCGTTATTTGCGTATCAGGGCAGACAGTATTCCTTCCCTAGGTTTTAAATCCTATGCCATCGGTCCATCCAACCATCCCTCGGAATCCCGTTCAGCGGCTCAGTTTTCAGGGAATGTAATAGAGAACGGATTCTTTACCATGACCGTTTCCCCAAGGGGACAAATCCTGAGCCTGACTGACAGGAAAAATGGTAACCGTGAGTGCATTCAGTCTCGCGACGGTCTTTATGCCAATGACTTGGGATCAAGTGAAAATGAGCTGAACGGGGTCCTTAAAATTGAAAATGCCGGTCCGGTTTCGGTCACCCTTCTTGCCAGGTCCGGGCAGCCACTGGTGCATGAAACCCGGATCACCCTGTTCAGTTTCCAGAGGCGCATTGAGATTGAGAATCATATCACTCAGCCACTTGGTGCTGAGCCGGTGACTTACTCCTTTTCCTTCAATGTAAAAGATCCCGAAACATGGCACGAGGAAGTGGGGGCCATACTCAGGGCTGCACCCGCATCCAGGGGAGGCCATTATGCCGAAACCAACTGCAGGCTGGACTGGCTGCCTTTCAACCATTTTGCAGCTGTTACCGGTTCCGGTCATTCCATGGTTCTCTCTAACAGGGATGCCTACTTCATGAAGCTCGGGAACAGTGGTATTGAGACCATCGATTTCAAGGCACCCCAGCTTCATGTACTGGCTGCAGGACAGGTGGATGCGGACCTGAACCTTGGATTTCCGGATCAGGACGGTGATACCTCCTTTACACATGCTTTTGCCCTTGGATTCATGGCCGGGGATTTTAATGCTACCGAGGCCATGAAATTTTCTATGGAGCATCAGAATCCACTGGTTTCGGGTCACATAACTGGAAAAACACCACGCTACAGTTACCAGGAATCACTGTTGAGCATTTCTGATCCAAATGTATTGGCATGGGCCGTAAAACCGGCTGAAGAGGGAATCGGGAAGGGGGTTATTCTTCGTGTTTGGAATGTGGGTGACCGGGAGAGCGATTGCACACTCTCTTTCAGAGCCCCGCTATCCGGGTGCATGCAGACCACCCATGTGGAAAAGGATGAATCTGAGGTCCCGGTAAAGGGAAATCAGGCATTCCTCCATGTGGTGCACAAGGGACTGCAAACCTTTAGGATTCTCTTCGATCTGAAGTAAACCATATATTCTGGTCAGACCAGGAAATCCTCCCTTACCGGGCTGAATACATCCACAACCACCCCCTCTTCCAGGCAAACTGCACCATGCACAACGTTGGGAGGTATATACAGGCCATCGCCGTATTTGAGGATGTGTTTCTTGTCTCCGATGGTAAACTCAAATTTTCCTTTGGCGCAGTATGTGGTCTGGGTATGAAAGTGGCTGTGTGGGCTGCCAACGGCTCCCTTCTCAAATTTCACCTTTACCATCATGATCTGGTTGTCCCAGCCCATGATTTTCCTGGAGACACCTCCGCCCAGGTCTTCCCATACCATCTCTGCTGCATTGAAGTAACTTTCACTTGATCTTTTCATCTTCTAAACAGTTATCTGATATCCAATGTAAGGTTTTTAAGGGTCATTGACTTTGTGGAAATATGAGATTATTTTCACTTTTTTCAAATGTAGAAGAAGCATTGTCACCTCGTATTGCTATTTTCACCAAGGACAAATCATCCGGAGGCCCAGCAACATGAAATCCATTGATACCTTTCTGATCATGCTAGCAGCCTGTTTTTTCCCGAACCAGGCAAAAGCATCGAATATTATCGAAGTAACCGCACTGACAAACAGGATTGTTCTTGTCCATTTTGATGACGGAACAGTGGACTATCCCAACGGTCTTCAGGTGAACCGGCTGGATGTGACTGCAGCAGTCAGCGCATCATCGTATGCGCTTTCCAGTGCGGATGATGCGGATTACGTGAGCGCTGCAAGCCCGGTTGATGTGGGCCGGAAATCCAAGGGTACTGAGTTTGTCAAGGATGCTCCCTGGGGAGGAAATTCTTTTGATCCCCGCAGTAAGCCATGGGCTTCAGAACACTATATCTACCTGTTCATGGAAAAGGATCTTAAAGCGGGTAAAAGCTATACCCTGAATACCTCCACCCTGGCGGAAAACGGATCCCAGTGGGCCATCACATTTGATGTGAGACAATCCCGTAGTGAAGCGGTCCATGTAAATACCATCGGTTATGAGACTCAGGCACCCAAATTTGGATATGTGTATCA
Source organism: uncultured Bacteroides sp. (assembly GCA_964453785.1). Taxonomy (GTDB): domain Bacteria; phylum Bacteroidota; class Bacteroidia; order Bacteroidales. Next base: position 12,826 of record CAYVRK010000035.1, read on the forward strand.
GTGGATGGGTGACCGTGGCGGACTGGACCTGTCCGACTATGCAGGGAACAGTTTTCATCTCTATAAAGCGGGGGAGGAGGATGCCGTCTTTTCAGGGACCATTGTCAAAAGAAAATCTGCTACCAATGCGGAGACCGATAAGCCCAACGATACACCCAATAAGAATTTCCTGGGGGCTGAAGTGTATGAATGTGATTTCAGTGAGGTCAAAGCCGACGGTGATTATACGCTGGCAGTTGAAGGAATCGGGTGTTCCTACCCATTTAAAATCGGGAAAGATGCACTCTGGGAGGCCTACTATACATGCGCCAGGGCGCTCTATTATCAACGGAGCGGGATCCGGCTGGCCCCACCTTTTTCAGAGGAGGGATACATCCGGCCTGTGAATCAGAATCCCGTGGCTACTAGTGATGACGGTACCTCTTTTAAAGGCATGCTGCTTTATTCCAACTACCCTTATATGGATTGGGATGATGATAATTCGGGTGGAGATTCCCAGGCCGTCATTCGCGATTCGGCCATCGGAAAGCCCCTTGACGTAGCAGGGTGGTATCATGATGCAGGCGACTGGGACAGCTATTACACCCACCACAGGATTCCCATCCTGCTGATGACCACCTTTGAATTTGCACCGGGGCGTTTTGCGGACAATGACCTGAATATTCCCGAAAGCGGGAATGGCATACCGGATATAGTAGATGAAGCTTCCTGGCTCATCAAGTTCAACTACCGGCTTCGAAAGGAGCTGATGGCCAAGGGATACAGCAACGGTGGTGTAGGTGGCGCCAGGATCTGCGCAGATGTATTCACATCTGTGGATGGTAATGCAGAAAGCGATGTGCCTTCCTGGAAAGAGTACAGGCGCACTGTGGTGACCAAAGCGGATGCTTTTATGACCTACCTCTATGCTGGCCAGGCGGCTCAATTTGGCACCATTTTGGGTAAGCTGGGAAAAGATCCCAATGCTTTCGCGGTTGAGATGCTGGATCACCGGGATCTCGAATCCATGTCCAGAGACACAGTGGATTGGGAAAAGGAGGCAAAAGAAGCCTATGCCTGGGCATCGGCAGCAGAGAACCAGCCAGCCAGCAGCAATAATTACCCGGCCTCCCTGAATGTCTATAAAATGTATGCCGCAGCCAGCCTGTACAGGCTTACCAACGAAGAAGGTTATCATGCTGATGCACTGGCTGAGCTACAGGGTCTGAAAAGCAATTCAAAACTGGGAGATGACGAACGCTGGGGAGTATACGCATATCTGCTGGCTGACAATCATGGAGTGGATCAACTGTTGCAGTCGTCCCTGAAAGCCGTGGCACTGAGTAGTGCAAAAGTGAACAGTGCAGATGCCGTCGAGAAAAGAGCCTGCCGCTGGGGAGGCAGCTTTTCCATGCCCATGCTGGTGGGGCAGGCTACCACGCCTCTGGTCTTTGAATCCATTGTGGCCTTTGGCCTGACAGGAGAAAAGACCTGGTCCGATGCTGTGCATACCACGGCCGACTATTTCCTGGGTACCAATCCACTCCATACCACCTGGGCTACACAACTGGGTCCCCGTCCGGCAAAGGTTGGTTTTCACCTGGACAGCCGGTACAACAACAACTGGGAACTGTATCCCGGTTTTGTTCCCTATGGCCCATGGAGCATGGATTATGATTATGTACCTTATAGCTGGACCATAGACGGTGTAAGCTATGAGGGCGGGCACGGTCCATGGAACAAGGACTGGGCCAATTTCTCCATGTATCCGATGATGGACCAGTGGCCCGGACACGAACGGTGGAACAGCAACATCCATGCCCCCATGTCTTCGGAAAATACGGTGCATCAGAATGCGGTCTATGTTTCTCTAACCTATGGTTTTGTGAATGGGCGTCAGAATACCAATGCAGATGCTGACCATTCCATTGGTTCAATTACCCTTGACCGATCAACCATGGAGCTTACACAAATTGGTGAAGTGGATACGCTGGGGGTTAGCATCGATATTGATAATGCCAGTTTTGGAATGCTGAAATGGGAATCCAGCGATAAGCGTATTGCTCATGTGGATGGGATGGGACGGGTGACCGGTGTGACAGCCGGAAGCTGTACAATCATGTGCTCCACCCTGGACGGAAGTGCCAGTGCAGGCTGCAGCGTGACCTGCAACTGGATTGAGCAGGCCGCAGATTCCCTGACAGTAAAACCTGACAGCCTGGAACTGGTAGCAGGCCAAACTGCACATCTGGAGGTTTTTTTTTACCCTGATGGGGTCACCAACAGGTTTGTGGACTGGAGTTACAGTTTTGAGGGCATCGTTGAGGTAAGTGAACTGGGTGAACTGAATACACTGGCTCCGGGTATGGTCTGGGTAACGGCCACCTCACTCAATGGAGGGAGGATGGACTCTGTCTATGTGCAGGTGTATGAAGCTGTGGATTTACTCATTGCTGATTTCGACAGCATTGTCCCGGTACTTACTGTTCCACAGCCTGACCTGCCTCAGCTTTACGCGCCAAACGGGGGACTCAGCGATGTCCAGGCGGATAATCCCATGGTAGCTTCCTCCAATGAGAGTTCGAAAACTGTGATGTATAGCCGTCCGGAAGGGGACTGGAAGTTGATAGGAATGGTCATGCCCACATCCGAACTCAACGACCTGGGACAGTTTGCCCAATTTCAGTTCAAATATTATGGTGCCGGGATTGATGTGTTCTATATCCAGCTGGTTCCTGAAACAGGAGACAATTACGAGGTAACCACCGCAGTTGAATCGGAGGATTGCTGGAAACTTTTTGCCCTGGATCTGGACCTCTCCTTTCCTTTAAAGCAATTCAATATATTTCTGAATCCCCAGGGAAACGGGGCTTCCCTGTCTGCCTATTTTGATGATTTTAAACTGACAGCCGAAGCTGCAAGCTGGTATTCGGATTTGTCCATCAGCCACACCAAATTGGATCTTGTCTCCGGGGTGGATACACTCCTGGTGGCAGAAGCGGATGAACACCCATTTAGCTGGTTATCCACCAACAAAGATGTCGCTACCGTCGATCAGAACGGCGTGGTAAGTGCTGTGTCGAGGGGAACGGCCATCATGCGTGCAGTACCGCTGTACGGCGAGGCCCGGGAGTGCAAGGTCCTGGTTGACGGAGGAGGCGATCCCGATCCAGAAACGTATGAGCGGAAGATGATCCTCGATTTTGAAAATTATGAACTGGACTGGACCTCGGGTTACGGCGCCTTCGCCTGGAACTCCGATACCTGGAGCAAGACGGACAATCCGGACCCGGCGGAGGAGAATAATTCGGACAAGGTGATTACCTGGTACAGGGACGGCACCAATTACGGCGGAGGATTCGGCGTGCAATTCCCTTCCGAAAGCACAAAAGGTTGGGAGAGGCTCTCCTTGCAAGCTTACCCTGAAAAGCCTGTGTCCAAAATCCTGGTGGAATTGCTTGATGGTGATGTGAAGGCAGGGGAATTGGAAGTTTTGGTTGATTTTCCTGCAAACCGGTGGTCGCAGAAGTTATTTGACCTGGCCGATATGGGTGCGCTGGATGTGAGCTTTAATAAGATCAACTTTCTGTTTGCAGTGGGTACCCTGGATGCACTGAACCTATATGTGGACAATGTCTGGTTGGAGAAAGGCGAGAATCAGGATACTACTGTGGTTGAGACCACAATTGGATCGCCGGGGACAGGTTCCCTGCTGGTGTATCCCAACCCGTCAAAAGGGATGTTCATGATACGCTGTGAAATTCCAATGGAGCGGATCGAAGTGATCAATATGCTTGGTGAGATCCTGTATGACATAGATGCGGGCAGCCAGTACCTGGCCGTTATGGAGAAACTAAAGCTGGACAGAGGAATCTACCTGATCAGGGTCTGTTTATTGAACGGCAGCGCAGCCACCGAGGTACTTATCAAGGAGTAGCGTTCAGGTATTTCTGCCTGTGCCGGGATATGGTTTCTTGCTTGGCGAACCCACCAACAATTTATATATTTACTGAATCACGAAATCACCTTTAAAATTTTCAGAATTGCAGATCATAAAGTTCCCTTTGCTGTCCCGTTATACCGCACTTCTGCTTCTCATGTTTCTTGGCATGTCTTTTTTATGCAGTCCATGTGAAGCTGCAAAAGGCAAGGACCTGACCATCACATTCCAGGTGAATAAAAAGGAGCCTGTCACGCCGTCAAACTGTTTGGCCATCTGGCTGGAAGCAACGGATGGCACCTATGTGAAGACACTCTATGCAAGCGACTGGCTGGCTTATGGGGGGTATACGCTGAAAGGGGTGTGCCCCGACTGGGTGGAAAAATCAGACTGGGCCAACAACACAGTCGAACTGCCCGATGCAATCAGCGGAGCTACTCCTGGCTTTGGGCCTCAATCCATGGCATTCAAATGGAACAAAAAGGATTTTCCGCCGGGCAGGTATATCTATCGAATTGAAATTCACCTGACGGCTGATTACAATGAAATATACTGGGGCGAAATTGAGATCGGAGGGGCATCCTCGGTAGGCGTCACCCGGGTAACATATGTGCCGGAGCAGCATGCTGAAATTGCAGGGGTTTTATCTCATGTGAGGGTGGTGTGTGAATAGAGGAGTGAAACAAACAAACCAAAACAAACCGAAATGATGAAAAGTATTTCCCGCAGGAAGTTTATCGGAGATTCAGTGAAAGGTGCCGCAGTTGTTACCACGGCAGGCGCATTGACATCTTTTTCAATGGTTCCGGCCATGGATCGCAAGGGCAGGATGCCCATGCGGATTTTAGGGAAAACGGGTCTGGAGGTTTCAACCCTTGCCTTTGGCGGAGGCTCCCAATTTCAGAAGAACGAGAATGGAATGTGGGAGAAGATGCTGGTGGAGGCCGTCGAAAGTGGGGTAAACTTATTTGATACTTCCCCCAATTACAGTGACTTTAAAATGAGTAAGGACGCGGTGGGCCCCGATGAAAGATTTGCTGCAATACTTTCACCGATCAGGGATCGGGTGCTTATTTCAACGAAGGTAGAAACACGAAATCCCAAAGAGGTCAGAGCGGAGCTGGATGCCAGTTTGTCCAGGCTCAATACAGATTATATCGATATCCTGATGGTTCATGCTTTGGATGACAGGGACAATATAGATGAGATTGAAAAGGGGATATATAAGGAGATGCAGGCCATTAAGAAGGCTGGAATTGCCAGGTTCATAGGATTTTCCAGTATGGCCAGCGCACAGCGCTCGAAGGAGATGCTGGAAAAACTTGATGTTGATGTGGCTCTGCTGGCATTTAATCCGACCCAATTTGGAAATTATGCAGAGATCGCTCTTCCGGCAGCCATGAAACAGAATACAGGGGTGCTGGGCATGAAAGTAATGCGCGATCTGGCAGGAGAGGTGGCAACACCCAGGGAACTTTACAATTACGCCCTTTCCCTTAAGGGTGTCTCTTCGGTTATTGTGGGACATATCGGGAACAAGCAATTGAAAGAGAATATTCGACTGGCACAGGAATTTGAGGCCACTGAAATCAATCCTTTCGATCAACAGGCCCTTGAGGCCCGGTTGGCTCCATATGCAGGTCCGCACCAGCTTTGCTGGGCCAGGCCTGATTATACAGATGGATTGGTTAGGGTATGATACGAATGAAGCATGAAGATTGATATTGATCTGCAACCCGGGCATTTCCTTGAAAAGCTGGAAAGATTCTGGTCGCTTTCCGGCAAAAAGATCGTTCTGATCAATAAGGAGTATGATTCAGCCAAAGGTTCTCCTGTGTTTACCGTGGAGGGGAAATACTCCACCCGTGGCTGGACCGAGTGGACCCAGGGTTTCCAGTATGGTTCGTCCATCCTGCAGTATGATGCAAGTGGTGATCCCTGGTTTCTGGAGTACGGGAAGGATAATACTGTAAAACGGATGGCCCCTCATGTTAGTCATACGGGTGTCCACGACCATGGATTTAACAATGTGAGCACCTACGGCAACCTGCTCCGGCTCATGCTGGAAGGGAAGATCCAGGGGAGCGAATGGGAAAAGCATTTCTATGAACTGGCACTGAAAGTGAGTGGTGCTGTACAGGCAGCCCGGTGGACAAGGACCAGGGAGGGAGGATTCATCTATTCTTTCAATGGTCCCCACTCCCTGTTTGTGGATACCATTCGCACGGTCAGGATCCTCATGGTAAGCTACCTGCTTGGACATCTGTTCCAGGGTGAAGGAGATGTGAAAATCGACTTGCTCGAAAGGGCCATCCAGCACGCAAAAGCCACTGCAGATTATTCACTCTATTACGGAAAAGGCAGGGATGGATATGATGTGCGTGGACGAACTGCCCATGAAAGCATTTTCAATGTGAATGATGGCAATTACCGGTGTCCCAATGCGCAACAGGGATTCAGTGGCTATACCACATGGACCCGTGGTCTGGCCTGGGCCATGTGTGGTTTTGCGGAGGAACTGGAACTCATGGAACTGCTTTCGGAGGATTCCCTTGCTGTTCATGGCGATAAGAAAAAGATCACTGCTTTTATGTTGGAAGCGGCCAGGGCCACCTGCGATTTTTACATAGAGAATACCCCGTTGGATGGAGTTCCATACTGGGACACCGGCGCGCCGTCCATGCATAAAATCGAAAACTTCCGGGAAAAAAAGGCCGATCCGTTTAATGCCTATGAACCGGTGGACAGCTCCGCTGCAGCTATTGGTGCTCAGGGATTGCTGCGCCTGGGAAGGTATCTGCAAAAGAGAGATCCAGAATCAGGTAAAAAATACTGGCAGGCGGGATTAACTGTGTTGAATACACTCTTTGATGAGCCTTATCTCAGTACCAATGCCAGCCACCAGGGAATCCTTTTGCACAGCATTTATCATGAACCCAATGTCTGGGACCACAAACCGGTGAAAGGGCTTGTAGCCCATGGTGAATCGAGCATGTGGGGTGATTACCACATGAGGGAGCTGGCACTTTATTTGTCAAGAATAGCAAAGAACGAGCCCTACTACACCTTTTTTGGCTGCGTTGATCCCAGCCTGATTAAATAGAAATACGATGACGTCGGAGATTATTAACCTGGAGAAATTGTGCATTCATACCATCACCACCAAGCCCCTGGCTTTTGAGGTAGCCTGTGCCAAATATGCGGCCAAGGGTATAAAGGGGATCTCCATCTGGAAGGATGCCGTGGATGGACTGGATCATAAAACCGTGGTAAACTGTTTAAGGATATATGACCTGACCCCCGTTTCTTATGTAAGGGGAGGCTTCTTCCCGGCACTGGAAAAGGGAAAACGGGAGAAGGCCATGGATGAGAACATCCGCATGCTGCAGGAAGCAGCAGAAATGGAGATTCCCATGCTGGTTCTGGTTTGCGGTGCCGAACCGGGACTATCCCTTCAAACATCCAGAGACCAGATCAGGGCAGGGATAGAAGCCATTCTCCCGGAGGCTCAGAAACGCCAGGTGAAACTGGCCATTGAACCCCTCCATCCCATGTATGCCGATACCCGCTCGGCCATCACCTCCCTGAAACAGGCCAATGAGATGGCCGAATATTTCCATGATGAATTCCTGGGGGTGGCCGTGGACGTGTACCACCTCTGGTTTGATGAGGACCTGGAGAAGCAGATTAAAAGATGCGGGAAAAACAAAAACCTTTTTGCCTACCATTTGAGTGACTGGAATGTGCCCACGGCCGATATGCTCCTGGACAGGGGGTTGATGGGAGAGGGGTGCATCCCCCTGAAGCAGATCAGGGGCTGGGTGGAAGAGGCTGGTTTTTCAGGTTTCAATGAAGTTGAGATCTTCTCAACCAGGTTCTGGGCGGAAGACCAGGATCTTTTTTTGGATAAAATTGCAGAAGCATATCTCCAACATAGCTAAATCACTGAAAATGAAGATACACAGGGTAGGAATTATCATGAACGGTGTCACCGGCCGGATGGGAAAGAACCAACACCTCCTGCGATCCATTGTAGAGATCATGAAGCAGGGTGGGGTACAGATCTCTGACCGTGAATTCATTATGCCCGATCCCATCCTGGTGGGGCGCAATGAAGCCAGACTGAAAGCACTTTCTGACTTGTCGGGCGTTGAGAAATATACCACCGACCTGGAAAGTGTCATCCGTGACGCGGATTATGACATATACTTTGATGCCCAGACCACCGGCCGAAGGGCTGCGGCGGTTAAACTTGCTGCCTCCAATGGAAAGCATGTCTATTGTGAAAAACCCACAGCATCCGATTTTAAAACTGCTTATGATCTCTATGATTTCTGCGAGAAGGCGGGTGTGAAGCATGGTGTGGTGCAGGATAAACTCTGGCTGCCGGGCATGCTCAAGCTGAAACGGCTGATGCAAAAGGGTTTTTTCGGGGAGATTCTCTCGGTAAGAGGCGAATTCGGGTACTGGGTGTTTGAGGGCGATACAGTTCCTGCCCAACGGCCTTCATGGAATTACAGGAAGGAGGATGACGGTGGCATCATTGTGGATATGCTTTGCCACTGGAGGTATGTCCTGGATAATATTTTCGGAAAGGTGCAGGCTGTATCCTGCCTGGGGGCCACCCACATCAGGGAACGGGTAGATGAACAGGGCAAGTCTTACAAGTGCACAGCCGACGATGCCGCCTATGCCACCTTTCAACTGGAGGGCGGTATCATCGCCCAGTTTAATTCCTCCTGGTGTGTCCGGGTCCGAAGGGATGACCTGTTGACCATCCAGGTGGATGGAACCAAAGGGTCGGCAGTAGCCGGATTGAGGGAGTGCTACACCCAGCATTACGGAAATACACCCAAACCCGTATGGAATCCCGATATGGAACAACCTATCAAATTCTATGACGGTTGGTCAAAGGTGCCCGAGCAGGAGGTGTTTGAAAATGCATTCAAAGTACAGTGGGAACTCTTCCTGAAACATGTGGTGAAGGACGAGCCCTTCCCCTGGGATCTGAAAGAGGGTGCCAAAGGGGTACAGCTTGCTGAAAAAGGACTGGAAAGCTGGGCCAAAAAGGCCTGGGTAGACCTGCCGGAAATTTAGAGACAAAAGAGAAATGAAACAAACAGCACTCATTACCGGGGGATCCAGGGGCATTGGTCTGGGCATAGCCATTGAACTGGCAAAGGAGGGCATCGATCTGGCCATCAACGGTGTCCGCCCCGAAGAGCAAATAAGCCAGGTCCTGAAACAACTGAGGGACCTTGGCGTAAGGGTTGTCTATTGTCAGGGTGACATCACCAGGCAGTCCGAAAGGGAAGCCATCCTGAAAAAGATTCAGAAGGAGTTTGGCCAGCTAAATTTTCTGGTCAACAACGCCGGTGTGGCCCCAAAGGAGCGAAAGGACATCCTTGATGCCAGCGAAGAGAGTTTCGAATACGTCATGAAAACCAATCTGCAGGGACCCTATTTCCTGAGTCAGGCTGTAGCCAACTGGCTGGTGGAACAGAAAAAGGCGGACAAGGGATTTTTTGGATCGATGATCAACATCAGCTCCATTTCCGCAACCGTTGCTTCGGTGAACAGGGGAGAGTATTGTGTGAGCAAGGCAGGGTTGGGGATGATGACCAGGCTTTTTGCAGTGCGCCTGGGGGAGTACGACATCCCTGTTTATGAAGTGAGGCCCGGTGTGATTGAAACCGATATGACGGCAGGGGTAAAGGAGAAATATGACAGGCTTTTTAAGGAGGGCCTGACTCCCCAGAAGCGCTGGGGCAAACCCTCTGATATAGGCAAAATCGTTCTGGCCCTGGCCAAAGGTTTGCTTCCCTATTCTACCGGTGAAGTGATCATGGCTGACGGCGGGCTAACCATTCCAAGATTATGAAAAGAAACAAAAGAAGCTGGAGAATCTGTACCATCCTGGTGCTGGTTCTTGTGGTGCTGGGTTACACGCCCCTGATGATCCCTCATGGGATCTATAAACCCATGATTTTTGGGATCCCCTATTCACTGTGGACGAGCATTCTGGTGACCGTGGCGCTGGTGGTTCTCACCTATGTGGGTTCAAAAGTCCATACGGGACGCGATGAAGGGGAGGAGGAAGCATGAAAGTCTGGATCTACATTTTTTTCGGAATATTCTTTGCCCTGCTTGCTTTTGCTTCCTGGAAGTCGTATCGCCGCAACCGGTCGGCGGAAGAGTTTATGCTTGCAGGAAAAAGCATTGGTCCCATCCTGGGCTTTTTAACTTTCTCAGCGGCACTTTTCAGTGCCTTTACCTTCATGGGCATGCCCGACTTTTTCAGGAACCATGGCATCGGGGCCTGGACTTTCCTTGCCTTTTCGGACGGAATCATGGTTTTCTTCATTCTCTGGTTCGGTTATTTACTCCGCAAAAAAGCCAAAGAGCATAATTTCCAGGGTGTGGCCGGACTGATGGTTTCCTCCTATGGCACAAGATGGGCCGGTGTGGCCATGTTCGCAAGTGCCTTTATTTTCCTGATCCCCTATGTGGCCATCCAGATTCGCGGCATCTCCATATTCCTGGAGGCTGCCTTCCCCGGCCTGTTGCCCTCATGGACTTGGGCGCTGATCATGGTGGTGATGATGCTGGTATATGCGGAGATCGGCGGATTGAAAGCCATTGTTTACAGCGATGCCATCCAGGGCCTTATATTGCTCCTGGTGATCTGGCTCATTGGCAGCACCTGCATTTCTGCCTTCGGGAATGTACCCGACCTGTTCAGGGCAGTGGAGGAAGTAAACGCTGAATTGTTGTCCACACCGGGACCCAATGGCCTTTTTTCCTGGCAGTTTTTACTGGGTTCCATGGTTGCTGTGGTGATGATCCCGGTTACCCAGCCACAGCTGACTACCCGCCTTGTAGTGGTCAAGGACCTTGCCTCCATGCGAAAGATGGCTTATGCGGTGGGTATATTTGCCATCCTGGTGATTACCCCCACCATTTTTATCGGAATGTATGGTGCCGCAAAATACCCGGGGGTACCGACTTCGGAATTCTTATCCCAGGCGTTGCTTTTCGATCAGGCAGCCCCTGTGGCAGCCCTGGCCATCGTGGGTCTGTTTGCCGCCTGCCTTTCAACCACCAATGCCCAGATCTTTGCCCTGGGAAACGAACTCCGCTCGCTGCTTACGGGCGATGAGAAAAAAGCCATGCGCATTACCCGCTTCTCCCTGTTTTTCTTTGCAGCTGTGGTGATGGTATTCTCCACATTGATGAGTGATGAGCTGGCATTGCTGGCCAGGGTCAGTTTTACCGGTACTGCCATGATGGCTCCCATCGTACTGATGGCAGTGATTTCCGGGAGAAAACCAGCCAAAGAGATTATTCTGATCTCTTCACTGGCTTTGATCATCTACCTGTTGTCACTCGCTGGTGTGGTACCGGACCATGTGGGCAAGCTGAAACTGGATCTCTCCCTCTACCTGTTCCTGATCGTCTCAGTGGCTGCAGTTACATTCATAAAGAAAAAAATCGAAAAATTGCCCCGGTTGGAATCATAGGTTCTACAATCTGTTAACTTTAAACCAAAATATATAAGAATGACAAACAGACGCGTTTTTTTGAAATCTGCCGGCCTGGGAATGGCAGCAGTTTCCGTAAGCGGAATAGCAAAAGCTTCAGGTTCATTTACCCCTGGTGACAAAAAGCCGGTTTCTGAATTGAAACTTGGCGTGGCATCCTATACACTTCGGGCCTTTACCCAGGAGCAGGCCTTGGATATGACGGTAAGATGCGGTGTACACCGGATCACATTTAAAAGCATGCATTTACCGCTGGATTCAGACCAGGCAACCATGGAGGCAACCCTTGCCCTTTGTAAAGAAAAAGGAGTGACCCTTTATGGCGCCGGAGTGATTAACTTGCGTACAAAAGAGGAAGTGGACCAGGCTTTTGATTATGCCAGGGCTGCAAAGCTGATAATGATTATTGGCGATCCTGGCTATGACATGCTGGAGTACATCGAAGGAAAGGTAAAAAAGTACGATATCAAACTGGCCATCCACAACCACGGTCCGGGCGACCACCAGTTGTATCCAAGTGCTGTGGATGCATATGAGAAGATCAAGTATATGGATAAACGCATGGGCGTTTGCCTGGATATTGGCCATACAAAGCGTATCAACAGAGATCCCGTAGCGGATCTGAAGACATGCTTCGACCGGGTCTTTGACATCCATGTGAAAGATGTGACAGCCGCCAACGAAGCGGGTGAAACAGCCATCATTGGCCGGGGAGTCATCGATATGGTCTCCTTCCTGAAGGCAGTGGTGGAACTGAATTATACGGGGACCCTGGCTTTGGAATATGAGGCAGATATGGAAGATCCGCTGCCCGGAATGATGGAATCACTTGGTTATGTAAAAGGTGTTTTAGCAACTATTTAAACAGAAACAATGAGTTCAGACAGAAGAAATTTTATTAAAAAAGTTACAGCAGGCACAGCAGGTATTGTTGCAGGCAGTTCAGCTATGGGAATGTCACCCAGGAGTTACAGCAGGATCATCGGGGCCAACGACAGGATCAACATAGCGATCATTGGACTGGGTCGGAGGTTGGGTGCGTATATCGAACCCATAACCGATAAGAAAAACAATGTGGAGTTGCTCTACCTGTGTGATGTCATGAAAAGCCAGAGGGAACAGGCAGCAACTGTTTTTTCAGAACATATTAAATACAAGCCCAAGCTGGAGAACGACCTTCGCAAAGTGATTGCAGATCCTGAGGTGGACCTGTTTATGAATGCCACTCCGGACCACTGGCATACACCGGGGGCAATCATGGCCCTTGCCGGAGGAAAGCATGTATACCTGGAAAAACCAGGGACACACAACATGCAGGAAAATGAATGGATTGTGGCAGCTCAGAAGAAGTACGGTAAAGCGGTTCAGATGGGTGTGCAGCAGCGTTCTTCTGCCCATACCATTGAAATCATCGATGAGATCCACAATGGGGTGATCGGAACTCCTTACAAAGCCGTAGCCTTCTACACCAACAGCAGGGGGGAAGTCCCCGTACAAAAAAGTACTCCCGTTCGGGACGGGCTGGACTGGGAACTTTTCCAGGGCCCTGCCCCCAGGCGCAAATACACCTCTGAAACATGGGACTATAACTGGCACTGGTATGGCTGGGATTATGGTACCGCAGAATCAGGCAATAATGGCACACATGAATTCGATGTGGCCCGCTGGGCCCTGCAGGTGGATTACCCAATCCGTGTGGATGTGGAGGCTGACAAACGTCAGTTTGTGGATGACGGCTGGGATATGTATGATGACATGGAGGTTACCTTCCGGTTTGCAGGCAACAAGGTCATTGAGTGGGACGGTAAAAGCCGGATAGGATACTCCACCTACGGTCATGACAGGGGTACCATCATTTATGGAAGTGAAGGCACTGTTTTTGTGGATCGTGAGGGCTACACACTCTATGACCGTTCCGGCAAGGTGATCAAAACCAATGCATCTGCATCCAACGAGTCTGGTACTGCACTGGGTGGAGGCGGAGACATGTCTACGACCCATGTAGTCAATCTCTTCGATACCATGCGAGGCAAAGCTACCCTGAATGCACCCATTTCAGATGGCGTGATCACCATGGCCATGGTTCACTATTCAAACATTGCCTACCGCATTGGTAAGGGATTTGATATTGATGATGCAAGCGGAAGGATGTTCGACAGGGATGCCATGAAACTCTGGGGACGCGATTATGAGCCGGGCTGGGAACCAAAAATCTAACTGGACCCCGGAACCAGTTTCGGGTTGGCTATTTCACCAACACCATTTTTCGAATGGATGTGGACGATTCTGTAGTCAGCTTGCATAAATAGGTGCCGGCTTCGGCCTGAAGCGGGGTAAATTGTTCGGAATGCGGGCCTGCCTGCCGTTGCGCATCAACCAGTTTTGCTACCATTTGTCCGGAGATATCATTTACTATAAGCTTTACATGGGAATCCTTTTGTAAAGTATAGCTGATTGTAGTTTTCGAGCTGAATGGATTGGGAAAGTTGGTCAGTTCAAATTCTGGAATTGAAACTGACAAATGATTTCCGGTAACTGTGCTGTCTTTTGCATCCTTGATGCCGGCTATATCCAAATAGATGGTTCGGAGCGAATCAGCTCCGTATTCCTCCACTTTTATCTGATCTCCCACGATGGTTACCGATTCCACCCCTTTGTAGTCAGATGGAATTTCGGAAAGGAATGCATAGTATGATTTTGTTATCTTTTCATCCACATCAAGTTCGTCATACAGTTTTTTTCCGAGGATGGAATCCATCTCCAGGACGGTTGGCCAGGGCTGATGAAGGCCGGTTGAACCAAATTCCAAACCCCTTGCATAGGGCTTATCGTTTCTGAAGTTAAACCAAAGATTCAGCCAGGGATATTCAGCGGTTTGCCAGAGATATCCTACCATCAGGTTCAGGGATGGATTTATTGCAGTGACCCAGCCATATTCTTCATTTTCATCCAGGGTGAACGAGACAACTGCTGCATTCCAGGTGTGATCACTGGCTATGTATCTTAAGTCAGTTGGATCACCATCCACCACTGCATCGGGCCACGTGAATAACTCCCCGGGGGAGGGAGGAAGCGTTCCTGCCTGTGAAAAACCGCTGACCACTTTGGTATCCACAATGGTTGTTTCGTCCAGGAAGGGTGCACCCAGGGTTGCATGCTGGACCACATTGAAAACCCTGGGGGCGTCATTGTGGTTGGAGATCTCTTCCACAACCTTGAATACAGATGAATTGTTATTCAGGTATATTTTCCGGTCCATACCCAGTTTGACAATGGGCAGGTAACAGGACATTTCTGTGAAATAATACCCCTGTTTCATGATGGGCCCCTGTTGAAGCGTCCAGGTTACTTTGGAGGCTTCTCCATGAAAAGGAATGCCCAGTGCCTGATCTTCCGGAGAGGAGGGTCCCCAGCGGTCGAAGCAGAGAAAATGTCCGTATTCGTGCATGGGGTTCACATCCACAGCGTTGAGACTGAATTCCGTAATGGTCCCGCCGTTCAGTTTCAGATCCATGCGGGCTATTCCATTGTCAAGGGTAACCGTCTGGGCAGATATATGGCAGGCCATGAACAGGGTGATCAATACAAGTGGGTACGTTTTTTTCATCCGTTTGTTTTTGGTTCAGGCAAACCTTGACCGGATTCCTGAATGATTATTTGAGCAATACGCATCTCCCGGTCTCAGAGAAGTGCCCGCTGCCCATTCTGTAAAAATAGATTCCTGCTGGGTAACTGTCGGCATTCCAAACCACCTGGTAAGTCCCTGCTGATTGATGGTCATCCACAAGGGTCTCCACCAATTGGCCCTGGGCATTGTAGACATCCAGTTTTATATGGGTATTCTCAGGCAGGACATACGCTATGGTTGTGCTTCGGTCGAAGGGATTTGGAAAGTTTTTCAGCTCATTTCCATGGTGACCCGGTTCGGCGCTCATTTCTTCGATACCTGTTATTCCTTCTATGTAGAGGACTGCACTTCCCAAACCGTCCACCGTGGCTGTAACGGTTGCCGGGGATGAGCCGGAACGGTGGTAGTCAAAGACAATCCCTCCCTGGTGAAGGTCCAGGGTAAAAGGATCGGGTTGTCCTTCCCCATCCATCTGAATGTCAACCTGTCCGCTGAATGAAACATCCAGCATGCGGTCTCCATCGGTCACATAGCAGACAATCTTGTATATGGTAGAGTCTTTCATGGGAGACCAGGGTTGCGGGCCTGGTAGCAAAGTGTCTTTTTTGATCAGTGCCAGGCCCACATTGATGGCTGATGTTCCGTTATCCAGTTTACTTATTTTGAAAGCAATATCCTCTTTATCAATTGAACCTGTCACATCAGCCCAGGTATTCCCATCCACACTTACGGCCGTATCGCTATCCATATATTCGCCTGTCCAGGTATTGAACCACTCCATCAGATAGGTGCCATTGGATAGTTCAGTGCCGGAAATATACATGGGAGCATCTGCTATGGACGCTTCCTCATAGGTCTTCATCCAGCCGAAACCGGAGGAAGTTGCACCCATGTAGTAGCCGTCTATACCCTCTGCCCAGATGTCTGCCGGTTCAAGGGCCAGGTGGGCAAAATCTATATCATTAACAAAGCCATTGAAAAAGCGGAGGTGTTGCAGGCGTTCGGGGGTTACTATCTCGGGAGAAGCATAATCCCACCAGAAAGGGGTTGAGGCCAGCCCATTGGTTAAACCCGCCCAGAATGCATTGTGCATCTCCCAGGTATATGCTTCCGAACTGGCATCTGTCAGCATGTTGGTGTATCCGGCTTCACCAAAAAATGCCGGACGGTCCCCCTTGCTTTTCAGTTTCCGGGATTCGCTGACCACATTGGCAAGGCCGCTCCGCACCAGGTTATCCGGGTAGGGGTTGGGCCAGCCGTGAAGCTCATAGAAATGGACATTGGGGATATCCCCCAACTGGTCGGTTTCAGAATAGTAGGAAGCGCCTTCGCTACCCCCGAAGGATGCGGTGGTGGCACGCTGAAAGGGATCATTCTCTTTGAAATAGGCATGTACCTTCTCCACCCATTTCAACGAACCTTCCTGGTTTCTGACCCAGCCTGTGGTTCCGTGCAGCTCGTTGACGATCTCCCAGATGCCCAGGGCCTGGCTGTAACCCCACCGGGCAATCATGTAGCGGTAATGTTTCTGCTGGTAAGTCCAGGCCAGAGAGTCGGTGAAAAATTCTTCCGGTTTCACAATACTGCTGTAAGGATTTTGTTCGAGCCATTGACCGTCGTCCCAGGGAATACCATCAATCCTCAGGTAACCGTGTGCCCACATGGCCAGCATCACCTTCATTTCCCGGGCCTCGGCCCAGGTCAGTACTTCATCGATCCGTGCGGCTTTTCGCTGGTCATATTTCCCCAGACCTGCATCCATGGATTCAAGTATGTACCTACCACCACCATTGCCTTCATCATCGTAGGTACAATCCCAGTATCCGAAGAAGTTGCCGTCCACTGCAGCAAATTCATCCAAACCTTTTTCAGTGACCCTCCAGGGATAATAGACGGAGATCCCGTAGAAACTGGATTCATCATCGTACATGAGGTAGTTGGAGTTGTCAGGAGAGATATGTAACCATCCTTTGTTGCTTGATTCAGCAACATCAAAGACCCCAGGTACACTGCTGCCTGTTCCGTCCACATCGGTGGCAAAAACCTGATATTCCCAGGATCCAGCCTGGTTGGCAGCAAACCGTATTTTCCACTGGTCTGTTCCCTGGTAGTTATCATAAAAGCCATTCATCTTCACAGAATCACCATTGGGGGAGTAGAACCATGCGTACAGATCGATCTCCTCCGGGTTGAAGGGATTGGTAAAAGTGGCATCCTCCAGAGCCAATACCAGTTCGTATTTTTCATAAGTATCCACAGGGTTGGTGTTCTCACTGGATATTTCGATGGAAGGGACTGCCCCCGGGGTGGCGGTGCGAAGGCTAACCTCTGCGGGATTATGTTCTCTTCCATCTGTATCTGTGGTTGTTACCTTGTAATAGTAGGTGGTGTGATTGGTCAGACCGTTATCATGGTACAGGGTTTCAGTGCTTTCCCCGATCTTGGTAAGGGGATCGGCTGAAAATACCATTTCCGTACTTCTGTAGATGTTGTAGTGGTCTGTATGTTCCGCACCGTCTGATTCCCATGAAAGATCGATGCTTTCGGAATCGACCAGGGTGGCCTGTAGATTGTTGATGTTGATGGAGAAACCGGCGATTTGAAAATCATCAAACTGGACCAGGCCCGATTTCAATTCTGTGGAGCCGCCGTCCAGGTAAAGATATATTTTGGTCAGGTTTGCTCCGGTATAGTTTGATGCTGATAGTTCGTAAGTATACACGTGCCAGGCATTGTCAGCAGGAATCTCTTTGGACAACCACCCGCTGAGCTCATTGTCATAGATGGGCTTGACGGTGAAAGTGGTGGCCACATCCGATCGGATCTTCAGGGTGATCTTCGGATTGTCGGATACATCGATGGGCTGCGGAGGGGTGAAATTGAAATTGTCCCATGCTGCACTTTCAGCCGATCGGTTGTATACGATGTTCAGGTACCCTTCGCTTTCCGTAATCCCGAAGGTTGCAGGGTGATCTGCCTTCCAGAGGGTATGGATGGTATTGTTCCAGAGCGTATCTACTGTTCCATCTTCAAAATCATCAAAAAAACCATTGGCCTGTGAAAAAAGCGGACTGGTCGCCAGCAGAAGAAATACCACAATTTTTAAAGTCTTCATCATTGTTCAGTTTTATTTTTTTCAAACATAAGCAGCCGGAAATCCATGACCGTCCGGCCGGGTTTTTCAAGTGCCTGAAGGGTCAGCTGTCCCGGACCTTTGTCCAGGTGCATCATCCCCAGATTCAGGGGCTTAAAGTCTTTTACATAGGATTCACCCCGTGTGGAGGTCCGGTCGTTTTCCATCCCCCTCAATGGCGGATCAAAGGCTGTTTCAATCCGGCCTGTAATGCTGTTTCCACCCAGTGATAATTCAAACAGGGAACCCTCATCTCCCTCCGGGCAGGTATAGTACAAAGTTACGTTAAAATCGCCCGATTCCAGTACTTCCACATTCCAGGTCACCCGGTCCTCAAGGCCGATCCAGTTGGTAAAAAAAGAGCAGTTGGGCCACCGGTTGGAGCGTTGAATATTTCCATGGGCAACACCGTCCCGTGCAGGTATCTGGGTATAAATGGCCTGGGGATACCCGATGGGAAATGGTCGCAGGTCTTCTTCCGGCATTTCAGATGCCACATGATCCATATAGGCTGTTTTTGCATCCAGCATCTCCTGGGCAATTTCGGGCCACCGATCCGCTACGTTCACCTGTTGTCCGCGGTCATTCTCAATATCAAACAAAGCGCCATCCGCATCAAACCTGAACTTCTGGCTTCTGACACTGACCCTGCCATTCCAGTAATTGAAAATATAGCGCTCTTTCCATACAGGATCATCTTCCAGCAACAAGGATTGCAGGCTTACTCCATCCAATGGCTTTGTGATGTGATGCTCAATTCCGGCCATTGAAGTCAGTGTGGGCAGCAAATCAATCACCGATGCGATCTGTTCCACCACCACACCCTTCTTTATTTTTGCCGGCCACTTCACAAACAGGGGGGTGCGTACACCCCCTTCATCGGTGGATCCCTTGCGTCCTTTCATTCCTCCGTTCCAGCGCCAGCTGTTGGGCCCGTTATCGTCAAAGTAAATAACAATTGTATTGTCTTCAAGTCCAAGTTCTTTCAGTGTGTTTACTATGCGACCCACATTCCAGTCGATGTTCTCACACATGGCCAGTGCTGCCCTGGTATACTCAATGTCCTCCTCTTCAGAATTGGTGGCATGCATTTCGATGTCCATCTGCGCAAATTTCTCATACCAACGGTCGGGTACCTGCATGGGACTGTGCGGTGTATTGAAGGGGAGATAGAGAAAAAAGGGCTGATCCCTGTTTTCCTCCATGAATTCAATTCCATGGTTCGTCAGATCATCCACCAGGAACCCATCTCCTGTTACAATCGCTCCATTGTGTTCCAGCATGGGGCTGAAATAGTCTCCCCAATGGCCCGAGCAGAATCCGTAATAGTCATCGAAGCCCCTGGAATTGGGGTGGTAGGGGGCTTGCATCCCGTTGTGCCATTTG
This sequence comes from uncultured Bacteroides sp., assembly GCA_964453785.1. Classification (GTDB taxonomy): domain Bacteria; phylum Bacteroidota; class Bacteroidia; order Bacteroidales. The sequence goes on from CAYVRK010000035.1 coordinate 32,433, forward strand.
CCATAGGCGGCTGTGGCATAGCCGGCCTGCTTAAACACCTCCGCAATGCATGTCTCATCCAGGTCGAGCCTTTCTCCGCCGGATGATGTGCTGTACACGCCTCCCCGCTGGTGATACCTTCCTGTAAGCAGTTCTGCCCTGGTGGGAGAACAGACAGCCTCCACATAAAAATTATTGAAAAGGGCCCCGTCATAAGCAAGCCTGTCAATATTCGGGGTCTCTATCTGGGTGTTCCCTGAAATACTGAAATCACCCCATCCCTGGTCATCGGAGAGGATAATTACCACATTGGGTTTTTGTTGCAATGTTTTGCCGGCAGGATTGCAACCGGTCATGGCCCATGCGAAAAGCAGAATCAGGAACTTCAGTGGTTTCATCATTTGTACAGGTTATCTGTCAGGTCATCTTCAAACAGGATCAGATCGCTTTCTCTGAATTTTTTAAAATCTTCTGCCTGTTCATGCCCCTCATAGGGAACAAAGAAATGATCTACCTGCCGCTCCTCATTTCTCCAAACCAGCACGTAGGCGATGCCCCTGGTTTTGTCATTGGCGTTGAGGATGGGCAGCAGGTGCCCCGTAAACCAGTTTTCCGTTTTGAGACCGTAATCCCCGGTTTCGGTAAAGGCATACAACTTATCTCTTTCTGCCGCCAGGCCGGCCAGGATCTCCATGCGCCGGATGGCCGATGCGCCGCTCTCCTCACCCGATTTGATCCTGTACTGATCAACTCCAAGGATATCCACATAGTCATCTCCCGGATACCTGATCAGGAAATCCTCTGCAGAGTTAAAATTACTGGAGGCCGGTGAGTAGCAGTAGAGCAGGTGATGCAACTGCCGCTCCTCTTTCAGGTAGTGAACCGTGAACCGGTAAAGTGCCTGATACTGCTCAGCAGTGCAATGCTTTTCTCCCCACCAGAACCAGCTCCCCGTATTTTCGTGATACGGCCTGAAGATCACCGGGATCATCACTCCTTCAGGGGTTTTGAGCGTGTTTAGAAAGTCGGCAACGTGATCCAGGTGTTCCACAAATACCGCGTGATGCGATCCGCCGGGAAGTATGGACGGAACCGTCTGGTTCACGGTATCCCCGGTATCTGCCCATGCATCTTTTCCTGAGAGCGGACTGTATTCGTGCCAGCTGATGGTGGTAACACCTCCCCGCAGATAGCTTTCAATAATCAGATCGCGCATGGTGTCAAAAGGAACATCGTCCAGGTTCTTCTCATTTCCAAGTTCCAGTCCACCCAGTTCCCAGCCATAAACAGCAGGATAGGAGCCGGCAGTAATTTTGCAGTCCGATTTCCCGGGTTCGTAGGCCCAGCCAATGCCATAGGCCGGATCATCCTGGTGTCCGAACAGGATGTACTGTTTAGAAAGTTCCATCAGGTTGTTGTACAGGTTGATGGTCTCTTTGGTAGCCTGCCGGTCAACGGTAGGACTTTCGGGGGTAGTGCAGCCCGGCGTCACGCTGACTGCCATGGCAAGAACAGGGATGAGTCTGAATAGGACATGAATGTTTTTCATCTTTTCCTTATTGGAGGATTATACGTTTCGATTCTTTCATATTGAATGCTTTGTATTCAAGCATCAGTTGGCCGGGAAGGTTGTCGGAAGCCACCTGAACTGTGATGGTTTTCTGCTCCCCGGGCAGCATGGAGAGGTAATTGTCTGACCAGTAGGAGGGAAGGATCTCCAGGCCCGATACGGGATCAACCAGTTTCAACCGGGTCATCAGGGCCAGGTTGTCTCCCACATTGGAAAGGGTAAGCGCATAGGCTGCATGATCCTTGTCAGATGTGACCTTTTGTCCAACTATTTCCATACCGGGCTCCGGCAATGTATTGAAAGATCTGAAGTCATTCACCGTGCTCAGCCAGTAGAAATTATCCATGATCACATCTCCCGACCGGTTCTGCAGTTCAAGTTTCAGGTAGCAGACTTTTTCCGTGACAGGAACTTTTCCATCCAGTTCGTATACCGAATTCTCATCCAGGTTCAGGGTGCCGGATGATTCCCATAGTTTTGAAAGATGATCATCATACAAAACAGCCTTCACGCTTGCGCGATCAAACGCAACCAGTGATGCATTCACCACTTCGATCTGGTTGCTTCTCCTGTTGAACTGGATGGTTTGGGGTGCAGCGGATTTTTTTACTCCATAGAATCCTGCATGGGTCTGAAGGTACCAGTCGTATATCTGCCAGACCACACTGGGCCAGCTGGAATTTGATTTCCACAACAGGATCCCGCTGGAATTGGCCCACAACTGGGAATTGACCGCCTCCATGCAGGCCCTGTAGACATCGTGATTCACAAACTGACATTTGTCAAGATAGTTATCTATCCCGGCATAGGTGGAATCGGGTGCACCGTAAAGGTTCCGCACGATATCATCGTAATGCGTGAACTTACGCATGTCGTTGCCTTCAAAATTGATGGCATCGTGATAGGCCCAGACACCATCCAGGGGAAAGCGTCCAGGTTTCCAGCTCTTTCCCGCATCGGGCATGAATTTGATGATTGATTCGAAAACCGGCACGCCGCTGGGCCCGACCTCACTGCTGAAACCTGCCAGTTTGCGATCGCTGAAGTAGGCTTCCGGGAGGATGGTGTGGTAGGGCCCTCCCCCATGCAGTCCGTCCCCGTTTGATATTTTCAGATAATGTTTGGAATCTCTTCCGTCATTTTCGGGAAGGATCTTGCTTGTGATCAGTTCTTCGCGGGGATTGGGTCCTTCATTTCCCCCGCACCAGATTACCAGCGAGGGATGATTCCTGTACCTTTTCACAATCGCTGCGGATGCCTTTTCAAACAGCGAGATTTCAGGACACATTCCCGGTGTATTTCTGAAAGTTCCCCAGAAATCGTTGAGAAAATCCTGCCACACCAGGATTCCGTGCCTGTCCGCAAAATCATAGAAAGATTCGGGAGGAGCACCGGTGGGCCCCCACACACGGAGCATGTTCAGGTTGGCATGTTTGGTCAGCAGGATCTCCTGTTCATAGCGGCTCCTGGTCCAGTTGAGCATCATGTCCAGAACCCAGTTACCCCCTTTTATATAGATCTCCTTCCCGTTGATTTTGTATACCCTTTCGTTGGCTCCCATGTAGGTTTCCACTTCGCGAATCCCAAATTGGAGCTCCCGGCTTGCCTTCTGGGTTCCGCAGGTAGCCTCGATGGATAGCGTGTAGAGTGCCGGCTCGCCATAACCCAGGGGCCACCAGAGGGATGGGTTTTTCAGATGCAGTTGGGGCATGTTCTTTTTATCCCAGAACAGCTCCAGAGTATCATTTCCGTCCACAAAAAAGGGCTGTTCCAGAACGATTGTACCACGCTCCCCCGAAATGCTTGCTGTCATGGTACCCTTCAGGGATTCCGGGGAGTGGTTGATCAGATCGGCAGACAGGGTAATATCAGCAAAAGCGGTACTGGGTAGCGGAAGGTCTGAGGTCACATACAGATTATCCAGTTCGATGTCGTCTGTGGCACTTATAAATACATCCTCTGTGATTCCCATATCACGGTCCCTGATGGCCGGAATCCAGTCCCAGCCGATGACGTCCCATCTGGTGTAGTCCTTGCTGATCATACCATTGGCCATGTTCAGGCCCGGAGGTGCCAGTGGTGTGATGGGAGCGTCAGCGGGTATGCCGGGGTGGTCCGGAGGATAGATGGCAATGGCCAGGATATTGTCTCCTTTCATATTGGCTAGTCCGGAAATATCAAAACGGAACATACGTTCCATTCCAACCACCTGTGAGGTGTCTGCCAGCTGTTTGCCGTTGAGCCAGACCTCTGCACGGTAGTTGATCTCTCCCAGGTTCAGCCAGATCTTCTTCCCGGCATAGCCGGCCGGTATTTGGAAAGTCCTGCGGTACCAGTAAGGAGCCTGCCAGGGATTCCTGCCTTCGATATGACTGTAATGTAATAGGTCGTATTTTTTGTTGAATGCATCACTCAGATCCGGTATCTTCATGTTGTTGGTACCCAGGTAAGGGTTGGGATACAATCCATTGCGCACCATTACTGAAAGCACTGTGGCAGGAACACTGGTGGGTTTCCAGTCCCGGAGATTCACCTTCATCTTCGAAAGAGCTGATCCGTTATTTCCTGCCAGGATGGATGAGATCACCCTCCAGTCCTCCCGAAGCAGCACTGCATTCTCCGGAACAGGAGACAGGGGTTCTCCCCGGATGAAGAATGTACCTGATTGGCTTGAAACCTCTGCTTGTTCCTTCATGGCCACCACCTTCCAATTGTGTTTCCCATAGGACAACGGGAAGGGAATTAACCAGTTCTCCGGAATACCCGCCCCCATTTTGATCCCGTCGATCCATATATCGAAAGTATGGCCCTCCATGGCTTGCCATGTGAGTTCCGGCATGTTGTCAGAGATTGATGCACCTTGTGCAGGCCTCGTTAATTCAACTTTTTTGATGGTGGTATTCTGTGCGGAAGCGAAACTGAAGATCAGAAGTGCAATTCCGGGAAGGAGCATATGTTTCATGTCTTTATATTGGGATTTGATAATTCAGGTAATATCTGCAGCTGAGCCATTCACCATTCGGGCATTTAAATCCGGTATTACTGGTATTGCACCATCCCTTTGCTTGTAACCTCTCTCATTTCTTCCAGGGAGACATCATCTCCATACTGCTGTTGCAACTGCTTTAATTCCGCTTTCAGGGAGAGGATCAATGCCTTCTGCCTTGGGTCATTGTACAGGTTATGCAGCTCGCTTGGATCTACCTTCAGATCATACAATTCCCATACATCGATATCATAGTAGAAATGGATCAGTTTATAGCGTGCGGTGCGAATCCCGTAATGCGGCTGAACATTGTGCCATTTGGGATATTCATAATAGTGGTAGTAAACGGCATCCCGCCAGTTCTCAGGATTTTTTCCCTGAAGCAAAGGTGCAAAGCTCTGGCCCTGCATCTCCTCAGGAACCTTTACACCGGCCATGTCCAGGAGGGTAGGGGCAAAATCCACATTGAGCGTCAGCTGCCCGATCTTCAGTCCAGGTTCAATGAATCCGGGATACCTGATGATCAAGGGCATCCGCAGTGATTCTTCGTACATGAACCGTTTGTCATACCAGCCATGGTCGCCCAGGTAAAATCCCTGGTCGGCCGTATACACCACGATGGTATTCCCTGCCAGTCCCGATTCATCCAGATAGGCAAGCAAGCGTCCGATGTTGTCGTCCACCGAGCGGACACAAGCCAGGTAGTCTTTGATGTATTTCTGGTATTTCCACTTTTTCAGGGCAGGGCCGGTGAGGGTGTCGGAAGGGGAGACATACTCGCCCTTGTCACCTGTTCGTTCCCATTTGAAAAGTTCGGGTCCGGAAAGTCCCGGGGGAGGTGTCATTTTCAGGTCCCTGCGGGTCAGGTGGTTTTCAATGGTCATCATGGTTTTCCCGGCGGTCATTTCCCTGCCCGAATAATCATCATCGAAGGTCTCGGGATAGGGCATCTCCACACCTTCAAACAACTCCATATAGATGCTGTCCGGATCCCACGGACGGTGAGGTGCCTTAAATTGGAACAGCAGGCAGAAGGGCTTGGATTTGTCCCGCTTGTTTTCCAGCCAGTCCAGGGCAAAGTCGCCCGCAAGATTTGTGGCATAACCGGTTTCGCTTACCTCTTTCCCATTCTCATTGTAAGTTGGATTCCAGTAGCTCCCCTGTTCCCCGTTCAGGGTGTGATATTTGAAGTAGTCGAATCCGGTGGGTTCACTCCACAGATGCCATTTGCCCACCACAGCAGTGGTATAACCGGCCTCCTTCAATAATTTGGGGAAGGTAAGCTGGCTTCCGTCAAAGGGATCTCCGCCTTCGTTCTTATAGAAACCGTTCCGGTGGCTGTACTTGCCTGTTAAAATACTGGCGCGGCTGGGACCGCAGATACTGTTGGTACAAAATGTATTGGTGAACAGTGCTCCCCCGGAGGCCAGCCTGTCGATATTGGGAGTGGGGGCAAGCTCTGCATAGATACCTTTGTATGCACTGATGGCATGAGAGGCATGGTCGTCCGCCATGATGTAGATGATATTGGGAGGTGGATTCTCACGGGTCTGCCGGCAGGAAAATGTTGTCAGTGTTGCCAAGAATGCAACGACGAAGGACAAGGGTGTGGTTCTTCTCATATCGCTGTTTATTTATTGGTAAATTCTCCGAAATGATGGGTGAATTCGCTTATATACTCCCCCAGGAGTTGTTTCATTTCCAAAAGTTTGACCTGGTACTGGTCGTTGCCGGCAAGGTTTACCTGTTCATCCGGATCCACCTCCAGGTGGTACAACTGATCCCGGTCGAAACAGGCCGGATACAGGGTGTCGGCATGGTACCTGACCCTTTCCTGGCCATTGGGATTGTTGGCAGAGAAGCGTGTGCCTTCCTGGTTGAATTCCTGGTTGTTTTCAGGAGTGATCTGGTCCTGAATATGCTGTGGGAAGCGGATTGCAATGTACTTCCATCCTTTTGTGATCACTGCTCCGATGCCATCATCGAGCCAGGTATAGGGGGCTGCCTCTTCGGGAAATCCGGCCTGCTTAACCTTTTCAATGACCTCCAATCTGCCTGGCTGCACATTGGGGGTTTCTTCCAGAAGGCCTGCAGGGGTGATGTTGGGGTCTGCAAACATGGAACTGACCGGGGCAGAGTCATGGGGCAATGTGGTAGCCAGGTAAAGGAAAAAAGGCTGATCCCCGGCTTTTTCAATAAAATCAAGGGCTCCGGCAGTGATCCATTCCATATTATGGTGCCGCATGGGCAGTGGAAGGGCCAGGGCATGCAGGTTGTTGATGTAGGCACTTTCCACAAAGTCGAAACCCGAGGTTTTCTGAACCATCTCCTTGAGCATGATGTAATTTGCATGGATGCGGCGCTGTATGTCCGGATGCTGAGACGCGGGTTTATTACTGCATCCTGTCAGGACCATTCCCAATGCCAGAATCAAAAATCCTCTGTTGCTTATCATTCTTCCAAATTCATGTTTTGATACCAGTTATTTGAAGTGTCTGTCAGTCAATCTCACCCAGTGCAAAGGCATACGCCCCCAGAGCTATGGCTTTGCTGGCGCCGATGCGGCTGGTGGCAATGGCCAGCCTGGGCAGGGGATCGTACGAAACGGTTCTTTCGGTTCCGGGTACCGGAATCTCTTTTGAATAGTCGTTATAGAATGCTTTGCTTTCTTCATCAATGTCCAGATTGAAGATCTTCTGAACCAACCTGTGGAGCTTTCCCGAATCCGAAGGATGAAAATGTGATTCCAGTTCCTTCATGACTGCGGGCATATAGAGATCACGGGCACCCGTAATCCCGCCTCCTATGACAACAATACCGTCTGTGAATGTGAAGAGGTTTGCAACCGTGTCCCCCAGGGCACGGCCTGTCTCCTGGTACGCTTTCAGCGCCGCTTCCCGGTTACCTGGTCTGACTCCTGTGGCAAAGTCATGAATGTCTTTGGGCGTCAGGTCGTTGGGATAAGCAATCCCGGCTGCTTCTGCGTAGACACGCTGAACCGATCTCGTACTCACCACATCCTCTGCATTCACATCAGGTGCATGGCGGTTGCTGAACAGCCAGACTTCTGCAGCGATGGAGTTGTCACCTGCCAGCAACTGTCCGTTTCTCACAAAGCCCCCTCCAAAGCCCGTTCCCAGGGTAAGTCCCGTCAGGTTAAGGTATCTTTTGGGACTCCCGGACTTTTCCAGTTTGTCGTTCACCTCTGGCAGGATTCCCCCCAGGGCTTCGCCATAGGCATACAGATCCCCATCATTGTTGATAAAAACAGGAATCCGGAACTCATCTTCCAGGATTGCCTTCAGGGGAACCCCTCCCCTGAAGGCAGGCAGGTTGTTCAGATCGCCGATGATCCCGTTGGGATAGTCGGCCGGACCCGGGAATGCAAAACTGATGGCCACCGGTTCCGGGGTGATCTTCTGAATTACCTCACGAAATCCCTCCTTGATCGTAGCAATGCACCTGTCAAGGTCACGGGGGTTTGCATCTTTTCTCACCTCACCGGTGATGGGATGGCCCTTCTGGATGGCCGTAAATACAAAGTTGGTGCCCCCTGCATCCAGGGTCAGTACAACCCTTTCATCCGAATACAAATCCATGGTTTATGCTTTAGCCGGTTTCAGTGCAATCAGGAAGATGTAGACCATGCAAAGCGCCGGAACAAGGAATCCTGCCATCAGGCCGGCCAGGTCAGCCACAAGGCCGAAAAGGACCGGCACCAGCGCCGCTCCCAGGATGGCAGTGATCATCAATCCTGAAATCTCGTTGCTTCGTTCGGGCATGGTATCCACAGTGATGGAAAAAATCAGCGGGAAGATGTTGGCAAATCCGAGACCAATGATAAAGATGAACACAAAAGCGGTGATGTGGTTTGGAGCGATAAACAGCCCTGCCAACGCTGCCAGGGAAACCAGGGCGGTAATGATCAGGAATTTTCTGGGTGGGAGCCAGTTGAGGATTACTCCTCCCAGGAACCGTCCTGTGGTTAGTGAGATGAAGAAGAAAAGGGTGCCGATCAATCCTTTTTCTTTGATGTTAAAATCAAATTTGTCGGCCAGGAAGTTAGGAAGTTTGGCACTCATACTCACCTCCGCACCCACATACAGGAAGATACCGATAACCATCAGCAGAACGAAAGGATTGCTCAGCAGGCTGAAGCATGATTTGATGGTTGCCGGTTTCTCTTTGTCAAAAGATTGCTCTTCGATTTTGGTCAGAAACAGGTAGATCACTACAATCAGAATGACCGCCCCGTAGATGGGGAATAACAATTTCCAGTCCAGTCCCCAGTACCTGGCTGCCACGATGGGGATCAGTGATCCGGACAGGGATCCGATGGCTTTCACAAACTGGCCGAATGAGAGATTTCGGGAGTACTTTCCTTCCGGTGAAACATCCCTCATGATGGGATTCCCGGCTACCTGTAGCAGTGTGGCCCCGGTTCCCATGAACAACAGTCCGCCCAGGATCAGGGGAAACGACTCATAATGACCCAGCATGGGCAGGATCATTCCAAAGAGGGCTGCCAGAAGGCCCAGCAGAAGCACATGCTTTCTGCCTTTCCGGTCCTGGTATAGTCCCATGGGTATGGACAGCAGACCGAACATGATGAAGGCCATAAAAGTGACCAGTCCGGCCTCAAAATTATTGAGGCTGAAATCGTTCTGAAGCTGGCTGGTAAGGGGACCGGAAACGTCTCCGAATCCCATGACCAGGAAGGCCAGGAAAATGGGTGCTGATTTAAAAAAGTTATTTTTCATGATCTGTTCATTGGATGAAGGTGCTCGTTTCCAAAGTAAATGATAATTCAAGGGAATTTTCTTCTTTGCCCCTTATTTTTTCTATTTCCAGAGAGGGCTGTTACCTCGTCCGCCTTTTAACAATATTTTGTAATATAGCAACTATGAAAACCAAGACTTTTGGAAAAACCGGATTGCAGGTTTCTGTCCTGGGGTTTGGATGTATGCGGCTTCCCGTGATCGGCAGGGACAATACCCGTATTGATGAGGAGATGGCTACGGAGATGATTCATCAGGCCATTGAAAACGGTGTGAACTATTTCGACACAGCCTACCCTTACCATGCTGAAAGCTTTTCCATGGCAGGTGAAAGCGAACCCTTTCTGGGCAAAGCGCTGCGTGGCGGATACAGGGAGAAGGTCCTTCTGGCCACCAAGCTTCCATCCTGGCTGGTGGGCTCCAGGGAGGATATGGACCGGTACCTGGATGAGCAACTGGCAAGGCTGGAAACCAGCTGTATCGACTTCTACCTGCTGCATTCCCTGAACCGTTCCAACTGGGACAAGCTGGTAAGCCTTGATGTGTTCGAATTCCTGAACAGTTCCATCAGGGCCGGAAAGATCCGTTATGCCGGATTCTCTTTTCACGATGAAGTTGATCTGTTCAAAGAGGTTGTGGATGCCTATGACTGGACTTTCTGCCAGATCATGTATAACTATTTTGATGAGCATTTCCAGGCCGGGAGAGAGGGTATGGCGTATGCTGCAGGGAAAGGGCTTGCCATCGTGGTCATGGAGCCCCTCAGGGGAGGGTCGCTGGTCAGCGGCCTCCCGGAGGAATCAAAAAAGATTTTGCATGAGGCAGTCCCCGGAAGATCAGAAGTGGAATGGGCGTTTCGTTGGCTGTGGAACCAGCCTGAGGTAACTGTGGTGCTGAGTGGTATGTCCCATCCGGACCATCTGAGGGAGAACCTGGAGCTGGCCGGCAGGGTGCCGCATGCTCCGTGGTCCGAAAAGGACAAAACCGCCATCGAAAAGGCAAACAGTGTGATTCAGAAATTGCAGCGGGTGAGCTGCACGGCCTGTGGCTACTGCATGCCCTGCCCGGAAGGAGTGAATATCCCCCGCAATTTCTCTCTTTGCAATGAACACCATATGTTGAAGGACAGGGGTGCAAAAGTGAGGTATTACAGGTTCCTGGGTGAGGCAGAAAGAGCCTCGAACTGTGTGCAGTGCGGACTTTGCGAAGCACAGTGCCCCCAACATATTCCCATCATGAAAGAGCTGGAACATGTGGCCGGATTATTTAAAAACTGACATAATGAAAACGAAAAGATTGAGATTCATTTTAATCTTCCCCTTGGCCATCCTATTGGGCTCCTGCGAGCCCATCTCCTACAAGGATTACAGGATGGAACCCTATACGGGTGCTTTTACCTGGAAGGAGGTGACAAAGAAGGCAGCCTGGAGCAACCGCTATGATCATGCGGCAGTGGCCTTCGATGGCAAACTGTGGGTGATCGGCGGTTATGACAGTGGCCGGACCTTAGGCGACTCCTACCTGGAAGATGTATGGAATTCAACCGATGGAGAACGATGGAGCCTTGTCACTGCATCTGCACCCTGGAAGGGGAGGCGGGGTCATTCGGTTACCGTGTTTGATGACGGTACAGGTGAAGCCCTCTACCTGGTGGGAGGATTTGAAGTGGATGAGGAGACAGGATACCGGCAATACACCAATGATGTGTGGAGATCGACCGATGGTAAGAAGTGGACCCGCATCAAGGAGCGTACTTACCCTGTGGAGGATATGAGTGCGGATTTCATGCCCAGGTTTAACCATACCTGCGTGGCTGCAAACCACGGCGGTACCAATTATCTGTACCTCATGGGAGGTTCCACCATGCTGGAAAATTATGAAGGGACCTATGCGTTTATCTACCTGCATGATGTATGGCGCTCGGAGGATGGAGCCACCTGGATCAAGCTGGATAACAATGACTTCGGACAGCGAAGCGAGCATGCTGCCTGCGTGGATCCGGCCACCGGAAGAATATACATGCATGGTGGCATGCACAGTGTCACCTTTGATAACGAGGAACTGCATAACGATCCAGGTGCGCATTTCAACGAGGTATTGTACTCCGATGACGGTATCACCTGGCAGGTGGATGAAACCTTTTCACTGGTCAGGGCCGGTCACTCCATGCTGATGTATGATGGGTCTCTCTGGCTTTTTCCGGGCAAGGTCAGTGACAACATACAACTCCGGATTACAGAGGAGGACCTCTACTATACCTATTCAAAAGCCGGTGGGGAGATGTGGACCCTTGATTCAAAGGGTTCTGCATTCAGCGGCCGGCACTCCTATGCCACGGTTGAATTCGATGGGAGGATCTGGGTGCTGGGCGGGGAGACCGCCGATAACGGGCCCAACAATGATGTCTGGTGCGGAACCATCGGTGATTAATGGATCGTGTCAAAAAAAACAGAGTGATGAAAAGATACTTTATGATAACAATTGGCTTCTTAAGTCTTGTGCAGATCAGCGCCCAGGACTCCACATTCCTGATCCCGCTGAAGAAGTGGAACCTGAAAATTGTGGGTCTGGACCATATGTATCCCACCTACCTGGCCGATCCCCTGGGCAACAGGTTTGAGGCAGCCGCCTGGTTCATGCAGTACGCCGATTACGATTATACGGATGAAATCAACCAGGGTAGGGTATACAGGGGACATCTGACCATCTATCCCGCTATCAGGATTTCCCTTTTACAGTTCCGGCCCAAAAGCAACCCGAAGCTGGGTATTGAGGGGGAGATGGGGATCATGACCCCCTGCCACATGCGGCAGGAAAGCAACGATTTCATTGGTCTGGACGGTGTATATTATTTTGCCATTGCCGGAAATCCCACGGAATGGCTGCACCTTCGTTTTTCAAAGCACCATATATGTACGCATATTGGTGATGAATTCCCCAGGCGGATCACCACCTCGGTGACCGATATGAACCCCATGTACAAGCAGGGTCCAACCATGGATGATCTCAGGTTTGCGGCTTCGGTCCGCCCGCTCTGGTTTCTGAGCCGTCCTGAACTTGATTTCCTGATGGTCTATGGAGAAATGGGCTATTTTGATCCGGGGGGTGACTTCCTTGGATTAAGAAAGATCGTACCCAACTCTTATGCCTACATGAATTACATGGGCGGCATGGAGCTGGAGTACTACTTCTCCCGAACGTCAAAATGGCTGGGGGGTGTTTTTGCAGCTGCCAATGTGAGCACATACCAGCAGAACGGCTTTGCAAAGAACATCAACGTCACTGCCGGTTATATCCTGCCCCAGGAGCACGACAAACTGCGCCTGAGGCTGGGCGTCCAGTACTACAACGGAAGAAGCCTGGTGAATGAATTCTTCAACCGGAAAGAGAAGTTCATCGGCGTGTTCTTTGCCTTTGATGTTTAATATTTATGGATTGAGGCCACCGGTTATAAACTGCACATTGGGGCTGTAATCCATCAGGATTTCAACTCCCGGGGGAGGGAAAAGGAATGTCCAGACGCAGACCTCGTGCAACATGGGCATGTTGTCGAATCCGATCTTCACCAGCTGCATATTGTTTGAAATATCAAGTTCTGTGAGCCTGTTCCCGCGACTGATCATGAATACCAGGCCGGGATTGCCTGATAGATCCAGGTCGGTGAGCAGGTTGTTGTTGCATGACATTCGGGTCAGCCGGGTATATCCACCAAATCCTTCAAATCGCTCCTGCTGCATTGATGGATGAGAAATGTAA
>CAYVRK010000036.1:0-4188 GCA_964453785.1 uncultured Bacteroides sp.
CCCTGAATTCGACCATTCTGCCAATCAATTCGAAAGGGATGGGCCTGTTAAGTGGAAACTGCACAGAGCCTTTTCCCTGTTTGTATTGTGAAAGTTCTGCGGCAAATTGATCATGACCGGAGGGAGTTGCGTAAAACCCAATATGCTTTTTAAAACCGGCGAAATAAACCAGGGGTTTTCCATGGGTCTTGTAGGCGGGCATTCCATAAGAGATGCTTTCAATGGCATCGGGTGCCTTCTCCCTGATGGTGGAACGAATCCTCTCGAGAAGGATCTGAACCTCTTCAGGGAAGGGATCTATATATTCTTCAACAGAGCGAAAAGCATTATTCATCACAGATCACAATTTTCTTTCTTACAAGCCCAGGCTCTTGATATAGGCTTCGTTGTTGGAGGGACGCCCCAGGAATTCCTCCACGGCTTCGTTGATATCGCGCTGGGTGCCGTTGGCCAGGATCAGGTGGCGGTAGCGGACACCCGCTTCGGTATTGGTGAGCCCTTTCTCTTCGAAGACGGTGAACATGTCCTGGGCATAGACCTCGGCCCACAGGTATCCGTAGTAATAGTTGGGGTGGGTGTTGATGTGGATCCAGCTTCCCTGGCCATGTGTTCCCTCCACATAGTTCGGGATCCCTGTGATCTGGTCGGTGGTTCTCCAAAGCTGATCGCTGTCGAAAACGGTAGCAGGGTCAAAACGGTCGTAAAGCAACATGTCATAGACGCTGTTGCGGAGGGATCGCATGGCATCCAGCCCGGAGGTGACATTTTTTGCTTTTAGCATGTTGTCGAAGGTGGCCCTGGGCAGCACCTCTCCGGTCTGGTAGTGATGCGCAAACCTGCTGAGCATGTCGTAATCCCAGATCCAGTTCTCAAAGATCTGGGACATGGCTTCTGCGAAGTCCTCCTTGGAATTGGCCTGCCAGCTGAATTCACCTGTATAGGACATGTTGTCCATGATGTGGCCGAATTCGTGGAACAGGGTGCTTAGTTCGTCGTGACTGACCATTGCCGGGCGGTTTTCGGTTGCAGGTGTGAAGTTGGCCAGCAGGAGGCATGTGGGTATCTCCTGTCCCTGCGGAGTGAGTCTTCCGTAATTGATTTGAACGCCGTAAAACCACGACTCCTTGTTGGGCCTGGGATAGAGATCCAGGTAAAACCGGCCGGTTACTTCACCCTTTTCAAGGACTTCGTAGAGGATCACATCCTCATGCCATACAGAAGGTTCTTGCACCCTTCGGTATTCCACCCCCAGTAATTCGCTGAAGATGTCGAGCATTCCGGATAAACATTGTTCCATGGGCAAATATTCCCTGATTAACTCCTGATCAACATGGAATTCTTCAAGCAACAACTGGTTCCTGTAGTACCCCTCATCCCAGGGACTTACCGGCTCATCTGATAGGATTCCGCTTTTCCGGTTTCTGAAATGCCTCAGCTTCTCCAGATCTGCTTTTGCCTTGGTCCCGGAACGGTCGATCAGATCCTCCAGGAAGCCCCATACGGCTTCAGGTGTTTTTGACATTTTCATGGAGGTGGCATAAGCAGCATAGGTAGGGTAGTCCATCAGCCCGGCAAGCTGGTGCCGCTTGTCAACCAGTTGAGCCAGGATGTCCAGGTTCTTTTCGTATCCCCGGTTCAGGTATTTGACATAGAAAGACTTCCGGGTTTCCTCCCGGATGGCGTTGTTCAGGACCGGTTGCCTGGTGGCGGGTATGACCGGTATCCCGTATGTTCCATCCTCCCTAAGATATCCCTCCAGAATTCCCTGGGGAATGCCTTCAGCTCCCTGTTCATCAAGCTCCAGGACTGCGTTGGCTGTGTTCATATTCATAGAGTACCGGGATGAAAGTTCGCTGATTTCCGATTTCAGGGCCCTGAACTGTTCCAAGGCTTCGGCCTCCAGGTTTACTCCGGAATGCTCGAAAGTGAGGATCACATCGTCCACAAAGCGCTTCCGGTGCCCGGTGAGCTCTCCATAAGCGGCACTTTCTTTGAAAGCCTGCATTTGCCTGAAGAGTGTGGCATCCGAAGAGAGGCTGTTGGAAAGCGAGTCCAGTTTCTGGTAACCTTCCAGTCCCCTTTCCCTGGAGAGGGAGTCGGGAGACACCCAGTAAAACATGAAACAGTTGTTGGCGGCCTTGCTCAGGCTGTTGATGGCCCCGTCGAATTCCACAAAAATATTGTTAAAGCCGGGCTCCTTTGCCGTCCGGATCCCTTCCAGGATCTCATCCACTTCCCGGAGGGTAAGCTGCGCATAGTCGCGAATGTGATCCCGGGTTACTTCACTATATTGAACCGGCTGGTTCAGGGGAGCGAAAAAGGGATTCCCCTCTTTGCCTGTTTTGGTGTCGGGTGACGGGTTGCATGCGCTCATAGCTATGAGGATCAAAGGTATGAAGAATCG
The DNA here is from genome assembly GCA_964453785.1 of uncultured Bacteroides sp. Taxonomy (GTDB): domain Bacteria; phylum Bacteroidota; class Bacteroidia; order Bacteroidales. The sequence goes on from CAYVRK010000036.1 coordinate 2,405, forward strand.
TTTCATGGTTTTTGGGGTTTGTAATCTGTTAAAGATAAAAAATATAAAAGCTACCTTGGTTCTTGGTTAAAAAAAAGCACAGCTATGGGAAAGGTACTGATCCTCTATTATTCCAAAACCGGCAATACGGCTAAAATGGCGGAGTATGTGGCTGAAGGAGCCCGGGAGGTGACCGGGATGGAGGTCCGGATGAAATCGATTGATGAAGCTTCGCGTGTGGACATCCTGTGGTGCGACGGAATGGCTGTAGGGTCACCCACCCAACTGGGTACGGTGGCAGCTGACATGAAGCAATTCTGGGAGACCATGCTGCCCGACTGGCAGAAGATCGACGGGAAAATTGGATGTGCGTTCAGTGCGCAGGGCGGATGGGGCGGAGGTGCCGAACTCACCTGCCAGTCCATTCTGACCATCCTGATGAACTTCGGGTTCCTGGTCTTCGGGGTTACAGATTATGCGGCGCGCCAGTTCACGGCCCATTACGGGGCAACCCAGGCAGGGGAGCCAAGGGCTGAACGGGAAATCGAGTCGTGCAGGCGGCTGGGAAAGCGCTTGTCCGAATGGGTGGCAGTGTTTGTGGACGGGGAAGAAACACTGCATCCGCTCAGGGGAAACTACAAGCGCAATCCATGGGACCAATAAATTTATATCTTGGCGGAAGTTCGCTTGCATGGAACCTTCGCCAAACTGAAAATTTGAAAAATTATGACTCCATCCACAAATAGTGTGTTCCGGAACTTGTTTATGTTGTTTATCCTGATGGTTTTATCCATACAGCAGGGGATTTCACAGCCCTCCGGATATACCGATGACTTTGAAAACGGGACCCTTGAATTCACATGGCGGAGGGCGCAGAACAACCGTAAAATCAAATCCACGGATACAGGTTCAGGTGCGGGCGTATGTGGCGGCCACCGTTTCGAATGGAAGGAACATCTGCCTGTCCTGGAAGACGACCGATGGGGATCAGACCGGAAAATACATGGTTTACAAAGGGTACAGCCCTGGTTTTGAGATCAGCGAGCACACCTTGCTTGCAGAAACCACTTCCACGAGTTATCGGGATATGGACCTGGACCCTTACAAACATTATTTCTACAGGGTGGTTCCTGTTCACACCAACGGGGAGGTATTTTTCGGATCCGGTGAAGCCCGGGGAGAAACCTTTGTGCCCGGAAAAATGCCCGTGGTAAAGGTTACCGGTACCAATTCGGCCACAATAAAGAAATATGAGAAATTTGAAGTGAACCTGGACCTTGCTTATGTAGGGATCGAAAATCCATATGATCCGCGGGATATTGATGTGTATGCGCAATTCACAACACCCTCAGGAAAACAGATCAGGATCAACGGTTTTTACGATAATTACAGAAATGCCGATCAGTGGAAGGTCCGGTTCTCACCTGGCGAAACGGGAGAATACACCTACCAGGTGTTTGTGGAAGATGCCGGAGGCACAGGGGAATCGGCTGCAGCCAGTTTTTTGCAATTGAATCGGAACATCACGGATGGATCAGACCATCGGGGGTAAATCCGCACTATTTTGTACATGATGACGGAACCTCCTATTATGGTGTGGGTGCTTATTCCCCCTGGGGAAATGATATGAAAAGGTTTGACAAATTTGCCGGTCACAATGCCAGCCTTGCCTATTATTCCCCCCGTGACATCAATTACCACATTTCCTATCACAACCAGTTGTGGGCCTCGCTGACCAATGGACTGGCAGCCACGCCGGTCTGGTGGAGTTACAACCAGTTAAGCGAAGAAGACTGGGACCAGTT
>CAYVRK010000036.1:4288-44722 GCA_964453785.1 uncultured Bacteroides sp.
GGACCAGTTCCTTGTACTCACTTGCAAATGGGACACCCATATGGGGCACGTATTGCGTGAATGCCAGGATGACCATGTTGTTTTCAGGAAGGGCCACAAAGGATGTGGAGGCGGCTCCCGACCATGAGTAAGCTCCGGTTTCCATTTCAACCGAGCCTCCCAGGCCATAACCGAATCCCTCCTCAAAGATTGCTGTGGCGGGCATTTGATCCGACATGATCAGTTTGACGGTAGATTCCTCCAGAACACGCACACCATCAAGTTCCCCTCCATTCAGAAGCATCTGCGCGAACCTTCCATAGTCACCAATGGTGGAGACCAATCCGCCGCCGCCTGAAAACAATGTTACCTTCTGTTTCACGGCATTGGTCATTTCTTCCACGGGAGTGAGCGCTCCGGTTTGCTGGTCAGGGGTATAGATCATGGCCAGCCGTTGGAAATCCTCTTCTGGGACATCGAAACCGGTGTCATCCATTCCAAGCGGATCAAACAGCCGGGTTTGCAGGAATTCATCAAACGGCATTCCGGACAGCACCTCAACCAGGTAGCCAGCCACATCAAGGGATACCGAATACTCATATTTCGAACCGGGTTGGTTTTTCAGAGGGATGGTGGCAAGGAGTTCAATCATCCCTGCCAGATTACCTCCACCCCTTATCCCGGTGGGAGTGATCTGGTTGTAAAGTGAGTCTACATGAGAATCGGGATCCCAGCCATAGCAGAATCCGGCCGTATGCGTCAACAGGTGCCTGACCGTGAAAGGCTGTTGCTGCCCGACTACCTCACCATCCACATAAACTCCTGTATTTTCGAAGGCCGGGATATATCCGGCTACCGGGTCATCCAACTGAAATTTACCTTCATCAAACAGGATCATCAATGCTGCAGCAGTGATCGGTTTTGACATGGAATAGATCCTGAATAGGGCATTTTCCGCCAGCTCTCTTTCCTCCTGTAAATTGGCCATTCCATGGACGCGCTGGCGTACCGTAAGGCCATCCTTAATCACCAGTGTTGCTACGCATGGCAGCCGGCCCTCATCCACATGGGCCTGCATCCTCAAATCGGCCAGGTCAAGGGTATCAACTGAGAGACCTGCAACAGTGGTTGAAGCGTGATTACATGATAGCGATAATGCCATCAGAAGAAGAAGGGCAGCAGCAGCTGGCAGCAATTTGACATGTCGGTTTTTCATGTGAAAATGGTTTTGGTTTTTTTGATCTAATTCAATCCAAAGGCTTACTGGTTCCAAAGGTCCGGTATGGCATGGTGCCCCCGGGCCTTTATGGGGGCTCTGTCGGTGGGGGGAAGGGTGCCGGAGTGTACCTCAAAAATCCTTTTTGAAGTCTCCGATGCAGCTTCCACCAGGAAAGGGTAGGGACGGTCGGTCACATCCACCAGCCCGCAGTTGTAATTCTCCCCGTCGCCACCACGCCCGGTAAGGTCCTGGTCGCACCACTGGAAATAGGAGGTACCGATGAGTCCCGGATGCGCATAACCCTGTTCGGTATAATAACGGTAGGCGACTCCTCGTTCTTCCTGCGAATTGACCTGCCAGAGGGACTGTGCCATGCCCCGGTCCACCGTTCCGAAGTGATACTCCCCAATGAACAGGGGTTTGCCGGTAACCTCCATGAACCTGTCCAGCATCTCTTTGCGGGGATACAGGTCGTAACAGTTGAAGCTGAAAACGTCAAAGACATCCTTGCAGAGCTCCAGTATCTCGTTGTCTGCCTCCTGGCCGAAGCGGATCCCCAGGGTGAGATGGTTGGGATCGTGCCTGTCCAGTGCGCGGTCTGTGGTTTCAATAAAGATCCGGAACGTGTTGTGGATAAATTTCTTCCTGCTCTCCGGCGTATCCCCTTTTGCCAGATGTTCCTGCAGCGCTGTCCGGATGGGGCGATCCTTCCCTTCAAGGATCAGGTCGCACAGCCGCTGTTCACGGCCCAGGAAAGAAGGTTCATTGAAGGTGAAATAGCCCAGAAGCCAGGGATTATCGCGGTAGGGTTCCACGGTTGAGCGGACTACCTGGTCAATCTTTTCCTCGAAATCGGGGGCATACACATCAGCCAGGCCCATCAGTTCACCTTCAATGCCGATGCCCCTTAACTGGAGTGTAAAGGCCTTCCGGTTACGCTTGTAAACATCGGATTGTGACCAGTTGGCAATGGTATTGAATCCCCAGCGGTCCATCCGGGTGATGATGTTGTCCACGGATTTCTCTCTGTAATCTTCACCATAGCGACGGTAAAGATTCCAATTGCCGAACGAACCCGACCGGTACCCGCCGCTTCCAGAAGCAAGATCCTCCGGGGGCAGTTCCATGTAAAGGTTCCGCCTGTGTTCGAGCCTGTAAACGCCCCCTCCACCACCGGGGCCCACACAATTTACCCCGTGGGAAAGAAACAGGCACCCTTCCGGGTCCACAAACCACCAGCGGCTGTCGATTTTCTCAGTGCGGAAGAAGCCGGTGCCTTCATCAATGCGGGCATCCAGGTAGCCTCCGTATTTGGAAGATTGAACCTTGTTCCTGTCTGCGGGCTGACGCTCCTCCGTTTCCCACTCCTTCTGAAGCTCTGCCAGTGAATGGATCTTGCCTTCCCAGTCGCCCAGGTTGTACTGTCCGAACTCATCCACCACCGGGATTTCACCCAGGTACTGGTCGCCCGGGTCCTCTTTGGCAAGGCTCACCGATCGCAGCTTCAACACCGGATTACCGATGGGAACCTGCATCCTGATGCCGATGGAGTCCACGCCCTTCATGGGGCTCCTCTGCCCGGTCAGATTGATCCATCCGGTATACCTGGGCTGGTTAAAGGTGGCCGCCAGGTCACGACGGGCAGCGGGAGGCTCACGATAGAAACGCAGCGGGATGGCCAGCCTGTTCCAGCCCTTGGGCGTATAACTCATGATCCGCAGTTCATTGTACCCGGTCTCCGTGGTGAAACCCACCTGGAACCGTTGGGGTGTAGTAATCATGAATTCAAGAACCACAAATTCATATCCATCCCAGTTGGCCGGTAGTCCGGGCGAAATATCCTCCAATGCAAACTTCATCCCGGAGACCTCCTTCTCACTGTCAAAGTGAATGGTTACACCCTCCTTCTTGCATGAAATAAATGTGAACAGGAGTATAAAAATGACTCCCCGGGGGATTGATGGGCTGAAAACTTGCATATGTCTGATTATTATATGTTAATAAGATGATGAGTCTGACTTTGTATGAAATCCTTTTGTAAATTTCGTCTTATTAATGTAAACACGCAACAGCAAGCTAACATTACCCCAGGATGGCAAAAGTTAAAAAATTCGGAACCTTCAGCGGCGTTTTCACCCCTTCAATACTTACTATTTTAGGGGTAATCATGTATTTGCGCTTTCCTGCCATCATCGGACAGGCAGGACTGATCAATACCATTGGAATTATTGTCATCGCGCATATCATCTCCATTACAACCAGTCTGAGTGTGGCTTCGCTCTCTACTGATAAACCGGTTCAGGGTGGAGGAACCTATTTTATGATTTCCCGAAGTCTGGGACTGCCTATCGGGGGCACCCTTGGGCTGGCTTTATTTGTTGGACTTTCCTTTAGTGTAAGTCTCTATCTGATCGGGTTCGCTGAGAGCTTTCTCCAGTACTGGGGCCTCGAAAACAATATCAATACCATTCGTATCACAGGTACAATTGTTCTCATTGCTGTCACCACCCTCACCTTTATCAGTACATCGCTGGCCATCAAGTCACAATATTTTATCATGGCAGCCATTGTATTGTCGCTGTTATCCATCTTTTTTGGCAAACACGAATTTACACCTACTGAAGTAAATATAGCCCCTCTTGCTACTGCAGCGCCATTTATGGTTCTTTTTGGCATATTTTTTCCTGCAGTTACTGGGTTTGAAGCCGGGGTGTCCATGTCCGGCGACCTGAAAAATCCAAAAAAATCCCTTCCTGTGGGAGCCATGTCGGCAGTGGGCGTGGGTTTTATTGTATACCTGTGTCTTGCCGTGTTCTATGCATTTACGGTTGATGCCAATGCTCTTGCAAACGACCCTGAGATATTGTTTAAAATATCCCTCGTCCCCGCGCTGGTCATTGCAGGGATCTGGGGTGCGACACTCTCATCGGCACTGGGAAGTATTTTGGGGGCACCCCGTATATTGCAGGCTATTGCCATGGATAAAATTGCCCCTCGGTTCCTGGCCAAAGGCACAGTGAAAAACAATGAGCCAAGAAATGCCCTTTTGGTGGCATTTGTGATTGCTGAGGCAGGAATATTAATTGGATCGCTGGATGTAATTGCCCGGATCGTATCCATGTTTTTTATTACCACTTATGCATTCTTAAATTTGGCATCGGCCATTGAGAGCTGGTCCAGTTCCGATTTCCGTCCCGCATTCAAAATACCCCGTTTTGTGAGTATTCTTGGAACCTTATCAGCTTTCTTTGTAATGATATTGCTCGATTTTCTGGCACTGGCCGGTGCTACTATCGTACTGGGATTGCTCTATTTCTTATTGCAACGAAAAGAACTGATTCTGGAAAGTGGGGATGCATGGAGTAGTTTCTGGACAAACTTTGCCAAACGCGCCTTGTTGAGACTTACCTCCCACAAGATCAATAAACGGAACTGGCGACCGAATATCATCCTTTTTAGTGGAGGCGAAAAGGCCCGTCCGCACCTTGTGGAACTCGGACTCTCCCTGACCGGAAAATTAGGGGCGCTGACAGATTTCGAACTTAGAACCATGCAGCAACCTGTCCATTCAAATATTAAAGTGGACCGGGTTCAGGGTAAAAGCCGGAATTATTTCATCCGGGAATTTCAATGCGATTCGCTGCTGGATGGTATTCATCTGGTTTCGAGTGTTTATGGTTTCAGTGGTTTTGAGCCCAATACGGTATTGATGGGCTGGAGCAGAAATATTCAAACTGCCGGTTTTCTGGTCGATGTTCTGAAAGACTTCAAAAGTAATAACCTGAATGCCGTCTTCCTGGACTATGATAAAACCAACGGTTTTGGGAAAAAGGAGAGGATCGATATCTGGTGGGACGGAAAGGGCCGGCACCTGAGTTTTTCCTTAAATTTACTGAAATTCCTTCTATCAGATCATGCCTGGCGGGATGCCAGAATAAGGATTCTGCATATTAATAGTGACACCTCTTTGAACGAAAGCATCATTCGAAATACGAATGCCATATTGACTGAAAAGCGAATGAGTGCAGAAGTAAAGATCATAAGTGACGACTTTGGTTCCCGCAGCAGGATGGAGATTATCAATTCAGAATCTGTAAGAGCCGATCTGCTGGTCCTTGGATTATCACAGAACAAGAGTGTGATTACCAAGGAGTATATTGGAACGATCAACACCCTCTCCCGGCTTCCTGCAAGCCTGATGTTGCTGAGCCCATCCACAGATTTTGAGGAGATCAACCTGGTTGAAAACCTGAAACTGCTAGCCAGACAACCCGATTTTGTTCCGGAATCGATCCAGTTACCCGCATTGCCTGCACTTGAAAACCGCGTCGCCATCAACCGCATTGAAAAGCTGGACGCTGATGTTTTGGCCATGGGCAGTTTATTTATTGAGAAAACAATTAGCAATGCCTTACATAACCTGCAGGCTTTACAATTGAATTTTAAAGAGTCCGTCATTCAGAATATTGCGAACCTTGAAAAGGAGATTGTTGAAAACGGAAAGATGGGATTTGATAAAACGGTAGCAAAAAACCATCAGTTATATCTTATAGCCGTTAACAACATCGCAGGAAAAAGTAATGCAATCTTGCTGAAGGAACTTAAAGAGTTTTTGGATGATGGAATATCCGACCTTCTGGCTCGCATGGGCAATTATACATATGAAGCTCCCGAATGGGTCATGATTCCTTATATCAGCAACTCAAAAGGGAAGGAGAAAGAGGCAAAATATAGTTTTAGAAAATCCCTTGACTATTATTTCGAAACATTGGTCAAACCGCAGGTAAAAATCGAGTTGGATAGACTCGAAGAAATAACTCTGAACGAACTTGAAGATTTAAGAAAGTTAATTCCTGGCATTAACGATTCATATGAAAAGCTTGCATTAACTCAGGGGGTTGATTATACGCAAAGTTTAAAGGGCTTTGACCAATATCCGGGTGAGTTTAATATGATCGAAAAAAAGCTGAACCAATATGAAAGTTTGTCGGAATCTTTAATTATGAAGTCGTTTCGTGAGCTGTCAATCTCCATGGCCCGGGATATGGAGGAGTTGCCGCTCCTTTCAAGGCCAAAAAGGAAGCCTAAAATCAAAACGGAGCCATTGGCTGAGTACCTGAACTCATTTCCGGACAGCTATGGGGAAGGTGTCATCTTGTTAAGCAATACACTGTATCTTGATACAATCATGCTTTCAAGTAAAAACATTGCCAAAAATCTTCTCATAAGCGGAAATGAAAAAATAGCCATCCGGATTTCAGAATTATTGCTTCAGCCGATGGATAAGTTTATTCAATTTATCAAGGAGGATATCAAAAAACCAAAGCCTGGATTCAAGCCTCCTGTCTTTCCTGACAAAATACCAATCCTTGATCATTTCAATGATGTATGGAGCAGGATTTCGTCTTTAAGAAACGAGTTCAGCGAAGAATTGGCTGTCCCCCTATCGATTTATGGTGATGCGGGAGTTTTAAGGTTCAGTGATTATGAGTCTTTTCTTACAAATTTGAAAAAAACTTCCACATACTATATGGATACCCTGTTTTACGAACCATTCTACAGGGAACTTCAGCAATTTGAAAAAATCCTTAACACGGCTATTATTGAGTGTAAAGAAGCCAGCAGCCTGTTGATTTTTCATTTGAGTAATGTGAATGATCCGGATATTTTGCAGGGTTCGACTGAAGATTCAGGAAGCCAGGTATTTGAAAAGCTGATCAAGCAGGTTACCGGTGAAAAGGAGAAAGTCGTTACGGCCATGGACAGGCTTGAGCATTATTCCATGGCATCCGTTCAGGAAGCGTATTCCAGGCTTTTCTATCATTCTATCGTTGATTCAGAAAGTAATATTGATTCTGAAAAACGTGAACAAAAAAGCAAAAAATTCAGTCTGGGTATCTCAAAGCGTGCCAATGCACTTAAAAGCCGCATCAATGGAATCATTGTTTATTTGTTGAATAGTACCAGCAGAGGAGTACTGCTGTCAAGGAAGTATCTGGATGAAAAGGAACAGGTATTTACAAACAGCAGTCAGATTCTTGACCTGGTTGAAGAAATACTGCCAAATCAGAAAATTTATGATTCTGTTCCTGTTTTTTACAGGAATTTAATGAGTAGCGGATCAACCATAACTGATGAATTCTGGGTTCCGAGGAACAAGGAGTTCAATTTGCTTAAGGAAGCGGCACAAAGGCATAAAAGAGGTGTTGGTGGTGCTGTAATCATCAAAGGGGAGCATGGTGCCGGGAAAACTGCATTATCGAGGTATGGAGGTGCACACCTGTTTAAGAAGAGAAACTTATTCTGGATAGATCCTCCTGAGGGCGGATCTGCAAAGGTGGATGAATTTCTGTCTGTTCTTCAAAAACAGTTGACCCACCTGAATGATTTTGAAAGCATTTTTTCCAATATGCCTTTCGAAAGTGCGGTGGTTATCAATAATCTGGAGCTATGGTGGGAAAGAAGGGCAGGAGGTGATGAAGTAATCTTGAAAATGATTGAACTGATTCAGCTATACGGAAACAGGGTGTTCTTTATTTTAAACTGTAATACGCACTCATTCAATATAATTAAAAAGATTGCTCCGATTGAAAGCAATTGCCTGTCAATTATTGAATGCGAACCATTTAATGCCAAAGAGCTGCAACAGATGGTTCTTAGCAGGCACAAGTCAAGCGGTATTCGCCTGAACTACAATGGAACTCCGGAGGAGTCGGTTTCTCAACTATCTCTTTCCATATTGTTTAACAAGTATTTTATCGTAACGGACGGGAATCCCGGTGTTGCTTTAAATACCTGGAAGGCAAATATTACGGATTCCGGAAATGATGCGATCCATATAAAGAAACCAGAGAAACCCAGGATTGAGGTATTAAATAATCTTCAGCCGGAATGGCTGGTCATCATTGCCCTTTTTATCCAGCATAAGGAATTGGATTTTAATAAACTGGCCAGGGTAACCGGGTACCACCAAACCTTTGTAAAGAACCTGATCCTCAATCTGAATTACGCCGGAATTCTGGTTCAGAAAAGGGGAGACATATACAGGCTTGGAAGAAATATTGAGCCTCTTCTCGTTGAAGTTTGTTTAACCAAAGGAATTATTTAGAGCTATGATTATCAAGGCAATTACCATAGGAATATTCCTTTTCATAGGATTCAGGGTACTGGTATTCATTGTGAAGAAAGTTGGCTTTACCAAAAGAATCATGCATCATCTGAAAACCATTCTTTCCATCTTTGAATTCATTGTCTGGTTTGCTTTTCTTACGTGGGTGATCAAGCTTGTTTATGAATCAAAAGATCATTTTGTTCTGGTTTTCGCAGCCGTTGCAGCTGTACTGTTGATTGTCCCTGCATTTATTCTTTTAAGGGATTTTGTTTTCGGCGTCTTCCTGAAGGTTCAGAATAAAGTAATTGAAGGCACTTTCATTGAACTTGAGGATATCAAAGGTGAAATCGTCAAGGCTGGACAGTTTTTTTTGAATGTTGGAGACTTGCATGGAAATGTGAAGTCTCTCGGATATTATAAAGTCAATTCCCGGGTCATATCCATTGCCGGAGATCATCATCAGTTGGAGAGACTTGTTCTGGAGTTTAATTTTCCCAGGACAAACAGAACAAATGAGATTACAGACAAATTAAATTATCTTCTTTTAAATACTCCATGGGTAGTAGCTTCAAAGGCACCGCTTGTCGAAAGCATCAACACTGAGGCAGAACACACGGTTGTCAGAATGGCTGTTTTTGTAATCAATAAATCCTACAGGGAAAACATCATGGAGATGGTCAATCAAAACCTGGCTCTTTCTTCTGCAGATCAATTGGGTTCTGCCTGAAATTTATTTGGAATACCCCGGCAAATCCCTGTGGCTGTGGTCGCAAAAGGGTGGTGTTTTGGTCAACTTGCAACTGCACCATTTTACCAGCTGCTTCTCAGCGATGACAACACGGAAGGGAAGAAAACCGGTCTCCCGGTGTGAGCCGTCACAGAAGGGTTGCCCTTTGCTGCGGCCGCATGCGCACCACAAATAGGTCCCGGGTTCGGTATCCAGTTTGATGGATCGTAGTCCGGCCACAACAGGCTTATCACGGTGGTCCATCATCTATCGCTTAAGTTTATGATTCTTCATCCAATAAAATGGAAATTTACCTATTTTTGGGAAACAATTGATACAGATCCATCACCATTGATCAAGCGTATTGAAGGTCTATTTCCTGAGATCAGCGAATCCTTCAAACTCCCGGTATTTTATTTTATCATGGCAGGTTCCTTTGCGGGATGGCAGTCGTTTTTCAATGTTCATCTTGACAGTATCGGATACAGCAGCATGCAGATCGGTGCCCTGAATGCGGTTTTTATCTCCACTTCGGCCCTGGTTGTTCCTTTCTGGGGAATGATTGCCGATAAGTTCGGGAACAACAGGATCCTTCTGTTGCTCTCTACTGTATGCGCTGTCATGGTATTCCTGATGGGGCAGACCCTTGCTTTCTATTGGATGCTTGTATTTATCGCTGTTATATCAGTCTTCCACCAGCCTTCGGGCGCTGTGGTAGACGGGATGACCATGGGCTATATCAGGGGCAATCCCCGTCTGACTTACGGACAGTTCCGGCTTTGGGGATCGGCCGGATATGCTGTCTCTTCCCTGGTGGTAGGCTATTTTGCCAGGCAGGATACAAGTGTTATTTTTAATATTGCTGCAGTTTTATTCCTGGCTCTTTCCCTCTTCAATCTGTTTACCCTGCCGTCCAGGCCGGTCACCGGCCGCAGCCTGGTTACCTTCGGAAGCTTCGGGGTCTTTTTCAGGAATGGGAAGCTGCTCCTGTTTCTTTTGATCATCATGCTTTATGGCGTTGCCATCTCGCCGCTGCATCAATTTATCAACCTTTATTACAGGGATCTGGGGGCGGAGAGCTCATTCATCGGATGGGTCTTTTTCATACAGGCTACCTTTGAGGTTCCGGCATTCATTATCGGGGCCAGATACCTGAAGCGGGTAAGGGCTGAAAGGATGATCATGCTGGCCATGACAGTTTCCTGTGCGAGAATGGTATTATACGGATTTATTACAAATCCGCTAATGGCTCTTGGTGTAAGCATCTTTCACGGGATCACCATTGCTTTTTTCCTGATGGGAGTGGTGGAATATGTGCAGGCCCGTACGCCCGATCACCTTCGCACCACCGGCCAGGCTTTGATATGGGCCTTTCATTTTGGGGCGGGTGTTACCCTGGGGAACCTGATGCTGGGTTATCTGCGGGATACCACGGGAATGCTAAAGGCCATGCATATTCATGCGGTGCTGGCCTTAGTGGTCATTCTTGGAGCGGGTTTGTTTTTCCGGTTGACCGATGGCCGGCAGCATTAAATACCCCGTAAAAGCCCGGAATAAAAATTCCCGGTTTCATCGAGTTGTTTCAGCTTACTATAAGCGTTGCTATTGTCGGGTAATGCGTAAACATCAATGGACAGGGTATGGAAAATATGATAGATTGCCTTTTACAGGCGGTTGTAGAACAGACCATGGTAATAAAACCGGATGGAGGAGAGGAACAGCGGAATCCCCATGGTAAAGTATAACACCAGCAAGTATTGTGTGGGTATGATTCCCGATTTTCTGAGCAATATGCCGGATGTGATCATGATGGCCATCAGGATGTAGCTCCTGAAACTGAAAAAGGAGAACAGACAGGGTTTTTCCATTTTCAGTTCAACGATCCGTTTCGTATGTTTTTTGGAGATATTCGAAAAGAGCAGCCAGTAGAATGCAGCACCGCCCAAACCACTGATGAATATTTTTATCCCCAAAGCTTCAGGCGCCTGAATTGAAAGCAGAATACCTTTGTAGATGAGCATCCCGCCTGCAAATGTCCAAACCACTGCGGCGATATATAGAAGAGATCGTTTGGAAACCTTTGGCTTTATTGTTTGCAGAATGTCCATTCTTTTTTCGTGATGCCAATGTTACGAAAATCGGCCGGATTAATAAGGAGGGAAGAAAAATAGTTCATGTTCGCAATAAATCCCTGGACAGTGGGGTTTCGCCAACCCACCTCCGAAAGAGAACGTCATAAATGGTATAAACGCTGTTTCCTTCTGCATCGATCTCATGATGGACCAACTCCTTGTTGTGTAAGGATCTCAGGGAGCGCAGTACGGTGGCAGGATTTCCCAGGCCGAAACTGGAGATGAAGTCTGCTGATGTCGGTTGATACACCAAACCTTTCGCGGCAATGGCCCTGAGCAATTCCCACTGAGGCTTGGTCAGCATATCCCTGTACCCGTAAAACACAAACTCCTGCTCTTTGAGGAGCCTGAAAGCTTCATTTTTCCAGGTTTCATCGACAATTCGTTTACCTGAAGCCAGGAAAACCCTGTTGCACAGCAACTGCACATAATAGGTGTGGCAGTCTGCCCAGTCCAGCAGGCTTAAAACAGTGTCTTCAGCAATGGATTTATGATGTTCGCCGAATTTGTGCATAATGAACGCTGCATAAGTCTTTTGATCAATTTTACCGATTTTCATAAACTGGGCACTTCGGAAGAATGGTTTGCCCGGATCGCTAAAAAGTTCCTGCATCAGGTGCTGCTGGCTGCCTGAAAAAATGAAACTCACATTGGTAAGTTTTTGGATAACTGACCGCAACCAGGCATCGGTTTGGTTTTCGGGGTAATGAAGAATCTGTTGAAACTCGTCAACCGCAATGATCACCCTTTTGGACTGGTTTTCCAGAATTGTAAACAACTCTTCGATCGATCGCTTGCTTTCTTCGGAGGTAGCGTGGATGCTGAATACCGGGGAACCGTTTAATGCGTCATAACTCACGGCCGGACGAAGGGAACGGACGAATTTCCAAATTTTTTTCCCGGGCGAAGTGGACTCTGGCAATACCTGGAAGGCAGCGTTAATAAGCTGGTTCAGAAAGTCATTGATTGATTCAGTTGGTAAAATGTCCAGGTAGATAGTGTGATAACGGGTACCCAGGTAGTGAAATAAATGGCTTACTAGGGCTGTCTTCCCCAGCCGGCGCATGGCCACCAGCGTGGTAGAGTTACCACCCTTTACATTTCTTAGTAGCTGTTCCAGTTCCTCTTCCCTGTTACAAAAGTAGTCAGGCCCGAAATATCCTGTGGTTGGGAAAGGGGTAATTGCTTTTTGCATGATGTTACAAATTGTAATTTACAAAATGCAATATACAAGTTGTAAAATTAATATGCAATTCCAGTCATAAAGAGATCTCCCTGAAATTGCCGGGGGTGATCGCTCTTTTTCCCTCCTCAATCTCCCTGACCATGCTGGTGAGCCGGTCGTTTACCGGGGTGGCAACCTTGAATTCCCTGCCTTTCGCTGCGATATAACCATTGTAGTTGTCAACCTCCGTTTTCCGGCCCCTTTCCAGGCTCTGGAGGCTGGAGGATTTAAGCCTGCGGTATTTTATGCCAATCACCCTGATGGTGAGGTGTCTTTTCACTCCTGACAGAAGTCCGGGGCGAAGAAAGCTATAGAAATCAAGTTTCCCCGAAGCGGCAGGAGCGATCGTGAGATCCATGGCCTTGGCCACTTCAATGGCTTCCCTGATGATCTCTATAAAAAGGTTGCGCACCCTTTTTCTGGCCAGCATCTCACCCAGGTACAGGCCGCATACAGCCCCCAGGGTGGTGATGCATGCATTGATGATCATCTTGGAATAGAGCTCGGGGAGTATTTCATCGGTCGTTCGGGTTTCGATGATATGCCCGAGTATGCCTGCCAGTTTCTCAAGCTCACTGTCTTTCCTACGGTTCCAGTTGCCCAGGATGAATTCTCCACCGGAGGTCATCTCCACCTTCCCCGGTTCATGCATGGTCCCTCCCCAACCCACCACGCAGCCAATGGTACGCTCTTCACCCACCACTTCGGCCAGCATCTCTTCACAGATTCCGTTTTGCATGGATACGACCCGTGAGTTTTCATCTATAAAGTGAAGGATCCCCCTGGCAGCGTCCACCAGCGAACCGGCCTTTGTGGCGATCAGTACATAATCGAAGATACCATCCAGCTCCTCCGGCGTGGCCACGGAGGGGACAGGGACGGTGAAATCCCCGCAATGACCGGCGACCACAATTCCCGAACTGCTGATCTTTTCAGCCAGCTTTGGATGCTTTGTGACCAGCCGGACATCATAACCTTCCCGGGTCAGCAATCCGGCCGTTACACCACCGATGGCGCCCGGACCAATGACACAGATTCTGATTTCCTTATCCATTCAAAACAGCTTGGTTGAAGGTCCTAAATTTAGGAAACAAAACATATATTCCTATTGACGATGTGACTGAAAACAAAACAGGGTGGCCACATCGGCCACCCTGTAATGATAGGAGGTTTGAAGCAAATTACTTCAACAGCATCATTTTCCTGGTCTCGGTACCGAAATCGGTAGTGAGTTTGAAGAAATAGGTGCTGCTTGCAGCATAGTCAGGTGAGAACTGAACATTGTTTTCACCTGCTGCCCTGTTTTCATTGATCAGTTGTGCTACCATTCTTCCGGAAACATCATATACAGAGAGGTTCACGAATGAATTGTCCTTCAGGTTGAAACTGATGGTCGTACTGACTCCAAAGGGATTCGGATAGTTCTTCAACTCAAACTGAGAGGAGGCTACCGCTCTGTTTTGGATTCCGTTGCTTGCATAAGCTGCCTTTATAGCGGCAGTAGAAGCAGCAGGATCAAAAGCAATATCGTCCCAATGCAGTGCACCGATGGGCAGTCCGTCGATGTTGGATTTCAAATCCTTGCTGTAGGAGAAATCCTCAATCATGTCGGAAATCTTGGTGATACCGCCTACAGTTGAAGTTTCAGTCTCAACACCGGGAATGGTGGTGGCATCATAGTCTCCGAAATAAGTGGGGGTAAGGCCAGGTGCAGTCACATCCGGAACACCATACTGGGCGCGGTTCCACTCGACGTACACATCAGCGGCAGCCTGGGGAAGGGGATTTGTGACGAAACCCATGTCCTCAGCCGGGAATTCATATACTGTATTGTTCTCAGCCTTGATATTGTCATGGTCGGCAACTAGCTGCTCGGTCCTCGAGTTCATGAAAATACCGGGAACGTTATGTACTTCCCAGGGGCCATTGCCAAAGCCACCCCAGTTCAGGTAGGAAGCAGGCATTCCGGTAATGCCATCGTCGGGTGTTCCTCCATAATAGGCATCCAGGGTTGAGCTCTGAACACATACGTTGTCAGCTGCATACCAGATGTAATCGGAAATCTCGTTCACGTCATCCCTCAGACCGGTTGAGTCAGCAGGGTTTGCGTAGAACTTTGAATCGATCCAGATATTGGTTGTGATGGTATCCACACCCACCAGTCCGTGAAACATTTCATGGGTGGTAAAGGTGCCATCGCCGTTGTCTACGGTGGCCCGTCCATCGGGATCCTGTCCGCCGGTGGCCACATTCTCGCGGTCTTCACCCACCCAGTTGGCGTTCACGAAGAGGTTGTTGGTGTAGTAGCACTCCTTCCAGTACTGGTTCAGGAAGGGATACTTGGAGTTGTTGATGAAGGTGTTGTGGTTGATCATACCATATTCCATCAAACACTCCTGTCCGAGTACAGTCAGACCGGCACCGGTGGAGGTGTTGTTCTCATAGATCAGGGTATCAACGGGAACCTTGCAGTTCATCACCCGGCCTGCCCACCACTGGGATCCGTCGTGGAAATCGCGGAAATAGTTGTTCCTGAAAATGGCTACCTGGCCGTTCTCAATACCATCGGTATTGAACATGGTTCCGTTACAGAATTCGAAGAGGCAGTCTTCAACCACCAGTTTGTTGTTATTTCCGCTCACCTGGAATTGACCCCAGCCATTTGTAATGGCTCCGTCACTGCCCATCGCCGAATATTGGATGTTTTGGATGGTCAGGCTTCCTTTGATGACATTTTGTCCGACTTCCACATCATTCAAGGGAACCCGGAGGATCACGGGCTTACCACCCTCACCGGCTTCCGCCCTGATAACGATGGTACGGTTGCCCACATCCACGTTGATGGGACCATGCATCATGTAAAACTCACCACGCTTTAATTCATAGATCAGCACATCGTCGGTCCGGGTGTCGTTGTTGATGGTAGTTTCAATGCTACCGCCATTGTCTGCACCACCCTCGATGGTCACGACGCTCTGGGATTGTAGTGAGATAGCAATGCACAATCCCACGAAAGAAAATAGTAAAGTTCTAAGTTTCATGTTTTTCAGTTTTGGTTAATAATTAAATCTTTGATTCATATATACTTAAATACCTCCTTTTTATAGATTTACTTTTACCCCCAGCTGTGCCCTGAAGCCGTAAAACTGGCTGTTGGTGGGCAGTTGCGGACGGTCATTGCCCTGCTCGGCAAAGAAATATTTGTCCACATGGTTTCCGATGTTGGTCAGGTTGGCATAGACAGAAATATTCTTGGTGATCTCCTGTTTCAACATCAGATCCACCAGGGAGAACGTATCGTAGTAGCGGTCAAATACGGAATAGCGGGTATCCAGTCCTTCTACCGTATTGCTCTGGTAGCGGTAGGAGACCCTGGCACTGAATCCTTTATAGTCCCATCCAAGGATCACATTCAGGATGGAAGCAGGCTGGTCTTCCATAGGGCCTTCACGGAGTTTGTACTGGGTCTCATAGATGGGAAGGGGAGGGAAACCTGTTGATGTGCCAATCTGTACCTGGTCGAAGAAGGGATAGTTGGTGGTGGTTTTCATGATGGTGTAGTTGACATCCAAAACCAGTCCCTTGAGAATGCCAGGCAAGTACCAGAAGTTGGTCTGCCAGCTAAACTCGAGGCCAAAGATTTGGGCCCTCTCCGGGTTGTTGAAAGGCATATTGGTCTTGCCCTGCTGGCTCATGTACAGTGGATCGTAATATTCGGGGCCAATGAGGCGATCTCTCAGGTCTTCCGGTCCGCCAGTGATATCATCCAACCGGTTGGGTCTATAATCGCTCAATACAAAAACCAGGTCACTCACCTCCTTGTAGAAGCCATATACGGTCAGCAAGCCCAGTTTGGGTTGCATGATCGATATACCCAGGTCATAGTTCCAGGCAGTAGAGGGCTCCAGGTAGGGATTGTTTGAGGTAATGTTGTTTCCGACGGTGGGGTATATCACCAGGGGCGAGATTTGCCGGAAACTGGGTCGTGAGGCACTTTTGTACACCGCACCCTGGATGCTGATGATGTCAGTGACCTTGAATTTCATATTCAGCGATGGGAACCAGTTCGCATTTTCCCTGTAGGTGGTTGTATCCTTCAGGTCGGCTGAGACACCGGTGATGTTGGAGGCCGTCTTGATGTGCCAGGCTGTGTACTCGGTCGACTTGACCTCGTACCGGACACCCGGCAAGAGCATGAGTTTCGAGCCAATGTTAATCTCGGTCATGATATAGCCCGCATGGAGGCGCTCACTGGCCTCATAGTCGCGCTGGTAATCCTCTACGCCAGACACGGTATACATTTCAATAGAGGTCTTTTGAAGTTCCGTCTCCATGTCTGTAAGCAGATCAATGTCGCCTGCCCAGGCAAGGTTATAGGTTCCGTCGATGAATTTTCCGGGGTCATAGTTGGGGTCAATGAAATTACCGGCACTCACACCACGCTGGGATCCGATGGTTGTCTCGATCCAGGGGTACATGTCAATGAGATTCTGGCGCCGGGCAACCGATCCGCCCCACTGCAGGTCGTAGAAATTCTCAATACCTGAACTGGTACGGGTAAGTTCATGATACTTGTAACCCGCTTTGAGTTTACCTGCTATATTCCCAAACAGCGTATAGGTGAGTTCATAATCCACCTTGGCGTCATAGCTCACATCCAACAGGGTTTGGTTGCTGTTCCGGTAGCTCTGAAGGTATGTGTTCGGAACGCTCACGGAATCCAAACCGCCCACTGCATCGAAAACCACTTCGGGATCCTTGTAAATCAGCCAATCCTGGGCCACTTCCAATCGTGTATCATCCACAAAAGGGAAGAACTGGTCATTCATTTCCACATCGGCAACCGTGGTGCTCAGGTCTACATTAATATGGGAAACCCCAAAAGTAAAGGAGTTTTGGAGAGAATGCGTCCTTGTCATGGTTTCCCAGAGGGCATGGTTGTCGGTTCGCTCAAAGCTCGCAGCCATACTCTGTGCGGTATAGATCTGCCGGTTGGTGCGGGTGAGTACGTCGTCGTTCTTGATGCTGAGCAGATTGAAAAATTTCACATCCCACCAGTCGGTTCTGTAATCAAGGATCAAACTACCGTTGGTGCGGTTGCGGGTCTGCTGTTTTTCGGTAAGGGTGATGTCCTCGGTCCTGATCAGCAGTTCATATTCTCCGGTGGGCTGGTTATTCTCATCCAGTATCTGCTGATTCCAGGGACCCTGGTAGCCGGCCGAAAAACTATGGGAGGGCATCTGCTTTTGCTCATGGGAGGCTCTGAGGCTCACGCCCAGTTTCTTTTGGAAGAAACGGTCACTATACCCCCCGGTAACTTTATAATTCGCGAAGTCCTGTCCCAGGTTGGCGTAGCCACCCTCGGCGGCAAAGCTTATTTTCCGGGTATTGGGGGCATTCTGCAGGCGGAGGTTCACGGTCCCACCCAGGGCGTCGGCATCCATGTCGGGCCGGAGCGACTTGCTGACTTCGATTCCGGATAAAATCTCACTCTGTACCAGGCTGAGGTCCACACTACGGTCGTAGTCACTGGTGGAAGCCATCTTTATACCTTCGATGGTCACATTGTTATATTTAGGCGATAAGCCCCGGATCACCACCTTGTTGGCTTCCCCCGCGTTTCTTTTCAGGGACACGCCGGGCAGGCGGCCAAGGGCTTCTGCAGCATTGGCATCAGGGAGTTCCTGAATTTTTTCAGAACTCACCACGTTGGTTACGGTATTGGCTGCCAGCTGCTGGTTGATGGCAGCTCTTTGTCCATAGGCCTGGGCTGTGATCACCGCCTCTTCACCCTGAATGGACAGTACTTCCAGATTTATTTCAATGGTTTCGGTTTCACCGTCCTTTACGTTCACGGTAATCTCCTGTTCCACATACCCCAGGTAACTGATGGTAACCACCTGGGTTCCGTCCGGTACACCGGCCAGGACAAATTCCCCATCCAGGCCCGTGGCTGTCCCATGGAAAATCGACTTGATAACAACGTTGGCTCCCGGCAGTGGCTCACCGCTTATGGCACCCTTCACCACACCTTTGATCGTTCCGGAGGCAAACAATACGCCCGGGATCATCAAAATCAATAAAATGGATAGAAAAAACTTTCCGGAGTAGATTTGTTTCATAGTAGTAGTTGGTTTAGATAGTTGGTTTTTGCGTTTAGGCTGTTTGCAATTTAAGCAAATATTTTTCTTATAAGCATCGTCGAATTGTGTTTTTTTCAATTACAACCGCTTGGACCGCCCATAGTCCGTGACAATACAATTTGATTCAAGAAGAAAAGGCAATAGATAGCCGATTACGAATTAATTAAAGTTTGCTTAAGTCTAAAAGGGAAAATAGAATGCTTTGATGCGAATTATGTAAAAATTAGAATCCGGATGATATGAAAATACTGTTTATAGGGGGTACGGGAAATATCTCCATAGCCTGTACCAGGCTGACCCTGGAGTCCGGGATGGAAGTGTTCCACATGAACGGTTCCCGCTTCAGTAGCAACGGAATCCCTTGAAAAACTGGAAAGATCAAGTTAAGATAATTCCACCCAAAATCATAAGCATCAGAAAAACAAAAGGTGGCCAGCCAAGCCGGCCACCTTTATAATGATAACAACTTGTGGATCTTCTACTTCACAAGCTTGTAGGTCTCAACTTCTCCTGCCTGGAACGCACGGATGAAGTACACTCCGCAGCCCAGTTTGGATACATCTATGGCCATCTTCTCACTAATGTTCGAAATGCTCATGACCACCTTGCCGCTAAGGCTGACGATGTCCATGCTTTGCACAGAACCTGCATTCTCCACATAAAGCATAGCCTTAACCGGATTGGGATAGAGGTTCAACTTCTCTGAGTTCATCGTTTCAATACCCACATTCTGACTGGATACGGTGATATCTGCTGTTCCTGTAATTCCGCTTCCGTCAGTGGCAGTGGCAGTCACAGTAACCACCCCGTTGGCCACAGCTGTAAGCAGTCCGGCAGCATCAATGGTAGCCACACCTTCAGGAGATACGCTCCATTCGATCATGGTCTCATCAGCGCCTTCGGGAAGAACTGCGGCAGCCATCTGGAGTGTTCCACCTGCCGTTTCGATGGTTGTGGCATCACCTGCCCCGGAAACAGCAATGGATTCGATCATCACCATCTGATTGCTGAGGGTAATCATGAACTCATCTTTCTTGCCGGAACCGTCTTCGGCAGATGCTGAAATAGTCACATCCCCGTTGGCAACTGCTGTGACCATTCCGGCCTCATCCACTGTGGCGATGGCATTATCAGAACTCATCCAGGTCACCGAGGGAACTGCCAGGTCCATGGGATAGAGTGTGGCAGTTAACTGCAGCGTCCCTCCATTGGTTTCAATGGTGGTGGCGTCCCCCTCGGAAGAGATCTTGATGCTGTCAGCTTTTTCTGCCACCAGTGCACCTACCCAGAGGGTGTCTCCAACAACGGCACTCCATGACTGAGTCTCCTGTCCGGCTACTTGGAATACTCCAAGTGTTGATCCGGGAGTGATGGCTTTGTTGTACTTCTTGAATTCAGTGCTGCTGGCTGCACCAATGGCGACCACCTCGGTCCAGGAAGGATCAGAGAACTTAATAAAGGTATTGATCACGCCAAGCTCAAACCCTGAAGTACCCACGGCATATTTGGCCATGGTCTTGAAGGCCTTCACGTTTTCAGGAACCATGGTCGAGTCTATGGACTTATAGAATTCAAATGAAGAATTCCAACCGTTCAGGAGAACCTGGAAGTAGGCTTCATCATCAATGGTAACAATGCTCCAGCCCGCAGGAAGTGAATCCTGAACAACCAGGAGTGGATCCAGCAGTGCAACGGGATTTTCGGCAACTACCTTTCCAACATACAGGGTGTCGCCAACCACAGCACCCCAGGATTGAGTCTCCTGACCCGCAAACTGGAAAACATCGATGGTGTCACCACCGGACAAACCATCAATGGTACGATTATGAAATTCCGAACTGCTGCCCTGGCCGTTTGCGATCAGTTCGTTCCAGCCGGGAGAGGTCAGTTTGAGAAAAGTATTAACCTGGTCAATAGTGAATCCTCCTACTCCAACGTCCAGTTTAACTTCAGTCCTCATCCTGGTGTGCCCTGGCGCTATGATCACATCATAAATTTTAACAGAGGAGTTCCACCCGTTGAGAGTAGCTTTCAGGTACTTTGTTCCATCTATATTGACGATCTCCATCCCATCGGGAAGACTGTCCACTGGGTAGGTGGCCGGATCAAAGATCACCTGGGCCTGCAGGGAAACGGCGAAAAATGCCAGAATTGTTAAAAGAATAGTAGTTTTTCTTTTCATAGTAATGTTTTAAATAACTAATTTAATGATGATTATAAAATTTTGTGCAGGACATAAATACAGGGTGAAAACTATGTAAAATCTTCCACAAAGTCAAATAGTTCCGTTAGGTGCCGGCGTTTTATAGCTTAGGATTCATAGTCTCTGGAGAAGGATTTCCTAAATTATCAGTGAACAGGGAAATACCATCGTTGTTATTAAGAATGTAAACGGACACCTTAAAACAGCTTACACATCCATGAATACGAGTTTACACGAGATCCAGAAGTTGCTGGGAAAACCTTACCGGGACCTGGAGTTCCTGCTTCAGTGCTTTTCTGAAGTATTGGAGGAGAATGGCAAACAGGAGCTGTCCGCGCAGCTGCCCTGGATCACTGCGTGTGAACCTGAATTTCCGGAAGAAAACCGGCAGGATCTGCTTCATCTCTATTCCATCTGTTTTCAGTTATTGAATCTCTCGGAGGTAAATGGAGCGGTTCAGAACCGCAGGCAGAAAAGGGAGTCCGGAGGGCTTAGCAGTGTAAACGGACTGTGGGGTAATGTATTGATGGAGCTGAAGAAGGGAGGAATCAGCGAAGAGACAATCCTGGATCAGTTCAAACGGGTTGAGGTTGAACCCGTGCTGACGGCCCATCCCACCGAGGCCAAACGTCCGGTAGTACTGGGATTGTACAGGCAGCTTTACCTTTTAATGGTGAAGCTTGAAAACACCATGTACAACTCATTTGAACGGGACGAGATCAAGCATGACATCAAACGCATTCTTCACAAGCTCTGGTTTATCGGCGAGATCTTCATGGAGAAACCAGCCATTGAATCGGAACTTGAGAATGTGCTGCACTATTTTTATAAGGTGTTTCCTGAAGTGCTTCCATTTCTCGATTTCAGGTTGAAACAGGCCTGGGAAAGTGCAGGATATGATCCTGTATATGTAGAAGATACCAGCAATTTTCCCTCCATCACCTTTGGAAACTGGGTGGGAGGGGACCGGGACGGACATCCGCTGGTGACGGCCGGGGTAACAGAGAAGACTCTGAAGGTGTTTCGGATGCACGCTTTCAGGCTGGTACTCTCCATGCTGGATGACCTTGCCGACAAGGTAAGCATCTATTGTTCAGAGGAAGAGCTGATCTATTCCTTCCGTTTCAGGTTGGAAGAACTGGGGAAGGAGGGGAGCCAGGTAGCGGAGGGGGATCAGAATGAGCCTTTCAAGCATTATGTGAAATCCCTGAAACGAAAGTTGCCTGTGGAAGAGAGATCCGGGGGAGGAATCGGGCTGAAAGATACACCATGGTCGTACCGGAGTTCGGGTGAACTGGTGGAGGACCTGCAGCTTTTGAAGAATGCCCTTGTAGACTACGGGGCCTGGTCCATGGCAGCCTATGATGTTCAGAAAGTGCTTCGTCACCTCGCTATTTTCGGATTTCACCTGGCCAGACTGGATATACGGCAGAACAGTCAATACTATGAAGAGGCACTTCTGGAACTGATCAGGACCAGCATGCCTGCCAGGTATGAAGGGATTGCCGGAGATCAGTCACAACTGAACCGGTTTATCCTTGATGAGCTGTCGATAAACCGTCCCTTTATGACCAGCCCGGAGCTGCTAGGATCGGAACTGGCCAGGGAGGCAGTGAATACATTCCTTACACTTTCCAAACATACCCGGACCTATTCTGAAAGGGCGGTGGGGAATCTGATTGTGAGTATGACACGCAATGAGCGGGATCTTTTTACCGTATACCTTTTCGCCAGGGAGGCCGGTCTGCTCAGGCATACTGTGGCCGGAATGGTAT
The DNA here is from genome assembly GCA_964453785.1 of uncultured Bacteroides sp. Taxonomy (GTDB): domain Bacteria; phylum Bacteroidota; class Bacteroidia; order Bacteroidales. Next base: position 26,803 of record CAYVRK010000036.1, read on the forward strand.
GTCCTATGCCTGTTGTTCCGTTGTTTGAAACCATTGAGGATTTAAAACAGAGCCCGGGGATCCTGGATAAGTTCCTCTCCCATCCGGTCACCAAAAACAGTATGGAATACCAACGCAACAGCCGTGGCAGGTCTTTTATGGTTCAGGATGTGATGATCGGATATAGTGACAGCAACAAGGATGGAGGTATCCTGGCCAGTACCTGGTACCTCTATGATGCCCAGGTGAAACTGGCAGCCGTCGGGAAAAAGCATGGGGTGGAGATCCGCTTCTTTCACGGAAAGGGAGGTACCATCAGCCGGGGTGCAGGTCCCACCCACTGGTTCCTGAAATCGCTTCCCGGTTCGGTTCAGAACGGACTGATCAGGATCACCGAGCAGGGTGAGACCATCGAGAGGAAATATGCCAACAAGGGCAATGCGGCATATAATCTTGAACTACTCCTGGCTGGAACAGCACTGGGTGCTATTCTGAATGCAGGTGGCAGCAACGGGGAGAATCCGGACCGCGATGCGCTGTTCTCCTACATGGCCGACGAGAGTTACCGGGCATTCAAGGAACTAACCACCCATCCCTCTTTTATCAGGTTTTACGAACAGGCCACACCCATTGATGTGATCGAGTCCAGCAAGATCGGTTCCAGGCCTGCACGCAGAAGGGGGAAAAGGACCCTGGAAGATCTGAGGGCCATACCCTGGGTGTTCAGCTGGACCCAGTCGCGCATGCACATCTCAAGCTGGTACGGCGTGGGGGCAACCTTTGCCGGAATGAAGTCAGCGGAACCCGGTAAATACAGCCTGCTGAAAGCACTTGTCAAAAAAGATGATTTTGTCCGGTATGTTCTCACCAATGTGGATACGAGCCTGGCTGCCACCGATGAGGAGGTGATGACCATGTACGCCGGCCTGGTGGAGGATGCAAAAGTCCGGAAGGATATCCTGGAGATGTTGCTCGGGGAACTGGCACTTACAAGGGAGATGATGCTTGACCTGTTGGGAAGCCCCATCTCCAAACGAAGGGTGAATCATTACCTTTCCACCCGGTTAAGGGCCACTGCATTGCTTCCCCTTCACAGGGTACAGGTCCATTTGCTGGATGAATGGAGAGCGGCCAGGAAGAAGGGAAATCCGGAAGCGGAGGAGAAGCTACTGAAGAACCTGCTTCGGAGCGTGAATGCCATTGCCAATGCCATGGGGACCACCGGATAGCCTGATTTTACCGGCCTTCCGGACTGACATGGGGAAAAATGCGGCAGGTGTCGAATAATACCACACTACCCTGAACACGCAGGAACAGAGATAGTTCACACTTCTGTGATTGTTCTGGTGTTGAAAAATACCACAGCTTTTCTAAATTCCCGACCTTCTCGAAATTCTATAAAGCACACATTAGTAATTAGTTAAGCCTGTGTGGCATCATCTTTGAAAGGTTATTTGCAACCTTTAAAAAATATATGCAATGAAACCTGGCAGAAAAATGATGATTGCAGTGGCGCTTATGTGTATAGCAATGGCAGCCTGTGCAAACCCGGAAAAGACCGGTACGACCGATGAAACCGCGCTGCAGCTGATGTGCAGCCCTGAACTGACTGTCCTGGCCAATGATCTGGCAGATCAGTATATGCAAAACAAGGAGGGTGTTTCCATTCAGGTGTCGGAGATCCCGGAAAATGAAGGGTCTGTTTTACTCAACGAAGGAACCATTGCCCTGGTGAAAAAGGGATCCCTTCCCGGAATGAATGATGAACAGCTGTTCAGGATGGTGGTGGGGCGCCATGTGATTGTCCCCGTCATGAATATAAACCATCCCCAGAAGGACCTGATTCTTCAAAAGGGGATTACTCCGGATCAGTTTGCCACGATTTACAGCTCACCCGGGATGACCTGGGGTTCTGTACTTGGCATTGAAGGAAAAAATCCGGTAAGGGCATATTTGCCGGCGGATGCATGCAGCAGGAGCTACCTGGCTGAATTCATCCATACCCTACCCGTGCAAATCAATGCAGGAGAAATCGGGGACCCAGACCAGATGATCGCATTGATTGAATCCGATCCCAATGCCATCGGTTTCTGTAACCTGACAAGCCTGGTGAACATGGAGCAGAGCGGTATGGATGCCGGATTCTGCCTGGTTCCTGTAGATGGTGACGGAGATGGTCAGCTGACGCAGTTTGAGAATATTTACAGGAGTTGTTCCGATCTTTCACACGGGATTTTTATAGGCAAATATCCCAAAGCGCTCTTCAGCAAGGTATATGCCGTAACAGGCAGACAACCTGTTAACGAAGAAGAAGTAGCGTTCCTGGAATGGATGATTACCGGGGGACAGGAATCCCTGGCTTCGGTGTCTCTTTTGAAACTTGACTATGGTGACAAGGTATCGGGGCAGGAGCATCTTTCCGCCCTGTCCAATCCGCTTGCCGACATGCCGGTAAAATCTTCTTCCACCGGCACCATCCTTCTGGTTCTTGGAATTGTGCTGACCGGGGGGATATTGCTGTCTCTGATGGTGAAACGTTCAGCAGGGAGAGACCCCGGTTCTTCGGCACCCCGTTCTCCGGCCAGGGCTGTGTTCGGAAAGGATTCAATGGTTTTTCCCGCCGGACTGTTCTTTGATAAATCCCATACATGGACCTTTATGGAGAAAGAGGGGAATGTGCGCATCGGGATTGATGATTTCATGCAAAATGTAACCGGCAGTGTGACCCGTGTGGTGATGAAAAGTCCGGGTGAGAAGATCAACAGGGGCGAGTCTTTGCTTACCCTGATACAACAAGGAAAACAGCTGGAGATCAAATCCCCGGTGTCGGGTATTGTGGTGGATCAAAACCGGGAATTGCTCGATGATGCATCTGCGATCAATGCCGATCCCTATAACGGCGGCTGGGTCTATCTGGTGGAACCGGTCAACTGGTTCAGGGAACTGAAGGCATTCTTTATGGGAGATGCGTACGCGGAATGGTTGAATAGCGAGTTTACCCGCTTGAAAGATTTTTTCTCCGCCGGACTGAATACCGGAAATGAGAAGGAAGTCGTAGCCATCATGCAGGATGGAGGAGAGATCAGGGAGGGAGTTCTTGAGGAGTTTGGCCCCGGGGTGTGGGAGGAGTTCCAGACCAGGTTTATCAATTGTTCGTAGAAAATCAATTATCTACAGCCCGGGCAACTTCCGGGCTTTCATCTACTTATTCATTTAAGACCAATCATCATGGGAATTAACAGACGTAATTTTTTCAGGGCAATGGGCATTACCGGGCTTGCCCTCGGTACGGGCAAAGAGCTGAATGCCGTTCCTGACAGGGGTGATGAAACAGAATTTTATGGAATCCTTTACGATGCCACCCGGTGTGTGGGTTGTCAGAGTTGCGAAGTGGCCTGCGCCCTGGCCAATGAATTGCCAGAACCCGATCCCGAAGACTATCCTGTTGCGGGAACCATCCGAAAAACCAATGAGAACAGGCGGTCGGTCATCAACGCCCATGAAACCACGCGGGGTGAAGTCTACGTAAAGAACCAGTGTATGCACTGCAATCAGCCTGCCTGTGCAGCGGCCTGTCTTACCAAGGCCATGTACAAAACCAAAGAGGGGCCTGTGATCTGGCGTGATGAAAAATGTATGGGATGCCGCTATTGCATGGTATCCTGTCCGTTCGATGTTCCCAAATTCGAGTACCACAGCGCCAATCCGGATATTGTCAAGTGCGACATGTGTTTCGACCGGGTGAAGGAGGGCGAATTGCCTGCATGTGTGGCAGACTGTCCGGCCGAAGCCCTTGTCTTCGGCACCCGCCGGGAACTGATCAAGGAGGCACGACGCCGGATCAATGAAAATCCGGAACTGTATTATGATGGCATTTATGGTGAGGATGAGGCCGGTGGTACCGGATACCTGTACCTTTCACCTGTTCACTTCGAAGAGCTGGGCCTCAATACCAAACTTCAGAAGAAGTCCTATCCCGAGCTTGCCAAAGGATTCCTGTATGCTGTTCCATCCATATTTATCATGTGGCCCGCCATTTTGCTGGGGATCCACAATGCCACGAAGAATAATTCCAAAACCTCTGAAGACCATGATGAATTATAAACCGCTTGTACCAAAAGACAACGATGGCATGCCCGTGGGAAAATTCCTGCTTGCATCCCTCAGGCCACACGGCAAAATATTTACCCCGTTTAATATCATTTCGGTACCCATCATCATGGCCGGCATCGTGCTTATCGTGATCCGTTTTGTGTATGGAATCGGTTCCATTACCAACCTGACCCAGGAAGTGCCCTGGGGATTGTGGATCGGGTTCGATGTGGTAACGGGGGTTGCCTTTGCCGGAGGGGCCTATGTGGTCACTTTCATGGTCTATATCCTGAATATGGAGAAGTACAAACCCATTGTGAGGGTGACTGTGCTGAATGGATTCCTGGCCTACGTGTTTTATGCAGGGGCGCTGCTGCTGGACCTTGGAAAGCCATGGAACGTGGTGAACCCGATCATCGGGAACAGCTTCGGGGTCAGTTCGGTGCTCTTCCTGGTGGCATGGCACTTCCTGCTCTACATGATTGCGCAGCTGATCGAGTTTTCACCCGCCATTGCCGAATGGATCGGGGCGAAGAGGGCCAGAAAAATCCTGTCGGGAATGACCGTTGGCGCGGTGATTTTCGGGATTACCCTTTCAACCCTGCACCAGTCCGGCCTGGGAGCACTCTACCTGATGGCCAAAGAGAAAATCCACCCCCTGTGGTACTCGGAATTCATTCCCATTTTATTCTTTGTCTCCAGCATTTTTGCCGGACTCTCTATGGTGATCTTCGAAGGCTCCGTCAGCAACCGGGTTTTTGCCGGACAAATCAGTGAAAAGGACCACATGGGCCACGACGGGATCCTGCACGGGCTCTCAAAAATATGTGCCTTTGCCATGCTGGTCTATTTCTTCCTGCAGATCGTGGTATTTGTACACGGGAAACACTGGCAATACCTGGATTCAAGGATGGGGGCATGGTACCTGACCGAAATGATCGGTTTTGTGATTGTGCCCATGCTAATGTACTTCTTCAGCTACCGGACCCGCAACATCAATCTGGTGAAGATATCATCACTGGTCACCATGGTGGGCATTATTATCAACCGGCTGAATGTAACGGTGATTGGTTTTAAATGGGATGCTCCCGTTCACTATGTTCCCTCATGGATGGAGATTGTGGTGACCCTGACTGTACTCTCCATCGAGATATGGATCTTCCGGTGGATTGTCAGGCGGATGCCGGTTTTGCGGGGATCACCCGCCTGGGTCCCCGATGACCATTAAGCATGTTCTTTTACCTTTCAACTCATTTGACATGGAACAATTTGTTTATTCAGATATCTTCGATACCAAGGGAATTGAATATATCATCGTAATTGCCTTTCTGATACTGATCATCCCATTCTGGATGTTGCTCAACAGGCCTGTGAAGCTTAAGAAAGCCGGGAATGCGCTGCAAGCCATTACCCTGCAGGTCCTGAGGATTCCCCAGGGCTTATTCTTCAACAGGAACCATACATGGAGCCACCTGGAGCGATCGGGTGTAGCCAGCGTGGGTATGGACGACCTGCTGTTGCACCTGACCGGCGGCATTGAGTTAAAATACCTGAAAGAACGGCAGGAGCGGGTGAAACGCGGAGAACCCATTGCCAGAATCTGCCAGGAGGGGAAAGAACTGGTGATCACCTCTCCCATTTCGGGTGAGATTGACAGGGTACACAGCTCCCTGGAGAAGGAGACAGCCCAAATCGGTAAGGACCCATACAACGCGTGGCTCTACCGGATCAGACCCGAGAAGTGGCAGGAGGAGACCCGTGATGCACTGATGGCCCGCCGGGCTTCAGAATGGGTTGGCAGTGAACTGGACAGGTTTAAGGACTATTTGGCAGGGGCAGTGAACGGAACCTCCGGGGCTGAAGTGATCCTGCAGGAAGGTGGTGAACTGACCGGTCACCCGCTCATGGAGCTTGACCGGGAGGCCTGGATTGGTTTCCAGGAGAAGTTTCTGAATATGGAAGGCTGAAGAACCGCCTCTTTTTTGTAATTTCAAGGCTTCCTGGCGCATGGTGCCGGGAAGCTTCATAACACGATCCCGGTGAACAGATTGTTTCGCAAAGGTGGCAGCAAGCATGTGGTCAGGAACTTTGTCCGTTTCAGATCTTCCATATATGGCAGGGTGGTGTTCATCATTGCCGGATCCCTGATCGTTGTTTTTGTTCTGTTCAACATTGTATTCAGATCGGTCTACATGGATTTCTACAACCGGACCATCAGTCAGAACGGGGACAATATCAGCTCCATCATTGAAGGATCGCTGTACTATTCCATGCTGGAGAATGACAAGGCGATGCTTCAGCGGACCCTGGATGTGATCAGCAACATGTCGGGCATTGATGAGGTGAACCTGTATGACGACCATGACCAGCTGGCCTTTTCATCGGTGCACAGGGAGGAGAATTCTCATAGTAATCCCAACTGTATCTCCTGTCATCACGATCTGGCCTCCAGGTTTTCAACTGCCGAGAAGTCCTACCGGGTGGTGGGAGACGTACCCGAATGCGGCATCCATCAACAAGTGCAGGGCATCAGGCACCTGTTGATCAGGCAGCCCATTCTCAATGAACCCTCCTGCTATACAGCGGAGTGTCATGCCCATGATGAAGCCGATAAGGTATTGGGATCCATGCTGGTGACCATGCCGCTGGAGGACCTTGATACGTTTTCTGTGCAATCCTCCCGGGATTTTATGTTGCTGGCCATGCTGATCATCATCCTGCTGGTCACCTTCCTTGTGGTTTTTACCAGGAAACGGATCAAAGACCCCTTGAACTCCATTGTGAAGGCCAGCGAGGCGGTCTCTTCGGGCGATGGCAACATCCGGCTGGAGATCAAACCCGATTTGCTGGATGATATGCGCCTGGTATCAGTGGCTTTTAATAACATGCTGGACAATATTGATGCTGCCACCAATGAGCTGCAAAACTGGTCGCAGCAGCTTGAATACAAGGTGCAGAAAAAATCGGAAGAGTTGTCTGCTGCCCACAACGAACTGATCCATGTGGAGCGTATTGCCTCGCTGGGCAAACTATCCTCTTCGGTAGCCCACGAGATTAACAACCCGCTGTCGGGAATTCTTATTTATAACAAGTTGATATATAAGCAGCTCAACAGCTCCGAATTTGATCATCCCAAAAAGGAATCGATCCTGAAGAACCTGAAACTAATCGAATCGGAGACCAAGCGTTGCGGGGATATCGTACGCGGACTGCTCGATTTCTCCCGCAAGGAACGGGAGGATTTTGAGCCGGTTCATATCCATAAGCTGCTGGAGGAGACCTACCGCCTGATGACCCATTCGATCAAGATAGCCGACATCAGTTTCAGTACCGATTTCAGGGCTGTAAATGACCGGGTGATATGCAGCCCCAACCAGGTGAAGCAGGCGTGTGTGGCCCTGCTTGTCAATGCCTCTGAGGCTGTGCAGGAGCAGGGTGAGATTGTGATCGGTACCAGCAACCCGGATGAGGAACATATCAGTATCGTTGTGGCTGACAACGGATCCGGAATTTCCCCTGTGGACCTGCCCCATATTTTTGAGCCCTTTTTCTCTACCAAACACGATACCAGCGGGATTGGTCTGGGGCTCTCCATTGTGCACGGTATCGTGGAGAATCACAAGGGGCGTATCGATGTGAAATCGGAACCGGGCCAGGGAACGACCATTACAATTGTACTTTCGCTTACGGAAGTTTAAAAATAGAAGATCATGCCCAATCGTGTATCTATTCTGATCGTTGACGATGAGGAGTCGGTGAGAGACTCCCTCTATAACTGGTTTATCGATGATGGTTACCGTGTTGAAACCGCCGAGAATGCCAAGAAAGCACTGTCCCTCCTGGATGAGAAGGAGTTTGATATTGTCCTGGCCGACATCAAGATGCCCGGGATGGACGGTATGGAAATGCACCGGAGGATCAGGGCCCTGCCACGGGTTCCCATTGTGATCATCATGACGGCATTTGCTTCGGTGGATACGGCTGTTCAGGCACTCAAGGAAGGGGCCTTCGACTATGTGACCAAACCTTTCGATCCGGACGATCTGTCGCACCTGATCCGCAATGCAGCCACCCAGGTGGCTTTGAAAGCTGAGAATGAAAATCTGAAGGAGCAAATGACCACCCTTGTAAATGTGGAGGATATTGTCGGGGAGAGCGAGCCATTGAGAAAGGTATTAAGGGAGGTGGAGCAGGTGGCTCCCTCTGATTCTTCGGTGATCATTACCGGGGAGAGTGGAACAGGAAAAGAGTTGGTGGCCAGGGCCATCCACTCCAACTCCCCAAGGAAATATTTCCCGCTGATCAGTGTACACTGTGGTGCTCTCTCGGAGAGCCTGCTGGAGAGTGAACTGTTCGGACATGAAAAGGGGGCCTTTACGGGTGCTGCATTTAACCGGAAAGGTCGGTTCGAGATGGCAGACGGGGGCACCATCTTTCTGGATGAGATCGGGACCATTTCCCCCAAGATGCAGGTGGAACTGCTGCGTGTGCTGGAGTCCAAATCATTTGTAAGGGTTGGAGGAAACAAGGAGATTACATCTGATTTCAGGGTGATCTGTGCTACCAACCGCAACCTGAAGGAGATGGTCCATAGCGGAACCTTCCGGGAAGATCTTTACTATCGTCTCAATGTGGTAAACATCAGGATCCCTCCACTCCGTGAACGGCCCGGTGATATTCCCGGTCTGGTGAACCATTTCATTATGAAGTACTGCAGCTCCATGAGCAGGGACATGATTTCCATTGATCCGGCTGCCATGAAGCACCTGGAATCGTTCGAGTACCCGGGCAATGTACGGGAACTTGAAAACATGATCGAGCGGGCCATCGTGGTGGGCAACGGCAAGGTGATCAGGCCAAAGGACCTGCCCATGGGACGGGAGGTGATGAGCAGCTCCATCGAGAGCCTCGATGACCTCGAGAAAAAGCATATTGCAAGGATCCTGGAGAAGTACGAATGGAACATCTCCCGTACGGCCAGGGCGCTGAATGTGGACCGTGCGACACTCTACAACAAGATCAAAAAATACAAACTCAAACAGGAGTAATCCGCTTGAAGGGCCCGGCTATTATACTGGTGTCGTGCGGACTTTTCGAAAAGAAACTGACAGAAAGGGTCGCAGCGGATGTTTCGCGGGAGTTTCATTATCCTGTGGAGCTGAGAGATTGCAGTCTCGATATCAGCCATTTCTACAATCCGGGGCGCAGGCAGTATGATGCCAATAAATTGCTGCACATGATTTCCCAGCGGGCTCCCACCGATGCCCTCAAGGTGATGGGCATGGTAAGGGTGGATCTCTATATTCCCATCCTTACCTACATTTTTGGTCAGGCGAAACTGAACGGCTATACCGGGGTGGCCTCTTTGTATCGTTTGAAAAATGAACACTATGGTCTTGCACCTGATTACCAGCTGCTCATCGATCGCTTCACCAAGGTGATTATCCACGAAATGGGACACACCTTCGGACTGATCCACTGCAGCCATCCGGTATGTGTCATGCGGTCAAGCACCTATGTTGAGGACCTGGACCAGAAAAACAGGCATTTTTGTCAGCGCTGCAGGGCGGAATTGAACCGGATTGAGGAGATGAGCCTCTAGCCGGGTAAAACGCATTTGCTAATGATTTAGACTATATTTATGGGAAAGATCCAATGAGCAATGAAAACTTTCAGTGAACCTGTGATCCTTGGGCGAACCGGCCTTCAGGTGGGCCGTTTGGGGATATCATCCAGTTACGGTGCTCCGGCAGCGGCGTTCGAGGAAGCCTTTGAGAGGGGCTGCAATTATTTTGTGCTTGGCACTTTTATGAAAGGCCGGTCCGAAGAGATGATCCAGGCCATCAGGAATATTGTGGCCCGGGGACAGCGGGACAAACTGGTGGTCTGTTTGATGGAGTACACCCACTCACCTTTGATCGGGAAGGGACATTTCCACAGGGGATTGAAAAAACTGGGGCTCGGTTTTGTGGATGTTCTGATGCTGGGTTACTACCCGTCCAGGCCACGCTGGCAATTAATGGATCTTGGCAACAGCCTGAAAGAGAAGGAGCTGGTCAGGCATCTTGCACTCTCGGGCCACAACCGGAAGCTGTTTCCGAAATTGATGGATAATAGCGGGATCGATATTTTCCAGGTGAGGTACAATGCTGCAAACAGCGGGGCCGAAAAAGACGTGTTCCCCTTTTGCGGAGGGGAGAACCGTCCGGGCATGATCTCATATACGGCAACTCGCTGGGGGCAACTTCTGAAAGAGAGCAAAATGCCCCCAGGTGAGAAGCCCCTGACAGCCAAAGAATGCTACCGTTTCGCATTAAGCAATCCGGCTGTGGATATATGCATGACCGGCACGCGAAACCTGGAGATGATGCGTGAAAACCTTGAGACCCTGGACTCCGATCCGCTCAGTGATGTGGAAATGGAGCGCATCAGAAGGATTGGGGATCATGTTTACGGGAAACCGCGCCTATAATTCTTCCATAAGCTCATATAGACCAATCACCCATACATTTTTATTGAGTGGATATTTGCTTTGGACCTGGGGAGCGACAATGTAGGTTATTTGAGGTTGTATGTCGTCCAGTGCAAGCCAGAAACCCCGGGTTGGTTGGGGAGCGTCTCCGACTTTGCATTCTATGGCAATAGTGTGATCGCCTTTTTGTAATACAAGGTCAATTTCAGCGCCATGTGCACTTCTGTAAAAAGACGCTTCATGTTCGGGATGTGTTGCACAAATGTTTTCAATAACAAGGCCTTCCCAGGAAAATCCGAAAACGGGATGAGACAGCAAGGAATTGAAGTTAGATATATTCAGAAGTGCATGCAGGATACCTGAATCCCGGATATATATTTTCGGACTCTTAACAAGACGTTTTTTCAGATTGCTCTCAAAGGAGTTTAATTCACGAATTATGAATGTCTGATTTAACAAATCAATATACCTTCTAACAGTTGTATGGCTGATTCCGAGAGATTTACCAAGATTTGAAAGATTCATTACCTGTCCATGCTGGTGGGCGAGCATTCTCCATAATCTACCAATTAGTTCAGAAGGAATAGAAAAACCAATTTGAGGTATATCTCTTTCCAGGAATGTTCGGATGAAGTTGGACCTCCACAATTGACTGGATTGTGGATCATTCAAAGCTGAATCCGGAAATCCTCCTTGAAGCCAATAGTCAGTTTGATTCTTTACGCTTTGAACTTCTGAAAAGAGAAATGGGGTGAGTTCAAGATATCCTATTCGTCCAGCCAGTGTTTCTGAACTTTGACGTATCAAATCCCTTGATGCTGAACCCAAAACAATAAACCTGCCAGGAGTCCTGTTTTGATCAATGATGCTTCTCAGAGATTCAAATATCCGAGGAACCCGCTGAATTTCATCCAGACAAAAATGCTTTGACCGATTATAAGCAAAGAATTGTTCCGGATTTTTTAACCTTTCTCTTTCAGATTCAATTTCCAGATCCATGTAGAGCATATCAGCCCTGTTCTTTATAAACTCTTTAATAAGCGTGGACTTCCCACATTGCCTTGGACCCAGAATTGCCGTTGCCGGAAATAGGCCAATATGCTTTTTTAGATCAGCATTTATATGTCTTGGTATATAGTTCATCACAGGAGCATAGATGTCAAAAATACCCATTAACCGTGTAAATTGCAAATCAAATATTCAAAATGCACGGTTAAAAGCATCCATTTAGTGTTTGGATCAGGTCTCCTTCCAGGGTTCTGTATTCCTTCATCAGGTTGGCAGTCAGGCATGAATGCACCGGCAGGATATTAAGCAGGTCCCCGATGCCTGTCCGGTCATCAATCCTTTCACACTTCTCGAGAATGCCGTGCTCCTGTGAGATACCGGTCAGAAAAGGCCCGTCTTGTAAAAGATCCCATCCCTTTTCCACACGGCCGTTTTTATCATCAGCACCGGCCACCTGACCGAACACCACCTGGCCGTTAAGGACCATCGATTCCTTTGAAAAATGAACGGCACCCCCGTGGATGAGCATTCTGCGGGGATCATGGTATTTTCCCGTGACAGAACAGGACATGGCCACGGCGATATCGTCCGGTGTGCATGAACCAAGCGCAAGCTGCATCAGGTCAAAGAAGACAAAGTTGCCCGGTGTGATCTCATCAATCCCGTTAAAATTCTCCTGGATGCTGCAATTGGGTGTATCGCCGTAAAGGGCCAGGGGATCATAGGAACTGAACTGCTTTTTCAAATTGGCAAGGTCCTGCCTGGCCTTCTGGTGGATCCGGTTTTTAATTCCCGGATCAGCTGATTTATAGGAGTGACCTGCGTGACAGTAAAATCCCCTGAAGTGCAACTTTTTGACGGAGTGGCTGGCATTGAGCAGGTTTTCAATACCCTCCATATCTTCGGCTTTGATCCCGGTCCGGCCGTATCCGGTATCAGCATCCACGTAGAAGTCCACCGGATGGTCCAGTCGTTCAAGGAAGGGCAGCGCGGCAGGATGGTCCAGCAGGATGGAGATCCTGGCTGCTCCGGACAGTGCATTGAGCCGGGCCAGGTCATGGGGGTTGAATGGGAATGCCACCAGAATATCTTTCCACCCGGAGCGGATAAAGTAGGCTGCCATCCGGAAAGAGGAGACAGTGATTGAGGAGACACCATATGCCCTGAACCAGCTCCCGATCTCTGCCGATTGATGGGTCTTGAAATGGGGGCGGAAAGAGAGTCCTTTTTCAGCAGCCTTACCGGCCATTCTCTCCATGTTACGGAGGCATTTTTTCTTATCGAGGAGCAGTGTGGGCATAGACGTCTCAGTTACACTTTTTCACGATGAACAGGCTGGTTAAACACAAATCCGATCCCGGCTCCGATACCCCCGGTACCGAATGAAACACGGTAGAACCGGTTGCCCCCGGGTTTTTGGAACCTGTAGCCCAGGGTGACCACCGGCATGAAAGGAATTTCCTCATTCTTTGTTCCGAATTCAGGGAAAAGGTATATGGGGTGATAGGAGGCCCCAATCCTTGCCTCAAAATGGTGGTTATCCATTCCAATCATGTAAACCATGGCCAGGTAAGCGCCCAGGAAAGCACTGCTATTCTCATCAATACTATAGAATGAGTTGGTGATTCCGGTGGAGATTCCGATATGCCCCTTCTTTTTATGCCAGAGGTGTTCGTATTGTACAGAAAGGGGAGTGACAAATCCCAGGGTCCCTGCATAGAGGGAGATGGATGAAGAACGGGCAGGCCACTGGCCTTGATCCTGTCCCTCCACTTCTGCGGCCAGGATACCCAGCATGGCCATGCTTATTAAAAGTATTTTTTTCATAGGGATGTGTTTATAATTCATCATCAACCTGCTTTCCCAGAAGCAATCCCGCCATGTTTTCCGCGGCCCGTTTCTGGAGGATCTTCACCGCATTTTCTGAATACCAGGCCACATGGGGTGTGGTGACAACCAGGGGGTGTCCGAGGAGTTCTGCCTGCTCCTTACCCGGAGGCTCCTTTTCGAACACGTCCAGTCCGGCACTGTGGACAGTCCCATCCTCAAGTGCTTTGAGCAGCGCTTGCTCATCAATGACCGGTCCCCGCGATGTATTGATGATGACTGGTTTTTGTGCCATCATCTCAAACCCGGAATTATCCAGGATGTGCCGGGTTTCATCGGTGAGGTTGCAATGGAGGCTGATCACATGGCTCTCCCGGAGCAGATCAGGCAACGCTACACGGGTTACATTCAGCCTGGTCATGTACTCCAATGATTTATAGGGATCGTATGCCACTATTTCTTTAAAAAGGGGGGAGGCTTTTAAAGCCAGCTGGCTTCCGATCCTTCCGATACCGATGATGCCCAGGATCTTGTTGTGCAATTCCAGGACCTCTTTCCTGGGAGGAACGCCAAAGGATCCTTCCCGCTTACCCTGCAGGTTTCTGGTACAGGCAAACATCAGCGCAAGGGCATGGTCGGAAACCGAATGGCTGGCATATCCCTGTACATTGGCCACACGGATGGAGCGCTCCCGGGCAGCTTCCAGGTTGATGTTGTCGTATCCTACTCCATACCTCACAATTGCTTTCAAATGGGGCATCAGCTCCAGTTCAGCAGGACCCACCTTCCGGTCCCTTACCAGGATTCCTTCTGCATCTTTTGCGAACTCAAAAAGCCGTGTTCCCCCTTTCTCCTTTCCCTGGAAGATGATCAGTTCATATCCTGCAGCGGCAAACAGCTGGCGTTCGCAATCGTAGGATTCATATCCCGTATCGATGATGGCGATCTTTTTCATCCATTTGGATTCTGTGATTTCCTGACCAGTATCTCAGAGAGCACCAGGCTTGAAATGCAGAATGAGAGGAAGAGGTAGAACCCGCCCAGTAGTTTGGTCCCGTTGGTGGTGAAGATATCCACGGCTTCGGATGATTTCTTCATCATATCGAGCTGACTACCCACAATTCCGTTAAAACCGATGTAAGCCATAAAGATCGCCACGACCATGACGTCGGCCATGGACCATTTTCCCGATTTCTTAACGAAGAAGCGGATCAGCCTGTTTTCATTGAGGTTCCTGATATGGAGCGACCAGAGGTAAGAACTGATCAGTTTGGTAAACGGGAAAACGATACTGAAGGTAAAGATCAGGATCCCCACGAATATCATCTCAAATGCCCCGTCACGTATCAGGATCTCCACAATGTCGGTGATGCTCTTGCTCTGGAAGTATATGATGTTGTCCCTGAAAACAACCATCTCGCCGATCAGCTGAAACTGCAGCATGTCGATTCTGGCCTCCAGGTCAATCATGGGTGTGAGGATGCCGCCGATGAGCAGGCAGGCTGAGGAGAGGATCAGCAGCGGGGACTGAAGCCTGGTCAGCGTTCCCCGGGTGATGGTATTTAAAAGGAAGATCAGCAGGACAAAGAGCAGGATCAGCATGACGCGGATGCTGATTACCTCCGTATTCTGATCAATATCTGTCCTGAGCATTGCTTTGCAATCCGCTTCAGTGGGCGCGTCGTATTTCAGCAGGATTTCATCCACAAGACCCAGGCTGTCCAGGTTGTAGGTGGCATCAGAGAGGTCTCCCAGTTTGTCGGACAGGTAGGTCTGGACCGCTTTTTTGGTGGAAGGTTTGTTGATCTCATCCAACACCTGGCCGGCATACGAGGGCACACTGTCCCTGAGCTGGTTCACATCCAGCACCATTCCGGCGATCCATTTTTTCATCCCTGCGAACTGGCCCGAGGTTCGCTCCTCGATCACTGCCTCAAGGTCATCCAGCAAACCATACATAATGATTTCCAGGCTCTCCTGCAGCTCTCCCCGGTTTTCGGGAGTGAGGTCAAACTCAAGGATTCTTTTGCTCATGATCAGGGTGACCTGTTCCTTCCATGCATCTGCATTCAGCAAACCGTACCTCACATGGTTGATCTCTGCCAGGTCGATTTTTCGTTCCTGGTTCTCTTTGGCCAGAATGATCAACTGGACGGTCAGCACCACGGTGATTGCGAGCAGTCCCGTGCTGAGCAGGGTCTTGATGGTTGTCAGTGTCCGGTCCCTTTTGCCCATGGCGTTGTTCTTATTTACGGAGGGCATAAGTTAGTTAAAAGCAATTTATCTGTTAAATTTGGGGCTTCTTTTTCCAATTAAGACCACAACCAGGGAATAGCAAACCTCTTTGACTTCATCGTCCCTGCAGAACAAATTCCAGGTCGGCACGGACTTCACCGCTGAACAGGTCCCAGTGGAAGGCGGTGAATCCGGGCCATTTCTGCTGGTGATGCCCCATGCTTACATAGGGCATGGGCTGATACTGCTTTTTTGTCAGCCGCACCACGTTCTCCCAGTGGCCCATGCACCTGGTGATATACCGGATGGCCGCTTCCTTTTCAGCCTTTTC
Source organism: uncultured Bacteroides sp. (assembly GCA_964453785.1). Classification (GTDB taxonomy): domain Bacteria; phylum Bacteroidota; class Bacteroidia; order Bacteroidales. The sequence continues at coordinate 42,747 of CAYVRK010000036.1, forward strand.
ACCGGTGATCCTGTTTGTCTCCCAGGCCACCCCTGCCCGGAGTTTGTCGGCAAAATAGAATCCCAGGTGACACCATGTTTCCAGGTCGTCGAGTTCAGAGACCAGTGTGGGATCCCGGGCTTCATTACTGAAATCAGCGACCAGTTTCATGGCCAGTTCACAATCAGCCTCCACCTGTCCGGCCAGCTCCGGCGGTGTGATGCGCTCCCCGGGAATCCGGATTCCCTGTGCCCTTTTTTCACAGAAATCCCCGATGCTCATATACCTGGCATCGAGCGTTTCGTGGCGTACCAGCTCCTCCAGGGAGATGAAAGGCGATTTTCCGTCATCGAAACCGATGATCCAGGGGGCCAGAAATCCTTCCGAGTAGAGGGTGAAATCCCAGGTGGATTTGAAAAACGAAGCCAGCTGCAGGGGCACCGAGGAGGCCAGGCTGTAAGCTTCCAGCATATCCTGCGGATCCACTTCCGGATAACGCGTTTCAAAGGCCCTGGCAAGGGATTCATTGCTTTCCTCCGGGTTGAAAAGAAGCCTTCCCCACAGGTGGTAAAACAACCACTGTTTCTGGAAGGCATATTTCCAGGTTTTTTGAATGTCATCCCGGAAGGAATAATCCTTTGCGGGGATATACCCCTCGGAGCCCACAAAATAGCCATCCACATAGCTGTGGTGGTTTTCGCTGATATGCTCCCTGATGAAATAGGGGTCCCCCCAACGAAGCACGAAAAAGTCCTCATTCCGCATCATCCAGGCGATGAAGTAGTTTTCCGGTTCGGGATCCCAGAAGCCACGCATGATGGAGCCCTGGTCATTGGAATGGGTGAGCGAAAGATGCGGTGTGGAGTGGGCATGTGACCAGTTGAATTTTACTTCCACGATTGTTTTCTCGGGAAGAGCGGCATCGTCGATTACCCTCCGCATCTCTCCCGGATCGCCGGCCAGCACGGCACGGTGGATGAATTTTATCTCGCGGTTGGCCTTTTTCATTCCCTCCACGAAGGTCTCCCGGATCCACTCTTCCCTGTCAGCCGGACTCATCTTCTGTTCCCCCCAGTTCCCCATCCAGTCGGCCAAAGTCACCCCCAGCCCGGTCAGGTCCCCGTATTCGTTGATCAGTTGTGTAACCGACTCCCGGGTGTATCTCTTCACCTGGTCTGACAGGTCATTGTGCAGAACAGCTCCATAGGCATCTGCAAATTCGGGGGAGACCACGATGTTCCAGTTCACCAGGTAGGTTTCGATTCCTCGCTCCCGGGCCATTTTGAAAAGTTGCTTCCAGAACGCCTGCCATTCCTTTAGCTCCGGGTCGCTGAACGGGGTTGCCTCCGGGAAATTTTCAGCACGGATCATGTAGGGGAAGAGGTGGGCACTCCACAGGGTCAGGGCATTGAACCGGTTCTCCACCATCATATCCAGGAAGGCCTCCCAGAACTCCGGGTCCCTGCAGGTTTCCCGGTGCAGATCGGTGGCCGGTCCGGGCCGGTAGGGGGCCCAGGGCAGGTTGAATTTGATGGCCCGGAAGGAGAATGCCGGATTGACCCTGGTTTCTTTGACCTTTCCAAAGTCACAACCGGGACCCAGCTGTTCCATCAGGTCCATGATTCCGTAAAGGCACCCCCGGTCCGTCCGCCCGATGATATAAATCTGGTTGCCCTCTCTGACAATTTCATATCCGTCGGATAAAATCCCTGAAATATGATCTGAGAATAGCTTCTCCTGTTGATTGTCAAGGGAACCACCGGGCGTCAATAGGGAGATGCCTGTCACAGAACGGGTGGTTTTACCCGGCTCTGCCACAGAAAAGCCAGAGGCCGTCAGGTGATCAGACAACCGGTCCACACCGTACATAATAACAGGAGATTGCGGGTTATAAAAAAGTTCAACGGTTTTGTTCTTTGTCCCGGAACAGCCGGTAAGGAATAACAGGCAGGAAAAAAAGCCGGTGCAGATCAGATACATTGTCAGGGAGGCCCTGA
>CAYVRK010000037.1:0-33542 GCA_964453785.1 uncultured Bacteroides sp.
ATCTGCTTATAGGCATGATACACCACCGAAGCCATTCTTCCCTTGTGGTATTCGTTGGGCCCGTAAACATTAAAGAATTTGAGCCCGGCCCAGAAAAACGGCTTTCTCTCCTGCTCCAGCACCCAGGTATCAAAGGCTTGCTTGCTCCGGCTGTAAGGATTCATAGGCTCCAGGTGCGCAACCACCTCATGTGAATCGGAATAACCATGTTCTCCCAGTCCGTAGGTGGCAGCAGAGCTGGCATAGATCAGGGGAAGGCCGAATTCCACGCACTGGCTGAATACCCTCCTTGAATAATCCACATTCAGTTCCCTGAATACCTCCCAGGAGAACTCGGTGGTATCGGTCCGGGCACCCAGGTGAATGATCATCTGCACCTGCCGGTGGTTCTTCTCCACCCAGGGTTGAAACACTTTGCGGTCCACCAGTTCCGAATAACCCTTCCCGGCATAGTTCCTCTCCTTCTCCCGGTGGCTGAAATCATCCACCAGGATCAGGTCTTTGTACCCGGCCCGGTTGAGCCCGGTGACGAGGTTGCTTCCGATGAAGCCCGCCGCTCCGGTGACTACAATCATAGCTTACAAGATAAGCATTTTCATAAAAGTTTTATACCGGGACGGCGAACAACCTCACCGATAATTTCGTTACTTTGTTATAGAACTTACCATGGTTTACCTCACGCGCAGAGAACGTTTCAGTGCAGCCCACAGGCTTTTCAATCCTGCACTCACCGACCAGGAGAATGAGAAGATCTACGGGCCGTGCTCCAATCCCAACTGGCACGGCCACAACTATATCCTGTGGGTGACCATTGCCGGGGACGTGAATCCTGGTTCCGGTTATGTGGTGGATCTCAAGCAACTGGGCAGCATCATCCGGGACCGGGTGATCGGGAAGCTGGACCATAGAAACATCAACCTGGAGGTGGATTTCATGAAAGGGAAATATATCTCCACCGAAAACCTGGCCATGGGGATCTGGGATGAGCTGGAGCCACATATCAACGCATTGGGTGTCACCCTGCATTCGGTGAAACTACAGGAAACAGAGAACAATTCAGTGGAATATTTTGGAAAATAAAAGTTATGGATAAAATCAACAACGGATTGGGAGAGAACATGACAGGCGGTTACAGCAGGATCGACCGGTGGGATGATGAAACCACCGTCAAACTTACGGAACACTACCGCGGTATCCTGGATCTGCTGGGCGAGGACGGCCGGCGGGAAGGGTTGAAGGACACACCGGAGCGGGTTGCCAAAGCCTTGCAGTTCCTCACCCAGGGATATGGGACCGATCCCATGGATCTTATTAAATCGGCCATGTTCCATGAGAATTATGAAGAGATGGTCATCGTAAAGGATATCGAACTCTTTTCCATGTGTGAACACCATATGCTTCCTTTCATCGGGAAGGCCCATGTGGCTTATATTCCCGATGGCCGGATTACCGGGCTCAGCAAGATCGCAAGGGTGGTGGATGCCTATGCCCGCAGGCTGCAGGTCCAGGAGAGGCTCACGGTACAGATCCGGGACTGCATCCAGGAGACACTCAAACCTCTGGGTGTGGCTGTGGTTATCGAGGCACTCCACCTCTGCATGGTCATGCGCGGCGTTCAGAAACAACATTCGGTCACCACCACATCGGCCTTTACGGGAGGATTCATGAAATCCGATAAAACCCGTGAGGAGTTCATCCACCTGATCGGGGCCAACCTTCGTTAGCTGTCAGAATCGCAATAAATTTGTACTTTTGCTGAACTTTTAAACGGTATTCATGAAGGCATATGTATTTCCCGGACAGGGGGCGCAGTTTGTGGGTATGGGCAGGGAGTTGTATGACACTCACTCCCAGGCAAGGGAGTTGTTCGAGCAGGCCAACCAGGAGCTGGGATTCCGGATCACCGATGTGATGTTTGGCGGAACCCCTGAGGATCTGAAGCGGACCGGGGTAACCCAGCCTGCCATTTTCCTCCATTCGGTAATCCTTGCCACCACCATCGAAGGGTTTCAGCCCCGGATGGTGGCGGGGCATTCACTGGGGGAATTCTCAGCGCTTGTGGCCAATGGCACACTCTCCTTCAGCGACGGGCTGAGCCTGGTTTTCAAGCGGGCCATGGCCATGCAGAAGGCCTGTGAGGCAGAGCCTTCCACCATGGCAGCGATCCTGGGCATGGATGATGAACAGGTGGAAGCCGTTTGCAGCGGGATTGACGAGGTTGTTGTTGCGGCCAATTACAACGGTCCGGGTCAGATCGTCATCTCCGGTTCAGTTCAAGGCATCGATCTGGCCCTAAAGCAGTTATCGGAGTTAGGCGCAAAAAGAGCCCTCAAGCTGCCGGTGGGGGGAGCCTTTCACTCACCCCTCATGGAACCGGCCAGGGCCGAACTGGAAGAGGCCATCAAAAACGCACCCTTCAGTATACCGGTATGCCCGGTATACCAGAACGTCAATGCATTGCCCTCATCCGATCCTGCCCGGATCAGGGAAAACCTGGTGGCACAGCTTACCGCACCGGTGAGATGGACCCAGACCGTTGTCAACATGATTGCCGATGGTGCCACCTCATTTACCGAAGTGGGTCCGGGCAATGTATTGCAGGGACTGATCAAAAAAGTGGACCGGAACATGACCACACAAAGTGCTTAAGGGAGACCCTGAATAAAAATTGGAACCATGAAAGTCCTGAAATTCGGTGGAACATCTGTAGGCACCCCCGGCAATATAAAGACCGTGAAACAGATCCTTGAGGAACAGACCGTGCCCTGTGCGGTGGTGGTCAGTGCCTTCGGGGGGCTTACAGACCAGATCATCCGCATCGCCTCCCTGGCCAGTGAGCGAAATCCTGCCTTCCGGGAGGAGATGACAACCATCCGCGACCGTCATGTGGAGACGGTCGAAACACTGATGACTGGTGAGATCCGTGATTTTACGTTGCGGGAGGTCTCCTCACTGGTGGAGGAGTTCCAGGATGCCCTGCAGGGAATCTACCTGTTGCAGGATCTGAGCAAGAAAACCCTGGACTTCCTGCTCAGTTTCGGGGAACGGCTCTCGGCCACCATCATCGCCCGTTATGTGGAGAATGCCATCTACCTGGATTCCCGCCAGCTGATCCATACCGACAGTAATTTTGGGAATGCCACCGTCCACTTTGCCATCTCCAACGGGAAGATCAGGAGCAAGCTGAAGGATCTGAAAAAACTGGCCATACTGCCCGGTTTTGTGGCATCCGACGACCAGGGCCGCACCACCACCCTGGGCCGGGGCGGATCGGACTACACAGCTGCCATTCTTGCAGCGGCCCTGGGTGCCGATGTGCTGGAGATATGGACCGATGTGAACGGGTTCATGACTGCCGATCCGCGCATTGTCTCCAAAGCCTACCCCGTGGAGTGCATGAGTTACGAGGAGGCCATGGAACTCTCCCATTTCGGGGCCAAAGTGATCTTTACCCCCACCCTCACACCGGCATACAAGGAAAACATTCCCATCCGGGTAAAGAACACTTTCAATCCCTCCCTGCCAGGCACCCTGATTTCAAGGGATGTCCAGTGCAACCAGAGTGAGATGATCAAAGGTATCTCGTCCATCGACGACATTACACTGATCACCGTTCGCGGTACCGGGATGGTGGGTAAAACAGGTACCTCGGCAAGGGTTTTCACCTCCCTGGCCCGTTACAATGTCAACGTCATTTTGATCACCCAGGCCTCCTCCGAAATGACCATCTCATTTGCTGTCTCACCCTCCGATGCTGCCATTGCCGTGACAGCCCTCAGGGAGGAGTTTGAGATAGAGATCGACCACCGGGAGGAGATGGAGATCGAAGTGATCAGTGAGCTCTCCATCATTGCCATCGTAGGCGAGGGAATGCGCCACAAACCGGGCATATCAGCCATCCTTTTCAAATCACTGGGAAGGAACGGGATCAGCGTCATTGCCACGGCCCAGGGCTCCAGTGAGCTGAACATCTCGGTGGTCATCCGGAAAGAGAGCCTGCGAAAAGCACTGAACGTGATCCATGAAGGATTCTTCCTCTCCGATTACCGGGAGCTCCACCTCTATGTGGCCGGACTGGGGAAAGTGGGGCAGCGGCTGATTGAACAGCTGGACAAGCAACGGGAGAAGCTGATTAAAACCCACAAACTGAAAATCAACCTGGTTGGAATCACCAACAGCCGGAAGATGGTTGTAGACCCGGCAGGGATAGATCCCGGCTCCTTCCGGGAGCGGCTGGAGGGCGGATCGGCCGCCGATCTGGACCGGTACGTGGAGGAGATCCGGAGCAACAACCTGCGAAACTCGGTCTTCATTGACTGCACAGCCAACCAGGCTGTGGCCATGTGTTACGGGAGGCTGATGGACTCCTATGTATCGGTGGTAACGGCGAACAAGATCGCCTGCAGCTCCCAGTACAGCCTCTATAAAGAGCTGAAGCAGAACGCCATCCACCGGGGGGTGAAATTCAGTTTTGAGACGAACGTTGCAGCCGGCCTGCCGGTAATCGGTACCATCAATGACCTGATGCACAGCGGGGACCGGATCCTGAAACTGGAGGCGGTGGTCTCGGGAACGCTCAATTTTATTTTCAATAGTTTGAGCAAAAAGATACCTTTGAGCAAAGCCATCCGCATGGCCATGGAAGCGGGGTATTCGGAACCCGACCCCAGGCTTGATTTGAGCGGAACCGATGTGAAGCGGAAGTTACTGATCCTGGCCAGGGAATCGGGTTATGTCATGGAACAGGAGGATATCCGGGTGACACCCTTCCTTCCCGATGCGCTGTTCGAGGGTTCGCTGGATTCATTCTGGGAAAAAGTGAAGTTACTGGATGCGGAATTCGAGGAGAAACGAAGGGTCATGGCAGAAAAAGGATTGAAATGGCGCTACCTGGCCACCCTGGATGAAGGCAGGGGAAAAATGGGGCTCGTGGAAGTGGATGCATCCCACCCTGCTTATCCCCTGGAGGCCAGCAACAACATCATCATGATCACCACGGACCGCTACCTGGAACTCCCCCTGATTGTAAAGGGCTATGGTGCCGGGGCGGATGTAACAGCGGCAGGGGTGTTTGCGGATATTATCAGAGTGGCCAACGTATGACAATACGAGCTGTAATTTTTGACATGGACGGGGTCCTGATCGATTCCGAGAACCTGTGGCAGCAGTCCGAAGTGGAGCTGTTCGGGGAACTGGGTATCGGACTTACCCAACCTTTGCTGAAGCAGACCAGGGGGCTGGTCACCAAGGATATGGTCAATTACTGGTGCGATGGTTTTCAAATCACATCTGTGTCCCGGGAGGAGCTGATGAAAAGGTACGATGACCAGATGGTGGAAAACATGCGCACCCGGGTACCGCTCATGGAGGGAGCCCGGGAGTCCGTCCGTTTTTTCCGGGAGAAAGGGCTCCCCGTTGCACTGGCATCCTGCTCCACCCATAAGCACATCGATGCAGTGTTGGAGAGATACAAGCTCAGGGAGCTCTTCAGCCTGGTGGTCTCCGCCGCCGGGATCATGCCGGGAAAACCGCATCCGGAGATCTACCTGCATACGGTAAAGCAACTGGGTGTGGATCCCACAGGTTGTCTGGCCATTGAGGACTCCTTTTTTGGAGTCGTCTCGGCCCTGGCGGCCAGGATGAAGGTGCTGGCCATGCCCGACCCCCATGAATACGGGCAGACCCGTTTTGATGCTGCCCACATGAAAATCAGGTCATTGCGCGAGATCAATGACGAACTGTTTAATAAATTATCAGAGATTTGAAGCGAGATGAGGTAAAAGTATTCGGACCGGCAACCGTCTCCAACGTGGGACCGGGTTTTGACCTGTTGGGTTTTGCCCTGGAGGCCCCGGGCGATGAGCTGATCGTCCGCAGAAACGGGACAGGGACCCTGGTGCTGGTGGATGAATCGGGTTGCAGCCTGCCCCTGGATCCCGGGAAGAATGTGGCAGCTGTGGCAGCAGCTGCCCTGTTGGCTGAGTTGGGCAACAAAGAGGGATTCGACCTGGTGTTCACAAAAAAGATCAATCCCGGCAGCGGTGTGGGCTCAAGTGCAGCCAGCTGTGTGGCTGCGGTTGTAGGGGTGAACGAAATCCTCGGCTGTCCCTTTGATACGAAAGCCCTGATCCTCTATGCCATGGAGGGTGAAAAATTAGCCAGCGGTGCGGTCCATGCCGATAACATTGCCCCTGCCCTGCTGGGAGGGATCACCCTGATCCGAAGCTACGATCCACTGGACATCAAGCATATACCCTATCCCGCCGACCTCTGGTGTGCCGTGGTTCATCCCCGGCTGGAGATCCGCACCGTGGAGAGCAGAAAACTGATCCCGGACGAGGTGCCCCTGAAAACCGCCCTTCAGCAGTGCGGGAACCTGGCGGGACTTGTGGCCGGTCTGGTCACCGGCGACTATCCCCTGATCAGACGCTCTGTGATGGATGTATTCGCAGAACCATACAGGACAAAGCAACTGCCGGATTTTGAGGTGCTGAGAAGCTCTGCCCTGGATGCAGGGTCCGTGGGAACCGGGCTCTCAGGTTCAGGGCCAGCCGTATTCAGCCTCTGCCGCGGAGAAGAGATGGCAGTTTCCGTGGGAAGTGTGATGAAATCTCATTTTATTCACAGGGGCCTGGAGGCTTCCGTGTATATATCCAAAATAAGTGAAGCGGGCTGCCGTATCCTGTAAAAAGAAACAATGAATTACTACAGCACAAAAAATAACAAATTCCGGTTCGGCCTCAGGGAGGCCTTGCTTCGGGGGCTGGCCCCCGACCGCGGACTGTTCATGCCCTGCTCCATCCCGATCCTCACCAGGGAGCGGCTGATAGCCATCAGGGAAATGAACCTGACCGAAATCGCCGTGGAGTTATCGGGGCTCCTTTTTGGCGAAGATATTCCCATGGGAGAGCTGACTCCCCTTGTTGAGGAAGCCGTAAATTTTGACACCCCCCTGGTACAGCTTGAGGAGGAACTCTATTCCCTGGAGCTTTTCCACGGGCCCACCCTGGCGTTCAAGGATGTGGGTGCCCGGTTCCTGGCCCGGCTGCTGGGATATTACACCCGGGATATGAAGGATGATGTCCATGTACTGGTGGCCACCTCGGGGGATACGGGCAGTGCTGTGGCCAATGGTTTCCTTGGCGTTCCCGGGATCAGGGTCCATGTGCTCTACCCTTCAGGCCTGGTTAGTCCGCTCCAGGAGAAACAGTTCACCACCCTGGGCGAAAACATCTCAGCCGTGGAGGTGGAGGGGACTTTCGATGAATGTCAGAAACTGGTGAAGGATGCCTTCATGGACATCGGGCTCACCGACCGGATGACCCTTACCTCGGCCAACTCGATCAACCTGGCGCGTTTCCTGCCCCAGGCTTTTTACTATTTCAGGGCATGGGCCCAGCTTCCTTCCCCTGATCAGGAATTCTTTTTCTCCGTACCCAGCGGGAACTACGGGAACATGACGGCCGGACTGGTGGCAAGGGAAATGGGGCTCCCGGTCCATACCTTCCTCTCGGCCAACAACATCAACGACGTGGTCCCCTCCTATCTTCTGACCGGGAAGTTCACTCCCCGCCCCTCCATTCCCACCCTGGCCAATGCCATGGATGTGGGCGATCCCAGCAACTTCGAGCGGATCCTGGACCTGTTCCGGAACAACCATGAATGGATCACCCGGCACATGCACGGCTACAGCTTTTCAGACCGTGAAATCAGGGAGATCATCAGCAGGGTATACAGTAAAACAGGTTACCTGTGTGACCCCCACGGTGCCACCGGCTACCAGGCTGCCCGGAATTACCTGGATGAAAATCCCGCACAGACAGGGATCTTTCTGGAGACTGCCCACCCGGCCAAATTCAGGGAGAGCGTGGAGAAAGCAACAGGCATACCGGTAGAGGTTCCTGAACGCCTGGCAGCCTTTGAACACCGGGAGAAACACGCCACACGGATGAAGGCTTCCTACGATGATTTCAAGGCCTATCTGGATTCCGGCCTTTGACCTTTTTACCGGTGGAAGCGATCTCCAGGTTGTTTTTGAACTGAATGATCCCGGGCACCTTTTCCGAAGCCAGCCGCGTTCCGCAATATTGCCGGACAAACGATTCGTCGATGACTGAATTCTTTGCATCGGCAAGGACAATTTCCGCTTTCAGTGCTTCCCCCAGGTAGTCATCAAACACGCCGGAAATGGAGCAATCCACCACCCCGGGAATGGAGACAATCACCTCCTCAATCTCTTTGGGGCTGATCCTTCTCCCACCCACCTTGATGATCTCCTTCACACGGGCCGTGAGGTAGTAATAGCCCTCCCTGTCTTTATAGGCCAGGTCGCCCGTATGCAACCAGCCGTCCTTCAGGATCTCAGCGGTTCCAGCCTGATCACCCAGGTATCCTTTCATGATGTTACCTCCACGGGCCACCAGCTCTCCCACCACATTGGTTTCCCGAATTAAATTTCCGGCTTCATCCATGATCTCCAGCGTTACCCCGGGAATGGCCTTTCCCAGCGAACCGAGTTTCTCCTCCAGCTTCTCAGGCGGAAGATAGGAGAGCCTGGCAGTTGCTTCCGTTTGCCCGTACATCACATAAAATTTCACATCGGGAAAGTGCCCGGTAAATTCACTGATAAATGCATTGTGAAGCTTCCCTCCGGCCTGGGTCACATAACGAAGCCTGGGGAAATGGGCCTCCTTGAAGGACCGGGTCTTGCGGAGCAGGATCTGGAAATGGCTGGGAACACCCGAGAAACCGGTACATCCATAGTTGTTCAGGTCGTTGATCACCGACCCCAGGAACATAAATGTGTTGTTCAGAACGATGCTTCCGCCCACCTTCATGTGGGTATGCAACAACGAAAGACCGTAACAGTAATAAAAGGGCAGTACTATTTCGATGATATCCTCCCCGGTCAGCTTCAGGTATTGGATAATCGATTCCGTATTGGCAATGATGTTCCCGTGGGTGATCATCACTCCTTTGGGCTCACCGGTGGATCCGGAAGTGAAGATGATCTCGGCGAGCCTGTCCCCGTCAAATTCCTCCATGTCAGAAGGAGTGCTCCGGCCCGCCTTCCTGCCACTGATCAGGGTCGAATAGTCATACATCACATGTTCCAGAAAATCCCATTTCCCGCTCTTCAGCGAGGGAGCAATAAAACCAATGCGTGCATCGCACAGATCCACCACAAAGGAGAGGTTGTTATCTTCAATGGAATGATTGAGGGGTACACAAACATTTCCTGATTTCATGATGGCCAGGTAGGCCACAATGAAGAAAGAAGAATTGGGGCTGACCAGCAGGATGTTGTTGTTTTGTCCGAAGGTATCAGACAGGTAAGCGGCAAGCCTGGCGGCGTGATCATGAAGCACATCATAGGTCATTTGCTCCTTGTTCCCAAGGAGAAAGGATTTTTTCAGAACTCCCGATACACCCAGGAGATAATCAAAAGCGTTCATAAAAAATGATAATCGTTAATGGCCTGCATCCTCAGGTAATTGGTGGTCTCTTTCTTTCGGGCAAAGTTCGCGAAAGTCATCTGAACATCCTTCTCGGTCATTCCCATGACCTTCCCCACTTCGGCTGGTGCATGGTTGTTCTCAAAACCATACCAGAGCAGATCCATTTGCTCAAATGGAAACTGATAGAAAAACTCCTCCTGTGTCTGTTCGGCACTGTAGGTATCGGTTGTGGGGGTCCTTTCAATGATTCCACGGGGCACACCCAGGTATTCAGCCAACTGATAAACCTGGCTTTTGTAAAGATTTCCAATGGGAAAAAGATCACTGCCTCCATCCCCGAATTTCACAAAAAAGCCCTGGTCCACCTCATGTTTGTTGGGTGTTCCGATCACGCAATGGTGCAATCTTTCGGCGTGGAAATAGAGCAATGACATCCTGGATCGCTGTTTGAAATTGGAGGCTGCGATGATGGTTCTCATCTGCCTGGAGGGAAGCCTGGTGACGATCTCAGTGCCATCCGGTTCCACCACCGTCAGGTAAAAGATGGGGGGAAGGTTCGAGCTGGGATTGTTCTGTTTCACGCCGATCTTCATTTTATGAACCAGGGGATCGTACCTGGGGTAGACCTCCCGAACTGCCTGGTCCCGACGCTCATAGCAAGCAAATCCACGCAGCGCCTCGGTAATGTTCTCCACCACGGTTTCCACATTGAACTTCTTTGCAAGCAAGGTGGCCAGCTCCTGGCTGTCCGGACTGGAATCCTTTTCCGGCATCATGACCCCCAGAACATTTTCCGGACCCAGGGCCCTGGCAGCCAGGGCCAAAGTGACGGAGGAATCAATTCCGCCGCTGATTCCCACAACCCCGCCTCTCCTGCGGAAGCGTTCCATAACGTCCGACCTGATCCTCCCGGTAATTTGCTCCACCAGTGCTTCGATGTTTTCAACCTTCAGTATATTTTTATGAAATGTTTTGCTTTTCATTTTCTATGAATTGGAGTTTGGTTTCTTGTCAAAATATACCGGGCATTTGGTCCGCATCTCCTTCTCCCTGAACGGATTGTTGCCAGCAATAAAAAAATCCATCAGGATCTGAGTGGAGAGAATCCCTGCAATGGCCATGTTGTCATTCTCGGTAATACTCCCGCCTGAATGCATTTTCCCAATCAGCTTCTGCACCGAGTCCGGATTAAAAATCCCAAACTTGTTGATCTGATCCGGTGACATGGCTTCCCGGTGGTACCCGGGTGCCTTGGCAGAAAGCAGACTGGAGGCTACGGGGGCCCTGTATGCCTGCTTGGGGCGGGAAATCACCTGGTCGGGCAACCGGCCCTCCATCAGTTTCTTTAACAGGTATTTTTCATTCAGGCCCCTGATTTTGTCCCCGGACCGGAGCCTGGTGCAAAACTCAACCACCCGGTGGTCCAGAAAGGGATACCGTCCTTCCACCGAATGAGCCATCGACATTCGGTCCCCCTGTGAGGAGAGCAGGTAACCTGAAAGGAACAGCTTAGATTCGATCCACTGTGCTCTGGACAACAGATCCCAGTCAGCCATACCTGCAGGAAGTGTTCCGATTAGTGATTCAACCGGATCATCCCCCAGGGATCCTTTGATGTAATCACTGAAATGGGTTTTAATGTGGTTGGAGTTGTTCCACCGCACCAGGTGGGAGTAGATCAGGGAATCCGTCTCGGTGAGGCGGTGTCCGAAAAAGAACCTGAGCATATTGCCGCTCTTTCCCTGGAACTGGGCCAGGTAGGGATAGAGTTTTTGAAGCAGCAGGGGCCGGATCCTTGAATCGGGTTGCCGCGACCAGAACTCCCGGATCAGTGTTTCTTTAAAAATGTTGTACCCTCCCAGGAATTCATCGGCACCCTCCCCTGTGATCACCACTTTGATCCCATGATCATTAACCAGGTTCGAAAGCAGGTACATGGGAACGGCACCGGTGCGCAGAAGCGGGATCTCAGCATGCCACAACACATGGGCGAAATTCCTGGCTATATCATCCCCGGAACAAACAACCGATTGATGGTTTGTATCCAGCCATTTGGAAACCATTTGCTGATAGGAGGTCTCATCAAACTCGCGCTCTTCAAAACCAATGGAAAAAGTATTCAGAACACCAGGCTCAATTTTCTTGATTATATGGGTTGTTGCACTGGAATCGAGCCCGCCGCTCAGGTAAGCAGCCACCTGGACATCAGACCTGAGCCTGAGCTTCACTGAATCAGCGATCAGCTCTTCGAACTCATCCAGGGCTTCATCAAAACCATAAACAACCGGATTTTCCCTGGATTGAAATGAAAGTTCCCAATAGGATTGAATGACATGATGCCCCTCCCCAATGACCATATAATGGCCTGGAGGCAGCTCGAAGATGTCTTTGAATATGGTTCCCGGTGTAGGAATGGACCAGAAGGTAAATACTTTGTCCAGATTCTCCGGATTCAGTGCAGCATGCACCTGCCTGGCCTCCAGGATGCACTTGATCTCCGAACCAAATACGAAGGTCTGAGGTGAATGAAAATAGAACAGGGGTCTGATCCCCATCCGGTCCCGGGCCAGAAATAATTGTTTCCGGCGGGAATCCCAGATGGCAAAAGCAAACTGACCGTTTAGTTTTTCAAGACATTTCTCTTTATAATGACGGTAGAGTAGAAGCAGGACCTCCGTATCGCTTTTGGTTTGAAACCGGTAACCCAGCTGGATAAGCTCCTTTCGAAGCTCCAGGAAATTGAAGATTTCACCATTATATACGATCCAGTAATCCCCTTCTTCAGTGGTCATGGGCTGCTGACCACTGGCCAGGTCAATGATACTGAGCCTGACACTGCCCATGCCTATTCCCTGACCGATATATATCCCCGATTCATCAGGCCCCCTGTGCTGGATTTGCATCAGCATCTGCCTGACCTCCTCAGGCTTTACATTCCCTTCCGCAAATCTGTATATGCCGGCAATACCACACATAATTCAATTATTGTGCTACGATTTCTTTCTTCCTGAGCACAAAATCTGTGATGGCATGTATGGATTCGAAGTTCTCCTCAATCAGATCACTGTCATTGGCAACAACACTGAATTTCTCTTCCAGGAAATCCAGCAACAGGGCAAAGCCCATGGAATCAAATATTCCTTCCACAAACAACATGGTTTCTGAAGTGAGCTTGCTGGTATCTTTGAAGGTATTGTCCTTTGCGTATGCAAATAGTTCTTTTTGAATGCTTTCTGAATTGATCATAACAATCCAATTAATTGTTAAAAACTTAAATGATAAGCCCAATCCACGCTAATCTTACATTGAAGATAACAATACTAATGAAGGATCGGAATAAAATTTGACCAAATCTTACATATAAGGAGTGCAGGCATTATTTCAACGCTCCGGCCAGAAATGCAAGCAGATTAAATGCCATCATCCTGGACCCATAATCATTCAGGTGCCCCGAATCTGACGCATAGGATTCAACCAGGCAAGGATAATCCATGCCTTCATAACTGTAAGTATTGGCCTTCCCGTCGGGAAGTGTGGACTCCAACTTTGCCAGGTCGAATACAGGAAAATCCCCCGAAAGCTCATTGAGCATCCGCTCATTAAACTCCGTTCGCTTGACATTTTCTGCATATCCCGAAGGATTCATGCTCAGCACCCTTTTGGCAGTTGCCTTCAGGCCTTTCTGAATAGTGGTTAATGGTACCGTAATCAGTATAATCCTGGTATCGGGCTTGCTGTTCTTCAGCTCCAACATTTTTTCCTTGTAATGATCAAATACGGCATCTACGTCTGAATTCTCCACAATGTCTACATAACAAAACTTGAAAAAGGCCAGCGTAGGCGGTTCTGCCGAATTTGAATCCATCAGCGATGCAAAATCATCCGTCTTTCCGTTGGGGTCACCATTTGCCCCAACGTTGAAATCAACAAAAACCGCATTCCCGAGCTCTGCAAAGTCCCTGGTGGTCATTTTATTCAGGTTGATCCCCTCCTCTTCCTCCCACCAGTTCACTCCGGAAAGAATGTTCTGACCAACGGACTGGTGTCCGAATATGACCTTGTGTTTTGCAATTTCAGTCAGAAATGCAGCTGCATCTGCCGAATCGCTTCCATATAATTTATAAAAATCGTTCATATCATCTGTGGATTCGTTACAAGCGGACAAAAGGAAAGCAATCAATATCAAACCAATATACCTCATGAGATTATGATTTACTGTGTAATAAAAATAACACATTTCCGGATACAAATATTGCCGAAAATTGGTTTTTAACGAAACTTTGACAATACCAAACTTGTTCAGGCACTGAGCACTGAGTACTTGGCACTGAGCACTACAACAGCCCCTGGTCCACCATGGCATCGGCCACCTTCAGGAAACCGGCGATGTTGGCCCCTTTCACATAGTCCACATATCCGTCCGGATGGGTACCATACTTCACACAGTTCTCATGGATGTTGGTCATGATGTGGTGAAGCCGGTCATCCACCTCGGTGCGGCTCCAGTTGATCTTCATGGAGTTCTGCGCCATCTCCAGTCCCGACGTGGCCACACCCCCGGCATTGGCTGCCTTGCCAGGTGCATAGAGCAGCTTTTTCTCCTGGAACTTCTCAATGGCTTCGGGCGTACAGGGCATGTTGGCCCCTTCACAGACGCAGATGCAGCCATTGGCCATCAGCATGGCGGCATCGTTCCCGTCCAGTTCATTCTGGGTGGCACAGGGAAGGGCAATGTCGACCTTCACCTCCCAGGGCCGCTTCCCCTGGACAAATTCGGCGCTGTCAAATTCAAGGGCATAAGGAGCCACAATATCTTCATTGGAGGCACGAAGCTCCAGCATGTATTCGATCTTTTCCCCTGAAATTCCCTCGGGATCATAGACATATCCGTCAGGTCCCGACAGGGTCACCACCTTGCCTCCCAGTTCGGTCACCTTCAGTGCGGCCCCCCAGGCCACATTCCCGAATCCCGATACCGCCACACGTTTTCCCTCGAAAGTCTCTCCCCTGGTGGCCAGCATCTCCTTGGCAAAATAGACACATCCGAAGCCGGTGGCTTCGGGCCTGACCAGCGATCCTCCCCAGTTCAGCCCCTTCCCGGTAAGCACACCTGTATTTTCCCTGGCCAGCTTGCGGTACATGCCGTAGAGGTAGCCGATCTCACGGCCGCCCACACCAATATCCCCGGCAGGAACATCGGTATTGGGACCGATGTTGTTCCAGAGTTCCATCATGAAGGCCTGGCAGAAACGCATGATCTCTGCGTTGGATTTCCCTTTGGGATCGAAATCAGACCCGCCCTTGGCACCGCCCATGGGAAGGGAGGTCAGGCTGTTTTTGAAAATCTGCTCAAACCCGAGGAATTTCAGGATACTCAGGTTCACACTGGGGTGAAAGCGCAGTCCGCCTTTGTAAGGCCCGATGGCGTTGTTGTACTGGATCCGGTAGCCCAGGTTCACATGGACCATTCCCTGGTCGTCTGCCCAGGGCACCTTGAAGACCATGACCCGGTCGGGCTCAATGATGCGGTCCACAATGTTGGCTGACCTGAAATGGGGATTGTCATTGTATACTTCCTCAATGGATTCAAGGACCTCCCGAACTGCCTGGTGGTATTCAACCTCACCCGGATGCTTTTTGACCAGGTCGTTCATGATGGTATCTACGTTCATAGCTGGAAAATTTGGTTTTAGTTAAAGATAGTTTTTGTTACCAGATGTTTTTGAGCCAACTGGGATTTTTCGCATCGCGAATAACCACTTGGCGAGAAAACTATCTGGTTTAAAAAACAACTCAAATTTGCTGTTTCTGCGGAGATTAAACAACACCGGAAAGTATGATTAAGAGCAGGTTTGGGTATCACCAAAGGGTACCATGATAAACCCCTCCCTGCACCTGCAGAAAGGGGTTGAAATCAAATGGTTTTTTCCCGGGACAGGGTACGTAGCAACTGGAATGATAGTGATAGCATCAAATGATGGTATCACCCATGAGACAGTTGCACGACACTCCCCTGGGCGCTTCGTCGCAGCCGGATGGTTCTCCACAGCAGGGCGCTTCGCCGCAGCCGGGCTGTGTACCCCCGCGCTTAGCCGATTGCCTCGCCGTAAAGTGCACCCACAAAATTCCAGTCGATGACATTCCAGTACGCATCCACGTAGCTCTGGCGCATGTTCTGGTAATGGAGGTAGTAGGCGTGCTCCCACACATCGATGTTGAGCAGCGGGGTTCCCTTCATCTCTGCAATGTCCATGAGCGGGTTGTCCTGGTTGGGCATGGAGGTCACCTGCAGTTTTCCATCACCATCCAGCAGCAGCCATCCCCAGCCCGAACCAAAATGACTGGCTGCGGTGGCGGAAAACAGTTTTTTGAACTCCTCGAAAGATCCGAAATCCTTCACAAGGGCGTCAGCCAGTTTACCGGATGGCTCGCCTCCGCCGTCGGGTGACATGAATTTCCAGTAGAGATTGTGATTGAAATATCCACCCCCGTTGTTCCTCACGCCGGCTCCGTAGTTGGAGACATTGGCAAAAATCTTGTAGATATCGGTGGGGTGCATGTTTTCATGCTCCAGTGCGGCATTGAACTTCTTTGTATAACCTGCATGGTGCTTGCCGTAATGCAGTTCCATGGTCATGGCGTCAATATGGGGTTCCAGTGCGTCAAAGGCATATCCCAGTTCGGGCTGGGCAAAAGTACCCTCGGGGGTGGTGGCCACCAGGGAGGCCGTTGCTCCGCCGGCAGCTGAGCCGTTCATGCATGATGTTGCCACGGAAGGAGCAACCAGTGTGCCTGCTCCAAGGATGGCTGAAGTCTTTAGAAAATCTCTTTTATTCATTTTTTAGTTCGGTTTTTTTGGTGTGAATGATGACGTTTTATTCATAGTTAACGCACCGAACCGTATTTTGTTTACCGGCCGGACTGAATACGCAAGACGCGTCAATCATGATTGGCCGGTGCTTCCGGGTGAGTCTGACACCGGCTTTATCACAACACCCCGGTTGGTCTTGCCGTCGATAAGCACCACCAGTTCCCCGGGGAAATGCACATGCCTGATGCATTCGTCCTCATACACCGCAGGCAAACTGTCCAGGTACCCGTAGTCGTAAAAGCCATCATTGATAAACGGGTTGATGGTCATGTAACCCACACCGAAGGAGATCAGGTTCTGGAAGAAGTGCGTACCCTGACTGGGGTCGATGCGGTATTTCTCCAGTCCCGATTCCACAATAACGCGTGCCTCCGAGATCTGTGACCATTTCACAGGGATCCCCAGCCACGGGTCGGAAGAACCCCACCTCCCCGGCCCCACCAGCACATAGCCGTTCTTCGCCATATGGCTCAGATCCGCAACTTGTCCCCTTTTCCCTTTCTCCTCTTTCCCTTTCCCCGCTTTGAACCCATCATTGATGGCTTCTATCCGCCCGGCGATCTCACTGCTTTTTGCCGGATCCCAACCCTCCGGTTTCACATAGACAAAATCCCTGATCCCTGTGAATTCACCGTTGCCCAGGGCTGTTTGAGAATAGAGGATGGTCTCCTCCTGTTTCACGTGCTCAATATCAATGACGGCAGACTGGTCGGTCTCCACGATAGGCCTGATCTGCAGGAAATTAAATACATAGGGAAGCCCTTCGGGCACGTCCATGTTCACGGCAAACTCGATCTCGATGGGCAGGTTGATCTCCTTCTGACCGATCTCCAGAAGCTCCTTGATGATGGCAGCCAGGGGAAAGGAGCCATGCTGCAGGATTCCGGCAAATGTAATAATTCTTTTACCCTCGTAATTGATTCCGTCACGGACCACATCCGACTGGTAGTCATATACCGAGGCTACGTGTTTCAGGTTTTTATCATCTCCTGCAGCGGTTACCTTCAGCCTGGCCAGGTTCACCGCGTCATCGGTGGACGTGTGGTACTTCTCCTGGTGCAGGTCAAGTGCATAAAATTGTTTCTGGGTGTCCCGCAGCATCAGTTCGCTGGAAGAGAGCTGCAGGATCTTCCTGGGGTAGGCAGGTGAGAAACGAAGGCTCACACCGCCATCCATGATGTATTTCCCCAATCCGAATGCCACCCTGGCCATGCCGTCCTCCGGTTTCTCCGGGGCAATGGGGTAGAAATTGATGGAGCGTGCCACCCCCGACAGGGTGGGGTAATAGTAGTCCCCGTGGCGCGTGCCGCATACCTCCTGGATCACAATGCCCATTTTTTCTTCGTCGATCACATTGGAAGTGGCCTCGATATACGCCTTGCTCTCCCTGAAATAGACCGATGCATAGACACTCTTGATGGCATTGCAGAGCAACTCCATGGTCTGCGCGGGATCCTGTTTGCTGACCGGGATCATGTAGGTGGAATAGATCCCTGCAAACGGCTGATAATGTGAATCTTCCAGTTTGCTTGAAGAGCGTATTGCAATGGGTGTCTCCGCGAACGAGATCACCGTATAAAGGTCCTGATGCAGCCACCCGGGCAAGCGGGCCGAAACGAAATGTTCCAGGATCTCTTCGTCCGGCAGGTCCGATAAACCGATCCGGTAGAGTTCATTCGTCTCCATGAACTCATCGAACACATCGGTACTCATCACCACCGTTTTGGGTACGGTGATCACCGTGTTCTCAAATTTGCTGTAGAGTTGGTGCTTGTCAATCACCGAATTGATGAATGCCAGGCCACGCGCCTTTCCGCCGATGGACTCATCCCCGATCCGCGAGAAGGTCCGGTAGGAGTCATAGCTGTTCCTGTCAAATTTCGCAATGATCCCCCTCCCCTTGCTGATGCGGTAGCTGGAGATGGCTTCATACAGGTAATTCCGTATGTCACTTGAATTTTTAAAATCTTCGTTGCGGACATATTTAAACAACTGCGCAACAGGGAATATAGCCCTGGCATTCAGCCACTTGGAGAAATCATTCCGCTCCGTGTGAAAAACCAGGACTTCCGCGGGGACCTCCATGATCTTGCGCTGAAGCGCCTGAAGGTCCGCGGCGCGCCCAATCTCCGCCATGGTCTTCGGATCCCTGAAAATGAACTCCCCGAATGCAAAATTCCGGATGATGAAGTTGCGCAGCTCCAGGGAAAGCGATTTGGAATATTTGTGCAGGAAACCCACCCCCATACTTCGGGCAACTTCGGCATTGGAGAGATCCGATGATTGCATCAGTGCCGGCAGGTAGGGATCCTCCCTGCGCATCTGCTCTACCAGCTTCACCCCCAGCTTCTGCTCCTTGTCCCGCTTGTCCCCCTTCTTAAAACTCACATCGCAGATCACCCCCAGCAGATTTTCCTTGTAGCTCTCGTATAGCTCCATGGCCTCATCATAGGTCTTGGCCAGCAGGATTTTGGGCCGCCCCCTCATGCGGAGCATGCGCTGGTGCTCGTTCAGCGCCTCCTTCACGAAGTTGCGGGACTGCTGCATCACGATCCTATAGAGTTCGGGCAGGTAGGTGGAGGTATAGCGGATCGAATCCTCCACCAGGATAATGCACTGGACGCCCACCGTATCAATGTCATAGGGCGCATTCATCTTGTCCTCGATCAGCTTGATGATGGCCAGCAGCAGATTCGCATTCCCCAGCCAGCAGAACACATAATCGATGGCCGACAGGTCCTCGTTCTGAAGCCGGATGCTCACCTCACGGTTAAAATGGGTGAGCACCACAATGGGAACTTCGCTGTACTTTTTCCGGATCCGTTTGGCCAGGGAGAATGCATCATCCTCACCCAGGTTCAGCATCTCGATCACCAGGTTGATATCCTCCTTCTCCATCATACTGAACGCCTCCTTTGCATTGGTGGCCTTTATAAAAACCGGCGGATAGCGAAGATTCAGGGAGACATATTCGTTGAAGATCTGCTCATCGATGCGGCCATCCTCCTCCAGCATGAAAAAATCGTAGTTGCTGCTGATGATCAACACCCTGCGAATCCTCTTCTGCATCAACATATTGAATGCAACGGGACTGAAATCAATGGTTGGATATGTGATTCCCGGGGATACAGCCATGCTTCAATATAGTAGAAATTCTTTTCTTTCCGTCCATCATGATACAAACAGGTTCCCTGAAACGTATGTGTTTCACAAACCCGGTCTCCTCCATCAGCTCCTGGGAAGAGAGCACATCCCAGCGGATAAATGAGGTACGCGAGTCGTGATGGATGCTGAAATAACCCACATTCATGGAGGTCACGTTATGAAAAAAATGAGACCCCAGCGAGGCATCCAGCGGGAACTCCTCCAGGCTGGTCTCCACGATCACACGGGCATTGGAGATCTGGGACCAGTTCACCGGGATTCCGATAAACGGATCGCGTGTTCCCCAACGTCCCGGCCCGATGAGGATGTACTTCCGGTCACTGGTCACCATTTTGCGGTTCATCTGTTCGATCTGCACGGCAATCTCCCTGGTCCGCAACTTATCAAAGGCCTGCGGATCCACATACACAAGGTCCACGATGTCATCCACCTTTCCGTTCCCCATGCTCCGCTCGGCATAGATGATCATGTCTTCCCTGGAAAGCGCATCGGTATCGAAGGTGAACTCCACGCCTGTCCCCAGCATGGGCTTGATCTGCAGGATAAAAAACGAAGGCTTTCCATTTTCCGCCCTGTCCAGGTCCACCGCATATTCCAGCTCCACAGGTGAACCCAGTGCCTCCTTCCCCACATCCATGATCAGGTTCAGGGCCTTGGCCAGCGGCACATACTCATACTTCAGGATGTTGGCAAAGTTCAGGATCCGTGGTCCGGGAGTGGACAACCCGGATTCGATGCGCTCGTTGTCCGCATCATACACCGAGGCCAGGTGGGTCAGCACGCCCTGACTCTCCGCTTCGGAAATGGGCAGCCGGTTCAGGTTGGCCTCCGAACCCATGTTGCAGAAATCCACCTCCGAATTGATCATATCCAGGGCCATAAATTCCACCTGTGAATCGCGAACCTGGCTCTGCAGCGAACTCATCTCCAGGTTGGGATACTTGGGGGCGAAACGGTAAGCCCGCTCCCCGTTCACCACATAATGGCCCAGCCCAAGTCCGGCGATGGCAAACCCATCCTCAGGCTCCATATGAGCCACCGGATAGTAGTTGTGCGACTGTCCAGTTCCGCTGATGTGCGGATAGAAATGATCCTGGTGGTAGGTGCCAACCACATCCTGGATCACCACAGCCATCTTCTCATCCTCCAGGCTGAAGTTGATGGCTTCAAAGTAGCTCCTGGACTGGGGTGAATAGATGGAAGAGTAGACCAGTTTGACCGCATCTTTCAGCTGATCGAACCGCACCTTGAAATCCGGGTGGTTGTTGGGGATCAGGTAGGTTTCAAAGATCCCTGAAAAAGGTTGCATGGTGGAATCCTCCAGCAGGCTTGAAGAGCGGATCGCCAGGGGCCTGTTCACCAGCTTGAGCAGTGCCTTGAGTCTTTTCTCCAGGTTGTAGGAGAGCTCCCCCTGCAGGAAGACACTGCGTATCTTCCCATAGTCGGTCTCCAGATGGATGATCTCCTTCAGTTTGTTCCGCTCTATGAACATGTCAAATTCATCGGTCCCGATGATGGCAGTCCGTGGTGTGCGGATGTTCATCTCGGGAATGATCTCTGAGAAATTCAGGTTGTAGATCAGGGTATTGATAAAAGCGCACCCCCTGCCCTTGCCCCCCAGGGCACCGCTGCCCATGCTCACAATATTGGATTCATCCAGCAGGGCGGTCTCCTCGAAATTAACGATTTTTCCCGTGTTGGACTCATTCCGGTACTTCTTGATCACATACTGGAGGTAATTCCTGAACTCCGCCGGCGTTTTAAAGTCGGTCACCTTCACCGGGTGGATCATCTTGGCAATCTTGATCTCACCCCGGGCCATGAGCCACAGCGAAAAGTGGTCCCGCTTTCCGTGGTAAACCAGCGACTCGCTGGGAATGGAATTGATGTGATGCTCGAACTCCCTCAGCGATTTGGCTTCGGCAATCTTCCTTCCACCCGAATCACGGTAGACAAAATTTCCGAACCCGAGGTGGTGCATGATGAAGTTGCGGATATCCTGCAGGAGGGTTTCACTGTTCTTGTTGATAAAGGTGGATTTGAGCTCGAAGGCCCGGCGCGAGTTTTTGATATCGGAGGACTGGATCACCGTGGGGAGCCCCTTGACCATTTCGCGGGCCTGGACCACCAGGCTGAATCCCGCATCTTCGTCGAGCACCCCCGCTTTGCTGAACTTCACGTCGGTGATCAGGCACAACAAAGACTCCCGGTATTTCTTGATAATATCTATCGCCTCTTCGTAGCCGGTAGCCAGCAGGATCTTGGGCCGTGCCCTGAGCCGCAGCACCTTGAAAAGCTCGTCGGTACTCACATCATCGATAATCCGCTTGGTCTGCTCCAGCACGTTGTTGTACAAAAGCGGCAGGTACCTGGAGTAGTATATCTCCGAATCCTCCACCAGCAGGATCACCTTCACCAGTCCAACCTCCGTATCATTCTCCACATTCACCTTGTCCTCCAGGTGCTTGACCATGGCAAAGAAGATGTTGGAATCCCCGTTCCACGCAAACATCTGGTCGATGTTGCTCAGGGTGGGATTGGTCTGCTTGAAGGAAGAGATCTCCCGGTCGTTGTTCAGCAGCACATAGATGGGAATGTAGGGAAAATCCCTTTTGACACGCGCCGAGATCTGCATGGGGGTTACCTTGTCGGCGCCGATCATCAGGATCACGATGTCGAAATGGCGGGAGTTGAGCTGCTCGATGGCCTCATCATAGTTGGAAACCCCGGTCACACGGGGCATGGAAGTAAGGTTTAACTGGGAGTATTCGCCCAGGATGTGCTCCGAGAAACGGCCCTCCTTTTCGATGCTGAACGCATCATAGAGGGTGGCCACCAGGAGGATCTCCTTCACCTTGAAACGCATCAGATCGTGGAAAATATCCCGGTTGGCATTCTGCTTGCTCAGGAATTTCTGAAGCAGCTTGCGGGAGTTCACCTCCCTTGGATGCTGAAATATACTGATCTCCTCCCGGACCGTATCCTCTTCCATGGTCCGGTGCAGGATCTTCCGCGCCTCCTGGCTGTTCAGGAAATTGGATATGATGCTGGCCAGGTTATCGATGAGCTGCCGCTCCTCCTTCAGGAAAGGTCCCTCATCAAGCTCAGGAAACTCTTTCAGGTAAAAGACCTCAATCTCCCCCCTCCGGTCGTCTATGGTCTCAAATTTCTGGGACAGTTTCCAGTCCCCTTCCCGGAAACCGGGACTCTCGTAGGACTCCCCCTCGAACCAGATCCTGGCCACGGTCATCTCGGGATATTGCCAGGCTTTGGGAAGGATCTGCACAATCTGCACCAGGGTCTCCGGAAGAGAGCGGTTCTCCTTGATGATCTGGGTGGTCTCGTTGATGCAGGTGAGCTCCTTCAGCCGCTCCTTACGCTCGGCAATCAGCCTTCGAATGTCTTCTTCCGATCTGGGAACCTGGTCCATGGTTTACTTGCTGCGCTCGTAGATAGGTGTTTAGCTTCGCTAAACGTTAATAGATAGTAGTTAGGTTTTCACTTCGTGAAAGTTAGGATTTTTCTTCTAATCCTATCCACCCTACCCTTTACTTCGGCCAAAGCCTCAGTTCCTCGCACTGAGTACTGAGTACTGAGTACTGAGTACTACCCTTTCGACTCAAACACATTCCCGCTGTTCAGCAGGTCATCCACGGATTTGATCTTTGAGCTTGCTTTGGCATGGCGTACCAGGCCATGGAGTTCGTCCTCATAAACCGTTGATTTTACGGACCGGATCACCCCCATGGCCACGGGGAATTCGGGCAATTCCATGCGCACCAGCCTGTAGTGGTTTGTATCATCCGCATCGTGGGCGTTGTGAACGATCAGGTCCTCTTCGGTAACCCCGTTTTCGCCGATGGTCACAACCTCCGTCGTGTTGCACTTCATCATCAGCCCCTTGTTCCTGTCCTTTCCGAAGATCATGGGTTTTCCGTGCTCCAGGTAGATCTGGTTGTCCTGGCGCACCTCCTTGCCCGTAATTTCCTCATGCACCTTGTTGGCAAAGATCACACAGTTGAGCAGGATCTCCACCACGCTGGTCCCCTGGTGCTCGGCAGCAGCCTTGAAAACCTCGCGCATCATCTTGGGATCGCTGTCCACCGTCCGTGCAAAGAAGGTGCCCTGTGCACCCATGGCCAGTTCGCCCGGGTTGAAGGCATTCTCGATGGTTCCCTCGGGGGAGGTCTTGGTCACACTTCCCTTGGGTGTTGTGGGGGAATACTGCCCCTTGGTCAGGCCATAGATCTTGTTGTTGAACAGCAGAATGTTCACGTTGATGTTCCTGCGCATAATGTGGATGAAGTGGTTCCCGCCAATGGCCATGGAATCGCCGTCGCCGGTTACAATCCATACGCTCAGGTCAGGATTGGCCGCCTTGATTCCCGAGGCAATGGCATTGGCCCTGCCGTGCAGGCTGTGGAATCCGTAGGTGTTGATGTAATAAGGGAAACGGGAAGAACAGCCGATCCCCGATACAAACACCACTTTCTCCTTGGCTACGCCTGTTTCAGGCAGTACATTCATGATGGTGGACAATACAGCGTGCCCGCCGCATCCGGCGCACCATTTTACGGGAGTGTCCAGCTTAAAATCTTCCTTTTTGGCAATGGCAACAGGTTCAAATTTGGTTTCCATGGTTACAGCTATATGGTGTCCAGCACTTCGTTAAACTTGATCTTCAATTCTGATATAAAAAGCGGCAGTCCCTGCACCTTGTTGTACTGAAGGTAAGTGAACTGCGGATGCTTGGATCGCAGGTAGAGCGCAAACTGGCCCAGGTTCAGCTCGCAGACCAGTATCTTTTTAAAACCGGAGAATATCTCTGCCGTGTTGGAAGGCAGGGGATTGATGTAATTGAATTGTGCCAGGGATATACGTTTCCCCTCTTGCTTCAAATCGGTAACGGCACTGACAAGCGCACCATAGGTGCCTCCCCAGCCCACAACCAGCAGGTCACCTTCCTTTTCGCCGACGATCTCCTGTTGCGGGATAAATTCAGCAACCTTCTGCACCTTGGCATCTCGCTGCTCCACCATGACCTGGTGGTTCATGGGATCGTGCGATACCTCTCCGGTCACATCGGCCTTCTCCAGTCCGCCAACACGATGCCTGAGACCGGGCTGGCCGGGAATGGCCCAGTACCGGTTCAGCCGCTTGGGATCCCTGTGGTAGGGATAGAAATTCTCGGCATTGTCCTCCACCAGGGGCGGATGGATCTCCGGCATGCTGCTCATGGAGGGGATCTTCCATAATTCCGACCCGTTGGCCAGGTAGGAGTCTGAGAGCAGGATCACGGGGGTCATGTGTTCCAGCGCCAGTCTGGCAGCCTCAAATCCAAAATTGAAACAGTTGGCCGGCGTGGAAGCAGCAATCACAACCACGGGCGATTCCCCGTTTCGCCCGTACAGTGCCTGCAACAGGTCCGCCTGCTCAGTCTTGGTGGGTAGTCCCGTGGAGGGTCCGCCACGTTGAACATTCACAATCACAATGGGCAATTCAGTAATCACCGCCAGTCCGATGGCCTCTCCCTTGAGTGCCAGCCCGGGTCCTGAAGTACTGGTCACCGCCAGCCTTCCTGCAAAGGAGGCCCCGATGGCAGAACAGATCCCGGCAATCTCATCCTCGGCCTGGAAGGCAATCGCCCCCAGGCTTTTGTACTTGGTAATCTCCTGGAGGATCTCGGTAGCCGGGGTAATGGGATAGGATCCCAGGAACATTTCGAGCCCGGCTTTCTCTGCACCGGCCAGCAATCCCCACGCAGTGGCCTGGTTTCCGGTAATGTTCCGGAACATTCCCTTTTTCCCCTTGACAGGATTCACATGAAAGGTGGTCGAAAGGGCTTCGATGGTCTCCGCATAGTTGTACCCCTCCCGCAACACGGCAATGTTGGCCTTCACCAGTTCGGGTTTGCTTTTGAATTTGCTTTTCAGAAAATCCTCACCGATTTTTATGTCCCGGTTGAACAACCAGTAT
The DNA here is from genome assembly GCA_964453785.1 of uncultured Bacteroides sp. Taxonomy (GTDB): domain Bacteria; phylum Bacteroidota; class Bacteroidia; order Bacteroidales. The sequence goes on from CAYVRK010000037.1 coordinate 25,471, forward strand.
AGCAACCCGGCCACAAACTGGTTCTTGGTCTTGTCGGCTGTTTTGCTGTCCAGCCCATTCAGCATGGCCACATTCCTGGACAGCTCCGTAATGGGTGCCTTCACCACGTTATATCCTGACAGGGAATTGTCATGAAGCGGGTCTTCCACATACTCGGCCTTCTTGTAGTGCTTGTTGTCGAAGTTGTCAATATCGATGATGATGGTGGCCCCATCCTTCACCCATTTCATATTGGCTTTGAGCGCGGCAGGATTCATGGCCACCAGTACATCGGCCTGATCGCCAGGGGTGGATACCTCTTTGTGTCCGATATGTACCTGGAATCCTGAAACCCCAGCCACGGTACCCTGTGGTGCCCTGATCTCTGCCGGGTAATCCGGAAAGGTGGAAAGATCATTCCCGATAAATGCCGAAGTATCGGAAAACTGCGTGCCGGTTAGCTGCATTCCGTCTCCGGAATCCCCTGCAAACTTGACCACCACTTCATCCAGCTCTATTACCCTGTGATTCTTTTCCATGGGTGTAATTGGGTTATTGTGTTAATGTGTTATTGGGTTTACCTGTTGTGCAATTGTTCCACGGTTCAAAGTTATGTATTTTAATACCCGGCCTGCTTTTCAGGCTTACAATTTTCCTATTTTTTTTAACATGTTATCAATCCGTAAAATACTGGCCCTTAAAGGACAAAAGTCATCCACTCCGCGGATCCCGTTTCAATATGAAATTTAAGTATGTAAATATATGGATATTTATAAATCCCGCAAAATTCGTTTCCGGTCTGTTTGGTGGTGAAGGGAAAGAGCATTCTGGAGCCCAACAGTCTCTACGCCGGGATTACGGCCAAAAGGGTGGTACAATTAGCGTGAGGCGTCATGTGGCCAGCGGCAAGCGCAGTTCACAGGTTATTGGAATATTGACTTATTATGCTAGTGGTTAGGAAAAAAACCTGATATTCCATATCTTATCACATCCTTAATCAAACCACACCTTCCATGAAAAGAGTCGGACCCGTCCTGGGAATCATCGGTGCTGGCCTGTTGATGACCGGGATGTTTTTCAAAGCTGTGCATATGGCCGGTTCAGGGATCCTGGTATCCCTGGGGGTATTGATTATCAATTTTGGTTTCCTGCCCTTTGTGCTGATCGGCCAGTGGCGGGAGTTGACGCCCCAGAAAAGAGTGGAATATTTCCTGGGGATTACCGGAGTTGCCCTGATGCTCAACGGGATGCTATTCAAAACACAACACTGGCCTACTGCGGGGATCCAGATGACCCTGGCTGTTGCGCTTTTGATTTTCGGCTACCTTCCCCTCCAGTTGAATATCCAGTGGAAGGAAGCCGCCACCAGGCTCCAGAAGTTTTACGCCTTTTTCAGGTTCTTCACATTCTTTACCATCCTGACCGGCTTTATTTTCAAGACGATGCACTGGCCAGGCGCCGCTATTGCGTTGAGCACCGGGACTTTTACGCTCCCGGCTTACCTGATCCTCTATTTCATCGTCAGGGCAAAAAAGCAGGGGAAGATCCCCTTTATACTGGGGGACCTGTTGATAGCCATGATCAGTTACACCATCTGGATCTTCGTTTCCTCCACGCTTATTTCTCCGGGAGTCGTTGAAGGGTACAGTCTGATGGAGGACCAGTACCTGAGGATGAACGCGGGGCTCGAATCGGCCAACCGGATGATCTATGAAAGCATCGACTCCGTTTCCAATATCGAAGATGAAGCGCTGATTGCTTCCATCCGGGAGCTTCGTCTCCTTGGTGAACAGTACATTCATGCTTCCGATTCAATTAAAAACGGTTTCTACCGGATGGTGCTGGGGGAGTTTTATAAAGAAGGGGCGAATCATCTCGTGATGGGTGCCAACAGGCTGGCAGATCCCAATGAAGTATTTGTCTATTTCATTGTGGAGGGAATGGCTGAGCAGGTCAAATCCCGAACCGATCGTTACAGGGAGGGGGTTTTAGCCATTGCCAGGAAATACAACCTTGCGTCCAGTTCCATCGGTCTGGGTCTGGAAACGGATGACAGAACCGATGAATATGGCAATATGCATTCCTGGATATCCTATATTTTTGAAAATGTTCCAGTGGGTTCTGTGATCATCAATTTGTCCCTTCTCAAACAGATGGCCCTGCTGACCGAGAGCACGGTCCTGAATGGCCTGATCAGCCAGATCAACCTCTCTGAGGAGGTGAAACTGCTCCAGGAACTGGCAGCCAGGGAATCCGAAAAAGCCATGCAGCTGAAGGAGAATGAAATTACCCTCGTGAGACAGCGGCAGGAGATTCAGGAAGTACTGCTGACCCAGTCCCAGGATGAGATCAAGCAGAACAGGATGATGGCCATCTTTGCTTTCGGGGGTGTGGCACTCGTACTGGTGATGTTCTCCATTTCCACCCGCGCCTATGTGCGAAAACAGCGGGACAACAGGAAACTGGCCGAGCAGAAGGACGAGATTTCAGAAAAGAACGACGAGCTGAACCAGCAGAACGAGGAGATCGCTACCCAGCGGGACGAAATCGAGGCACAGCGGGACCTGGTTTTCAAGCAAAAAGAGCAGATCGAAAAGACCCATGAAGAGATCTCTTCCAGCATTGACTATGCCATGCGGCTTCAAACCTCCATCCTTCCCGGCACCAGCCTGCTCAGTGAAAAGTTCCGGGAACATTTCGTATTCTTCCGGCCCAAACAAAAAGTGAGTGGTGACTTTTACTGGTGGACGGAGGTGGAAAAAAAGGTGATCATCACTGCGGCCGATTGCACCGGTCATGGTGTACCCGGTGCGTTTATGAGCATGCTTGGGATATCGCTGCTACGCGAAATCGTCAATAAAGAGTTCATTACCCAACCAGCCGTGATCCTGCGGCATCTCCGGAAAGAGGTGATCCGTTCGCTGGACCAGAAAGGTGAGTTCGGGGAGCAGAAGGACGGCATGGACCTGGCGCTGGTCACCATCGATCCCGGAACCCTGGTGTGTGAATATGCCGGTGCCAACAATCCGCTCTACCTGGTCCGCAAAGGTCAACTGACAGAGTACAAGCCTGACCGGATGCCTATATCCCATTATCAGCGGATGGAAAAGTTTACCAACAATGAAATTCAGCTGGAGAAAGGGGATCAGTTGTACCTGTTCAGCGACGGGTATGCGGACCAGTACGGGGGAGAGAAACGCAAGAAATTCAAATACAAGGCATTTCAGCAACTACTGGTGAACCATTCCGGAGAGCCCATGGAGCAACAGCATCAAATCCTGCTCGACACAATCCTCCGGTGGCAGGGTGATCTAGAACAGATCGACGATATGGTCATCATTGGTATTAAGATTTAAACCTTCCATGAAAAAACTTGAGCGAATTTTCGGGATCCTCACTATTGTGCTGTTCTGGTCGGGACTGATCTTCAAATACCAGTTGATCGCGGGCGGAAGCGTTTTAATCTCAACGAGCCTGCCGGTCTTTGTCTTTGGCTACCTGATCCCTCATTATTCCCTCCAGCGCAGGAAATCAATCACCTGGCCCGAACAGGTGTATCTGATCCTGAAATTCACCACCTATTCCCTGGTACTCACAAGTGCCATCATGATCATCATGCACTGGGCAGGAGGAGACACTCTGATTGTCATCAGCATGATCCTGGTGGCATGCCAGATCGTGTTTTATATATATATGCGGGCCAAGGGTTCCAAAAGGTTCTCATCCACCATCAATGACATGGTGGTTGGTGTGCTGGTTCTGGGGATCTTTTTCTATTTCGAAAATCCGCGTGCCTCCAAAGATACACTCTACGGTCAGAGCCTGATCCTCGACCAGTATGAAAAACAGAATGCCGGTATCGAATCTGTGAACCGGCTCATCTATGAGAGCATTGATTCCATCGAGATGGATCAGGATCCCGCGCTGAAAGAGGGAATCGGAAAAATCAGGGCAGTCAGCTCCCATTTTTATCAAACGTACGATTCGATCACCCGCAGGTTCATCTACTACTGTAATACTCCCTATGCAAATGACAGGAAGATATCCGACCAAACACTTTATCCGCTTGTATTGCATTCCGGTGTCCCCGGAGAAGCATTCTTCATCTCCATGCAGAACGGTTCTGCGCTTAAATCGGCTATTGAAGCGTATATGATCCAGGTGAAGGAGATTGTCCAGGAGTACAACCTTCCTGCCGGTCTCATCGGTGTGGGCCTGAATGTGGACAATATCCGGGATGAGTACGGCAATCATGTGGATTGGGAGTTCATTATGTTTAATAACCAGCGCGCCTCCTTAGTCATGAGTAATCTATTGTGGATCAAGCAGATGGCTCTTCGCACCGAGAACACTGTACTCAACGGGCTGATCAGCCGGGTGGACTTCTCCGAGGAGATGAAATTCCTTCAGACCCTTGCCGCCCGTGAATCGCAAAAAGCAATGAGTCTGAAAGAGAATGAGATCATCAGGATCAGGCAGGAACAGGAGTTGCAGACTTTACAGCTGGAACAATCCGAAACAGCCCTTCAGCAAAGAAAGGTAACCATCATTTTTGCTTTTCTGGGAATTGCTTTTGTGCTGATCCTGCTGGTCATCTCCACCCGTGCCTTCTATCTGAAACGGCGCGACAACAAGCGGCTGGCCCTCCACGAGCGGGAGATCCTCCAGATGAATGATGCGCTGAACCAGCGCAATGAGGAGATCATGGCCCAGAATGATGAGATCCTGGCACAGCGCGACGAAATCGAGGCACAGCGGGATATGGTCTACAAACAGAAGGACGTGATCGAACGGAGCCACGGGGAGATCTCCTCCAGCATCGAATATGCCAAACGCCTGCAGGCCTCCATCCTGCCCAGTCCGGGCCTCCTGAAAACAAGAATCAGGGACCACTTTGTGCTCTTCATGCCCAAGCACCGGGTCAGCGGCGATTTTTACTGGTGGACGCAGATTGAGGATCATGTGGTGATCACTGCGGCCGACTGTACCGGCCATGGGGTGCCGGGAGCATTCATGAGCATGCTGGGCGTCTCCATGCTCAGGGAGATCGTCAGCAAGGAGTACATTTCCCACCCGGGGGTGATCCTGAGAAGGCTCCGTAAAGAGGTGATGCATGCCCTGAAGCAGACCGGGGAGCTGGGGGAGCAGAAGGACGGCATGGACATGGCGCTGGTGAGCATCAACGTGGAGACCCTTGAGTGCCAGTACGCCGGGGCCAACAATCCCCTCTACCTGGTCAGGCACGGCGAGCTGACCGAATTCAAGGCCGACCGGATGCCCATCTCCATCCACCAGCAGATGGATAAATTCAAAACCCACGACATACAGCTGCAAAAAGGCGACCACCTCTACATGTTCAGTGACGGGTACGCGGATCAATTCGGGGGCCCCAACGATAAGAAATTCAAATACAAAGCGTTCCGCCAGATGCTGCTGGATGGTGCCACACAACCCATGACCGTTCAGAAACGGAACCTTGATAACACTTTCCGCGAATGGAAGGGTGAGCGAGACCAGGTGGATGATGTGGTGGTAGTGGGACTGGCGATCTGAAAAGGTACTAAAGCCAGATATTCCGTTTCTCCAGGGAGATCTTTTCGTTGAAGAACATGTTGGCGATCACTTCAAAATAACGGGTGTGATCGGAAACATAGAACTGGTTCGCTCCGGATGATCCTGTGCTGAGCATCTCCTTTTCCTTCAGGAACTGCTGAACCGCCTGGGCCACAATCTTGGCCGTGTCGTGCACATAGACATCAAAGTTGAAAAAGCGGCTGATCTGGTTCCGGATGATGGGATAGTGGGTACATCCCAGGATGAGCGAATTGATGCCATCCAGCTCGTGGCGTGAAAGGTAGGAACGGATAATTGCATTGGAGATGTCGTCGAATACAAACCCTTCCTCGATCATAGGAACGAACAGCGGTGTGGCCATGGAACTCACCTGGATTTTAGAGCCTGCGCCGGCCGTTTCCATGATTTTCTTCTGGTAGGTGCCCGAATCAATGGTGGCCTTGGTGCCGATGACCCCGATGGACTGGGGGCTGTCTTCCGGCTCGCAGACCCGTTTGACCACCGGATCAATCACATTCATGACCATGGCGCGTTCTCCCACATGGTCTTTCACCTCCTCGAATGCATTGGATGAGGCGCTGTTGCAGGCGATCAGGATCACCTTGCAATCCTGATCCAGCAGGAAGTCCGTAATCCCCAGGGAATACTGCACAATGGCCTCTTTGGACTTATCCCCGTAAGGCAGGTGGGCCGTATCACCGAAATAGACCAGCCTCTCGGCCGGCAACAGGGTATGCAGTGCATGGGCAACGGTCAAACCGCCCACTCCCGAATCAAATAATCCTATTGGCCTGTTCTTCTCCATGAGTCAATTTACAAAAAAAAGTGAGGCTCCACCGAACCTCACCTCTCATTTTTTTTTCGCACTGAGCACTGAGTACTAAGTACTACAGCCCCATTTTCTCCATCACCAGCGGAAGCATGTCCAGGCTCTCCTCTGAAGCATAGACCGGGTTGCCCTGGCTCATGTCGAATACATAGATCAGGCCGCGTTCCTTGGCAACTGATTCGATGGCCTTGCGGGCCTTATCCATCACCGGCTGGATCATCACCATGCTCTGTTGTTGCAGGTCCTGCTGGGCAGTCTGGGCAAAGTTCTGAAGGCGTGCCTGCATCTCCTGGATCTCTGAGGCTTTGGCTTCCTTGATCAGGTTACTCATGGTGGTTTCGGCCTTGTTGTAAGCTTCAATCTTTTTGTTGATCTCCACCTGGATTCTTTCGATCTCCAGATCATAAGATTCTCTCAGATCCTCGATTTTGCTCTGGGCTGAGTCATACTCGGGCATGGCCTGGAGCAATTGCTCGGCTGAAATATGGCCAAATTTCTGTGCATTTACTGCAAGGGCCATACAGAGGATCCCTATGGCGAGGGTGATTCGTTTCATCGTGTTCATCTTTAATTTTTTAGCGCTACAAATGTAAGATATTAATTCTTATAACCTAACTTTTTAAGGACTTCGTCACTTAAATCGTAGCGCGGATTTGAGTAGAGAATGGAGGCTCCCGATGCCGTATCAAAGATCACTGCATAACTGCCTTCTGCCGAAAGCTCTTTCACGCCTTTATAGACGGCGTCCTGGATCGGTTTCACCAGCTCCTGGCGCTTCTTGGAAAGCTCTCCCTCGGGTCCGAAATACTTTGCCTGCAGCTCCTTCGCCTGGCGCTCTGCGGTCATGATCTCATCCTCACGTTTCTTTCTCATCTCATCGGTAAGCAAAACACGTTCCGACTGGTAGGTCTTGTACATCTTATCGATGGCCTCATACTCCACGGCGATCTCAGCTTCCCATGTTTCGGAAGCCTTGTCCAGTTCCTTCTGGGCTGCGTTGTAAGAGGGGATGTTCTGAAGGATATATTCTGTGTCCACAAATGCGAACTTCTGGGCCATGGCTACCCCTGCGAAGAGGAAAAGAGCCAGTGCAACGGATGTGATTTTTTTCATGACAATATGTTTTTTTGATTGTGTCCTGTTCGGTTTAGTTCAAAGACTGTACCAAAATTGAATTTCTCTAGAATTGCTGTCCGATTGTAAAGTGGAAATTGGATCCGCTCGGACCTTCATGACCCGTATATGGATCAAATCCCCAGCCCCAGTCTATCCCCAGCAGTCCGAACATGGGCAGGAAGGCCCTGACACCAATACCGGCTGCACGCTTGGCATTGAATGGATTGAACTGGTCGATGGAATACCAGCAGTTGCCTGCTTCCAGGAAGCCCAACACAAAAATGGTGGCCGAGGGATTCAGGGAAACAGGATACCTCAGTTCCAGGGTGTATTTGGTATAGACGTTACCCGATTTCTGGTTTCCTATACGCGGCGTCAGGCTCCCGTTGGGATAACCCCGCTGGGCAATGGTTTCACGCCCGTAGAGGTTGTACCCCGAGAGTCCGTCACCGCCCACGTCGAAACTTTCAAAGGGCGAAGGGCCGATGTCGTTGTTGTAATGGCCCAGGTAACCATAATGGATCCGCGTCATCATCACCAGATTTCCCAGCAGTGTATGGTACCAGTCGGCCTT
>CAYVRK010000037.1:33642-42314 GCA_964453785.1 uncultured Bacteroides sp.
TCGGGCCATGTGAGCCTCCGGCCCAGACCCAGCGATGCACCGGTCACCTTCATGTGCTGATCGGGTAAATCACTCGGATTCCAGTAACTGTATCCGTAGCCCCCGGCCCCCTGGTTGATCTTCGAGTAGTAGACCGATACGGAAAAAGAGTTTGGTTTCTTCCCCCCGAACCAGGGTTCGATAAAAGAGAAGTTGTAGGACTGGTAGTACTTCCCGTTGGTCTGCGCACGAACCGAGAGGGTCTGGCCATTCCCCGAGGGAACCGGCCTCCATGCCTTGGGATCAAAGAACCGCCCGAGTGCAAAGTTTGAAAAACGGATCCCGATGGTTGCCACCAGCATCCCTGCACCGTAACCACCGGATACCTCCAGCTGGTCGGTGGCCCTTTCAGTCAGTTTGTATTCAATGTCCACACTCCCGTCGGCCTGGTTGGGAATGGGATTCGGTTCGATGGTTTCCGGATCAAAATGACCCAGGTTGGCAAGCTCCCTTACGGTCCGGATCAGTTCAGCCTTGCTGAATTTATCCCCCGGCAGGGTACGAAGTTCACGTCGTACCACATGTTCGCTGGTCCGGGCGTTTCCGGTGATGATTACCTTGTTGATGGTGGCTATCTCCCCCTCGTAGATTCGCATCTCGAAGTCGATGGTGTCATCTTCCACGCTCACCTCCACGGGTGTCAGCTGGAAAAACAGGTAGCCGTTGTCCAGGTATACCCCGTTCACCGCATCCTCGTCAATAAAAAGCCTGTCATCCAGCACCTTCTGGTCAAACACATCCCCCTTCTCGATGCCCAGCACCGCTCCCAGGAATTCGGACGGGTACTTGGTATTCCCGATCCACTCCACATCACCGAAGTAGTATTTGTTCCCCTCCTCCAGGTTGATATAAAGATCAACCCGGTCTTTCTTATCAGGCGTGAGCGCTAACGAATCGGACAATACCTTGGCATCCCTGTACCCGTTGTGGTTGTAAAACTCCACCAGTTTCGCCTTGTCCTCCTTGAATTTTTCGGAAACCATTTTGGAAGCCTTGAAAAAGTTCAGGTTCACCTTCTTGGTGTCCTTCATCTTCCGCCGCAGCAGAGATTCCTTGAAGGCAGTGGCACCGTTGAAATAGATCTCGTTGATCTTCACACGGCCATTTTTTTCCACATCCACATCCATCTGCACCATGTTCACCCGGATGGTATCTTCCCTCAGTGTGATCTTCACTTCGGCGTTCAGGAATCCTTTCTCAACAAAATGATCCCTGATGATCCGGGAGGTGTTGTTCATAATATCGGCCGTCACCTGCTGTCCGGTCCGCAGGTTGATCTTCTCCATGATATCCTGGGTCTCCGATTTACCGATCCCGTTGATATTGAGGCGCGACATGCGCGACTGTTCGGTCAGGTAGATATCGAGCCAGACACTGTCATTGCGGATCTGGGTGGCTGTGATCTTGGCATCGGCAAAAAGGCCCTGGCTCCAGAATTTCTTTAATACATCGGTCACATCGTCACCCGGAATCGTGATGGTATTTCCCTTCTTCAGTCCCGACAGGCTGATAAGCACCTCTTTCTGGATAAATTCAATGCCGCTGACAGACACGTCGGCGATCACATACTCTGCGGGATTGGAATAGTCCATCACCCCCATGGCATCGTACTCCAGGGAGTCCGCTGTCACATTGACCTCACCCCGTGGCATGACAATTTTTCCCGGTTCAGGTTCCTTCTTCCGGTCAGGGATTTTTGACGCTTTGTTGGTTTGCGTCTGTTTCCGGTCCTTCCTGGATTGTTCCTGGGCAGCAAGGTCGGTCAGACCCATGGCCAGAATCAGGAGCGAAATAAAAAGTAAAGTCCGTCGTATCATTCCCGCATTTAGTTATTCAGTGTTACGGCCCTGGTTTTTTCATTGACCTTACCGAATCGTCGCTCCCGTCTCTGAAAATCGATAATGGCTTCATAAAAATGCTCCTTGCGGTAATCGGGCCACAATACCGGGGTAAAGTAAAGCTCGGTATACGCAAGTTGCCAGAGCAGAAAATTACTGAGCCTCCGTTCTCCGCTTGTGCGGATCAGCAGCTCGGGATCAGGCATAAACGACGTGGCCAGGTAGGACTCGACCAGGCATGAATCGATCCCATCGGGATCGATCTTTCCTGAAGCCGCATCACGGCACATCTGTTTTACCGCATCGGTGATCTCCCACCGGCCGCTGTAACTAAGGCCCAGAACAAGCTGGAGTCCAGTGTTCTTGGAGGTGAGTTCCACCGCTTGCATGAGATGCTTTTGCACACTGTTTGGAAGGTCAGCAAGGTTTCCAATCACCAGCAGGCGGACATTATTTTCGTTTAGATTCTTGGTTTCTTTGGCAATCGTACTGTTCAACAAAGACATGAGGCCGTCAATCTCGTTCTGGGGCCGGCTCCAGTTCTCGGTGGAAAAGGCATAGAGGGTCAGGTACTCCACTCCCAGTTCCCCGGCAGCTTCCATCACCTGGCGAATCGACTCTACGCCGTTCCGGTGACCGAACAGACGTTCACCACCCTTCTTTTGCGCCCAGCGGCCGTTCCCGTCCATGATCACGGCGATGTGCCTGGGCAGGCGGTCCCTCTCTATCTGGTCTTTCAAATTCATCTTTGTTTCTTCTTGCTTGTATTGGGGTTCACCCCTCCGCGCCGAATATTATGCTTGGGTCCGGCTTCCATGGCCGGACAGCCATCCGAATAGTTGAAGAGTTTATAGGAGACAAACACCCCGGTAAAAAAGTACCAGTCGTTGTTCCCAAAGGGCGTGCCCCCGTTCTCCGATCCCACATTCCGGATGGGGTCGATCATGTCCTGGAAGGTTTTGCGCGCACTTACCTCCACTCCCCCGCTCAGCCTTTTTCCCAGGTTGGCCTTCAACCCTCCCCCGAAGGGCAGGTAGAGGTGGGAAACCGACCCTCCTCCGTAGTTGACGCTGTAACCCAGTCCCGCCGATACATACGGCGAATATTTCGTTTTCCTCCAGGCGGTCTTGTAGCGCCACCAGTTGAATTCGAAATCAAGCCCCAAATCTACAAAACTTGCCTGAAAAAATGCCGGTCGTCCTTCAAAAACTTCACCCTCCGCTCCCAGTTCGTAAAACACCGCATGGGCCCTGAGTGAATTCCGGCTGTTGAAATTATACCTGTAGAAGGGCCCGATGGCCGGGGGCACCACCGTGGCCAGGGGCAGGGTGGAACTGATATCGCCCATGTACCACGAAACAGCGGTCATGATCCCGATATCAGACTTGCGCTGACCCGACACCGGAACGGCCAGCAAACATGCTGCAGCCACCCATATGGTTCTCATTGCCTTCAATGCTTAAAAATCAAACGGATTTTAAACCGGTTTAGTATGCCCGCACTCCCGGGTTTAAAGCGGTACAAAGATAATACATTTGTTGGACCAACTACCTGTAGTACTTGTTGAATATGGGCCTGTTTTTCCTGTCGTTGCGCACCATGTAAACGGCCTTCACACTCAGCAGATAGTAAGAATCGTTGTAGTTTGACCAACGGGACTGATACCCGTCCAGTTTGTCCGACAGTGTGAACTGGTAGCCCAGTTCGGCCCCCACGCTCCAGCGCGGGTCCAGCGCAAACTTGATGCCCCCTCCCACGGGGAAACCTGCCGTGTATTGCAGGGTATTGTCATACGCCGGATTCGAAAAAGGCTCTTCCCCGTTCTGGTCCTTTACCTTGGCTTTGGAAAGGATGCCGCCCGCCCCGGCATAGAGATAGAGATAGAGCCGGTTGTAGTTGTTGACCATCCCCCGCCTGTTGTAGATGCCGCCGGTCAGTCCCCTTTCCGTTCCCACAAGAAAATACTCCACCCTCGCCATGTGCTGAAAGGCCTGGCTGTTGAAGGTATATACCCTGCCATGTGACGATCCCGGGTCATCCTTCCCTCCATACATCAGGTAGCCCAGGTCGAGGCTCACAGAAAGATTCTCACGGATCTTGAACCGCGGGATCACTCCGATGCTGGGCCGCATTCCGTTGAAGGCGTTGGCCAGGGGCCGGTCGGCCAGACCGATGTCTCCGGCAAAAGAGACCACTCCAAGGTAGATGTCCATTTCATATCTGCGAAGCTTCCAGCGCTGCCCGTTCGCATCAACTGCTGTAAGCACCAGGAGGGCGGCAATGAGGATCCAGAAAGTTCTCTTCATAGCGGGCTTGTGTTAATACACAAATATAAAAATAAGTAAATTATTTCTAATTTCTTTTATCAGCACCCCACATCAGCTTATTTCTTAGCGTGCTGTAGAAACTGATGTTCTCAATCCGGATCATTTTCAGGGTGGTTTCGGACCTGCGGATGGTCACTGTGGTCTCCACATCCAGATCCACCGTATGGGAGTCCAGTGCCATCTGGAACTGGGGATCCCGGGTATCCACCGAAAGCTGCAGCACAGCGGAATCGGGAAGCACCAGGGGCCTGACCGTCAGGTTGTGCGGGGCAATGGGTGAAAGGATCATGTTGTGGGATTCGGGAACCACGATGGGACCTCCCACACTCAGGTTGTAGGCAGTGGAGCCGGTGGGTGTTGATAACAAAAGTCCGTCGGCCCAGTAGGCACTTAAAAATTCATCGTTCACCCGCACATGGATGGTAATCAGCGACCCGCTGTTTTTATAGATTCTTACTTCATTCAGCGCCCTGTGAGGCCCTTTCAGTCCCTCCCCGGATGTTTCCACCTCCAGCAGCATCCGTTCCTCGATGTCGAACCTTCCGCTGAAAACGCTCTCCAGGGACTCTTCCAGGTTCTCCTGGGAAATGTAAGAGAGGAACCCCAGCCGGCCGATGTTCACACCCAGCACGGGGATACCGCTGTCCTTCACCAGGTTTACCGTCTCCAGGAAGGTTCCGTCGCCGCCCAGCGAGAAGAGGAAATCCACATCCCCGGGCAGATCATCCCCGTCGTGAAAAATGCCTGCTACCCTGGGCCTCAATCCTGTCTTTTTCTGAAGGAACTCATAGAGGGGCCCGTAGATCCACACATCGGTGTTCAGCATCTGGAATTTACTGAACATGGTGGCAATGTTTTCGCGGGCATAGGAGGGAAAATTTCTTCCGAAAACAGCGACTTGCATTGCTATGTATTCAGGTATTTGAGAAAGACGTCAAAACGCTCCTGGTAAAACTCATCCAGGATCTCATCGTTCAGGTGGGATCCCACCACGGTGTAGTTGTAGCGGTTGAAGGTCTCCAACACCGAGGTAATGTCGGTCAGGTTGATCTTCAGGGTCACCCGTATCTTTCCCCGCTCCCCGTTGGAGGACACATACAGGCTCAATATTCTGGCATTGTTGCTTTCCACGATCTGGGAGATCTCAGCCAGCGAATAGTCAAGCTCGTTCATCTCCAGCTCGATGATCCCTCCCGGATGCTGCAGGGCCGACAGGTGGGCAAATTGCTGTGTGAGCTCCTCCTGGGTGATCACCCCCAGGTACTGGTTTTCGCTGTTCAGCACCGGTACCAGGGAAAGTTCCAGCCTGGAAAGCAGCTCGATCACCTCGTAAATATGCTGGTCCTCCCGCACGTAGGGTTTGATCAGCGAAAGGCTGTGGTTCCCTACAGGCTCGTCCGGATTGTTCAGGTCGTAAATATCTGCATCGGAGATCAGCCCCAGAAACTCCCTGTGATTGACAATGGGCAGGTGTTTGATCCGGAATACCTCCATCCACGTAAGCGCCTGTGTACCTGTGTCTGAGGTCTTCAGTGCAGTGACGATATCCGATATGAGTTCCTTGGCAAGCATTTGGGATAAACTTAACTGTTTAACTCCTATAATACAAATATTGGTCCAAAATGGTTGCGGGACAACAAATACCCCTATAGCTTCAGTTTCTTTTCAATGGTATGGAGCAGGATGGAGATGGCCACCTCGTTCATTCCGCCCTGGGGAACAATGATGTCGGCATACCTTTTGGAGGGTTCGATGAACTGCAGGTGCATGGGCTTGACCGTCTCCTGGTAACGGTCCAGGATCTTTCGCACATCGCGCCCCCGCTCCATCATGTCCCGCTGGATCACCCTCCCCAGCCTGTCGTCGGGGTCGGCATCCACGAATACCTTCAGGTCGATTTCCCGAATCAGCGGGAGGTAGGTATAGATCAGGATCCCTTCAATCAGGATCACCTCTTTGGGTTCCACCGGGATGGTCTCCCCGGACCGGGTACAGGTGAGATAAGAGTAGATGGGTTGCTGCACAAGCTCTCCCGCCTTCATCCGCCTGATGTGATCCACCAACAGGTCGAACTCCAGCGAATCGGGGTGGTCGAAATTGATCTTCTGCCGGTCGTCCAGGGGCAGATGGCTGCTGTCGCGGTAGTACGAATCCTGCGGAACCAGCGCCACCATGTCAGCCGGGATCTTCTCAAGAATCTTGCGGACCACCGTGGTCTTTCCCGATCCTGTACCTCCTGCGATGCCGATTGTGAACATAAATATATTCAGCTTGCTTTGATGATGGCGGCCAGGCAGCGTTCGGCAGTCTTTCCGTCCCACAGCTCGGGGCGGACCGGCTTGCGGGGCTTGGCCAGGGCATTGTGGTATTCTTCCCGGATCCGCTCCACATTGTTCCCCACCAGAACCGATGCACCCCCATGCTCGCTCAGGGTAATGGGGCGCTCGGTATTCCACCGCATGGTCAAACAGGGTGTTCCCAGCACGGTGCACTCCTCCTGCAGTCCGCCCGAGTCGGTCAGAAATATTCTGGCATTCATGTTCAGGCGCAGCATGTCATGGTAACCGATGGGCCGCATCAGCACCAGGTTGGGTGCAGCCACCACCTTGTCCCACAGCCCGAAGATCTCAAGCTGTTTGCGGGCCCTTGGGTGAATGGGCCACAGCAGGGGCATCTCTACTTCCCCGGTCAGAAAGTCGATCAGCGGGGTGAATATCTCCCTGTGATCCACGTTGGATGGCCGGTGCAGTGTCATCACCGCATAATGCTCTTCCTCCACGGCCGGAAGGACCGACCCCTGAATCAACAGGTTCTCTTTCAGCACCTCTTCAATCTTCAGGCCGGCAGCCTTTGCACGTTGCTCCTCCAGGGTATCGATCATGATGTTCCCCACAAATTCGATCTTCTCACCGGGAACACCCTCCCCTTTCAGGTTCTCAATGGACAGGGTGTCGGGGGTGAGCAGCAGGTCCGACAAACGGTCGGTCACCAGCCGGTTGATCTCCTCGGGCATGGTCAGGTCGCCCGATCGCAGACCAGCCTCGATGTGACAGCACTTCACATGCAGTTTCTTGGCGGTCACCGAGCAGGCCAGGGTGGCATTCACATCGCCCACCACGACCACCCAGTCGGGCTTCTCGCTCATCACCACCTTTTCGAAGGCGATCATGGTATTCCCCACCTGCTCGGCATGGGTTCCCGATCCCACCTCCAGGTGAATGTCGGCCGGAGGGATATTCAGCGCATCAAAAAAAGTCTGCGACATCTGGTGGTCATAATGCTGTCCCGTGTGCACCAGGATATGCTCCACATGAACGGCCGATTGACGGTTGTGTTTTTCAATGGCCCTGATAAACGGGGCAATTTTCATAAAATTCGGGCGGGCGCCCACTACAGAGATAATCTTCATCAAATATATTTTGAACCAAAACTAACAAATTAATCTCATTAACTTTGTGCTGCAAAAAACAGAAAATATTCATGGAACAATCATTATACCCCATCCGGTTTCAGCCCATCTATAAGAAACTGATCTGGGGAGGAGAAAAACTGAAGGAGGAATACGGGAAGCACGATGCTCCGGAGATGACCGGGGAGAGCTGGGAAATATCCAATGTTAAAGACAACATTTCGGTGGTATCCAATGGATTCCTGAAGGGCAATACCCTGGAGGAGATCATTGAGGTTTACATGGGAGACCTGGTGGGAGACTGGGTTTTCGAAAAATTTGGCATTTTTTTTCCCATCCTGACCAAATTCATCCACTCCAACGACAACCTGAGCATCCAGGTCCACCCCGGTGACGTCTATGCCATGGAGCATCATGGTGAGAACGGGAAAACCGAAATGTGGTATATCCTGGAAGCAGAAAAGGATTCAAAACTGATTGTGGGATTCAACAAGGACATGGACAAGCAGGAATTCCTCAGGAACCTGAAGGAGGGAACGCTGGTGGAGTGCATGAATTTTGAAGCTGTCAAAAAGGGGGATGTGCTCTTTCTGCCCACCGGCCGCGTTCATGCCCTGGGTCCCGGGATCGTGCTTGCCGAAATCCAGCAGACTTCCGACATGACCTACCGGATCTATGACTGGGGGCGGACGGGGGCGGATGGGAAATCACGCGAGCTGCACATCGACCATGCACTGAATGTGATGGATTTCAAGCGGAGTGAGCAATACAAGACCAACTATATTGCCCGGATCAATACGACAGTGAGCCTGGTTGATTGCCCCTACTTCACCACCCAGTTTATGCAATTCGACCAGCCGGTGGAGAAAGATTACAACCTGATCGATTCATTTGTCATCTATATGTGCATGGAGGGCAAGGTTGAACTCCACTACGCGGATGGCGAACCTGTGCTTATGCAAAAAGGGGATTCCATCCTTATCCCTGCCGTACTCAAGGAGCTCCTCATCGTACCCCGGGAACAAAGTACCATGCTGGAGATTTACATGAAACCCTAAA
>CAYVRK010000038.1:0-3457 GCA_964453785.1 uncultured Bacteroides sp.
AGTTCACACTGAAAATGAAGCGGTTACATTGAAAAGTGTAGCTGCTTTTTTTTAGTACATTCATACTTCTTGTCATTGTTAAAAAAAATGAATCCAAATTCAAAATGTGTACATTTGGTTCTCCAGAATTATTCAGGAATAAAAGCGAGGAAGATATGAGAAACAGGATGATGAGAATGCTCTCCAGATTTATTAAGTTCTGCCCGAAAACCGGACGACCTGTCAAAGCTCTGAAAAAATGGGTTGTACCCCTTTTTGGCATACTGGCTCTGGTCTGGGTAGTGGTCCGTGTGCTTCCCAAGCCCCAGCGGGCAGCCTACCCCTGTATGAAGGTGGCCATACCGTTTGCCTCTTCCCTTTTGATCTACCTGAGTGGCCTTCTGGCATCTGCGGTGGTATTTAAGAAGGCTTTCCGGAAGCTGGTGCAAAGTAAATACCTGGCTGCAGGGTTCCTGCTGCTTGCCGGACTTGGTGTGGGCCTTTTTGCCATCCTGTCCAATGAGAAGGATCTTTATGCGGGCAGCTCGTCTACGGAAGATGAATTTGTTGACCCCCTTGGTCCCAATACCCCCATTGGAGAGGCCAAGGGTGTGATGCCCGGGCGGGTGGTGTGGGTCCACAATCCGGATGCTACCAGTGAAAACTGTAAACCGGATGTTTATGGAGATGGCTATTTCCTGGACAAAAACTGTGACCAGGTACTTGTGGATACAATGCTGATCACGGCAATGCTCGAAGTAACCGGGAAAGAGACCGAAGAGGAGGCCTGGGCATCCGTGTTCACCTATTTCAATTCAACCCACAACAAGGGTGAGGTCGGATATGCGGATGGTGAAAAGATCTATATCAAGATAAATGCGGTCCATGCATGGTCTACAAACAAGGATCTTTCCATAAGGAATGATGGAAGTTATGGGAATGTGGATACCTCCCCCCAGGTAATTCTTGCCGTTTTAAGACAGTTGATCAACAAAGCAGGGGTACCTGAAGAGGCCATCTACCTTGCTGATCCCTATACTGAAATCTATAAACATGTCTATGAGAAGCTGCAACCTGAATTCCCCGGTGTGCATTATATGTCGAAAGGAGATTATGACAACCGGGACAAACTGTCTGAGACAAACACAGATACTTTGAAGTATTCAGACAAAGGTACCGTGCTTGACAGGGATTATAATACTTTTTTTGATTGTACCGTTAATGCAGATTATGTGCTGAGTATCCCAGCCATCAAGGGGCACCGTTGGGGCGGAGTTACATTTTTCGCAAAAAATCACTTCGGCTCCAATACAAACATGAAAAATGGAGGTGCATATGAACTTCACAAGGGATTGCACAGAGACGATTACGATGCACCCCTGCGGGGGGAATATAAATCATACCGGGTGATGGTTGATTTGATGTCCTACGAGAACCTGGGCGGAAAAAACCTGATTTACATTGGTGACCTTTTGTGGGGAACCTCCTATGAACACGATCCGCCGTTGAAATTTCGAAGTGCACCCTTTAACAATGACTGGTCCTCATCCATTCTTGTCTCCCTGGACCCGGTTGCAGTGGCTTCGGTAGCCCTGGATATTCTTCAGGAAGAGTTCCAGGTGGAGGATTTGACTGTTAATCCACCCCGGTATACCTATGTGAGGTTTCCCGCAGTGGATGATTACCTGCACCAGGCAGCGTCAAGCGACTGGTGGCCCGAAGGCATCATCTATGACCCTGAAAATGATGGAACACCCATCGGAAGTTTGGGCGTTCATGAGCACTGGAACAATGCAGTGGACAAACAGTATTCCCGGAATCTGAATTCAGGTGATGGTATTGAGCTGATCTATCAGAATACGCAGCGGGAAGTTGTGGATCCCACTTCCATCGGGACCAGGGATGTACAGAGCCCGGAACTTAAGACCTATATGGAGCCAGGCAACTCATTGTTGAATATCCTGTTCAACCGGGACCTGCAGGGTCAAACTGCCGTCAGGATCTATAATATTTCGGGACAGCTGGTGCATCAGTCCACGCTGGAATCCATCGTTGCCAACACGCCAAACCAGATTCAAACCAGCCATCTCACCTCCGGCTATTATGTGATCCGTATTCAATCCGGAACAATGAATTTCAGTCAATCGGTGATGATCCGATAAAAAGGACTGAATACGGTTTGATCACAGAAAATCCCTGGAGCCAAAAACTCCGGGGTTTTCTTTACACGCTCTTTTGCTTAACTTTAGGATAAATTTATTCACCATGCTGGGAACCGAATTTCAACCGCGACAGGCATTCAGAGCACTAAAAATGATCTTTTATGCGCTCAACGCAGGACTGCTTGTATTTTTCTTCATAGGGGTATACCTCAATGGGATGTCCATCCCGGGATTCAGCAATGAGGTGGATATCCTGACCATCGTGAATGTGCTGCTGCTGGGTTCCATTCCGCTGGGTTACACGATCTCATCCCGGAAACTGGAGGCCATCAAGGCCGGGGATCCCATTGTCCGGAAAATTGCACAATACCAATCGGCCATGATCCTTCGGTGGGCCATGATTGAGGGGGTGGCACTTTTTTCTATCGTGGGACTGATCCTGCTTCAGGATGCCAAGCAACTGGTCCTTTTTATCCTTTGTGTACTGGTGTTTTCGATGAATACAGTGACCAAAGAGAAGGTCATTAAGATGGCCAAACTGAATCCGGAAGAAGCCCGGGCACTGGATGAGCTGGCATAAATACCAAAAGACGCTACAGTTTTTGCAACCTGCTGATCACCTCATTTCTGTAAGTGCGGCTCACCGGAAGCTCAGTCTCACCCACAACAACCTCTTCACGTGAAAAAGAGGTAATCTTTGACACATTCACGATAAAGGAGCGGTGTATTCTGAGGAAATCATCGGGCAGACGCTTTTCCATATGGCTAATTTTCTCCTTGGAGACCACTTCTCCCCCGTCATCCCTGTGGATGGTGATATAGTCAGCCAGGCTTTCAATGTAAAGAAGGTTGTCAAAATCAATGCGGGATGTTTTCCGGTTGGAGCGTACGGTAATAAATCCCTTCTCCATTTTCGATTGCTGCTCCTCCAGGCGGTTGATGGCTCCCTGATCCACAAAGTAGTGTTTGATCAGAAGGATAAATGATTTGAACAGAACGATAAAGTAGAGGATCAATGCCAGGGAGAACACATCGGTGACAAGTGGACCCGTCCGGTTGACTCCGAACTTGATGATCAGCAGCATGGAGACCACACTGGCTAACAATTCCAGACAGAGAGAGACCACCAGCATGTATACGGAATAGAGTCCGAAAAGAAAGAATTTCCTTTTAAAAAGGTATCGTGGTACCAGGAGATAGTTGAAAAAGTAGGATGTAGCCATGACCACCGGAAGCAGCAGGGAAACATAATAGAAGGATTCTACATAATCTTCAAACCACTTCCCGAAAAGCAAGGTGAGCGATCCGTGGACCAC
>CAYVRK010000038.1:3557-40163 GCA_964453785.1 uncultured Bacteroides sp.
CTACATAATCTTCAAACCACTTCCCGAAAAGCAAGGTGAGCGATCCGTGGACCACGATCCAGAAGATGATATGCTGGTAGGTTTTCATTGGGTTCGGTGATTAAATATCGCAAAAATTGTGAACCTATAATCCCATTATCGACAGAAAGCAGGTTTGCAGCCGGATTCGACCTTGCGCTAAATGACCTGTCCTGCTTAGCTTTGTAATGATATTATTTGTATTAACTAAATACTTTATCTGATGGATACACTCAATAATTTGTTTCATGTGGGAGGACCGCTTTTTATGGGAATACTTACCACCCTGCTGGCGTTGCTCCTGGCTGTGTCCGTTGTATTTGCAGTCTACATTATTTCTGGAAGGGCCAGAAAAATGAGCCATTTCAGGCACCGGCTTACCTATCTGAAATCGCTGGGACTTTTCACCATGATCACAGGGATCCTTGGGCAGCTGATCGGTCTGATGATGGCATTCAGCGCCATCGAACGGGCTGGAGATATCTCCCCCGCCCTGGTTTACGGGGGATTAAAAGTCTCCATGTACACCACCCTCTATGGCATATTTATTTATCTGCTTTCTATTCTTTTCTGGCTCATTCTGGACCTCTGGCATCATCAAAAGTTAGAATAAAGCAAAAAATCGATTTTGGGACCGGGCGGCTACCTGACCACCAGGATAAAATCGCTGCCCGGTTCATTGTCCCCAAACTCCCCGAACCTGGGCTGCGGATTGACCTTTTCCACAAACTGAAGAATCTCCGAAGTGGTCAGCACACCATCTTCTCCCCCATAGTACCTGAGTGATTCGATAAAGCGCCTGGCGAAGGGTGAATGAAACCCGGGCCTGCCATCGGGAACGTACTCCTTTCCACCGGAAGTCAGGTAGAGCCTTGTTTTGTATTTGAGTTTCCGTTCCACAAACTCGTTGGTGCTGACATCTGCATAAACGGCCGGAGAACCCCTGTGTGTGGCTGCCAGATGAGGATCAAAGGTCCCCCCAAAACAAACATCCATCACCAGGAAGATGTGCGGGCAATCGATGTTATTGATCATGGTCCTCAGGTTGGAATGGGACAGGTAGGAGGTCTTTCCCAGATCATCGGTTCTTGAATCCCTTGAAATGACATACCCCTCGCGGAATACCTCATCATAGACCCCATGACCGGCAAAAAAAACCAACAGGTTGTCGGAAGGGTCATAAGACATGGAGGCATACTCCCTGAGTACGGCCGCAGTTTCAGCCAGGGTTGGATTCAGGACCACCTCAGAAACCACCCCATAACTCTCCCCCAGTTCCATGGCGATGGTCTGTGCGTCCAGGACAGGATTCACAAGGTCTGAGAAGTAATCGTAAACGTTGGTGGCAAACATCAGTGCAAAGGTCTTGCCCGTTCCGGGTATCGGATCAGCTTCTGCCTGCTGATCAAACTTGATTTCAGACCGGGCAGAGGGCTGATCCTCCTCTGTATGAAACGGATTCTCAAGTGGAGTAACAGGGTAGTATTTCTTATCAGCCGGATTGAATAACTCAAAGTTGCTGTACCGGTAACTGATGGATCCTTCAGACTGTTCACGCACAGCCCTGATATGTGATTTTTCCCATTGTCTCTTTAGCTGTTTCGCCTGGTTAATGGGAATGGCCACCCCAGCTTCTGTCTCCATGAACCGGACTTTGTAAATCTGAAGATCCGCGTTGTACCCCAAAAGGCCCTGGAGAGGGATCTCCACCAACCCCTGCCGGCTCCGGACCCCGTATTGCTTCTCCATCTCCTTTTGAAGCAGGCTCAATGCATGGTCGGCCACCTGAAGCCTTCTTGCATGGTATTCCGGTGTTGTCTCAAATTCGTCTTTGGGTAAAACCAGAACATGAGGGACTCCGGTCAGAATCCTGTTTACTGTGGCAGGTTTAAGCGCCCGGCGCTGGGCCAGGGTAAGATGGGTCCCCAGCATGGAGACCAGGATCGACTTTGACGAAGGCTGAATCTGGTCAATTTCCCAGACAATCAGGCTCTGATCACCGCTACAGGTCACAAAAAACTGCCCATCGTCTGAAAAACCGGCCCCAAACACAACATCCATATGCCTGTATACTGTCTCCACCGGGAATATGGAATCTTTTTCCACCCTGAAAATAACCGCGGTCTGGTAATTTCCAGCTGCCAGGTGAAAACCATCGGGGCTAAATTGCATGGGGTAGCTTATATTTGCCTTTTCCGCCAGCGAATCAGTAAGTACAAATTGTTTTTCAAGCAAGCGATACCTCCTTAATCCATAGGATGATCCCGTAATAAATTCATAGGATGTGGGATGAAATACCACCGACTGTACTCCATGCCGTCTGTACTGGAAGCGCTGGAACTCTATGTAGCCCTGCCTGGTCCGTTCAAGAATCAGCACATTCCCACGGGAATCCCCGGTGACCAGAAAACGGTCGTCCGGGCTGAAAGAGGATTGGCTCAGAGAGGATTCAAAGCCCCCGATCACCTGGCTGATCCTGAATTCCTCTTGCTCAAGCTTCCATACAATGGCACTTCCGTCGGAAGAGGCAGAAACCAGTAAATCGCCTTCATTACTGAACTCCAGGTGGTTGATATAATCAGTATGCCCGCTCATGACCTGTACCACTTTCAGGTCGTCCAGGCTGATAATGGCAATGTCATTGAATCCCTTGTACCGTCCGTAGGCCAGGTATTTTTCGTCCGGGGAAAATGCAAACACGCCACCCACAGCCTTCGGATTTCCCTGGTGCTCAAAGATCTTTTCCCAATCCCTGTCGTAAACCCTGAGGGTATTATCCCCAATGGTGAAGGCAAAAAAGTTTCTGTAGGGTGAAAACTGTGCCTGCCTCACATAATCTCCAAGGTTGCTGAATACTTTGCTCTCTTTCAGCCCCATCTCCTGTGCCTGAAGGGAAAAGGACAAAATGGCTGCGAACACTGCTGAAAAAAATTTTCTCCTCATGGGTCAATCTGCTCTGTAAGACCACCAAGGTACAAAACCTTATGCATTTGATTATATTTAGGGTCATGAACAGGACCCGATCCATCTTTATCCTGCTCTTCCTGGTGCTTCAGGTTCAGGGGCAGGATTCTGCCAGTATTCTGAAACCACCGGCAGATGGGACCCACCGAATTTCACTCCTGGGAAATGAACTGGGCAAAAGATCAGGGATCTGCGGTCATCAACTCCAGGATCCTGTAATGATCAGGGTAACTGACGAGGAAAACAGGCCGGTTCAGGGAGTGAAGGTAGCATTCTCCATCATCTCAGCACCAGGCAGCCCCGATGACAGCCAATTGAGTGCCCGGCTGGTCACCACCGATTCAACAGGATCTGCAGGAACCTATCTGTCCCTGGGATCCAAACCCGGAAAATACCAGGTATCCTGCAGAATCCGCGAGGGTTTTCCTGATAACGAGGTCATTTTCAGGGCAACTGCCAATGGGAAGAACTGGGTCTATATGCTGCTGATCGGACTGCTGGGTGGGCTGGGGCTGTTCCTGTTCGGAATGCATACCATGAGTGAAGGGATGCAGCGATCGGCAGGTGAAAGGATGCGATCCATTCTGGGAAGCGTGACCCGCAACAGGATCGTTGGTGTAGGGGTAGGCACGCTGGTTACCACCATCATCCAGAGCAGCAGCGCCACATCGGTCATGCTGGTAAGCTTTGTGAATGCCCGGTTAATCAAATTCAGACAAACCCTGCCGGTATTGCTGGGTGCGGCAATAGGTACCACCATCACAGCACAGATGATTGCCTTCAAGATCACAGAATACAGCCTGCTCCTGGTGGCCATTGGCTTTTTCCTTCAAGCCTTTTCCAACAAGGAGCAATGGAAATCCGTGGGTACCTCGCTGTTCGGATTCGGTGTACTCTTTTTCGGTATGCAGATCATGTCAAATGCAATGGCTCCGCTTCGCGAATGGACCCCATTCATTGATTTGTTGCTGAAGCTGGAGAATCCGGTCCTTGGAATCCTGGCGGGGGCCCTGTTTACTTCCCTGATCCAGTCAAGCAGCGCATTTGTGGGCATCATGATCGTCCTTGCCTCCCAGGGCCTGCTTTCTCTGGAAGCTTCCATCCCGCTGCTCCTGGGCTCCAATCTGGGTACCACAGTCACCGCACTGCTCTCAAGCATGAAGGCGAACCGTGAAGCGAAGAAAGTTGCCCTGGCCTTCCTGCTCATCAAATTCATCAGTGTGCTTATTTTCGCAGGCTGGACAATCAGACTGGGGGAAATGGTGAAGGCCTTTTCTCCAGACGCCCCACTGGCGCGACTTATTGCCAATTCCCATACACTGATTAACATGGTGCTGATGGTTGTGGTTCTGCCATTTACCCCTCAGATAGCCCGCCTGACGGATTGGTTGATGGGCGAAGAAAAGGAACAGGAACCTTCGGCTTTTGCCACACTCTACCTGGACAAAGGGCTTTTATCAACCCCTTCTCTGGCACTGAACCTGGCCAAACAGGAGATCATACGAATGGGCACGATTGTCCAGACCATGTTTTCGCTGGTTTTGCAGCCATTGTTGAAAAAGAACCCCTCTTCATTGGATGCGGTTTACACCCACGAGAAGGAGGTCAATTTTCTCATGGATTCCATCAAGGATTACCTGCTGAAAATCAACAGGGAGATGTTAAACAGCGAACGGGTAAACGAGTCTTTCCAGATGCTTTACACAATGAATGAATTTGAGAAGATCGCTGATATTATCTCCGGGAGTCTCGCTAACAGGGCTGAAAGATGGGTTGTCAGGGATTTTGATTTTTCTGAGGCGGGGAAAGAGGAGATTCGGATCTATCACAGCAAGGTGGGAAAGCAGCTTATAAGGGCCCTCGTGGTCTTTGAAGAGACCAACCTTCAGGAGGCTTCCAGAATGAAGGCCAAGCACAAGGAGTATCGTTCCCTGTCACAGGACCTTGAAAGACTTCATTACGGCAGGATACTGGATGGCATGAAGGAATCCATTGAAAGCAGCAAAACGCATGTGGAGATCCTGGCGTTGCTCAGCACCATTGACACCCATGCTACCAACATTGCAAGGATCGCGCTGGATTGGTATCAAAAGGCCAATTAGAGGATGGGATATAAACTGAAAAGGCACACCAGGGAAGAGACCATCAGCCTGATGAACCAATATGGTTCAAACGGGACGCCCTTTCTATTCCTGATCAGTTTTGAGGGAGACCAGAACTGCGTAATCAAACGTTCCGTATCAGAAAGTGAAGGCTTTCATATGGAGATGCCGGGTTTCTCCAACCATCAGCTTTTCATGACTCTTCCCCACCCGGTTTCCATGAACAAATTCCCCATCGGGATGGAGCGTTACAGGCATGCCTTCGATCAGGTCACCAGCCAGATTCTTTACGGAAACTCCTTCCTGCTGAACCTGACCTTTCCAACAGAAATTCAGATCAACTGTTCCCTTGAGGAGATCTTTACCCGGAGCCGAGCCCCGTTCAAACTATTCCTGGAAGATGAACTGGTGGTATTCAGTCCGGAACGTTTCATCAGGATAGAGGGAAATACCATTACTTCCAATCCCATGAAAGGGACAATTGATGCTATGATACCCGGTGCCCATGCAAAGCTCACATCAGACCTGAAGGAAGATGCAGAGCACAACACCATCGTGGATTTGATCAGAAATGACCTGAGTATCGTTGCTACAAATGTCCGTGTCAAACGATTCAAGTACATTGACCGGATCAGAACCCACAAGGGTGAATTGCTACAGATGAGTTCCGAGATTACGGGCAACCTTCCTGACGGATTTGAAAACAGGCTTGGAGAAATGATATTTTCACTCTTACCTGCCGGATCGATCTGTGGTGCCCCAAAATTAAAGACCCTGGAAATCATCCGGGAAGCAGAACAGTATAAACGCGGTTATTACACCGGTATCTTTGGCCACTGGGATGGCACATGCCTCGATTCGGCAGTAGCCATCAGATATATTGAAAAAGATGGCGACCACCTGTTTTTTAAAAGTGGAGGCGGGATCACATTCCAGAGCCAGTATGAGCGGGAATATGAAGAGATGCTAAACAAAGTCTATGTCCCTATTTATTGAAACCATCAGACTGGTGAACGGGGAAATCATGAATCTCTCTTACCACCAGCAAAGACTCAACCAGGCCAGGGAGCAGGTGTTGGGGCTTTCAGACCATCCGCTGTTGGAGAAGGTGATCAATATTCCCTGCGGGTTGGATCAGGGATTGTTTAAATGCAGGGTTCTTTATGGTGAAAAGGTGGACCTCATTGAATATGAACCCTATCAAAAAATGGAGGTACACACCCTCAAACTGCTTGCGTCTGAATCCATCTCCTATGATCACAAATATCGTGACCGGACTGCTTTGACCGAACTCTTTTCACAAAGAGGTGATTGTGATGACATCCTGGTCATAAAAGCAGGCTGTGTTACCGACAGCTATGTTGCCAATGTGGTGTTCTGGGACGGAGAGGGCTGGTTTACCCCCGACACACCGCTTCTGGCAGGTACCATGAGGGCCTCCCTGCTGGACAAAGGCATTCTGAAAGAGGTCCGGATTATGCAGAAGGATCTGGCTCACTTCCGGAAACTCCGGCTGATTAATGCCCTCAATGATCTTTCCGGGGGAACGGACATTCCCATGGAGGCAATCATTTCGTAAAAGCCACCCTTGAAAAAAGGAAGAACATCTCCCTGGCTATCTGCCTGCTTCTTTCCGTATAGCCTTCCTGCTCATCCGGGGTCCCGTCAAATATTTTGGGATCATCATACCGAATGGCATATCGCAAATCAGCTCCATGAACAACCGGACAGGCCTCATCTGCATCTGCACAGGTCATTATCGCGATAAAGCCTTTGGTGGGATTGGGCGGATCTGTAACCTTCTTTGAAAAGATCCGATCTGATTCGCGGGCTCCGGGAAATTGGATGGTAAATACCGGATTGGATCCGGGAATCACTGTATTGAAGCGGAATCCCTCCTCCTTCATCACTTTTACCGCCCTGGGATGAAAGGCCGTTGCTTCAGTACCTCCGGAGTAGCATCGAATATTCTCCAATCCATAAAATTTGGAAGCAAGCTGCGCCCAGATCTGACCCATCTGACTGCGGCGCGAATTGTGTGTACATATGAAAATCACATCCGAATTTTGATTCTTCTCTATACCGGCCCGGAAGCCCCGGGCCAGTTGCTCCAGCTCTTTTCTCCTGATCTCCGGTATCCGGTCAAACTCGGAAATCCTCTTTTCCACTCCCGACCGCAATACTTCAAATCCCTTCCAATCCATTATCTACCTGGTCATTGATTCCACAATCCGAACCGCCTCCTCCACGCAAGCGGCACATACATTTTCCATGACCCCATCTTCCTTGAACTTCTCTGCACCCTCCTGTGAGTTTAAATCACATCCGGTCAGCTCCCTGCAACTGGTGGTCTGAAAGGATGCCGTAAACTGCCTGGACAATTCTATTACCGAACTGCAAGTTTCAGATTTCAGCTCATCATTGTTATTCACATGTTCGCCCTTCAGAAGGCCCAGTACCATGATGGCCCCTGTTACAGCACCGCAGGTCTGCTGCATTTTTCCCATGCCTCCCCCGAATCCGGCTGATATCTTCAGGGCGAGTTCCTTGCTGATTTTCAGGTCCTCAGCAAATGACAATAATACCGACTGGGCACAGTTGTTACCCGAAAGAAAAAGTGTTTTGGCCTGTTCTGATCGTTCCATATCCGTTTTTAAATTGAGTTTATTACAATATAAGCATTTGTCTTTTAATTGCCCATCTCCTGGCACTAGCACAACAGGCAAATTACCTGATCACAGGAATCGGAAGGGTCAGTTTCAGGAAAACAGCATCAGCTCTGGACAGGTCACCCAGAACTTCTGCTTCCCGGTCATGAGAATAGATCAGGTAGAGCGCTCCGAAAGGCGGAGAGAATCTCCATCCGGCCATTCCATAAAAGTATACTTTGCTGTTCCTGGTGCTGTTCTGCGCAAACACCTTGATCCACAAGTCTTTTGTGAAGTTGTAATTGAGCGAAAGTACGTTGATGAAAGTGGATGAGCTGTCCACATCGGGTTTAAACAGGATCAGATCCCCGCTATACTCTGCCGCCAGGTTTTCAGTAATCTTTAATCTTCCTCCCAGAGAGAGCCTCTGAAAATCACGGTCAAAATTGCGTCCGAAATCATATTCTACCCGGGCATGGCTCCACTGGGCCGTGTTGTACCCCAGGCCAAAGGAGTGCCTGTGATTGTAATACTCTTTTTCAAACAGTTTAAATTCATTGTTGTAGCTGTATTCAAATGAAAACCTGTTCTGCATATAAAACTTCACAGCCTCAGTCACATTCCAGCTTCGCATCACCCCTGTGGTACGTGCCCAGAATATGTTATTCCTTGATTCCAGCTGGATATACTGGAAAAACCTATTCCTGAGCCACCATACATAGCTCAGATCACTGTCCACTTCCCTGCGGTCATCATCAACCACATACCCGGTCTGGTTCACATTCTCCTTGAAATTTTCTCCCAGCTCGGTATACCGCAGGTGCAGGTGGTAAATATTGGTTTCCTTGGCAAACCGGAGAAACCACGCACTGTGGGAAAGCAAATCACCCGGCATACTGGCCACAAATTGACCGGTAAGTTTCCAGGTATTGCCCAGGTTCAGCGTATAATCGCCGCTGAAGGAAGTCACAAAGGAGGAATCATTCCGGCGGTCCACTGCGGTAACTCCCACCGAGGATGACTCCAGGAAATCCCTTTTCACCCTGGCAGAGGTAAAAAATGAAGGAGGTTCGCCCTCTTCATCATACTGTAATGTTCTCACATTTAAGGCATTGAAATTATACTTACCTGCCTTTCCATTCAGTTTTGCACCATAGAGAATATCCTGGATCCGCCTGGAATAGAAAGTTTGTATGCGGGTGGAATACATTTCATTCCCCTCCTGGAAAAAGAGGCGTTTCTCGGGATAGTTCAATTCGTATCTGGTCAGGTTGATCTGCTCCTGGTCCGCTTCCACCGTGGCAAAATCGGGATTAATGGTACCGTCTGCTGTGATGTTGGGAGTCATCTGCCACTTTACATCCACACCTGCATCCGGTTTTACCTCATGCCGGACGCCGGTAAATTCATTGTTCTCATAGCTGACGGTCGCATATGGAAAAAGGGTCAGTCTTCCTTTGGATGCGGGAGGAGTTATCCCTTTCAGTTTACCTCCCTGGGAGATCCTGAAATCTTCGGTCACCTCTCCGGACCACCATACCGTCTCAAAATTGCTCCTGATGACCCGTCCGAAATTTACACCCCAGGTATCTGATCCGGGTTTGAACTGGATACTTTTGAATGGAATGGCCATCTCAAGTGTCCATCCATTGTCATTGATACTTGATGCAGACAACCACTCGGTATCCCAGTTCACATCTATACTGCGACCGTCATCATTGATTCTGAAATCGGTCTGGGTACCCAGGGCATTGGTCCAGAACCCATACCCCGACCGGTTGTCGTAATAGGGATCAAAAGTGACGACAAAACAGTCATCCCCCTTGGTGAGCACATCCCTGTTCATCACTTTTGCCAGTACCTCCGTCTCCTGGTAAAGGTTCACGCTGATATAGATATTCTCCTGGTCAAACCCCACATAACAGGTGGTATGTTCGGTGGCAGAAGCACCAGGAACAGGTTCCATCTGGAAAAATCCGGAGGCTGAATCAGCACCCCTCCAGATATCTGGTTCATATACTCCATCGATAACAATGGGATGGTCCAGCCTGATGGCCTGAATGGACCGCTGGCCATGCACGACCATTGGCCTTACAAACAGCAGAACCCAAAAGAAATGCCAATACCTCATCGTGGTCCGAACCATGTTGTCATAGCTAAACTAACCAAATTATTCATAACTTATCATCAAAATTCACCATCAACCGACAGCCATGTTCAGGTATAAAATTGCTCTCATGACTTGCTTGATCAGTTTAGCATTAAACGGCCAGGCTGATC
The DNA here is from genome assembly GCA_964453785.1 of uncultured Bacteroides sp. Classification (GTDB taxonomy): domain Bacteria; phylum Bacteroidota; class Bacteroidia; order Bacteroidales. The sequence continues at coordinate 13,570 of CAYVRK010000038.1, forward strand.
CGGAAAAGGTACCCAAAGGAATGACGTTTATTCCCGGAGGAACATTTTTAATGGGTGCCAGTGCCAGTCAGCAACCCGTCGCCTCTCCCGCCCACCGGGTAAAACTGAACTCTTTTTTTATGGAGACGCGGGAGGTAAGCAACAAGGCATACTACGAATTCTGTATGGCCACTGGGCACAAACTTCCTGAATTCTGGGGTATGGATATTTACAAATCCGGAACCGGTTTCCCTGACCATCCGGTAGTGGGTGTAAGTCAGTTTGATGCAAGCGAATATGCAAAATGGGCTGGCAAACGGCTGCCCACAGAAGCAGAATGGGAATATGCTGCACGGGGCGGACTTGAAGGGTTCGATTTTCCATTCGGTGAGAAAGCCATCCGATCAAAAGCCAGGTATAATGACCCTGAAGCTGAAAAAGGGCCGGTCCCAACGGGCTCTTACGAACCAAACGGTTACGGACTGTACGACATGTCAGGGAATGTGTGGGAATGGGTGAGCGACTGGTTCCAGGCAGGCTACTACAGTGAATCTCCGGAGGAGAATCCAACGGGTCCGGGATGGGGAACTTTCCGTGTTTTCCGGGGAGGTGGATGGCATTCCGGAGCCGGTTGCAGCTCAGTCTACTACCGAAACGCCCTACCCCAACACTGGGTTGATATGGCTGGTGGATTTCGTTGCGTAAAAGATGTGGAATAGCTAATCCTACAGCAGGTTTACCGGAGCTTCAAGAATCAGCACGGCCCCCTTGTAAAGTGAAAGGGCACTGAAACTCAGGATCACATGGCTGATGTCATTGTGGTTGAACCATGGGCCCAAACCCCACTCATAACTGAAAACCATAGCCGATAACAGTCCAACGGCGATGCCAAAGATCAACACAATTGCTCCCCTGTCCCTGGTTTTCTGAAAAACCACAAAACTCAGGAAACCTACCACCACTACCATTCCGAAGATGGTATAATACTTCACGGCAGAAAATGCCAGGGTCCACATGGTATAGAACAAAGCAAAGAACATGATCACAAGGTTGATTCTTGCAACTGTCCTGGAGATGGCAGACCCGATTAGTGGGCGGGATAATTCACTGAGTGCAAACCCAATAATGGCCACTGAGGCCAGTGTGAAAATCCAGGATACCAGTTTCCATGGGGGGGAGAGTGTGTACAAAAATGCATGTCCGAAAAGTCCGCCGAACAATGCTCCCATACCTAGTGTAAGAAAATAGTATTTAAAATAGCCTTTGACCCTTCCTGTGTTCTCCTGCTGATTAATCCTGTAGAAGGCATAAAAACAGACTGCTGCCAGAATCAGATCGGTAGCCGTGGTGATGGGTTCGTCAATCCGGATATTCAGAAACTCCACCGAAGGCTGTATGAATTTCATGAGCACGGACAAATTTAGAACTAAAAATCATATCTTTCTCCCTGAGATATTCACAAGCCAACCCGTTATGAATTATCTGATCTGTTTTTTCACTCTGATGACCATTGTACTGCTGTCGTGCTTCAATGCAGAAAAGGAGAATCTGCCCGGGCATGAGGTAGTTTCGGAGGAGTCTCTTTTTGCTGCCACGCAGTCCAATACCCAATGGCCTTCCTACAGGGGATTTCTGGCGTCTGGCTACATGGACCATGCCCATCTGCCGGACAGTTTCAATATACAGACTTCGTATAATGTGATGTGGAACGTGGAGATACCCGGACTTGGGCTCTCCTGCCCGGTTATTTGGGATGACCATGTATATGTTACCTCAGCCATCAGCAAGGAGGATAAGCAGGGGTATCAAACGGGTATGTTTGGTGATATTATGCCTGTTCAGGACTCTTCCGAACATGCCTGGATGGTATACTGTCTCCACAAATCTACCGGGGCCATTCTTTGGGAACGGGAAGCCCACCGGGGCATTCCCATGGTAAGGCGGCACCCCAAATCCTCTCATGCCAATACCACCGTGGCCACCGATGGAGCACATGTGGTAGTATTCTTTGGATCGGAGGGCCTGTACTGTTATGACAAAGAAGGATCATTGCTCTGGAAGCGTGATTTCGGCCTGATCAATTCATCCTGGAATGTGGTGAAATCGGCCGAATGGGAATTCAGCAGTTCTCCCATTATTTTCCAAAACAAGGTGATCATCCAGGCTGATGCGCTGAACACTGCCTTTGTGGCTGTACTGGACCTTTCCACCGGCAAAACCATCTGGAAGCAGGAAAGGAATGAAATTTCCGGATGGTGTACACCGAACATCTATTTTGACGGAGATATGCCAAGGATTGCAGTAAACGGGTATAAGCACCGGGGCGGGTATGACCTGGAGACCGGTGAAGAGATCTGGAAGATGTCAGGCGGCGGAGATATTCCGGTGCCGACCCCCATCGTGTGGAAAGACCTGATCTATTTCAACAGTGCCCATGGACGCCATGCTCCGCTAATGGCAGTTAAAACCGATGCAAAAGGCGAGATATCCTATCCGGAAAATGAATTGGAGCCGGGAGAAAACCTGCAATGGTTTTATGACCGCGCTGGAGCATACATGACCTCCGTACTGGTCTATGACAGCCTGTTGTACAGACTCAGATGGAACGGAAATCTGGCCTGCTACAATCCCAGGACCGGTGAGCAGATCTATGATCAGACGGTTCAGCCGGCAAGCTTTATTGCATCACCGGTGGCTTCTGACGGCAAGATCTATATGGTCTCCGAAGAGGGGATTCTTTTCATAGCACAGGCCGGGCCCGAATATAAGCTATTAAAAACGATCCCCCTGGGAGAAGCCTCTCTGGTTACACCAGGAATTACACAGGGTATGCTGATCCTCAGGACGGCCCGCGGGGTCATGGCCGTGTCAGATACGTGATCCACTGTACTGATAAGCCCCTCAAAGCCTGAAATCTGCTTCATGTATCGCTTCGGATTTCTGCAGTCGGGAATATAATTGAGTCGGCTGATGCTTCAAAACTACATTTTAAGAACATCTTTCAGAATATGGTTATTCTGTTGCTTTTTATGAAATTAGTAGGGTGATAAAAAAGTCACATATCCTTATTCTGACTGCCCTGCTGGTCATCAGTTGCGGACAGGCTGAGACACCACGGAAATATATTCCCGGCAGTGAACGCAAAAGGGAAAAATATGCCACCCCTGAGCCGGGAACCTACCTGAAGCCCATGGCTTACACCCTGCTGATGGGAATCAACAAGGCTTTTGACGAACCAGAATCCTATAAGACTCCTGCCAAATGGATCAGAAATATTTTCGTCATTCCCCAGAAAAGGCTTGTAGATACCATTTTGCGATCAATGGAACTGAACATCCCGGTTAGAATCTACTACCCATCAAAAAAAAGCCTGGGTGGAAATCACCCGGTTACCCTGTTTCTCCATGGAGGGGGATTTGCCTATGGCGGTGTGGAAGAATATCACATCATGGTCAGCAAACTGGCCAAGATTATAGACCAAATTATTGTTTCGGTGGATTATCGCCTGGCTCCGGAGCACCCATTTCCGGAAGGATTAAACGATTGTTTTGCAGCCCTTTGTTGGCTCCAGGACCACGCAGCAAGTATCGGTGCAGATTCAACCAGGATTTGTGTGATGGGCGACAGTGCGGGAGGCAACCTGGCCACTGTACTCACACTGCTGTGCAGGGACAATGAGAGGCCGCAGCCTGTGTCCCAAATCCTGATTTATCCTGGTGTTACCTTTGTGGATACCCACTTTCCTTCCCGTGAATATTTTGTTGGTTGTAAGGAAAGAAGCTATGTGCTCACAGAGGATTTCCTCAGGAGCGTAAAAGCCATGTACATGGGTGGTGAAACAAATGACAGGAATCCATATATTTCTCCATTGGAAGCCAGGCTGACTCCCGATCTTGCTCCTGCGCTTGTGATCACTGCCGAATGCGACCCCATCCGGGATGACGGGTGCCTTTATGCAGAAAAACTTGAATCTTCAGGCGTGAAAGTGGACCATATTCAGTACAGTGGCATGATCCACGGTTTCATGAGCTTTCATATGATCATCAGGGAAGCGACAGAAGCCATGAAGTACATCAGGGATTACACAAATAGGAAATAAATTCCGAATCGCTATATTTGGGGCAGCTAGGGATTCGGCCATGATTGGGAAGCACCTCTTATTAACATTACGAAGCCTTAAAAAGAACCTGCTCTATGCAGTTCTCGTGATTACCGGACTTGCCATTGGCATTACGACCTTTTTATCTACCATCCAATGGTCAGCCTGGCACCTGACGTTCGACCGGGATTACCCTGAAAAGGAGACCATCTACAGACTTACATTTGAAGAAATCAATGATGGATTCTACCGGCATACAGCCAGAATTCTTCATGGCAATGCACTAAACAAAATAGTCTTCTCGGATGGGCTTTCCGGTGTTGAACAGGTAGGCCGCATTGCCCCTTTCAGGAAAGCAGCTTTTAGAATTGAGGAGGATACTTATTATGAACAGTATGCCTATTCATGTGATCCGTCATTCCTGCATATCTTCGGCATCAGGGTAATCCAGGGTGAAACTGAAAACCCGTTGGGCATTGCTCATTCGGCCATCCTGACGGAAAGCACAGCCAGGAAGTTCTACGGGACTGAGAATCCGGTGGGTCAAACCTTCCAGTTGATGCACCAGTTCGATGTGAAAAGCCAGACCTATACCGTGGCGGGGGTAATAAAGGATCTTCCAGAGAACTCACATCTTAAAATTTCAGTTCTTACAGCCTTTGATGATCCACTCGAATATAAAGGAACCGGATGGGCATATGTAAAACTGGAACCATCGGCTGATGTTTCTGAGGTAGAGAAGAACATTAAATTGTTCATGGACAGTAACCTTGAAGGATCCTATGCAGAAAATATTCACCCGCGTCTTCAGCAGGTAACTGACATTCACCTGAAGTCCCATCTGGCCAGAGAAATTCAGCCCAATATAAGGTTCAGAACAGTCCTGATCCTGATGATTACCGGAATGCTGGTATTCCTTCTGGCATGGTTTAATTTCACGCTGCTTTCATTTAGTCAGAACCAACTGCATATCCATCGCCTTGTGATCCAGTGGCAGATGGGGGCCGGTAAAAACACCTTTTTCAGGCAATTTCTGTTGGACAACCTGGTTGTGGGTTTCATCGCCTATATTGCCGGAATCACTTTGACTGTCCTGTTACTTCCAACCATTGAGAAACTGGGAGGTAATTCCATTATCCAGGAACCGGGAATTTTCCTGTTTTCAATTCTTTCATTGTTTATCCTCATCATCGCAAGTGCAGCCCTGACCGCCCTTTTCTCCACGGGCAGGCTTTACATGCACCTGCAGCACAAATACCTCTCCACCAAGATTGGATCCCCGCCCAACACCACCGGCAGAACCGTTTTTATCCGTGCAGTGATTGTCCTGGAATTCATTATTACTTTCGTCCTGGTATCCAACCTGTTCATGATTACGAAACAGACCCGTTTTGCCATGTCCAGTCAGCTGGGAGCTTCGACCCGGGAAGCCATTCACATGTACAGCCTGCACCGGCCCATCGTGGACCAGTTTGAAGTCTTCAAGGAGAAGATGCTGGAAAGCCCCCATATATCTATGGTCACTGCGAGCATGGAAGAACCTACCGGACAAACTATGGATGCCAATAAATTCGAGATCAATGGAATAGACGAAGCCGACAAGCAATTATTCCTTTTCCCGGTTGATCAGGATTTTTTAAGATTTTACTCTCTGAAGGTCCTCTATGGATCTGACATGCCGGAAGATTATAACCCGGCTGACTCAGCCGAGTACTTTCTTCTCAATGAAACAGCAGCAAAGATGTTGTCGGATCAGCCCGGGTCCTTGATAGGAAGTGAGCTTACACTGCACTTCAATTACCCCGGATTTATCTGGCCCGGACCCGTTATCGGAATTGTGGAAGATTTTCATCTTTCAGGACTGGACTATGAAATCTCGCCGATGGTGATCTTTCCCAAGTATACCTGGCTTTACTGCTTTTCCGTATTACCCGCAGGTGAGGCTGCTCCGGCCATACAACATCTGAGAAGCGTTTGGGAGGAGTTATTTCCGGACTATCCCCTGGAATATTATTCTTCCTCAACCCTGATCGGAAATCTTTACAAGAATGAGATTATCCAGATCAGGATCCTCCTGGTTTTCTGCGTGCTCTCCATCATCATTGCAGGTTTGGGATTGTTTGCACTCAGCGGACTCTTTATGCAGAGGAGGGTGAAGGCAGCTGCCCTTCGCAAGATCAACGGGGCCAGGCTTTACCAGATCATCCTACCGGAGCTGATGTATTACCTCTGGCTGGCACTTATCTCCTCTGCCCTGTCTATCCCGGCATCACTTTTCCTCATTGAACGGTGGCTGAGAAATTTCAAATACAGGATTGATATACCCGTATGGGTTTTTCCCGCATGCACAGGGGTATTGATCCTGTTCAGCTGGATCGCAGTCTTTTATCATACAATCCGTCTGGCCCGTATCAATCCGGTTGAATTCATCAGTGATCAGTAAAATGGAGAAGAGGTTTACATACGCAAACGAGATCCAGGCTATTCCACTAATCAGAAAGGATTTGGAAGAACTTGCGGGTCAATGGGAGTGGCCGGGATCAGAGCTGAAACAAATCATACTGATCGCAGAGGAGCTTTTCTCCACCACAATCAGGTATGCATTTGAGGGCGAAACAGAGCACCAGATCAATTTTAAATTGTCAATGATCGATCGTACGGTTGTGGTAGAGATAATTGACGATGGCATCCCCTTCAATCCGATGGATTACAATCCGGATATCCAGACCGACCCGGCAGCACTTGATGAGGGCGGGATGGGGCTGATGCTGATCAAAGCTTTCTCAGATTCTTTCGAATATCACAGAACAGAAAATGAGAACCACCTGGTCATCAGGAAAATGATTAAACTCAACTCTGAAAAACATGAATAAGGCTGGACGATCCCTTTTCCATATTTCTTGCCCTTGCCGGAACGCTTTGCCTGGTCATCATCATGGCCCCGATTATGGGCAAATTCCTGAATTCTAAAATTCAGATAGATTAACAAACCGGTGGACATATTTATGAAGAGATGGGAAATAATCTTTCGCAAGAATTGCTACATTCGCAAATTCCTTAATCCATTAAGAAATATTAATCGTAGCAATAATGAATAATAAAGACTTGAGCGGTTGGCAACTTTGGGCTTTGGTAGTCCTCCGCGTTGCCATTGGATGGCATTTCCTGTACGAAGGCATTACCAAGCTGATGAATCCTGACTGGTCTTCCCTGGGATACCTGATGGATTCAAAGGGGCTTTTTGAAGGCATGTTTCATTCCATTGCAGGAAATGCGGCAATTCTGAACATGATGGATTTCTTGAATGTTTGGGGTTTGGTCCTGGTGGGGGCCGGGCTGATTGTGGGACTGTTTACCCGGGTCGCATCCATCGCAGGGATGGTGTTGCTGGCGTTCTATTACCTATCCCACCCTGCCATCATAGGGGTTGCATATGCCATTCCAAGTGAAGGCAACTACCTCTGGATCAATAAGAACCTGATCGAATTGCTTACACTATGGGTCATTGTGTTGTTTCCGACCTGGAAGATTGTGGGTCTGGACCGGTTTGTATTTAAAAAATAGAATTATTCAGGAAAAAGATATTCAAATGAACAGAAGGGATCTGATAAAAGGACTAGCCACTGTACCCGTGCTTGGTGCGATGGCATACGGAACATTCAGAAAACGCAGGCAGGATCATATCAAAAGCCACAGGCTGGCCAATGAGCTGGGCATGAGCAATAAAAATCTTGTATTCAGCCACTACGCACATGATGGCGATGCGATCAGAATCGGGATCATCGGATATGGAATCCGGGGTACCCAGTTGATGAAAGCTGCCGGATTTGTTCCACCGGAAACCATCCGGGAATGGAAAGAAGCCGGGGAAAAGGATTCCAGGAACAAAAGATATGAAGAGTTTTTGCAACAGGATGACCTGAATGTTAAAATCACCGGGGTATGTGACCTGTTCGATGTTCACGCGGAAAGAGCCATGGCTGCCGCAGCCAATACAGGCAGAGAAGCCACTGGAGGGACCATGGGTCCCCGTCCAAAAAGATACAGGACCTACCAGGAGATGCTGGCTGCCGATGACATTGATGCAGTGATCATTGCCGCACCTGACCACTGGCATGCACGAATGACCATCGATGCAGCAAAGGCAGGAAAGCATGTGTATGGTGAAAAAGGATTTACCAGAACCCTTGATGAGGTATATGCCGTTCGGGATGCGGTGAAAGAAAGTGGGATCACCTATCAGCTCGGACACCAGGGAAGGCAGACAGAAAGCTACATCAAAGCCAAAGAGGCAGTGGAGAAAAACCTTCTGGGCAAAATCAACCTTGTGGAGGTTTGTACCAACCGGAATTCTCCAAACGGCGCCTGGGTGTATGACATCCATCCGGATGCCAATGAAAATACTGTAGACTGGGTCAGGTTCGAAGAGCCATGCGAGGTAAAGCATCCATGGAGCCCCGAACGGTTTTTCCGTTGGAGGTGTTGGTGGGATTATGGAACCGGACTATCCGGTGACCTGCTCACCCATGAGTATGATGCAGTGAACCAGATCCTTGGAATGGGTATTCCTGAGTCAGCCGTCTCATCAGGCGGAGTCTATTTCTATAAAGAGAAGGAGTACTATGTGAATGAAATCAGGGAGGTTCCTGATGTCTGGAATGCAGTGCTGGAATATCCCCACCTGGACTTCACCCTGATGTACAGTGCAACGCTGGCCAATAACCGTGACCGCGGCAAGGTGATCATGGGACATGATGCCTCCATGGAAATGGGCAACAACCTGAGCATCTATGCCTGCAGCGAGAGTACCCGGTACAAAGAGCAGATCAACAGCGGGCTCATCGATCCCAACGTGCCCATCTACACATATATACCGGGGCGTAAAAATGTGGATTCCGTGGCCACAGCCACCGAACAGTATTTTGCCAGCAGGGGATTGCTCTATACCTACAGGAACGGACACAGGGTAGACACCACCCACCTGCATATTGCAGAGTGGATTGAGGCCATCCGGGAGGGAAAGCAGCCCAGCTGCAATATTGACCGGGCCTTTGAGGAAGGTATCACCGCTGCAATGGCCACGATGGCCTACAGGGAGAACCGGACTGTCTTCTGGGACAAAGACAAACAACAAGTCACCCGAGGATAAAGGGAAAAGGTGAAAGGTGAAAGTGAAGGAGAAAGTACTTTTACCTTTTCAGTTTTACCTTCTTACTTGTCCCTTTCCCCTTTTTCATTGAGCTCAAAGAGCTCAATGTAAACTTGCCAATGGCCGTGGATTTCCGAATAAACCTGGAATTCCGAACATTTGAAATCGCACACCATTCTCTGAAACAGATATGCCATGAAATCCATGAGTGGCTCTCCTGAGAGTCCGGTGATTTCCGAAATGCTTTCCGGACTGATGATGGCATCAAATGTCTCATGCTTTTCACGGTTCTTTTCAAGCCAGTAAACCTTCCGGCTTGATTTCGTATTTTTATTGTACTTGTGGTAGAAATAGGACACCGGCGATGTCAAGAGAAATGCAGTACTTTCGAGCACTGCTTCATCCATGTCATATGGGATGTAGTCCGGATCCCGGCGCGGAAGCCCCATGGATTCACCCAGGGTCTGCTGGTTGGACATTTTAATGATTGCTTTCCGGAAATCCCCATAGGTGGAGCCCCATTCAAAAATTCTGGCTTCTTCCAGTGGATAATATGCCTGTCTGAGTGTCAAGTACCCGGTCTGAAGGATCAGGTACACCGAAACCACTGTATCCATGTAAACAATATTTCGAAAAAGCAGATTATCATAGGTATGTACAGGCAACCTGAAAATTCCAAGACTGTCTGATACTGCTCCTGCATGGGTATTCAGATCGATCACATGGGTGGCAGGGACCGGTTGATAAGAAGCATTGTACACGGTCCCTGTCAACATAAACACCGAATCCGATATTTGTCCATGGATTGAGCAGGCAATCAGGAAGGAAAGAAGCAATGCCAGATAGGTGATCCGGAAATACATACGAATAAATATATTTAATTTTACCTTTCCGTGGAAAGCATTTAACAATCCTTAACCATGAACCAAAAACTCCTGGGGATGTTTACCAGTAGTACTTTCATTGACCAAAATAAAATCTTCAAAGGAATATGGATCAGATTGTATTTCTCGATGCCGAAACCATAGGCAAGGTGGATAACATGAAATTGCTCTCCAAACGGGGCGTTCTTGAGGTTCATGAGACGACAAATCCGGACCAGGTGGTGGACAGATGCACAGGCAAGGAGATTGTGATCGTAAACAAAGTAAAATTAACGGCAGAAATCATGAAACAGCTGCCTGATCTAAAACTGATCTGCGTGGCTGCCACAGGCATCAACAATGTGGATCTCAACTACACGGGCGACCACGGGATCGAAGTAAAAAATGTGGTGGGTTACTCCACCGATTCCGTTGCCCAGCTTACTTTTACCATGCTCCTTTACCTGGTTAACAAGCCATCCTATTATGACAGCTATGTGAAAAGCGGGGCCTATGCCAGGAGCGATTCATTCACACATCATAGCGAACCTTTCTGGGAGTTGAAAGGGAAAAGGATGGGAATCATCGGTCTGGGGACCATCGGCAGACAGGTGGCCCGTATTGCCGAATCGTTCGGTATGGAGGTTGTATTTTATTCCACTTCGGGCCGGAACAACCACATCAGCTATAAGCGGTTCGATCTGGATGACCTGCTGAAAAGCTCGGATGTGGTTTCCATTCATGCACCGCTGAATAACCAGACCGTTGATTTGATTACCTATGACAAGATCAGAATGATGAGGCCTTGCGCCATATTGCTGAACCTTGGCAGGGGGGGAATCATCAATGAAAAAGACCTGGCAATAGCACTCAATGATAACCTCATTGCGGCAGCAGGCATTGATGTATTGGAACATGAACCCATCAATCCCGACAATCCCCTGCTGAAATTATATGACAAGGATAAAATCCTGATTACTCCGCACATGGCATGGGCCTCAAAAGAATCCCGGGAACTCCTTGTGGAGAAGATCGCCAGGAATATTGAGATTTATCAGAAGGGTCGTTAAATGCTTCAGACGTTTTCGCTTAAGTTTTAAATGAACTACTTGAACCGTATCTTATAATTTGGTAAATTTCAGTGAAAAATCACATGTGCCCTTATGAAAGGCCATGCACACATCGATTACCAAGATCATTTTGCATCAGACCTGGTCAAGATGCAGGAACAGTTGTTTTATTATGCCCTGCAACTTACCGAGGACAGGGAAGATGCCATGGACCTGGTTCAGGAAACCAGCTACAAAGCCCTGAAAAATAAGAAACGGTTGCAAAATGATGATCACATCAGGGCATGGCTGTATACGATCCTTAAAAATACGTACATTAATTACCTCCGGAGCAGCCAATACCGGCAACTGGTTTACGATACAGACGAGTTAAGTGAATACGCAGAAAAAAACGTGGACAGGCGAAATCTCCTCCCCGATGAAATTCTTCTGAAGAAAGAATTGCGGGAGATGGTCAGCAGGCTCCCGGGTGTATATGAAAAACCCATTCTGATGCTGTTATCAGGTTACTCATACAAGGAGATAGCCCAGCAGATGGACATCCCCATCGGGACGGTGAAAAGCCGGATACACCTGGGGAAGAAGCAGATCCGTAAGGTTTATTCCGCCTGATCAGACAAGGTCACAGGCATCGGCTGGCATCCAGTGTGGATCCTTTCCTTCCCACTTCACATTGCATCCGATTGGATTTGTTACCGGAACAGTGACCTGTTTCCCTGATAAAATCTCATCCAGAGCCCTGTCCAGATCATTGACAGTAATCCGGGATGGATCCCTTGGCTGATCAACAGCCCTTCCTGTATAAACAAGTTTCCTGAACCTGTCAAAGATGTAAAAATGCGGTGTTCGCAACGCTCCGTAGGCCAGCGCCACTTCCTGGCTCTCGTCATACAGATATAGCCAGGGGAAATGATGCTCCTCCATCCGCTGAACCATGTGGGCGAAGTCATCAGACTCATATGTATTGGCACTGTTGGAGTTTATTGCTACAAACTTAACTCCATTCACTGCATATCTTTCTGCTGATGCCCTGGTCACTTCATCCGAACCAATCACATATGGGCAATGGTTGCAGGTAAAGAATATGACGAGATACACCTCGTTGAAATCTGTTAACGAATAAGTCTTGCCATCCGTGGCAGGAAGTGTAAAATCCGGAGCCGTTTTGCCAATGTCTAGTGTAAATCCCATTATATCAGAGGTGAAAGGTGAAAGGCTAAAGGTAAAAGTAAAAACAAAACCAGCAAAATGATGAAGGTTTCATTTCTGCTCCTATAAACAAACAAATGACCGACCTGATCTGTTTAACAGGAGATGAAGAGCATTTCAATCCTATTTCTGCTAATGTTCATGGCATCTTTCCGGGTGGATGGCCAATCCTATACCGAAATCAACACAGAACAACTCCTTGCCCTTACAAGCCATGAAAATGATACCACCTATGTAGTGAATTTCTGGGCCACCTGGTGCTCTCCATGCATAAAAGAGATCGGCTATTTTGAGGAAATCCACCGCCTCCATTCGGGTGACAACCTGAAAATGGTACTTGTGAGCCTCGATTTTCCTGACCAGGCTGCAAAAAAAGTAACACCTTTCCTAATCGAAAAAGAGATCACAGCACCCGTATACCTGATGACGGACCTCAACTATAACGAATGGATTGACCATGTGGATCCTTCCTGGTCGGGAGCTATCCCTGCGACCTTGATATACAGAAAAGATCAGCGTATCTTTCTTGAGCAGGAGTTATCCAGAGAAGAGATTCTGTTTTACATAAAACAAATGATGAATTGATATGAAAAAAGCACTATTAACAGCAGGACTGGCTCTGACATGTATGATGATGATTCATGCCGGTTTAAAGCCAGGAGACACAGCCATCGATTTTACCCTGAAAAATGTGGATGGAGCCGAGGTATCGCTCTCCGATTACAATGATCAGAAGGGTGTAATTCTTGTATTTACCTGTAACCCGTGCCCCTTTGCCAAAGCATATGAGCAACGGATCATTAAGCTGAATCAGAAATATGCGGCACAGGGATTCCCGGTGGTAGCCATCAATCCAAATGATGATGAAATATCCCCCGATGACACGATGGAAAAAATGATAGCACGTGCACGTGAGAAAAACTATCCTTTCCCCTATCTGAAGGATGAGACCCAGGAGGTGTACAAAGCATATGGAGCCACCCGGACCCCCCATATCTATCTGCTTGAAAAAAAGGGTGGAAAATTCAAAGTGGCTTACACAGGCTCCGTTGATGACAATGCAATGGATGCGTCTGGCGTCATAAAGAGATACCTGGAAGACGCCATAGCAGCACTCTTATCGGGAGAACGTCCCAATCCTGAAACAACCAAGGCCATTGGATGCGCCATCAAATCCAAAGGATAATTAGAAATCCCTCTTCATTTTTCAAATCAAGCCGGAGAAAAGTGAAAGGATTGCCTGAAGTCTGATTTATATCCTGAAAAAAAACAGATATTTGCAGGCAAAAAAAAAGCCGATCATGCACATCAACATCAAGGAAATCCTTGCGACGACCATGGTTCTGTTCGCGATCATCGACATCCTGGGATCCATACCCATCATTCTGGATATTAAAAATAAATCAGGGAAGCTCTATCCTGCCAAAACCACCCTTGTGGCCTTTGGGATCATGCTGTTGTTCCTCTTTATCGGTGAACCGTTGCTTGGAATCTTCGGAGTGGATATCTCATCATTTGCGATTGCCGGCTCGGTGATACTTTTCCTGATGGGCATTGAAATGGTCCTGGGGATCCAGCTGTTCAAACATGATTCGGGGGGCAGCAGTGCGATAGTTCCCATTGCATTTCCACTTATTGCCGGAACAGGTTCGATTACCACCCTGCTCTCGTTACGCGCTGAGTTTCATTCTGTAAATATTCTCATCGCTCTTTCTTTGAATATGATTATTGTGTATCTTGTCCTGCGACTCACAACCTGGTTTGAACGTTTTATTGGGCCCAGCGGATTACATATCCTAAGAAAATTTTTCGGGATTATCCTGCTGGCTATAGCAATCAGGTTATTTGTGTCGAATACGGGAATTGATCTGTCTAAAGGGATGTAAATGAGAATTTTATTCTGGATAGGAATATTCATTTTTTTGACAGGTTGCATGGATAACGAACTCTCCTATATATCCATCCGCAATGATACCGGAATACCCATCTATGCGCTTCCATATACTGCAGAATATACAAGCGGCGAATGGATCCAGCCTGGTTTTACAGGTGAGTTTTATTCCATTAACAGTGATTGTCTGGATGCCTTTGACTATTTTTCATTTTATTACGACAGCCTCATCGTCTATATAAAGGATTACGACGATAAACCTGTGAAATTCTATAAAAACGGTAAAACTGTCAATTATGATCCTACGCTGAATCCATTTACCAACCGCGATATGTGGCTTTCACAGGAATTTGAACAGGACCTGCCCGGAACCGGACTGGAGAGCACTGAAAGAACCCATATCCTTGAGCATTTCTTCTCCATTGAATCCGAAAACGTGAAATCCCTGGGGGATACATTGCATTTCAGGTTAAATCCTGCTTCTTAAGGATGCTTCCATCTGTTCTGTAGTCAGTTTCACAGGATGGGATTTATGGGAGGTATTTTCCACAATCTTTGGAATTGATTCTTCCCCGAACCCATATTCAGACAGTCGTGGGACTTCCAGAAGACTGGTGATATGGAGCAGTTTCTCCTTGAATGACTGCAAATATTCAAGGTCTTTTTTGTATTTGAAATCTGCAAATACCTTACTCACGATAACCAGTTTCTGCATGGCAGGATTGTCAGGTTGATCGATCAGGTTATCAATGGTATGGGCAAATACCGGAGCCATCATTGAACCACATACCACCCCATGGGGGATGTGGAAATAGCCACCCAGGGGAGATGCAAATCCATGGACCAGGCCCAGGCCAGCATGGGAAAGTGTGATCCCTGAAAACATGGCAGCCAGTGCCATTCCTGACCTTGCTTCAATATTATTTTCTCCTTCAAGGAAAGCACGCAAAAGATACTTTTTAATATTTTTCAGGCCCTGCAATGCCAGAGCATCGGTCATGGGATTTGCCTGCCGGGATACATATGATTCCAGAAGCTGTGTAAAAGCATCCATCCCTGCAGTGGCCGTGAGCTTTGTCGGGCATGAGAGCATCATTTCCGGATCGATGATGGCTATCTCCGGAATGAAATTATTGTGCCGGAGTGATTTTTTAAATCCATGGTCCCCCACCTCTGAGATCACTGCATTTTTTGTCATTTCGCTCCCCGTTCCTGAGGTTGTGGGCAAAGCAATGAAAGGGATCTTATCACCGGGATGCTCTTTCTCCCCCAATCCCTCCAGATACATCCTGATACTGCCCTCTACCGGTATCATTGCCGAGACTGCTTTACCTGCATCCATGACGCTGCCACCACCCACTGCCACCACCACATCAATATCAGAAGCCCTGTAAGTCTCAACAATTTCATCTACCATGGAGGGAGAAGGCTCATGTGCAATCACTTCATGACTCAGATTGATGCCGGCACCTTTCAGCGCTGACATGATCTCGTCTCCGTGTCCGGAATAGTGAATGGAAGAGGATCCTGTGAGCAATAGCACATTTCTTCCATAGATCTTCACTACCTGGGGCAAGTCATTTCGTTTTCCCTTTCCGAATCGGATTTCCGGCAATGATGAAAAATGGAAAGAATCGATCATGGTCTGTTTCTTTTGTGTAAATATAAAAAAAGGAAACTAACAATGTGATGAAGATGAAAACTAACCATGGCTTGTATAAACCTGAAGCTTCGAATGCCTATTAAAAAAGTGTTGCTATTTTTTTGGAGAAATCTACATCAGATCCAATGAAAAGAATAAGCCCGAAAAATTTCTCCAGAGGACAGTTTATAGGAACAACTGCTGCAGGGATGGCCGGCATGGCGATGGTTCCTGCACCGTTTGTACCCTGGGTAACATTGCCTGTGACCTGGGCCGGACCGTGCAATGGGATCCGGTCACACAGACATTCGTGGATGACCAGGACGGTGCTGCTACGGCCAAATTGCATTACCATTACAGGGCCCCCTATTCATTATAGATATTGTTCTGCAGAACATCTGAAAGGCTGGCTCCGGTCAGCCTTTTTTCATACCTTTAAAGAAGAAATCCAATTCAAGAGATCCTTTCACGAATGATTGCATTTGAAGATTTTCTGAAGATGAAGGATGCCGGGGCGCTTCCGGAGGACATCCCTCCCCTTTTGCAGGCTCTTTTACTGGATGCTGCAGGTGACTGGAACAGTGCACACCGCATTGCCCAGGGAGAATCCAACCGGGACGGATCCTGGGTTCATGCCTACCTGCACAGAAAAGAAGGAGATCTGGGCAATGCCGGATACTGGTACCGGAGTGCCGGAAAGAGCATGCCCGAAATGTCCCTGGATGAGGAGTGGGAATACATTGCCATGGACCTTTTAAAAAAGAGCTGAACCCTTTAATTCAACCAAAACCAAAACCAAAACCAAAATGAAAAGAATAGCCTTTTGCATTTCAATGCTTGTCATATTTGTTGTCCTTCCGGCTCAAACCGAGAGAGATCAAATTGAGGACAAGTATAAATGGGATCTGACCGATATCTATCCCAGTGATGAAGCGTGGAGGGAATCCAAAGAACAGTTGATCAAGGAGCTGGATAAAGTTGAGTCCTTCAAAGGGACCATCACCCAATCCTCCGGAGAGTTGCTGCAAGCCATGGAATACATTACAAAAATCTCGAAGGAGGCCATCAAGCTAAATATCTATGCAGGGATGCATTCGGACCTGGATACCCGGGATATGACTTATCTGGGGATGAGGCAGGAGGTACAGCAGCTTTTTTCAAGTTTTGGAGCCAAAGCTGCTTTTATTGATCCGGAAATCCTATCTGTTGACTGGCAGGTCATTGAAGCATACATCAATGAAGAACCTTTGCTGAGACCATACAAGAAGGGCCTGAGCGATCTGTTTCGTCTGCAGGAGCACACGCCCGGTGAGGCAGAAGGAAGGATCATCGCCCTGTCAGGCATGGTTACAAGTGTCCCATCCTCGGTGTATGGCACTTTCATCAACGCAGAGATGCCAAATCCGGAAGTCACACTCAGCAACGGAGAAACAATGGTTCTGGACAGTCCGGGATTCGAAAAGAACAGGGCACTCGCCAACCGGGCGGACAGGGCACTGGTTTTCGAGTCCTTTTTTGGCAACCTTGAGAAGTTCCAGGCCACCCTGGGTGAATTGCTGTACGGTGGCATCAAAAGGGATGTATACATGTCCAAAGCTCACAATTACAATTCATCCCTTGAGATGGCATTGTATCCAAACAACATCCCAACAGATGTGTATCATGCCCTGGTAAACGGTGTAAATGAAAACCTGGGCACCTTTCACCGTTACCTGGGCATTAAGAAACGAATGATGGGACTGGATACTTTGAAATACCTGGATCTTTATGCCCCCGTCGTCAAAGATGTGAACCTCACCTATAATTTTGAAGAAGCAAAGAATATCCTGCTCAAAGCCTTCGCTCCCCTGGGAAAGGAATATGTAGCTACTGTGGAGAAAGCTTTTAATGAACGGTGGATCGATGTGTATCCGTCCAAAGGCAAAAGTGCCGGCGCCTATTCGAATGGGGCATTCTATGACGGACACCCCTATATTCTGCTGAATTACAATGGGCTTTATTCTGATATGAGTACAGCAGCCCATGAACTGGGTCATACCATGCAAAGCTACTTTTCCAACAAGACGCAGCCCTACCCCACTTCCAGGTATACAACCTTTGTGGCAGAAGTGGCTTCCACCTTCAACGAGGTACTATTGTTCGATTACATCATGGACGAAATCACAGACGATGACATCAAGCTTTCCCTGTTGATGGACAGGCTGAACGGTTTCAAAGGGACACTTTTCCGCCAAACGCAATTTGCCGAATATGAACTTAATATCCACGAGGCAGTAGAACAGGGAATTCCGTTAACAGGAAAATACCTCTCAGAGTTATACCTTGAGATTACCCGGAAATACTATGGCCACGACCAGGGTGTATGCCAGGTGGATGATTATGTGAGGTTGGAGTGGGGCTTTATCCCCCATTTCTATTATGACTTCTATGTTTACCAGTACAGCACCTCCTTTACAGCCTCCATTTCACTGGCCAAGCGGGTGCTGGACGGAGAAACGGGTGCGAAGGAAAAATACATGGAGTTCATCGGTGCCGGCGGATCGGATGATCCCATTGAACTGCTTAAAATGGCTGGAGTGGATATGACCGGGACCGAAGTATTCACCTCCACCATTTCAGCCATGAATGAACTCATGGATCAGATGGACACGATCCTGGACCGGAAGGAGAAAGCCAGGCCCTGAGGATCAGTTTTTTTTACATTTCATACCTTTGGAATGCAATAACATTGTATGATAAAGAGATTTATATATAATGTAAATACATGGGCCACCGGCTTTGTAAGATACCCTGGTGACGACCAGGAAATTCTACTGAGAAAAAAGATATGGCTGGGGCTGACGCTCTGTTGGGCATTTTTCAGCCTGTTTGATTCCTTCATCTCCTATTTATTGGGACAAACGCCAATGATTTTTATCAATGCCGCCGGGTTCTTGATAAGTATTGCGCTACTCCTATTATTTAATTTTTATCGAAGGAACATAGAGAATTTTGGACTTGCCATGCAAATTATAATTGTTGTAATGGCTTCCTGTAAAGTCTATTTCCTGGATGGGATTTTCAGCTCATCCGGTATCGCCACCGTTGGCCTTATCGGGCCCATCTATGCATTAACCTTTACCAGGCACAGAAGGGCCTTGCTTGTTTTCTTCTTTTATCTGGGATTGATCCTGGGCGTCACAATCATCAGACAATCCATCCTGCATCCGGGAATTATGAAAGTCTACTTTTTCCGCTATTCCCTGCTTAGATTTTCACTCGCTTTGGCTGTTATCTTTTTCATATCAATGATTTACAGCGTTCAAATCGCCAAACTAAAACGTATTGAGGAAGAACGGCTAATCCAACTTCATCATGCAAAATCAAAACTCTATACCAATATTACCCATGAATTCCGCACGCCATTGACCATTATTCAGGGTATGGCTGAAAAGATGGAAGAAGAGCAGGATGATAACCATGCTCAGGGTGCCAGCCTCATCAGAACCAATGCCTATAAACTGCTTAAACTGGTGAACCAGTTGTTAAATATGTCCAAACTGGAAGCAGATTCATTTCCCGTTAAAATGATTCAGGCCGATATTATTCCTTATCTGAAATATATCACTGAATCATTTCACAGCATGGCGGAGGAAAAAAGCATCAGGATTCATTTTTGGGCAAAAGAAGATGGTTTAATCATTGATTTTGATCCTGACATCATCGAGGAAATCATCAGCAACCTGTTATCGAATGCAATCAAATTTACACCTGAAGGAGGCAATGTATATCTGCAGGTTGAATCAGAAATTGCAGGCAATACTGGCAACAACGAAGAGCTGCTGATCAGAATCAGGGATGATGGCATTGGCATTTCAGCAGACAAACTTCCCAATATATTTGAAAGGTTTTACCAGATAGACGATGAAAGTACACGGAAAGCTGAAGGTTCAGGAATTGGCCTGGCCCTGGTCAAAGAGTATCTGAATTGCATTGGGGGGACCATTCAGGTTAAAAGTAAGCTGTCAAAGGGAACAGAATTTATGATTGTCATACCTGTTTCGCGGACTGCTCCAGTACACCAGGCAACCTCTAAAGACATTGATAAGAGGAATGATTTACTGATTGAGGAAAGCAACAAGCTCTTTCAGTCAGAAAAAGGTGTCAATCAGAGAATATCCAAAGAATTACCTATTGTTTTGGTCATCGAAGATAACAGGGATGTGGTTGAATATATAGGTTCCATTCTCAATGGTGCTTATACGGTTTTAACAGCAAACAATGGAAACAAAGGAGTTGCTGTGGCGCAGGAAATTGTTCCTGATATTATTATCTGCGATATCATGATGCCGGAAAAAGATGGCTTTGAAGTTTGCCAGGTTCTTAAAGATGATTTCCGCACCAATCATGTCCCCATTATTTTACTGACAGCAAAAGCTGATATGGAGTCGAAAATATGGGGATTGGAATGCGGCGCAGACGCTTATATCATCAAGCCATTTCATAAAAAAGAACTTCTCGTCAGAATAGATAAACTGATTGAAAGCCGGCACAAGTTAAAAGACAAATACGGAGAGATGATTTATACTGTATCAAAGACAGGAAAACCAAAGGGATTGAATGAAACCTTTTTACAAAAAATAACCGAAACCCTCGAAAAAAATTATCACAACGAGCACTTCAATATTTCTAAACTGTGTCTTGATGTGGGAATCAGCCGGGCTCAGTTGCATCGAAAACTGATTGCTCTGACAGGTAAATCGACTTCTGACCTCTTACGCCATTACCGCATCAACAAAGCGAAGGAACTTCTTTTGGCTTCTGATCTTACCATCGCTGAAATCGCCTACCGGATTGGATTTAAAGACCCCAATTACTTCAGTAAATCTTTCTTAAGAGAAAATGGTCAAAGCCCAAGCCGCTTCAGGTCGAAGAGACAAAGAGTGAATCAATAGTACTTCTTCTGCAACATTGCTCCTCTTATTTGAAACATCATTACCCTTACTATTCAGGATGTTAGGTGATATTTATGGGTAATAAAACCTCAAATAAAAATGAAACGCTTAACATTGAATTCATGCAAATTGGATGGTTGGATTGCCTGCACGGCCCTGTCATTTCTTACAATTTTCTCGACTGCCCCCGAAACATCCGGTCAGGGAACAGTCACCAACATCCAGTTTTACAGCCATTCGCTGGAGATGGAGCGAAATGTCCAGATCTATCTGCCAGAAGGATATAGTGAACAGGATTCTGTCAGATATCCGGTGATCTACTTTCTGCACGGTGCAACCCTGGACCATACTGCCTACCAAAACCTGATCGCGGTTTTGAATTCACTGATCGGGGAGTCCAGGATATCCCCTGTCATTGTGGTCAAGCCTGATGGAAGTGTGGGTCCGTGGACGGGAAGCTTTTATACGAATTCGCAGTTATACGGAAATTTTGAAGACTACATCGTCAATGATCTCACTGAATTTATAGACGCCAACTATAAGACCATTTCGTCAAGAAACAAGCGGGCAGTCATGGGCCATTCCATGGGGGGGTACGGTGCCATGAAGATCGCATTAAAACATCCGGATCGATATGTTGCTGTGGCATCTCACAGTGCTCCCCTTGATTTCAGTCATTGGCCCGACAGGATCCCGGGAGTGGTTTCAGAAAATGGAGGCGTTCCTGTTTCCGCATATGATCCAGACAAACTTCAGACCCGTTTATTTTATACCCTGGCAGGAGCATTTTCTCCAAATCTGAACCATACGCCATACCCTGTGGATTTTCTTATTGATAGCATGGGCACGGTTGTGGATTCTGTCTTCAGCCGCTGGATGCTGAACGATCCGGCCAGCCTTGCTGCTGAAATGGATCGATCTTCACATCTATCCATTTACTTCGATTGCGGGGAAGAGGATGAATTGCTCACTTACCCCTTCAATACCGGATTTGCAGAGTCGCTCGATAAAATGGGTATTGACTACGATTTTCGATCTTTTACAGGGGGACATATGAATCAACTGCCCACCAGGCTTCCAATGGCACTCCAGTTCCTGGATTCAGTGATGAATCGTACCGAAATCAATGCTGAGAGTGGCACATGGACCTATAAAGCTCCTATGCCAACAGCAAGGACTTTTTTAGGTACCTGTGTACTGGATGGGAAAATTTATACCATGGGCGGGGCTACCAGTCAGAACACATTTTCATCTGCACTCGAAGTCTATGATCCTATAACAGATACATGGACTCAAAAAGCGAGCATGCCCATGGCGTTATGTTACCCGAACGTATGTACAATGGACAGGAAAATATATGTTTTTGGAGGAACTACAGCCTTATTTGGCGGCGTGGTAACCAAAGTATATGTGTATGATCCGGATACAGATCGATGGACACAGATCGAAGACTCTCCCCATGAATATGGAGATGCGGCAATCGCTGCCATCGATCATAAAGTATACCTGATTAGCGGTACTACAGCAGGGAATATTCCTGTTCCCGAAGTGAATGAATATAATACCTTCACAGGAATATGGAGCCCGAAAGCAGACATACCAACTGCCCGAACTGGTTTTTCAGCCTGTGTACATGAAAAAAAAATATACTGCTTTGGCGGGACCAATGAAAACTGGGCCAGTGTTTTCTATCCGAATGTGGAACGATATGATCCGGAGCAGGATTCATGGGTAAGTAAAAAGGATATGCCTTTGGGACGCTGGAGTCCTGCGGTCAGTGTGCTTGATGATTTGATTTTTGTATCTGGTGGTCATAATGGATCAAATGCCTGTGACAGGCTTGACATCCTGGATCCGGTAAGCGATGTTTGGACCAGGGGCACACCAATGCAGCAAAGCAGACGGGGGCACGAATCCTGTGTTCTGGATGGAAAAATTTATGTCATGGGTGGATCATATTCCAACAATGGCATGCCTGTATTCTTATCCTCCATGGAGGTTTATGAGTTGACCATTCCCATAGGCAGCATGAATGACAAAACTGAAAACCGAAGGCCGGAAAATTATCTGAGGCAAAATTACCCCAATCCGTTTGCTTCGAGCACAAACATTGGTTTTTCACTGCAAAGCCAGCAGATGGTTAGTTTAAAAATGTTTGATGCCATGGGCCGGCATGTTGCAGTACTGGTCGACGAATTAAAACAGCCGGGAGAATATACACTGACCTTTCATTCGGGTGATCTGACCGATGGAATCTATTTCTTTCGTTTGGAAGCCGGTAATTATATACATACCAATAAGTGTATTTTGTTGAGGCAGTATTAACCCGACTTCTTCAATAATCCGAATTAAAGTTTCAAGGCGAAGAACCATACTGAAGAACAATCGCAGGTGATCTGCAACAATACTCCTTTTATTTGAGACATCATTACCCTTATTATCCAGTTAGCTACGTGAAATTTATTGGATATTAGGTCTCAAATACAAATCTATGAAGCACAAAACATCCAAGCAGAACAATTCAAATGGCTGGATTGCCTGTATGGCCGTATCATTTCTTACAATTTTTGGTACTGCCTTCGAAACATCCGCTCAGGGAACAGTCACCAACATCCAGTTTTACAGCCCGTCGCTGGAAATGGAGCGAAATGTCCAGATCTATCTGCCTGAAGGATACACTGAACAGGATTCTGTCAGATATCCGGTGATCTACTTCCTGCACGGAGCTGGTCAGAACAATACAAGCAATTCAGATTTATTGACGGCCTGTAACAATCTGATTGAAAACAAGGAAATCCGACCATGCATCATCGTCAAACCCGATGGAAGCTGCCCTCCATGGGGAAGAAGCTATTTCACAAACTCGGAATTGTATGGGAATTTTGAAGACTACATCGTTTATGATCTGGTTGCATATATGGATTCTGCCTACAACACAGTTTCTGCAAAAGATAAGCGCGCCATCATGGGGTATTCCATGGGAGCATATGGCGCCATGAAACTGGCCCTGAAACATCCGGAACTCTTTTGTGGGGTAGCAGCCCATTCCGGAATGTTGAATATGAGAATGTGTTCACAGTATATTCCTGTCCTCCTGTCGGAAAATGGCGGTGCACCGGTTCATCTGTATAGCCCCGATTCCGGAGACATCACATATGGGGCAATTGCCATCGCCGGAGCATTATCACCCAACCTTGATAATCCTCCTTTTCATGTGGATTTTCCGCTTGATAGCATGGGAAACTGGATTGATTCGGTCTGGAACCGCTGGTCAGCCGAGAATTGTCCCTTTCTGGCCAGGGACTTATCCGAAGAAGATGATCTGGCAATCTATTTCGATTGTGGCACACAGGATGAAACCCTTGCCTATGCATTTAACACCAGTTTTGCAGATTCCCTCGATCATCTGGGAATACCTTATGAATTTCAATCCTTTGCCGGGGGGCACTCCAATCAACTTGCAACAAGGTTTCCAATTGCTCTGCAGTTCCTGGATTCAGTGATGAATCCCATTGAAATCGAACCCGATACTGATCTATGGACGTTCAAAAAAGCCATGCCCACTGGCCGCGGTTTTACATCGGGTGCGGTAGTTGATGGGAAAATCTATATGATTGGTGGCTTCCCCACCCATACCTCTGTCACAAAGGCCAATGAAATGTATGATCCAACCACAGATACCTGGACTGCCATGGCTGAAATGCCCGGCGAGCGCTGTGCAAATGCATGCTGTGCGTATGATGGGAAGATTTATGTGTTTGGGGGCGTAAGACCTGATCCGTATGCCACTGCAAAAAACAATGTGTATGTGTATGAGCCGCAAACCGATACCTGGACGCAGAAAGCGAATATGCCCTATGAAAATGCATTTTCAGGAGTCGCAGTGGTAAAGGATACCATTTATTTAATCGGCGGAATGCACAGTTATAATTCTCCACCCATTTCAACAGTCATGGCCTATTATCCATTGACGGATACCTGGGAGGAGAAAGCACCCATGCCCACCGCCCGGGGAATGTTGTCTGCCTGTGCGGTTGACGGCAAGATCTTTGCCATCGGTGGCACCAAGGCATTCCTTACCTCCACTTATAACATGGTTGAAGTTTATAACCCTGAAACAAATACATGGGCAAAAAAAACCAGCATGCCAACTGCCCGGGTAGCTATGGCTACCTGTGCTTTGGATGGAAAAATATTTGCCATTGGTGGTTATAATTATCCTGTAATGTATACCAAAAATGAAATGTACGATCCGGTTACGGATACATGGACTACAAATACGCCCATGCAGGAAACACGGCAGATGTTCTTTCTTGGAACGGTGAATGACAGAATCTATGCCATCGGCGGATCTTATCCGAATCCCCAAAATCCTACCCAGCCGGTGATCCTTTCTTCAGTGGAAGTATATACACCCGAACCAGAGATACCGGTTGTATGTGACACGTGGACCGGTAAAGCCCCCATGCCAACAGCCAGAGGGTTTACAACAGGAGACATTTTAGATGGTAAGATTTATATAACAGGAGGATACACAACTTCAAATTCCACAACTTCGGCAACAGAGTTGTTTGATCCCGCAACAAATTCATGGACAACCAAGGCGAATATGCCCGAAGGTCGGGTTTATCATGCCAGCTCCAACTGCAATGGCAAAATATATGTGTTTGGAGGGCTGGCCCCAGATATGTATGGAACTGCCCAGGAAAATGTGTATGAATACAACCCCGAAACCGACATCTGGACTCAGAAGGCAGATATGCCCCTCAGTAGAGGTTTTTGCGCTATCGCCATGGTCAATGACACCATTTATCTCATAGGAGGAGGACTTCAGATTGGATCTGTACCCGTTTCAACCGTAATGGCCTATTCTCCTGAAACAGATACATGGACAGAAAAAGCTCCGATGCCTACGGCCAGGTTTTGCTCAAAAGCCAGTGTAATAAACGGGAAAATCTATGTAATAGGAGGCACCAATCAGAACTATGCCACAGTAAGCTATAAAAAAGTTGAAATCTATGATCCTGTAACGAATACATGGACAACAGGATCAGATATGCCAACCGGACGCTTCGGTTTGGGTACCTGTGTTGTGAATGGAAAAATCTATGCCGTCGGCGGCATGAACAGCGGAAATGTATTGACCACGAATGAAGTATATGATCCTCTTGCAGATACATGGAAATCTTTAACACCGCTGCAGCACAAGAGGTTTCAGTATTTTTTAGGTACAGCCGGAGATATTATTTATGCCATTGGGGGCGCTTATCCGAGTCCCCAGAACCCAACGCAACCTGTGGTTCTTTCTTCAGTGGAAGCATATGTACCCTGTACTGAGATAACAATAATTGATGAAAGCTGGCCGAATAACAGAATGCCGGGAGATATTACCCTTTCCCAAAATTATCCCAATCCTTTTGATCAGCATACAACCATTCCCTTCTCGTTGCAAAACCCGCAGAGAATTGACTTAACAGTGTTCAATTTGCAGGGACAGCAGATTGCTGAATTGGTCAATGAAGTAAAACCGCCCGGAGATTATACCATAACATTTGATTCGGGCAACCTGACGGAAGGCATATATCTCTTACGTTTTACAGCCGGAGAATCTGTTCAAACCATCAAATGTGTGCTGTTGAGACAGTAATGGCGTGAAAATCTCAAAGTCAGCAGAGCTGCTTCGGTTACTCGAAGCTGAAGCTTCTCATGAGCTCGGCAGCCTTAGGCTGCCTCGGTTCGAACGGTTCTCATCGCTACC
>CAYVRK010000039.1:0-13577 GCA_964453785.1 uncultured Bacteroides sp.
ACAAAGTGATGCACTGCTTCAACGTCTTTATGGATGATGAATTCTGCCCAAATATCTGCCGGATTGAGTGGCGCTCTGAACCAGGAGATGTGATAGGTCATTCCCTGCAATTCAGAGGGAGACATCACAATATCCATACGACCGTCGCCATCTATATCACCCACATCGATAAAGGTATTCTTATAATTCCATGTATCGGTAAAATCGTGTTCTTCCCAGTGGTCAAAAGATCCACTGTTTTCAAACCAGAAACCATTAATGATTACATCGTCGAGCCCATCACCATTCAGGTCAAACACCTTGAGTCCCTCACCATCTTCGCACGAAATTTCCGTTTTTTTCCATGATTGGGGGGAGCGTTGTTCATAAAAAAACAATTGGTCTCCACGGCATCCGAATTCACCCTGGTTCCGGGCAACCAGATCAATTTTACCGTCACCATTGAAATCAGCCATTTCCAGATCGTGGCATTGAATGGAATCTATGAGATGCGGGTTCCATCCGGGATTTTCAAACCACTCCAGCGTGTTTTGCCGCACACAGAACAGATCCAGATCGTGGTCCCCCTCTATGTCAAAGACTTCTATGTCGGTTGAGAATCCACTTTGATCAGAGATGACCATCTTCTCCCAGCCTGGATTCTTGTAGTATACCAGTCCGCCGGAAACATAACCGCCGATAATCAAATCGGTCAAACCGTCATTATCCAGATCTCCGAAACACTTGCCCCATGGACTTTCCGGACCTACTGAATCAACAGGAACATAAATGAACTCAGACTGCCCGGATGTAAACTGAATATACATGGACAGCATTATACATGCTATGAACCCCTTTTTACATATGCGCATCATTCCAAATATATTGATTTTTCCAGTAGCAGTAATTGCCGATTCTGAAATTGGGGAGAAATTGAATTTTTACTGCAGAATTTATTTTAAGTTTAACCTTCAGATATAAATGGTAAAAAGTGCTGGTTTCATTTATATCTTCCATCCGATTGAATAACAGAATTACTTTCATATGCAATTCAGGAATCTTCTATTGCTGATCTTTTTTCTCTCCAGAGGCGCCGGGGCTTTCTCACAACTGACCCAGGAAATTAATCCCGGATTGATCAGCAGGGAATGGGATGCTCATTGGATTACCCACCCCGATGTGAATGAACAATACGGGGTGTATCATTTTCGAAAATCATTTGAAATAGATGAGCTGCCCTCCAAATTCATCATTCATATTTCTGCGGATAACAGATACTGGCTATATATCAACGGGAAACGCATCTGCACAGGTCCAGCCAAAGGCGATCTGGCTCACTGGCAATTTGAAAGTCTTGATATAGCCTCTTTTTTGAAAAAGGGAGAAAATCTGATGGCAGTGGAGGTATGGAACCATGGTGATTATAAAGCAATCTGGCAACAAAGCTTCAGGACAGGATTGGTGATCCAGGGGAACTCCTTCTCAGAGCGAATTGTAAATACAGATACCACCTGGAAGGTGCTTGAGAACTTTGCATATTTCCCGCGATTTGACGGATTCAGGGATGTCGGAGCAAGGGAAACCCTATTTGCTGCACGTTACCCGACCAACTGGAATCTGCCAGGGGCAGATGAAAGTTTATTCACATGGGCAGTACATTCAGAAAAAGCAATTCCTGTAGGAGTGCCGGGTGCATATCCAAGGAAAATGATGCAGCGCGAAATTCCATTGGCAGAAGAAACCGTACAACGCTTTGCAAGCATCAGAGAGGTGGAAAACCTCCCGTTTACCGATGACTTCATCAAGGGAAAAGGTGTTTTGACTGTCCCTCCTTTTAGAAGTGTTACCCTTTTGATTGATCAGGAATACCTCACAACAGCTTACCCGGAGCTTGTCCTTAGTGGAGGAATGGGGTCTACGATTACCCTGACCTATATGGAAGCACCTTTTGAAAATGTTCCGATGGGATGGAAAGGCAACCGAAATGAAGTTGAAAATAAGATAGTCCATGGCTATTCGGATGTGATATACCCCAGTGGAGACGAAGGATTTTTGTTTCGTCCACTCTTTTATAGGACATTCCGTTATATTGAAATTAAAATTCAGACCATTTCCCAGCCACTCACCATCAACGATTTCTCATCTAAATTCACGGCCTATCCTTTTGAGGAAAAAGGGCATTTTGCCAGCAGCGACAGCAGCCTTACGGATATTTGGAATACGGGATGGCGTACAGCAAGGCTTTGCGCTTTTGATACTTACATGGATTGTCCCTACTATGAACAACTGCAGTATATCGGAGATACACGCATCCAGGCGCTGGTCTCCCTGTATGTTTCCGGAGACGACCGCCTGATGAGAAATGCCATCAGTCAGTTCTATGACTCCCGGATAGAGGAAGGGCTCACACAAAGCCGATATCCGGTTAATGAAATACAGATCATTCCACCATTCTCCCTGTTCTGGACAGCGATGATCCATGATTACTGGATGCATCGGCCAGATATCAATTTTGTAAAACAATATTTGGGCAGTATAAAGGAGGTGTTGGACTGGCACAAAAACCGAATAGACCTGGAAACCGAAATGCTAGGCAAGTTGGAGTTCTGGAATTTTGTGGATTGGCCCAAAGAGTGGCCATGGCTGGGACAGGCTGAAATCAGCGGAGTACCCTTGGGTTCAGCAAGTGGAAACTCATCCATATACACCCTTCAATATGTGATGGCCATTCAGAAGTCATGTGACTTGTTTGAGGCTTTTGGCATGAAAGAGGTAGCAGAGGAGTACCGTGAAATTGCCAGTTCGTTGAAGGAAAGTACATACCGTCTTTGCTGGGACAACAAAAGACAAATGTTGGCTGATCTCCCCGATAAATCGGAATTCAGTCAGCATGCCAATGTCCTGGCGGTTTTGACCGGCCTTCCTTCAGGGCTTGATGCGGCCGGTTTAATGACCCGTACCATGTCCGACACAAGCCTGGTTCAGTGTACGGTCTATTACCGCTTTTATCTGAATGAGGCCATGCGAAAAGCTGGTCTTGGAAATCGCTATATTGAGATGCTGGCACCCTGGCACCAGATGCTATCCATTGGGCTTACCACATTTGCAGAGAAACCCGAACCCAGCCGTTCGGACTGCCATGCATGGAGTGCCAGTCCAAATTATCATCTCCTTTCGATCGTGCTGGGGATTACTCCCGGAAGTCCGGGTTTTAAAACGGTACACATTGAACCTCACCTGGGCGACCTTCAATTTGCAGAAGGCAGTGTGCCGACCCCCGCTGGAATGATTGATGTAAATATGAAAAGATCGGGGGTCAACGGGATTGAAGCGGAGATCGTTCTTCCTGAGGGTATGAAGGGTGAATTTTCCTGGGCGGGGAAGAAAACAGCGATTTCTGAGGGAAAACAGTTCATTAAAAGATAGGATTGGTCAGAGTCGGACTTCTGATGGATTTTCAGATAATTCTCCTATTTTCTCAATTGACTGAAAAACTATGGAAGTAAAAGGAATCTAAAGGTTTATATAATACATTTATTACATAGAATGAAACGGTCAAATACCACTTTTGTCATTTTTCTGCTTGCAGTGCTGGTATCCAGGTCATGCACCCTGGAGTCCGGGAGCCAGAAAAGCCATCAGAACCAGGAACTCTGGTATACCTACCCGGCCCGGTTCTGGAACAGTCAATCCCTGCACCTGGGCAATGGCTATATGGGTGCTTCTTTTTTCGGAGGGGTTGAGAAGGAGAAGTTTTCCATTACCGAAGGAAGCATGTGGTGCGGAGGTCCCTTCCGGGGGGATTGGGAAGAGATTGGGGTGAACCCCAGGGCCAGGGAGTCCCTGGACAGGATACGCACGGCTGTTACGGAGGGAAATATCCGGCTGGCGGATAGCCTGAGCAATACGGATTACCTGGGCGGGATGGGAAGATTTGGCCATTTCACCTCCATCGGGGATCTGTTTCTTGAAATGGATCAACATGAGCAGCCATACACTGCGTATTCCAGGCGTCTTGATCTGGCCCATTCCATCGGATCTGTTTCCTATGAAATGAATGGTGTGCGGTATGAAAGGGAGTATTTTTGTTCCTACCCGCACAATGTCCTAGTGATGAAAATCACCTCTGATGTTCCCGGATCGGTAGGTTTCTCCCTGGGTATGGATATCCTGCAGGAGGATTATCAGGTGGAAGTATCCGGGAATTCCTATGCCGTATCGGGTACCATCAATGATGGAGATGCCCGCCGGTTCAGGGTGGAGGTACGTGCCATCCCCTATGGAGCATCAGCAGTGGAGAGCGAACAATCCCTGGAAGTCCACCGGGCAGATTCGGTTGTTTTAGTACTGAGTGCCGCAACAGATTACAAGCTGGAATATCCCGAATACAAGGGAATAGATCCTACTCTTACCTGCACTTCTCTCCTTGAGAAGGCCCAGGAACTGGGGTATGCAACACTGAAGCAAGTACATATTGATGATTACACCTCTCTTTACAGCAGGGTTGAGATCGATCTAAACAGTAATCCTGAGTTAAACGCCCTGCCCACGAATGAGCGTTGGGAAAGAATGAAAAAGGGCCAGGTGGATACGGGCTTAAAAGAACTCGCTTTCAACCTGGGACGCTACCTGATCATCAGTTCATCCCGTCCGGGGACCCTGCCTGCCAATTTGCAGGGAAAATGGAATACCATGCTGAATCCGCCGTGGACAGGTAACTACCAGGCCAATATCAATATTCAGGAGATTTACTGGCCCTGTGGCCCTGTGAACCTGATCGAGTGCCAGGAGCCCTATGTCGAGTGGACCAAAGACCTGGTAAAATCAGGCAGGGAGATGGCACGGCAGGTTTATGGAACCCATGGCTGGATCAGTCATACCATTGGCAACATCTGGGGCCATACGGCTCCGGTGGGAGGCATTCCCTGGGGGATATATCCGCTGGCACCGGTCTGGCACTGCCAGCATCTTTGGGAGCAATTCAATTTCACCATGGATACCTCCTATCTGGAGGAGACCGCCTATCCCATCATGAAAGAAGCTGCGGTGTTCTGGATGGAGAACCTGGTGGAATACCGGGGAACCCTGATTGCAGCCCCCTCCATATCTGCCGAGCATGGCGCAACCCTGCCTGGTAAGGATAGGGTGGTTTTTAACATTCCCGGGGCAACCCAGGATGCCCAGATGATCGGGGACCTTTTTAAGAATTGTATCAGGGCAGCTGAGATCCTTGATTTGGATCTTTCATTCAGGGACTCTGTGAGGCAGTACCGTGCCAGATTAATCCCTCCGAAAATTGGGAAATATGGTCAGCTGCAGGAATGGTTTGAGGATATCGACAGTCCCGATGACCACCACAGGCACATTTCGCACCTGTACGCGGTTTGTCCGGGATCCGGTATTCATCCGATCACCACTCCCAGGTTGGCTGAGGCTGCCATGATCTCTCTGAATATGAGGGGAGAAGGGAGGTTTATGGATAATGATCCGGCTTCAGGCGGCAACTGGTCCCTGGCCTGGAGGATCTGGTGCTGGACACGTTTGATGGATGGGGACCGTGCCAACAAGATCTTTACAGAAATGCTTACAGAGGAGGGTTTCGAAAATCTGACCACCTTTCAGCATGCTTCCTATGGTGAGGGAGGGGAGGATCTGGCTGTGGATCAGGACAGCCTGCACCTGCATTTTCAGCTGGACGCCACTGCATCCACCCCGGGATTCATGGCTGAAATGTTGCTTCAGTCACACCTGGGCGAAATCATCCTCCTTCCGGCCCTGCCTTCGGAATGGCCTACAGGGAGTGTAAAAGGATTAAAAGCCAGAGGGAATTATTCAGTTGATATTTCCTGGGAAAATGGGGAGTTGAAAAAAGCAACCATCAGGGGCAATTCGTCCAAAGCCCCTAAAATCAGGATAATTGACACCTATGTTTATCCGGGCAAAGATAGCAGGGTAGTGTATTTGGCAAATAATTAGGAAACATTGAAACACACAATATGTTTTTACAAAGCACTCGTATCGGACATATTTTCGGAGAACAGGTATCTGGCCTCCAAAAAATCAAGTGTTTGGATTTCCATCAGAAGACACAATGCGGGACTTAAGATGGGCACGGTACTTCTAACTTTCATGCTGTCGTTGTTTTCCTGCTCTCTTCTTTACGGTCAGGAAATGACCCCTGAACAGAAGCAGCAGATTGACGCTGCTCTCCCAAACAAAGCTCAGGTTTTTCAATTGCAGGAACCGCTCTTCCGCGACTATTTGCATGTA
Source organism: uncultured Bacteroides sp. (assembly GCA_964453785.1). Classification (GTDB taxonomy): domain Bacteria; phylum Bacteroidota; class Bacteroidia; order Bacteroidales. Next base: position 6,250 of record CAYVRK010000039.1, read on the forward strand.
TTGTTAAGCATTGATGTGGAGAAAACCGGTTTGGTTCCCGAACGCAGCATCCTGCCAGTTCGGGCTCAGGACCTTGAGGCTGATACAACACCCACTCCGAAACCAATTTTACAGAAATACAAAAAGAAATGAATGGTATGACCCGCAGTTTTGGATTATTCCTGGTCCTCACCGGGATGTTTTCAGCATGTAATACCCGGCAGCCCGGGGTGTGTTTACGCCTTATCGCTATGAATTATCCCTTGAGGAATTGAAAGAGGCTTATTCTCAGCAAATTATGGACCTTGCCGGCCATGAAATGAGGGAACTGGATTCTGTGAACAGAACGGGAACCTACCAGGGAACCCTTGCATCTATCGATCAGCATCCCACCCCAGCATGGTATGGTGATGCAAAACTCTGCATATTTTATGACTGGGGACCCTATTCCATTGCCGGCTATGGTGAAAAGGGATGGAGCAGGGCGAGGTATCCCGACTGGTACCTGAATCATATGTATCACTCTTATGCAGATTATCACCGGGAAACCTGGGGTGAGGATTTTCAAAGGGATGACTTCATTCCACTGTTCAATGCCGAAAATTTCGATGCGGAAGAGATCGTGCGGATGGTAAAAATGAGCGGGGCAAAATACCTGGTGCCTTTCAGCAAGCACCATGATGGTTTTTGCCTTTGGGATTCCAGGTTCACCAGGCGCGATGCAGTGGATATGAACCCTCACAGGGATCTTACCGCAGAGCTGATCGCTGCTTGTGAGAAGGAGGGGATCTACCACGGATTCTATTTCTCGGTGGATGAGTATGAATACCCCTTGATTGATGAAAACGATTCCCTGGTGATCAGGTACTGGTCCGACGGGATGGCACCGGATAATGCCGGAATGGTTGAGGAGATGTTGGGGGATCCATCGGCAAGACCTTGCAACCATGCATGGGTATTGAAATTCAAATATGACAAGGACAATGAATATGGAAGGTGAAAAAAGGAGATAAATATTTAAAATACTCTGCAATGAAAGCGATGAACTTTTTGAAACAGATTTTTTTATCCGGATTCTTGCTTGTAGCATGTAACTGTTTGGCTCAGGGAGAAATGAAAACCCTTGACAATGGTGACCAGCTTTCCTGGGATGGAACTTACTATGATTTCAGGGATGCCGATGGTGTAAAGATGATCAAGGTATGGGTACCGCCCCATACAAAGCCTGTGAAAGGGGTGTTTATCTCCGGTCATGGAGGCGGTGGAGGTGACAGCCGGAATTTTGCACGCGACGAGAACCTGCGGGCCCTGGCCATGCGCCTGGGATTTGCGGTGGCCGGAATGCACAACTTTCCCGGGAGAAGGGTGTATGAAGAGGGCGCAGAGGTCTTCTTTAATGCCATGGATGGATTTGCAGGAATGGGTCACCATCCGGAAATGGCCAACCTGCCCTTTGTCATGTATGGAAGCTCCAACGGCGGTTCCGCTACCTATGGCTTCATCAATTATGCACCGGAGAGAGCCATCTGTTTTGTGGCCAATGTTTCTGCAGGGGGAAATCCTGAGATTCCGGTGGATGAGGCACTCATGGTCCCCGGTATTTTTATCATGGGGAAGTTTGATGCCCTGATAGGCCAAAGGGGAATCGACCGGACAGAGCAAATGATTCAATATTCCAGGGAAAAGGGTGCCTTGTGGAGCTGGGCCCTGGAGCTAAAGGGGCATGAGGATGGTTATTCCTTTGACATTTACATGAAACTGGTGGAGCAGGCAGTGGCTCTGCGCTATCCCAAAAGAGGAGACCCATCAAAAGGTCCCGTTGAGCTGATTACCCTGAATGAAAGCGAGGGATGGTTGGTGGATCAGGAGAGCTGGGACAGCGGGCTCACCTACGTGGATAGTTATACCTCCTACAAAGGGAATAAACAAAAGGCAGGATGGGTGCCAAATAAGGATATGGCTTACGTGTATCGAAGCCTGGCTACCTACCATAATCCTTTGAAGATCGAAGTTCGGGAATTCGACCGCACATTCAATCCAAATACCGATCCGGGAACCATGTTTAGCCTGGGCGGTCCGGTGGCCAATCCTGGGGAACAGATCACAATCTCCTGTGATGCTTCGCTTTTTCCCGGATGGGAAAGAATTGAATTCTTTAATGGTGCTCAAAAACTGGGCGAAGTTGGGGCCGGATCCGATCCGTCCATCCAGGTAATCCTGGGTAAAGATGAAATGGTGTACTGTCTAACTGCTCTGACTACTGATAAAGAAGGAAATGAAAGAACCTGTGATCCCATGCACTTCTTTGTCAGGGATCCGGCACTAAGCTGGAAATCCGATCTGCCTGTAAACAGATACAATGTTGATAAAACCAACGCTGGTTCCATGAATGTGGGCAAAGAGATATTTGGCACCTTACCGGACCCGCAGGACAGCATACTTGTGGCCTATGGGCTTTCCAGCCAGATGGAGTCGCAATTCTCATCTTCCGATCAAAAGATATCGGCTTTTTGGGCACTGATAGACGATCAGCGGGATCAACTTCAGCTAAAACAGAGAACCAACGCTGCCAATGGAGCTGAATTCAACTTTGTATTGACCCATGACTGCAATATGGTGGTCAAAGCTGCATATGGGGCCGACGGCATATACCTTTTACTGGAAATCAATGATGACAATGACGTGGTCTGGCCCAATGAACTGGTGGGCACTGAAAACGAGCAGTTCTATCTCAATTTTGATGCAGTAGACCTGCTCACCGATAGCCGCTCCGTTGAGGAAATCAGTGATCCGGCAAACAAGAACCAGTTTGTATCCAGGAGTTTCGGCCTAACATTTACCTCCAGGCAATACCAGGTGGCCTGCGGGATTGAAGGCAATCGCCCTAACGGCTTCAAACGTGCCCTTTCCGATCCCTGGGATTTTTATGGAAAATATTACACCTTTGAAGAGGCTCAGTCCCAATTCGGTGTACAAATAGAGAATATAAAGACAGACTATTTCTATAAGGCACAGGAATGGTTCATTCCCTGGAGTGAATATGGCGGAGGTTTGCCGGGGGAACCGGCGGCAGGCACCCGATTGTCTTTTACAGCCGGGTTTAATGACCGGGATGAGGGTGAGCATTTCCCACCGGGAGTCACTTCCAGTGGCGGAAGTGTGAAAGCTTCCAACGCATTAAGGTGGATCGGGAAGACCGATCCCTGGGGATCAAACAAAACCCCTTTCGGCTGGGGCGAAATAGAATTGGGCGAGATGTTGAAATAGAGAAAGGATGATATGAAACGTTCACCCATATATGCGATCATAATAGCTTTGCTCCTCGCCGGTTCATATGGTGATGTAGTTGAATTTTTTGGAAACAACTTAGAATAGCAAGAGATGAGAAGAGTAAAAGTAAATATGGTAATCCTGCTCTTAGGGATCGGATTGATCCTGAGTCCATCAGTCCTGCTTGGTCAGCAGAAAGAATTGAAGGTATTGTTTGTGGGAAACAGCTATACCTACGGGTATAACCTGGCGCACATCGTATCCATCATGTCTGAGGCTACCTCCACCAAACTGATCACCCGGAAATCTGTGATTGGTGGAGCCCGGCTGTCAGAGCACTGGCATGGAAAGCGGGATTTAAAAACCAAAGCGCTCATCGCAGAAGGTGCATTCGATGTAGTGGTATTGCAGGATTTCAGCATGATGGGTGTTGATACTCCCGATAGTACTTTAAAATATATAAGACTGTTTGCCGAATACAACAAGAGTTATGGCGCAAAAACGGTCCTCTTCAATACATGGGCCCGGGAGCGTGTGCCTCAGTTTCAGGCCCAGATTGACGAAATGTATATCAAAGCTGCAGAAGAGACCGGAGCAACCCGGGTTCCGGTGGGACCGGCCTGGGAATTGGCCATGGACCTGCGGCCCACGGTGGATCTTTTTACCTCCGATGGCAGCCATCCCAATGAACTGGGGTGCCTTCTGACAGCTTCGGTATTTGTACTGGTACTGACAGGAGAGCTTCCTGAAAAGCTCCCTACGCTATACATGATTGAGGATACAGACGGAGAGACTGTCAGGCTGATGAACCACAACCCCGAAGATGCGGAGTTCTGCCGCAGGATTGCCCTGCAGGTGGTTGGTCAGAAGAGATAATCATCCAAAAGGGTATATTTGACGGTATGAAACGAAACCTTAAGCTTTCACTGGCAACAGGCATTTTGCTACTTATAGTGAACAACAATTTTGGACAAACCAGCGGCATTGGGGTGTATGATGCAGACGGATGGACCATCCTTAAACCAACCACCGATTCAAGAATTGTATATGTAAGCGATTCAGAAGGCGATGATACCCATGACGGATTGTCTCCCTCTGCATCAAAGAAAACCATTGAAGCAGGCGCGCTTCTCATGCGGGATGGATACCCCGATCAACTGCTCCTTAAAAGGGGTGATACCTGGATCATGGGCGAAGGGCTTGGTGCCTTTTATTCGGGACGTAGTGCCGCTGAACCCATGGTGGTTTCCTGGTATGGTGACCAGGGTAACAGGCCACTGATCAAAACTGAGAAACCTTTTGTATGGATTCAGGACCAAAAGCGTTCGAACCTGGCTTTTGTGGGTCTGGAGTTGTATGCTTATAAGCACGATCCCAATTCGGCTGACTATGAGAGTGAAAGCGGAGTATCCGGGATTTCAATGATTGCCGCCACGGGAGAAAACATACTGATCGAAGATTGCAAGTTTAACTATATGCAAATGGGTGCCTATACCACCGGCCATGGAGAATCCGGGACGCTCAAGAATCTGAATTTCAGAAGGAATATTTGCATCCACTCCTGGGCCGGAGAATCCTATGTAATCCATGAGTTGAGGACCCGTGTTCAGGGAATGTATATTTCTGGCGTTGATGGAATCCTGATTGAAGAAAACCTGTTCGATCACAACGGGTGGGATGAGCAGATCAAGAATGCCGGAGCCACCATGTTTAACCACAACATTTACATGTCAGAAGTCAATCCCAATTGCGATAAAATAATTGTCCGGGGAAATATCCTGGCCAGGGCATCGGCACATGGCCTCCAGTTGCGCTCGGGCGGTTTGGTGGAGGACAATCTCTTTGTTCAAAATGCCATCAACCTGAACGTAGGATATCATAAAAATGCATCTTTACCTGGAGCGCACGGGATTGTAAAGAACAATGTTTTCCAGGAAGTTAGGTTGATGGATTCAACCAATGTGGAATATCCCAGGACAGCATCGGTAAGAGGCATTGGGGAGATTACCATCCCCTCTGTGATTGAAAACAATATCTTTTCACACTGCCTTAATGAAGCCCAGTTTGCTATTGATACATATGATGATAAATGGGGATGTGGAGGAGAATTGATCCGGCAAAACAACGTGGTCTATAAATGGACAATGAAAAGTGAAAAACCAGATCCTGCCTGGCCCGATCCGGAGCGAAGGATTGGAGATTATCACAAGTCACTTGGAAAGGAATCGACAACGGTTGGCTTCCTGCGTGAAGCCAGGAAACGCCCGCTGAAAACATGGTGGCCGGAGTATTCGGCTGCGAAGGTGAATGGTTTTATTCGAAACGGTTTCATCCAAAATTCAATCCAGGAGAAAAAAAGCCTATGAGAAAATATCTTATAATCTGTGTCATTACCGCCTTGCTGGGTTGTTCCCAAAAGGAATCCTATCGAAAAATATCCATTGACGAGTACAGGGATAAAATGAAGGGTGCCTGGGTTGGTCAGATGGCGGGTGTGGGATGGGGGCTTCCCACTGAATTCGATTTCGTGGATGTGAAGATACCGGCAGACAAGGTTCCTGCCTGGGAAACAGGCATGATCAATCAGCAGGGCAATGATGATTTGTTTGTGGAGATGACTTTTCTCTCTTCCATGGAAAAATATGGAGTCGATGTGAATTACAAACAGGCTGGAATTGACTTTGCCAATACAGGCTATGGCCTCTGGGCGGCAAACAGAATGGGACGTGAAAATCTCAGAAGCGGAATGGCCCCTCCCGAAACGGGACACCCGCTCCACAATCCCAACTGCGAGGACATCGATTATCAGATCGAAGCCGATTACAGTGGGATCATCGCCCCGGGGATGCCCAATGTGGCCATCAGACTGGGGGAGAAGTTCGGACGAATCATGAACTATGGCGATGGTGTGTATGGCGGACAATTTGTGGGGGGAATGTATGCCGCTGCCTATTTCACCAACGACGTAGAAGAAATCATCCGGGAAGGATTAAAGTGTATCCCGCAGGAATGCAACTATGCAAAGTGCGTCAAAGATGTGGTCAGCTGGCACAGTGAATTCCCCGATGATTGGGAGAAGTGCTGGGAAAGGATCATGGATAAATATTTCCGGACATTGGAGAACCAACCCTTCCATCAGCAAAACAGGGATGCATGGGTAGGTATTGATGCCAAGATCAATGGAGCCTTTATTGTGCTGGGCTTGCTCTATGGTGAAGGTGATATGGACCAAACCATCATCTATTCCATGCGTTGCGGATTAGACTCAGACTGCAATCCTTCCAACGCTGCCGGCATCCTGGCTACCACCATGGGTTACAACAAGCTTCCGGATAAGTTCAAGTCCGGTTTGGATGCTTCTAAAAAGTTTTCCTATTCCGACTATGACTTCAACGATTTGTTGAGGGTATCTGAGTTTTTTACCCGTGAATTTGTCATCAGGGAAGGCGGGAAAATTGTGAAAGACGCTGAGGGGACAGAGATATTCAAAATTAATACCAATAAGGTTCTGCCGTCCAAATTTGAGCCGGCCTATGATCCCGGACCATTTGACGAGACAAACCGGTATGACAGTGCTGCGTATTCCAGAATTGTGGCCTATTCTTTCAAGGATTTTGCTTCTCATTTGGATCTGATTGCACCAGGTTGGAAATTATTCAGTGCTGGGAAACAGAGCAAAACTGAATTGGTCCGCCTCGATGGCCGGGAAGATGTCCTGGTCATCTCACCCATGTCGGCTGAACGGAGTGCGTATCTTGAATATACTTTGCAAAAGATCAATGTGAATGATGACGGGGTTGAGCAAACAGCAGAGGAGCTTGGTTCAGGACTGGTTACCTTCTTCCTGAATGCGGAGGAGGGCCATCCCTGGGATTTTTCATTCACAGTCAGAGGGAGGGAAGGGAGTAAGATAATCAAAGGGACCATTGACAGGTCGGAGGTTAAACATTGGAAAAAAGTCGAAGTTCCCTTCGAAATTACTGATGGTCAGCTTCCTAAAATCAAGCTTGATATCCAGGCGCATCACGGCAAGCTGAACAATGCATATATATCCGGACTCTCGGTTTCATTAAAATAGA
>CAYVRK010000039.1:13677-39841 GCA_964453785.1 uncultured Bacteroides sp.
TATCCCTCGGTTACCTGGGCAAGGAGCCTTTTGTTAAAATTAAATAGACGGTAATGCGTAAACATTGTGTGATGTTATGGGTGGCAGGGTTTCTTATAGCAACCCTGGTCCAGGCACAGGATTTTCAGACCTGTATTTATTTTGAGAATGATTCCCTCAGTTTGGATCTGGATATATTGCTGCCGGATACTATTGGAGGAAACACTCCCCTGGTTATCTATGTGCATGGAGGTGGATTTTCACAGGGGGATAAGGGTGGAGGGTACGAACTGGCAAAGTACCTTTCAGGTCAGGGCATTGCCTGTGCTTCGATTACCTATACGCTCTACATGGAGGGAAGGAGTTTCGGTTGTGACGGGATTCTGTCCGAGAAAATCAGGGCCATCCAAATTGCTGCCAGTCAGCTTTGGCATGCCACCTCCTTCCTGATCGGGCAGAGTGACAGGTTCCATTTAGACACAACCCGTATATTTATTGCAGGGAGCAGTGCCGGGGCTGAAACAGTGTTGCATGCTGCATACTGGGACCGGGATCAGATGCAGCTGTTTGGCAGGGCCCTTTCTCCAGGCTTCAGATATACGGGTGTCATATCGGGCGCAGGTGCCATCATGGATCTCAATCTGATCAAACCCGGGAACATGATACCCACCATGCTTTTTCATGGGGATGCCGATCCCCTGGTTCCCTACGATGTTGCGTCCCATCACTTCTGTCCGCCCAATTCACCGGGGTGGCTCATGCTGTTTGGCTCCCATTCCATAGCAGAACACATGAAGCAACTTGGCGGGAGCTGTCAGCTGATCACCTTTCCCGGGGGCAATCATTCCTATGCAGGGGCTTATTTTTATCAGGATCAGCAAGCGGTTGGGGATTTTATCAAAAGAGTATTGTCAGGAGAGAAGTTCAATTTTTATCAATCCATCGAAACCGTTGATGGTGATCCGGCCTCAAAATAAAGAACCCCAAATGAATGGTTATTTTGTATTATTGTAACAATAAATCATCCTACACTTATGAGAAGAGATGCAACGAAGTACTTAATTTTCCTGCTTACGGCAATCCTATCCATTGTTTCCTGCAAATCGACCCGGCCGGAGGTGCAGAAACCCAACATCATCTTTATCATGGCCGATGATATGGGGTATGGCGACCTGGGCTGCTATGGCCAGGAGATCATTCAGACACCCAATATAGATCAGCTGGCAGCCCGGGGGATGCGTTTCACCCAGCACTATGCCGGCAATACGGTCTGTGCGCCTTCCCGATGTGCACTCATGACCGGCTACCACATGGGTCATGCCGAGATCCGTGGAAACAAGCAGGCGGAGCCCTCAGGTCAATGGCCTATTTCTGACCAAACCATTACCATCGCTGAAATTCTGAAGGAGGCGGGTTATAAAACAGGGATGATCGGGAAATGGGGCTTGGGCACAGATGCCAATTCGGGCGATCCGCTCAGGCAGGGGTTTGATTTTTATTACGGCTACCTGGACCAGGTGTTGGCCCATAACTACTTTCCCGAATACCTTTTGAGGAATGGCGAGAAGGAATACCTGGATAACGAGGTTCAATACCTGGACTCAGCGCTCTGGCACAAGGGACTGGGAAGTTACTCCACAAAAAAGAGTAGCTATTCACACGATCTGATGGCTGCAGAGGCCCTCAAATTTATCAGGGAAAACAGGGGGCAACCCTTCTTCCTTTACCTGCCGTTTACCATTCCCCATGACAATGGCGAAGAGCCCGTTGGTGAGCGCCAGGAGGTGCCCGACTTCGGCATATATAAAGGGGAAGATTGGCCTAAGGAGAGCAAAGGATACGCTGCCATGATTTCCCGAATGGACAGAGATATCGGGCATATACTGGATCTGCTTTCCGAACTGGACCTGGCTTCTAATACCATCGTATTTTTCACCAGCGACAATGGTCCGGTCCCTGACAGGGAGTATACGGACCGGTTCAATTCCAATGGTCCATGGCGGGGCGGAAAACGATATTTGTATGAAGGCGGTATCCGGGAACCCCTGATTGTTGCCTGGGAGGGTCGGATCGAAGCAGGAAGCCAATCGGATCACATCAGCGCTTTCTGGGATTTCCTGCCTACCGCCTGTGATCTGGCGGGGGCAGATATTCCGGATGGGATTGACGGGATCTCCATGCTACCGGTACTAACAGGTGAGGTTCAGGAACCCCATGAATTCTTGTACTGGGAGTTCATGGAAGCCGGTGGGGCACAGGCCATACGGAAAGGGAATTGGAAGTTGGTGCGTAACCAGGTGATCAGTGAGCCACCGGGAACACTGGAGCTGTACAACCTCGAAGAGGATCCGGGTGAGGAATCCAATGTGGCCACAGACCATCCGGTGGTGGTAACAGAATTACAAAATCTAATGGCAGGATGCCGGATAGAATCTCCTATTTTCCCCCTCATGAACCAATAATTGATTCCATAGAAAAAACATATCTTTAAATCAAACATTCACTAAACCAACCATTCATGAATCTCCGAAGCCTCACACTTTTCAGCCTTAGCATCCTGTTAGCAACTAACCTGGTGGCCCAACCGGCAGTCATGTCACTTAAAACCGATTACCTTACCAATCCCATGGGGATTGACAATCAAAAACCCATGCTCAGCTGGATCATCCGGTCCGGTCAGATGAATACCATGCAGGACTCCTATGAGATCAGGGCTGCACTGAGTGCCAAAGATGTGGTAAAAGGTAAGAACCTGTTGTGGGAGAGCGGACTGGTGGGTTCCTCGCAAAGTATTCATGTGAAATACGGAGGCCCGCCGCTGAACTCCTTCCAAAGGGTGTACTGGCAGGTGAGGATCAGGGACAACCACGGCAAATCAAGCAAGTGGAGCGAACCTGCATATTGGGAAATGGGTGTGATGCCCGGTACGGCATGGCAGGCGGAGTGGGTCTCACCTTCCTGGAAGGAGGATCCCAAGAAGTCAGAACCCTCTCCGTATATGAGAAAGGAATTTGACTTGAACAAGCAGCCAGCCAGTGCCAGGTTATACATCAGCAGCCATGGATTGTACAGGGCCGAAATCAATGGAAAAAGGATCGGGGACCAGGAGTTTACACCGGGGTGGACCAGTTATATTAAGAGGATACAGTACCAGACCTACGATGTGATGGCTGCATTGCAAACAGGAGAAAATGCCATCGGAATCATTCTTGGTGATGGCTGGTTCAGGGGTCACATGGGATGGGGTGATAACAGGAATACCTATGGTGACCAGCTGGCGGCCGTTGCGCAACTGAGGATCACTTATAAGGATGGGACCAGTGAGGTTATGGGAACAGACAACAGCTGGAAGGCTGCTACGGGTCCCATCCTTGCATCGGATATTTACAATGGAGAAATATATGATGCCACAAAAGAGCTGGGGAATTGGAGCAGTGCCGGCTATGATGATTCCAATTGGGAACCAGTCACAGTAGTCGATATTTCAAAAGAGAAGCTGATTGCACCCGAAGGCCCTCCTGTCCGGATTGTCGAACAGCTTGAACCCCTCTCCATTCATAAGGTTGGGGATGAGTGGATGGTGGACATGGGACAGAACATGGTGGGCTGGATTCAGATCAAAGCCAGCGGAAAAAAAGGTGAAAAAATCACCCTGAAGCATGCCGAGGTGCTGGACAAGGAAGGAAACATGTATTATGATAACCTTCGGGCAGCCAGGGCCACCGACACCTACATTTTAAAAGGCGGGGGTGAAGAGGTGTTTCAGCCCCATTTCACCTTCCATGGATTCAGGTATGTGATGGTATCGGGCTATCCCGGAGAGCTATCGAAAGATCACATCAGGGGCCTGGTGATCCATTCGGATATGGAACCGGCCGGAACATTCACCTGTTCCGAACCATTGATCAACCAGCTTCAGCACAACATCCTGTGGGGACTAAAGGGGAATTTCCTGGATGTACCCACCGATTGTCCCCAAAGGGATGAGCGGCTCGGATGGACAGGCGATGCCCAGGTGTTTGCCCCCACGGCATGCTTCAATATGAATGCGGCCACCTTCTATAAAAAGTGGCTGAAAGACATGGCGGCTGACCAGGCAGAGAATGGAGCCATTGGAGACGTAATCCCCAATATCCTCGGCGAAGGCGGGAAAACGGGTTGGGCCGATGCAGCTGTGGTGATCCCCTGGGTGGTTTACCTGAATTACGGTGATGTGTCGGTGCTTCAACAACAGTATGAAAGCATGAAGAAATGGATTGGCTTCATGGAGGAGTCGGCCGGAGACGATTATATCTGGACAGAGCGGTGGCATTATGGCGACTGGTTGTCATTTGATGATAACACGCCCGCCTATATGGGGGCTTACACCACCACCGACCTGATCGCGACGGCTTACTATTCCTACTCTTCGGGCCTTGTTGCCAAGACAGCTTCAATTCTGGGAAAGGAAGAGGAAGCAGCCTATTACCGGGATCTTTCGGAAAAGGTAAAAAAGGCATTCAATGAAGAATTTGTAACTCCCAACGGTCGCCTGGTGGCCCATACCCAGACCGCTTATACACTGGCACTGGCATTCGGCCTGCTGGACAGGGAAACCGAAGAGAAAGCTGCATCCTACCTGGCAAAAGATGTGGAGTCTTTCGGTCACATTACAACAGGATTTCTGGGCACACCCCTGATCTCACTGACCCTCACTGAACAGGGAAGGAATGACCTGGCCTATCAATTGCTGAACAGGACGGAATACCCGTCATGGCTCTACCCGGTTACCATGGGTGCCACCACCATCTGGGAGCGGTGGGACGGACAGAAACCGGATTCCACATTCCAGGATGCCGGAATGAACTCATTCAACCACTATGCCTATGGTGCCATCGGCAACTGGCTCTACCAGGTGGTGGCCGGAATCAGGATCGATGAGAACCAGCCCGGGTACAAACATGTGATCATCAAACCAATGCCCGGAGGAGGCTTGACCTCGGCAAAGGCGACCCATGAAAGCCTGTACGGGACCATTTCCTCAGGCTGGAAACTGGAGGGCGATGTGCTGGAGATGGATGTGGAAATACCTGCAAATAGCAGTGCCACCATCTATATCCCGGGGGGTCCGGCCGAAATGTTGATCAACGGTGTACCCCTCGAAGGTTCATCCTACGAACAACAGTGCCTGAATGGCAGTGTGGCAGTAACCACGGGATCGGGCCGCTATACAATCATCACCAAACTTATTCCGGAAGGGAATTAGCCAGGAGGGGATTTACCACATGTTTTCCAGGTCCGCCGGTTCGTAAAGGTGATCCCTTTGATGATAAATACTTGCGGAAGGGGCTTTCAGATCCATGATGTCTTTCCTGAATATCCGGGCAATCAGGCTCATGGGGATCAGTACAATGAAGAATATGGCACCCAGAAGCACCTTGCTTACCATAAATCCGATTTTCTCACCGATGAAGAACCAGGCAAGGTGGATCCACCGGTTCAATTGTGCAGAGAGCATTCCAACTATCCCCAGTCCAAGTGCTGTATAGAGCATCCAGTTCCGGCCCAGAATCAGGTAAAGCACCGAAAATCCCAGCACGATGACCAGGAGGGTCTCCCTGTATTTGACTTTGTCCCTGCTTTCCATCAGAACAGCGTATAGATGAACGGTGCCAGGGCACTGCCTCCGCCCAGGACAAGCAGGATCCCGATAATCAGGATGAAGAAGATCACGGGGACCAGCCACCACGCCTTCCTTTGTTTTAAAAATTTCCAGAGATCTTTGAGCATTATATATTGTTTTTAAAATTCCAGCTTCCGGCATCCGGGGATCAGTCGGTTCCGATTTTCTTTCTCCACCCTTTTTCCTTCCAGGCGGGCTGGTCCTCCTTTTTAAGAAGAAAATCTCCCACCACCAGGTAATCTATTTCAGTACGCATGAAACAGCGGTATGCATCTTCCGGGGTGCAGACAATGGGTTCGCCACGCACATTGAAACTGGTGTTGATCATCACTGCTGTTCCTGTACGTTTCTTAAAATCACTGATGAGCTGCCAGTAACGCGGATTTGTATCCTGATGAACGGTTTGCAACCGTGCCGAGTAATCGATGTGGGTAATGGCCGGCAGGCTGCTTCGTTGCACATACAACCTTTCCATATAGGGAAGGTCGAAATAGTTTTGCGGAACAGGTTTTTGGTTCTCTTTTTTCACCGGTGCCACCATCAGCATGTAGGGTGATGCACCCTCATACTGGAAATAATCCGCGACATCCCCGGCCAGTACCGAAGGTGCAAAGGGGCGGAATCCCTCCCTGTATTTCACCTTCAGGTTGAGTTTTTTTTGCATCTCCGGGTTCCGGGCATCGGCCAGGATGCTGCGGTTACCCAGGGCACGCGGACCGAACTCCATTCTTCCCTGGAACCACCCCACCACATTGCCGCCGTCAATAAGCTCCGCCGTCCTGTTGCTCAATACACTGAATTCATCAACTTCTTCGGCCACGGCATCAAATTTCCGGATCATTTTCCAGATTTCCTTCCTGCCGAAGGCGGGTCCCAGGCAGGCCCCCTGCATGGCATCGGCAGGCTCCACCATGCGTTCATTTTTGTTGTAGATGTAATGTGCAGCCCATGCCGCCCCCGGGGCTCCGCCGGCATCACCTGCAGCCGGTTGTATAAAAATCTCTTTGTAAATGCCGGTGTCTTTTATTTTCCCGTTGGCCACACAATTCAATGCCACTCCGCCTGCCAGACAGAGGTTTTGGGCCTGTGTTTCCGTTTCAGCAAAGGTTTTGGCATGGCCAACCATTTTCAGGACCACCTCTTCAGTAACCCGTTGAATGGCTAGGGCAAGGTCACAATGAACTTGCTCAACGGGCTGGTCTTCCTTGCGGCGGGGTATTCCGAAGAGCTTTTTCCACTTCCGGTTGGGGGTCATCCGGAGCCCGGTGGCATATCGGAAATATCTTTGATCAAGCCAGATGGAACCGTCCTCATGGATCCTGACCAGCAGTGACCTGATGATTTGTTCAAACCGTTCCACCTGCTCCGACCCCGGATCACCGTACGGAGCCAGCCCCATCAGTTTGTACTCACCTGAATTGACACGGAATCCCAGGTAGTATGTAAAAGAGGAGTAGAGCAGCCCGATGGAGTGGGGAAACCGGAGTTCTTTGACGATTTTGATCTCATTTCCTCTACCCAGGCAGATGGAGGCCGTGGCCCATTCCCCCACGCCATCCAGTGTGACAATGACCGCCTCCCTGAAGGGAGAGGGGAAAAAGGCGCTGGATGCATGGGAGAGGTGATGTTCGGGGAAAAGCAGCTTTTGCCTGTTTTCATCATAGGCACCAATGGCCTGGAGGCCCTTCCTGATATTGCGCTTCAGGAACAGCTTCTCATTGACCCAAACGGGGATGGCTGTGACGAAGGAGGCCAGGCCGCGTGGTGCATAGTTGTAATAGGTCTCCAGCAGTCTCTCAAATTTCAAAAAAGGCTTGTCATAAAACACAACCTGGTCCACCACGGACAGATCCAGTCCAGCTTCGTCCAGGCAATAACGGACGGCTTGTTCAGGAAACCGGGCATCGTGTTTTTTTCGTGTAAATCGCTCCTCCTGTGCCGCAGCTACCAATGCTCCGTCCACCAGGATGGCAGCTGCAGCGTCATGGTAATATGCGGAGATTCCGAGGATGTTCATCCAAAGAGATTTAATATTTTATCTGGTAACAAAAGAAGCGATTTTTTCGCTTTTTAATGCATGGAGTCAACATATAATGGTGATTTGTAAGGTGGGTTCCCGGATTGGGTAAAATTGACTATTTTAGACAGGTAAAGCCATGGTTGAACGTGCAAACCCCAAATAGAACAGCATACCGCATGAAAAAACTACTCCAACTCACCGTATTGCTTGCATCCTTTGTCCTGATCTCCTGTACAGGGAACAGAGAAAAAGACAGGATCATTGAAAAACCCAACATCCTGTTTATTGCTGTGGATGATCTGCGTCCCCAGCTGGGATGTTACGGCAGGTTGCAAATACATTCCCCCCATATTGACCGGCTGGCTGCCCAGGGGACAAGGTTTGACCGCTCCTATTGCAATGTTCCTGTTTGCGGGGCATCCAGGGCCAGTCTGATGACCGGACTTCGTCCGGCCCGTAACAGGTTTCTGACCTATCTGGCCAGTGCTGATGAAGAGGCGCCGGGTATCACCACATTGCCGGAACATTTCAGAAACAACGGGTACCACACCATCAGCAATGGCAAGATCTTTCACCATGACAATGATGCGGCTCAAAGCTGGGACGAGATCTGGCATCCCAGATCCGGTGGCGGCTCCTGGCGGGATTATGCCATCCCGGAGAATATCCGCAGGGATACAACCGGGGAGAAAAGGGGGCCTGCCTTTGAGAGGGCAGAGGTAAGCGACACGATGTATAAAGATGGTAAGACAGCTGAAAAAGTAATCCGGGATCTCAGAAAGCTGAAAGAGGGCGGCAAACCTTTCTTCCTGGCTGCCGGATTCCTGAAGCCACACCTGCCCTTCAATGCACCGGAAAAGTACTGGAAACTTTATGACGGGAAGGTAACTTTGCCCTACAATAACTACCCCCCTGAGAACGCTCCCCCGGAATCGCTTCATAATTTCGGGGAGTTAAGGGCGTATGCGGATATCCCGGCAGAGGGCCCTGTTTCGGATGAGATGGCTTTGGACCTGATCCATGGATACTATGCCTGCGTGAGCTATACGGATGCTCAGATCGGAAAAATCCTGGATGAACTGGAAAGGCTGGAACTCGAACAGTCCACCATCGTGATCCTCTGGGGTGATCATGGATGGAACTTAAGGGAGCACGGATTGTGGTGCAAACACTGCAATTATGAAACATCGCTGCATACCCCCATGATCCTCAAGGTGCCGGGAACCAAACAGGTGGCATCCACCGAACAGATTGTGGAGTATGTGGATATCTATCCGACCCTGTGTGAACTGGCCGGACTGGATCTTCCGGCACACCTTCAGGGCAGCAGTTTCCGGGAGTTGCTCTTTGATCCTGATGCGGTCAGTGACGGGGTGGCCGTCAGCCAGTGGTTCAAAGGGATTACAACCATCAGGGATCACTATTTTTATACCGAGTGGATCGATGACCAGGACCAGCCATTTACCCGCATGCTGTACGACCACGGGGTGGATCCGGATGAGAATGTGAACATCTCCGAAAAACCTGAGAATGCAGATGTGATCGAAGGGCTGAGCGCGGAGATGCGCCGCAGCAGGGCGGAAAACTATTTCCAGGCAGCTGCCGGTAATTAAGGCGTAAAATCTGCAGCGGCCCTGAGCATGGCCATGTAATTGTCCAGGGGGATAAAATCCGGTATGCTGTTTCCTGAGCCCAGCGCAAATCCTCCGCTATGGAAGGTCTGCTCAAGGAGTCTCATGGCCCTAAGGTATACCTCTTCAGGTGTCTTGCGTGCCAAGAAATCCATATCGATGCCCCCCATGATAGCGATCCGGTCGTGCCACCATTCATAGGCATCCTCCACCGGGTAAATTCCGTCTTCGAAGCTGTGCTTCCCGTCCAGTTTCAGGTCATTGATCACCACATCCATGACCTGTTTCAGGTTTCCGCAGCTGTGCAGGATGGCCGGTTTACCATTGGCATGGATTACCTCAACGATCTTTCGGGTGTAGGGAAACACGTACTCCTGCATCATTTCGGGAGGAAACATGGTCTGGGTCTTAAAACCCCAGTCGTCATTCACCACACAGGCGCCCACCGAATCCATGGATGCCACAATGGAGTAAAACTCCAGAAGCCGTTCCCCGATGTTCCTGAAGATCTCACCTGTGAGGCCGGGGTCCAGCAGGTACATCATGCAAAGATTTTCAAATCCAACGATGTCAGTGGCATTTTCCAGCACCCCCCCATTGCTGAAACCCAACAATTTCATACCGTCGGGCAGGTACCCGCCGAGCTGCTCATACAGACTGTAATTGCCTGACTGCGCATCGGGCCATGGATAGACATCAAATGTGGCCCGGTCGGTAATCAATGCACCCTGGTTCTGGGACCTGCTGGCCAGGGATTCATTCTCCCCTTTTTCAAAAGAGAGAAGGTCCGATTCCCAGGTATAGACAGGGGCATAATCGTATCCCAGGTTTCTGAAAGCGTCAATGACCATTTTAAAATGATCCAGGGATCCGGGTTCAGGGCGATTGTCCAACCCGGCTGCCAACCGGCATGTATCCAGGTTTACGATAAATTCGAAAAGTACCGGACGACCGGTCTTTTCCCGCCTGAGTGTTTTAAGTAAGTTCTCTATATCAGGCTGAAAAGGCTCGAAAGGGATCTTCATCATGGGTATCTGTCAGAGCGGCTATGCCCTCCAGGGACGTGTCCGGTCCTTCACATGATCCAGGGCAGCCAGGGTAATGTTCACATCATCGATGATCTGGAAGTCATACATGCCCACGCAAAGAAAGTCGGCCCCTTTGTTAAAGGCATACTGGAAAGCCTCCTGGGGTTTGATGGCCCCGGCTGCCAGTGTCTTGAATGCAATCCAGGGCTTTTCAAGAGTCTCCATAAAGTGGATCGTTTCTTCAGGATCGTAGCAGTACATGTTGTCATGCCAGGTAGGGTGGGAGGCCGACCAGTAGTCGTGGGTGTGAAGGGTCTTCATCCAGAAATCATGTTCCAGACCAAGTTCCACACATTTCTTAACGGTCTGGATCTTGTGGGCCCCGATGCCTACGGAGAGCCCGTTCTGCCGGATCATGTCCATGACCTTCACCAGTTTTTCGGGCTGGTTTTTTTCAATGTAAAAGTCGGCCGTCTCGCCCTGGATGTAGCAGGAGCTTGCTCCCTGGTCAATGGAATTTTTAACAAGGTCCATGTATTTGTCAAAATCCATGACACTTGCACCATTGTCGTCGTATTCCAGGCCGGCACAGTCTGTAATGAACTGGATCTTACCATATCCCTGGTCCCAGTATTCCCTCATAAGCGGCATCACGATCGGATTGGAGAGGATGGTGTTGACCCCGGACTGCTCTGCCAGCATCAGGGTTCGGAAAATACGGTCCTTCTGGTGGTAATTTTGTACCAGGGTGGACACATAGATCAGGTCCCGCGAGTGCACGTAACCACTGAGCAGGTTGCCTCCCAGGATCAGTTTGGAGGACTCCATGTTTCCCAGCATTCCCATGGGGAGCTTACCGGTCAGCTGGCCGGTCTCATCTGTAAACAGTTTTCCTTTCAGATTTTCCAGCGATGCGCTGTTGGATCCGGCCATGATCTTCTGCACAAATTGCTGGGTGGCTCCCGATGCTGAATCCACCAGGTTCTGCTCTTCCAGGCTGCTCATCCGGGTTCGCCGAAGCGCACCATAAACCACTGCACCCAGGAAAGGAACTGTGGCCAGGTGTTTCAGCACTTCCCGGCGCTGGATCTGGTTCACGTTGGCTTTGGTCACCTCCACATCGGGTTGTCCGTGGTCCATTTTGTGCATGGGTTTCCGTGCTATTTTCGCAAACAATCCGTCGAGCCCCAGGAATTTACCGGTGGGAAAGAACATGAGCACCAGAAGGGCCAGCATTTCCAGGAAATCCTTGCTTATAAAAAAATAGGAGCCCTCGCGGAAAAACCCAGGTTCGGTCAGTACAGGAGGATGGGAAAGATAATACATCAGCAGCAGGGCAATCCCCGCCGCCTGGGCTAGCTTTGTAAAGAGTCCCAGGAACAATCCCAGTCCAATCAAAACCAATCCCCAGGTATTGAGGATGTTGACGATCATCAGAATGCCATCGCTGGCTGCCAGAGCATGGTACAATCCGGCCAGGGGACCGGTGGCGCTTTGCAGGTATCCGGCAGCTGTCCATTGGGGGTTAAACAGTTTGGTAAGTCCCTCATAGAGTAAGTGCCATCCAATGGCTACCCTGAGGATAGTCATCACTACACAGGTTGCTTTCTGCTGCCTGCCACTGGCCTGTAATGTTTCCATGATGATCTGTTGTTTTACTTCTTGTGCGATGATTCAGGGATGCAAAATACATCTCTTCTCAATAAATTCAAATCCTCTTGTCATATTCATGAAAATATCTAACCCTTTTAATAAATCTGTGGCTAATTTTAACAATTGATTGACCAAACTTTGCGGAACGATGAAATTCAAGCCCTGTTTATTGCTGCCCCTGGTTTTTATGATCTCATGCCAGGATTCTACCACGGGGAATAAAAGTACCGGAGAGGCAAAGACCTCCAATACGGTTCAACTTTATCCCGGAAATCCGCGCTACCTCCAGTACAGGGGAGAACCTGTGGTACTGATCACCTCTGCGGAACACTACGGGGGGGTATTGAACCTGGATTTCGATTACAAGCTTTACCTGGAAACCCTTGGAAAGGAAGGCTTCAACTATACCCGGATTTTTGCCGGATGCTATATTGAGCCAGTGAATAACCTCTTTGGCATCCAGAGAAATACCCTGGCACCGCTGCCCGGAAGGTACATTGCTCCCTGGGCAGAGGAAGGTGGAAAATACAATCTGGACAAGTTCAACCCGGCATTCTTTGACCGCTTAAAAGACTTTATCCGGGAGGCTGAAAACCAGGGCGTGGTGGTGGAATTGACCCTGTTTACCTCCATTTATGCAGAAGGTATGTGGAGTCTGTGCCCCTTTCATGCAGGGAACAATATGAACGGGGTGGGAGAGATGGATTTTCATCATGTCAACACCCTCTACAACGGGGATGTGAAAGGGTTCCAGGAATCATATATCCGAAAGATTGTCAGTGAAGTGAATGGTTTTGACAATATTTTCTTTGAGGTTCAGAACGAGCCCTGGGCCGACAATCCATGCCTGGAAGGGTATGTGAACCAGGAAGATGACCGGGTATATCGCAATCCCTGGCAAAAGAAGGTTGAGGTGGCCAACGGCGTGTCAGTAGAATGGCAGGACTGGGTGGCCTCTGTTATCAGAAATGAGGAGTCGGGGATGGCCAAATCCCACCTTATCGCCCGGAACATCAGTAATTTTCAATACAATGTGAAACTTCTTCCGGAAAATGTATCCATGGTCAATTTCCATTATGCCCTTCCAGCTGCTGCACAATTGAACCTGGGGCTCGGGGGAGTGGTGGGACTGGATGAAACCGGGTTTATGCCACATGAAGATTCGCTCTATATCAACCAGGCCTGGCGTTTTATTCTTTCCGGGGGCGGACTATATAACAACCTGGATTACTCCTTCACAGCAGGAAATGAGCGGGGAGACTGGCCTATTCCGGAGTCCAACCCGGGATGGGGAGGCCCCGGGTACAGGAAAAAGCTTTCCATTCTCGTGGAGACCATGAAACAGGTACCCTTTCATGACATGGAACATTCGGGGGAGATTTTAGATCCTTCCCAACCGGGAATAAAACAATACGGTCTTCAGAAACCGGGTGATACCTATCTTGTTTTCCTGGAACACTTTCTTGGAGCCAGGCTTGTTCCGCAGGTACCACAGGGCAGGTATGAAATCACCTGTATCAATATAGAGACAGGCGATAAAGAGACGGTTGTTCTTTCCCTGGGCAATGGAAATTCCATTGCCATTCCCTTTCATTGCAACCAGGTGGCCCTGATGATCAGAAAAACAGAATAACTCCAATCAAAGAAAGCATGAATAAGTTAAAGAAACTACTTGTGGTAACGCTATCCATCGCAGCTGTAATACCCGTTTTTGCCCAGAACCAGATTCTTCCCCTCTGGGAGGATGATCCCCCCAACTACCGGGAGACCGGCGAGGTTACCATTTGGGACACTTCCGATATTGTCAGGGTGAGAAACGTGCAGAAACCGGATATAGCGGTCTTTCTCCCCTCAAAGAAGAATGCTACCGGCGAAGCAGTGGTGATCTGCCCGGGGGGTGGTTACCACATTCTTGCCTATGACTGGGAAGGAAGTGATATTGCCCGATGGCTGAATTCAAAGGGAATTGCTGCTTTTGTATTGAAATACCGCCTGCCCGGGGCAAAATGCAACATTGTCCCCCATCAGTCGCCATTGCTGGATGCCCAGCGGGCCATGCGGCTGGTAAGGTACCATGCGGAAAAGTGGAACATTGATCAAGGCAAGATCGGGATCATGGGATTCTCAGCGGGGGGACACCTGGCATCCACCCTTTCCACCCACTTTGACGGAGGTGATCCTTCAAATCCGGATCCGGTGGATCAGCTGAGTTGCCGGCCCGATTTTTCAGTCCTGGTCTACCCGGTGATCTCCTTCAATGATGAATTCACCCACGCGGGATCGAAAGAAGCTTTGTTGGGTAAAGATCCGGATGTTGAATTGGTGAAGTATTATTCCAATGAATTACAGGTGACAGATCAGACACCTCCTGCCATCCTGATCCATTCGGGAGATGACGGAGCAGTCCCTGTGGAAAACAGTATAGCATACTATGAAGCGCTGCAGGCCCGGCAGATCGCTGCTGAGTTGCATATCTATCCTTATGGTGGACATGGATATTCGCTGGCGGTGGGGAAAGGGCATCTCTCAACCTGGCCTGACCGTGTCATTGAGTGGATCAGGTATTTGTACCCATAGGTACATGAATCAGACTAGAATGAATAAATAACCAAATAAAAGAGAATTTATGAGACCAGAGGGAGAGATACCAGGAGAATCTAAAGTGTTTTATAGCCGATTAAGGAGTATAAAAATTCCAATTAAGATCGTCTTTTTCATTGTGGGGATCACATCAACCGTCTGGTTCCTGGTGAGGGTCATCCCCAAGCCGTCCCGTGCCGGCTATCCTTGCATGCGGGCAGCTGCACCTTTCATGTCAAGTTTTATCATCTATCTGCTGGGCATCTCTGGTTCAGCCTTCCTGTTCAAAAAGTCACGGTCATTGATGAAGAGACCCAGGACCATCATGGCTGCAGCAGCGATGGTGGGCGCAATGGTGCTGTTGGCTTTCTCATCCAACCTCCATCCCGGAAGACTGTTTGCTGCGGAAAGCAAAGGCGCCGTTCCTTCTGATTTCCCTGCCAATCAGCCCATGGGCGAGGAGCTGGGCATTTTCCCGGGACGTGTGGTCTGGGAATGGGATCCCGATGCCACCAATGAGAACTGCACCAACCAGTTGAATTATCCTGACGGTGAACCGGATGGATACTTCCTGGCCAAGAACAACAACCAGCAGGTGATTAACCGCATGATGGATGATGTGGTCAAGAAACTCACCGGTACCTATGATGTGGGTTTGGCCTGGGAGATGCTTTTTGTGGATTTAAACAAAAGAAAAGGTCTGGGGGAGGTGACTTATCAGCCGGGTCAGAAAATCTATATCAAGATCAACCAGGGGGGAGCCGGATGGCTCACCAGGTCTTCTGATCTGGGGTATAATGTAAGTCAAAAATATGTTCGGGATGCTTATCCGAATGTAGAGACCTCGGCACCCATGGCGATCGCTGTGCTTGAACAGCTGGTGAACGTCTATGGTGTATTGCAGGAGGACATTTATATTGGGGATCCCAATGCCCATATCCTCAAGGACAACTATGACCAGATGGTGGCCCTTTTTCCCAATGTGAAATACCTGGACAGGGATCCTCAGCATGTAGATTTGGGAAGAACAATTGTCCACAAATCAGCTGAACCAGTCTTCATCTGGTCGGACAAAAAGACAGTAATAAACCCTGATGGCGCGGAATTCACCTGGGATATCGTGGAAGAAGCAGATTACCTGATCAACCTGGCCTGTCTGAAGGCCCATGCGCGGGCAGGGGTGACCCTGACCGCAAAAAACCATTTTGGGACCCATGCCAGAGACGCCGGGGCCAGCTCCTTGCATCCGGGACTGGTAAGCCAGGAAAACTACACCGGCCCCTGGCGCACCGAATACGGCATGTACCGTGTACTGACCGATATCATGGGCCATGAGAAACTTGGAGGAAATACGGTTCTGTTCGTTGTGGAGGGCTTATGGGGTGGACCGGAAGCAGTTTCCAGACCCATCAAATGGAAAATGGCCCCCTTTAACAACGACTGGCCCAGTTCCATCCTGGCAGCCCAGGATGCAGTGGCCCTGGAGTCTGTCTGTTTTGACATATTAAAGACTGAATTCAGCGATCCAGATGATATTAAACTGAGAACTCCCTGGTACGGAGCCGTGGATGACCACCTGCACCAGGCGGCCGATTCGAAGAACTGGCCCGAAGGGATCGTCTACGATCCGGAGGGGGATGGAACCCCAATGGGAAGCATGGGCATTCATGAGCACTGGAACAACGAGGTGGACAAGCAGTATTCAAGGAACCTGGGGTATGATTACGGGATTGAGCTGATTGCACCCAAATCGCTGGTGGAAAATGCAGTGAATGCGCTGGAAGCTGAAACGGTTCCGGTCATAGACGGCGATCCGGCCGATGATTGCTGGTCGAAGGCACAGTGGTACCACATTGACCAGACCTGGATCAACTGGGGT
Organism: uncultured Bacteroides sp.; assembly: GCA_964453785.1. Classification (GTDB taxonomy): domain Bacteria; phylum Bacteroidota; class Bacteroidia; order Bacteroidales. The sequence continues at coordinate 30,110 of CAYVRK010000039.1, forward strand.
GAGGAGATCGACTCATCGGACTTTTTCGGACGCTTTAAAATGAGCTGGTCCGAAACCGAGAACCTGGTCTATTGCCTGGTTGAGATCACGGATGATGCCTTCATCGATGGGTATGTCTATCCCGATGACGGCTATTATAATTTCGACATTGTGGAGGTTTTTATTGACGAAGATGCCTCGGGCGGCGATCACACGCTTGATGAAAATGCTTTTGCATACCACCTGGCAGTGAACGCACCGGCTGAAGGAGAAACTGAAACATCCTTCTTTGCCTGTGACCTTGGAGCCGGCTGGGCCAGGATGAACTATGCCGATAACTTTCCTGAGCTGGCCATGAAAAAATCGGGCAACAAATACTTCTATGAGTTTTCAATGGCCATCTATGATGATTCATTCAATCCTTCAAACCCGGAGGCATCCAGGGTCACCCTGGAAGCCAACAAGGAGATGGGACTGAGCCTTGCCTATTGTGACAATGATGCCCCCGACGGTGTCAGGGATAATTTCTTCGGATCGGTATGGGTGCCCCAGGAGGAATTCAACAGCCACTGGGAGAATGCCAGTGGATTTGGCCGTGTCAGGCTGATAAAAACGGGTTCCAGCATCAATCATGCAGCTGAGCTAACTGGCGCCATTGCTGATTATGTGGTTACCGAGCTGAATACCGACCTGGTGGTCCAGGACGACCTGCTCAGTGTATTTAGTGATCCCGATGGGGATGACCTTACCTATACGGTCGATTGTGATGAGGCGAGCCTGACTCTTACGATAGATGGTAACGTGCTGAAAGTAAATGCATCAGCTGCGTTTGAGGGTGAGGCTGAGGTGATTGTTACAGCTTCTGACGGGGAGTTTGATACCGCTACCTCCTTTAAGATAACATCCAGCATTGTCGGAATTTCTGCAGACAGAATTTCCGGGGAGATCAGCTGTTTCCCGAATCCTTTTACGGATTTTCTTACCCTTGATGTGAACCTGGCATCAGGATACACGGGAGCGGTCATGATCCGGGTTTACAACATGACAGGGAAAGATATCATGACCTCTGCATCCGGCATGCTTGTGGGAGGAAACGGATCGGTTTCACTGGAAATGGGTGGTGAGCCCCGGGGGCCATATGTCCTGCAGGTTAGCGCTGGAGGTGAGAATCACTCCATTGTAATCTGTAAACAATGATGAACGCAGTCCGCCGACTACTGATGTTCTGGCTTTTGATGGGGCTTTCCGTCAATGCCCGCAACCAGGATTCCCGCCAGCTGGAGTCCACCGGCGAAGGTGTATTGATTGTCAAAGCTGTCTACGTGGACACCGACGGAGTGAAATGGTTCGGAACCAACCGGGGATTGTACCGCTACAATGATCTTTCATGGCGGTACTATACTGAGACAGATCACCTTGTTGGAAACCAGGTGAATGCACTGGCTTTTGAACAAACTGAAAATGGCCGTGAATTGTGGGTGGCCACCACCAAGGGAGTTTCAGTGTTGGCATTTGATACAGACGGTGTGACCGGTTCAACCAGTTATACTGCAAATGCGGGACTTGTGAATAATGATGTGGCTGATATTGCTTTGGATTCCCGTCACGGGAAGTTTTTCGGTTCGGCTGATGGGATTACCTGGTTTCATGACGGAAGTATGGATTCGCTCCTGTACATTGAGAATTATTCCTATTTGTTCAGTACTCCTGTTCGCAGGATGGATATGTATGGAGATACCCTTTATGTTGCCCAGCAGGGAGGCATTGGCCGTTTTGTTTCAGGAGTGGATGGGATTACCGGGGCTTCCAGATGGGATGGTGATTATGGTACTTCACCATTTTCCAACAACATAAGAAGTGTGATGGTAAACGGGATGGACAAACAATATTTTGGAACCGATGTGGGAGTTGAGATCCATACAGGCTATTTTGCCAAGAACAACTGGGACCTCTTTTCCACAGACAACGGTTTGATTCATAATGATGTAATTTCGATCGCTGAAGATTCTGAGGGCGGTTTATGGTTTGGGACCCCGGGTGGTGTTTCCAATTATACAGATGGAGTATGGACATCCTATACCTCTGACGATGGTCTGCTGAATGATACGGTGTATGGTATTGATTTTGATCTGGATGGTTCGGTCTGGTTTGCCACAGCATCAGGGGCATGCCGGCTCAGGAACGGCAACTTCATGGATTTCATCACGGCTGTTCCTGACAGAGAGGCTTCAGTGATTGAATTTCGCGCGTTTTATAACCCTGCAACGATGGCCATCAACCTCTCCTATGAACTGATCCGGACAATTCCGGTTTCTCTACGTCTGTATAACAGCAGCGGGGTGCTTGCAGGTGTCTGGCAGGATCTCCCATCCTTTTCCGGACTTCACCGCATCGAGCTGCCCCTCCATTCACTATCCCCCAGCGGGCCCAGGGAAGGCATCTATGTGATCCGGTTGATACAGGGCAATACCTCGGAGTCACGGAAACTTCTGATCACGCGCTAAGCTCTACCCGAAGTATCCCTAAATTTCCTTAAATTGGCCGAAGATGAACCTTGATCGCAGTTATGAAGAAGAGACGGTTTGCCTGGATACTTATAATTCTGAATACATGGCTGCTGCTCCATGGACAGCAAACCGAAATCCGGTTTCATCACATGGGGACCGAAGACGGGCTTTCCCACAGCCTGGTTTCAGCCATCGCTGAGGACAGCCTTGGCTTTATTTGGATTGGAACCCAGGACGGACTGAACCGGTATGACGGGTATGGATTCAGAACCTATTACAGCGGAAATACCAACAGGGATCCTTCGGACAGCTGGGTCTCCGAACTATACATCGACAAGGGAAATCAGTTATGGATCGTTTATGGGGGTGTGGGTTTTGAAAGGTTTGATCCGCTTACAGAAACATTTCACGCTTACCTGCCCGATTCACTTTCACCCGGGTCCATTTCGACCCACTCAATTTATACCGGGCAGACCGCCTTCTTTAAGGGGTTTTTCGAGGATTCTGAGGGACAACTCTGGATAGGCACCACATACGGTCTGAACCGTTACAACAGAACGGACGATTCATTCACGGCTTTCTACCATGATCCGGATGACCCCGCCACCCTGAGTGACAACCGGATTGTGACCATTTTCGAAGACAGGGATCAGTTTCTCTGGATTGGCACCAGAAACGGATTGAACCGGATGGACCCAACAACCGGAGCTGTGAAGAGATGTTATACCGGGATTGGCGACATGGGCCTGAACGACCAGGACATTTCGTGTGGATTTGCTGCCCCTGACGGTTCCATCTGGATAGGAACCGGACATGGGGGGCTGAATATAATCCTGGATCCCGACAGTGAACAATGTAAGGTAATCAATGCGGTAAACAAGCCCCTGAATCCAAACCTGCTTCCCAGTATTTATGACATCATACAAACTTCCCGCGGTGAGATGCTGGTGGCTTCCGTAATGGGGGTTTACCGGGTCATCCGGAGTGGAGATACATTTGAAGAGCATCTGTTGCCGGAAACCAGCGGAATTCAGATCTTTCAACTGCTTGAGGATTCAAAGGGATCCATCTGGGCTGCATCCAATGACAACCCGAAAAGAAGCCTGTTCAGGATTTCTCCCGATATCATTGAAACAGAGGTTTTCAAATCGGGGGATCATGATCCTTACATGTTTGGCGGAAACAAGGTCATGGGAATGTGTGAGAGCAAGACCGGGTTGTTATGGATCGGGACTGAGAAAAATGGGATTTACAACGTGGATCTCAATGCCAGGCGATTCCGGACCATCAACAACGTTCCGGGAAGGGGCCTGTTCATCTCAAACAACGAAGTTTATTCCATCTATGAGGACAATGACCAATTTTTGTATGTGGGAACCAAGACCCAGCTGAACAGGATCAACCTGCGTGATGGCACCACCCGGCTCTACCACAATCAATTCGATCTGAAGCGGGGCCTGTCCTGGGAGTATGCCAGGGAACTGCCTGCAAACCTGGTGGGGGTCATGGAACCGGCACCGGATGGAAAGATCTGGATGGGTGCCTTCGATTACAAAGTCAGCCTGTATGATCCCCAGAAGGAGAAGTTCCTGAATTTTCACCTGAACGAATCTGATCCCTCCGCTTTCCAACTCTGGTCCCTGCGATCCATCTGCGTGACCCGGGATCAACAGGTTTACTTTGGCGGAACGGGAATCGGGCTTTGCAGATTAAGGAAGGGCGAACTGGCCTTCGACTACTTCCCCGTGGTGAATACCGGGGATCATTCAGGAACCAATGACGAACATATCCAATACATCTATGAGGATTCTGATGGGATTCTCTGGCTCGGGACCCTGCGTGGTGGATTGAACAGGTTAGATCCCGGAACAGGGGAGTTCAAACACTTGGTCCATGTTGAGGATAATCCACTTTCCATTTGCAATAACAGCGTAAGATGCATCCTGGAACCCGAGATCTTTGGGGAGGAAATTCTGTGGATCGGGACCAACGGAGGCTTGAATAAGTTCAATAAGATGACAGGTGAGTTCAAGGCTTATACAATGAAGAATGGTCTTCCCAGCAATACCATCCACGGAATCCTGGAGGACAAGTTGGGAAACCTGTGGCTGAGTACCAACAAGGGCCTGGTTCAGTTTGATCCGGTGACGGAAAGAATCAGCATCTACACCACAGAAGACGGCCTGGTAGGGCGTGAGTTTAACGAGGGGGCCTTTTTCAAAAACAGAGAGGGGATTCTCTACTTCGGTGGCACCAACGGTATTACCTACTTCGATCCAAATGAGATCAGGGAGAAGCCGGCGTATGACACTCCGGTGATCTTTACCGGGTTCAGTGTTTCAGGCCAGCCGGTCCTTCCCCTGGACACCATCAATGGCCGGATTCTGCTTAAGCGCTCTATTTCTTATACCAGCGAGATTACCCTCACCTACAAGGAAAGGTTCATCTCTTTTGATTTTGCCACACTTGATATGGCCGCAGCCGGCAAGATCAGGTACCGGTATATGCTGGAAGGATTCGAGACGTCGTGGAATGAGGTGGATGCCAGTCAACGTCATATCAGTTATACCAATATTCCCAGTGGGAGCTATACACTTCAGGTGATGGGAACCAACAGTGACGGAACCGTTTTCAGGGAACCCTCCGAAATCGTCCTGGAGATCCTTCCCCCTTTCTGGCAAACGCCATGGTTTAAAATGGTCATCGCAGCTATTATCCTTTTGATATTCCTGGGGATACTTCAGGTAAGAACGCAAATACTTAAAAACCAGAAAAAAAACCTGGCCAGGGAAGTGGAGGAGAGGACCAGGGACCTGAAAGAAGCAAACAGGCTGCTGGAGCAGAGGAATGATGAGATACAGGAAATGGCCGGGAAGCTTCATGAATCGGACCAGATGAAGCTGAAGTTCTTCACCAACATCTCCCATGAATTCAGAACACCGCTTACCCTGATCATGGGCCCCACGGAGAAACTCCTGGGAAGGAGTGAAATTGTCAGCAATCCACAGTTGAAGCAGGAGCTTGAACTGATATACCGGAATGAGCGCCGCCTGTTTAAACTGATTAACCAGTTGCTTGAGGTCAGGCGTGTGGAGTCCGGTAGCCTGCAACTCTCAGTTGCTGAGGACGATCTGGTCAAATACCTGAGAGATATTCACCAGCTCTTCCTCCCTTATGCGGAGAAGAAGCAAGTTGACTTCATCTTTGATTCGAAACCATCCTCCTTCCAGATCCTGTTTGATGCGGATAAAATGGAGAAGATCTTTTACAACCTTCTTTCCAATGCATTCAAATATACCCCCGTAAAGGGCAGGGTCCTGTTTACATGCGAAAAGATTCTCAGGGACAAAAAGGAGTGGATGAAAATAACGGTTCAGGACAACGGGCCTGGTATACCTGATGAACATCTTCCCCATATTTTTGACAGGTTTTACCAGATCACTTCCAAGCACCGGTCAGCCCGTATCAGCTCCGGTATCGGGCTTTCATTGTCCAGGGACCTGGTCCTGAAACACCATGGTAAGATTGATGTGTTCAGTAAGCCCGGCCAGGGAACCCGGTTTGAGGTTTTGATCCCGGTGAGCAGGGAATACTATAAACCGGAAGAGATACTGGTAGAGCCGGAAAAAGACATTACCATGGAGTACATTTCCTCCATGCTGGAAACCTATGACTTTGGCGAGGATGATCCTTTTGACAGGCCTTTGGTGGGAGAAGATCTCTTCAGGATACTGCTGGTAGAGGACAACCTGGACATGCAGAAATTCCTGTACAATGAGATGAGTGAAACCTACAATGTGATGCTGGCGAGAAACGGCCTTGAGGCCCTGGAGATTTCCCAACAGAACCTGCCGGACCTGATCCTCAGCGACGTGATGATGCCGGAAATGGACGGCCTGGAATTCTGCCGCAAGATCAAAGAGAACCTGCTGACCAGCCATATCCCCATCATCCTGCTCACTGCCAAGACCGGAACTGAAAACCAGATTCTGGGATTTGAGTCGGGGGCGGATGATTATATCACCAAACCTTTCAACGCTGATGTGCTGAAACTAAAAATCAGGAACATCCTGGAAGCCAGAAAACAGACGGCAGATAAATTTAAAAGGGCTGCCAGCTATATACCGGACAATGTCAAGATCAACCAGATTGACCAGGGATTCCTTGAGAAATTCGTGAAGCTGGTGGAGGACAATATTGACGATACGGAACTATCCGGTGATTTTCTGGCATGCGAACTTGGAATGAGCAAAGGGAACCTTTACAAGAAGCTGAAAACAATCACAGGTATGACTGTGAATATATATATCCGTACCATCCGGCTGAAGGTTGCTGCAAGGCTTCTGGAAAACGGGAAATACAACATTTCCGAAGTGGCCTATGCGGTGGGCTTTAACAATCCCAAATATTTCTCCACCTGTTTCAGTGAAATGTATTCGGTCTCCCCGAAAGAGTATATGAAATAAAATGATTGGACCTTTTCTGTAAGGGAGCAAACCTTATCAAACCTGTTTGTCCTTAGATTTATTCCAAGATTTGTTTCACATGTCATTTTTTAACCGGATAAGCAGACATAAGGGGATCGAAATTTTGCTGATGGTGCTCCTCCTTGCGTTGATCCTTTTTTTCATTTTCGTGGTCCTCTGACAAGACCTTGTCCTTGCCGGCTTACCTTCTTTCCCTATCTTTAGCATGCTGTTTTCAGCACAGAATAAAGAATCTTTACCTATGGAATACGGACATTTTGATGACTGCAACAAAGAGTATGTCATCACCAGACCGGATACTCCCAAATCGTGGAGCAATTACCTGGGGGATACCACCTACGGTGCCATTATTACCAACAATGCCGGCGGCTACAGTTTCTACAAGTCAGGCGGTATGGGCCGTTTCATGCGCTTGCGTTTCAACAGCGTGCCCATGGACCAGCCCGGACGGTATATCTATTTTCATGACAGGGATTCGGGCGATTTCTGGTCCAATGCATGGCAACCGGTGGGCAAAGCACTGGATTCCTTTGAATCCACCTGCAGGCACGGAACAGCCTATACAGTCATCCAATCAAAATACAATGGAATTGACGCTGAAACCTCCTACTATGTGCCCCTGGGAAAGGCCCTGGAGATTTGGAGGGTGAGGGTGACCAACCATGGCAGCAAGCGCAGGAACCTGCGGGTTTTCAGCTATGTGGAGTATGCTGGCAGCTGGAATGCCATTGATGACCTGCTGAATATCCAGTATGTGCAATATACGGCAAAAATGGAGGTGGTGAACGGCATCATTGACCATGGGACCAACGTGAATATTCCGCATATGCCCGATAATTTCAAGGAGAAGGACCAGGGGCGCCATACGTTCCAGGCCTTTGCGGGCCTCGATGTGGTGGGTTATGATACCGACCGTGACGCATTCCTTGGGCCTTACCGGACCTATGCCAATCCACTTGCAGTTGAAAAGGGGGAACCTTCAAACAGCAAAGGCTACGGTGACAATCCCTGTGGCTCTTTATGCGGCGACATCACCCTGGAACCAGGCGGGGCAAGGGAGTTCCTGGTTATCATGGGTATCGGTAAAGCAGCGGAGGAGGGGAGAGCAGCGGTAAAGGAATATTCCAATACAGCCAGGGTGGAAACCGACCTTGAGGCACTGAAGGAGTTCTGGCATACCCGGATGGCGGGACTTACAGCCCAAACTCCCGACCCGGAACTGAACAGCACCATCAATACATGGGGCATCTACAACGCCCTGATCACCTTTAACTGGTCCAGGGCTGCCAGCCTGATCTACTCGGGTATCGACAGGGATGGTTTTGGCTTCAGGGACACGGTACAGGACCTGATGGGAATCCTTCATGTGATCCCGGAACAGGCCAGGGAAAGGCTGGAGCTGATGATCAGCGGACAGGTATCCACCGGCGGTGCCATGCCTGTGGTTTACCCGGTCTCCCATAATCCGGGATCAGAACAGGCGCCCATTCCTGCCGAGTACCGGAGTGATGACAGCCTCTGGCTGTTCAATGCGGTACCGGCCTATGTGAAAGAGACCGGGGATGTGGATTTCTTTCGCAAAGAAATTCCCTATGGTGATCACGGAAGTGACACGGTGTTGGCACACCTGCGCCGGGCCATCGAATTTTCCATTGAACGTTCCGGGAAACACGGATTGCCCTACGGATTAAGGGCGGACTGGAACGACTGCCTGAAATTCGGCTATGACGGGGAGTCGGTCTTTGTGGCCATGCAGCTGCGCCTGGCCCTGCAGGAGTATGTGGAGATCGCCGGGATGCTGGGTGAGGAGAATGAACGGGCCTGGGGGGGAAAGGAACTGGCGAAGTTGGATGGCAACCTGCAGCAGCATGCCTGGGACGGAAGGTGGTTTATGAGGGGGTACAGGGTGGATGGAATGAAGTTTGGGTCATCGGAGAGCCCCGAAGGAAAAATTTTCCTGAACCCCCAGTGCTGGGCTGTGATCAGTGGTGCGGCCACACCTGAACAGGCCCAATCGGCCATGGAGGAGGTTGAGAAACAACTGACAACAGATTACGGGATCAAGTTAAACGCACCCCCCTATACATCTTCCGATTATAACATTGTCAGGGCCATGCTCTTTAATCCCGGACTGAAGGAGAACGGAGGGATCTTTATCCATACCCAGGGCTGGGCAGTTATGGCCGAGGCCATGCTGGGACATGGCAACAAGGCCTACCAGTACCTGAGGGCTTACCTGCCTGCGGCCTACAACAAGAAGGCTGAATTGCGGGAAATCGAACCCTACGTGGTTTGCCAGTCCACCCACGCCGATGCCAGTCCCAAACACGGGGCCTCCAGGTTGCCCTGGCTCAGCGGGTCGGCTACCTGGACCTTCTACGCCATCAGTCAGTACATCCTGGGGATCAAACCCCAGTACCATGGTATCACCATCGATCCGTGTATACCCGCTCTCTGGAAGGAGTTTACCGCCATCCGGAAATTCAGGGGCAATACGCTGAATATCAAAGTAACCAACCCCAATGGCATAGAGCAGGGAGTCGGCAGCATAACTGTGAATGGGAAGGAAATCCAGGATTCTTTTATTCCCATGGATCAGCTTACTGCCGTTACGGAGATTGAAGTGGTGATGGGGTAAGTAAATAATTGTATTTATTCCTTTGACAGATCAAAAAATTCATCTATTTTTGCTCCGCATTTGAACGATGCACGTTCTAAAAGAATATTATCCATAGCCACCAATAGTTAAGGTCTGGTAG
>CAYVRK010000040.1:0-39744 GCA_964453785.1 uncultured Bacteroides sp.
TTGCATGCATCTGCATGGCAACAGCAGCACCTTCACATGCACAGGAGAACCCTGCCGCCCCCTTCACCGGGAGGTGGGCGCTTGATCTGGACTATGAAAACAACAAAGCCGGATGGCTGGAGGTAAGCCAGGAGGATGGGTACCTGGATGCGTCGATCCTTTGGAGGTGGGGCTCTGTATACCCGGTGGATTACGCCATGATCTTTGTAGGGGACCTGCTGCTTGTCCATGGCCAGGATCAGGTTGTGAAAAAGGATGATCAGGGCAATCCTGTGAGAACGCTGCATCCTGTCTACTGGTTTAATTTGAAAATGGATGGAGAGGACCGGATTACCGGCGAGGCATCCTTTCCCAATCCGGATGGCATTGAAACGGAGACGGTGGCCTTTACCGGGAAGCGGATCCCTGCCCTGGGGAAGGCCCCCGATACAGGCAAGATCAAATTCGGAAAGCCGCTTAACCTCTTCAACGGGACCGACCTGAAAGGTTGGGAGCTGATGGAAAAAAATGCCACGAGCGGGTGGACGGTGGTGGACGGAGTCCTGGTCAACGATCCGGTACAACCCGAACATGGTGAGCACATTTCCTATGGGAACCTGCGGACAAGCGATACCTTTGAGGATTTCAAACTGGAAGTGGAGGTGAATGTTCCCAGGGGCAGCAACAGTGGGGTTTACCTGAGGGGGATCTATGAAGTGCAGGTAATGGACAGTTACGGAAAAGCGCTGGATCCCCACAATATGGGAGCGCTCTACAGCAGAATCACACCCCTGGTTTCGGCAGAGAAGCCTGCCGGAGAGTGGCAGACGCTGGAGATCACCCTTTACAAGAGGTACCTGACTGTGATACTGAACGGGCAAACCATCATTGAAAACCAGCCGGTAAAGGGAGTCACAGGCGGGGCGCTTACTTCAGACGAGTTCAGCCCCGGACCCATCTACCTGCAGGGTGATCACGGGAAAGTAAGCTACCGAAAGGTGACACTTGCACCGATCCTGAACTGACACCCCTTTTTTGATAAAAAACACCCTCCAATGCCCATACAAAAACTGATCAGCCTGCCCCAGCGGATGGTACCCCATTTTCACTCCCTGGAACAGAAGGATACCCGATCCTGGTTTTGTGATTCTGATCCTGCAGAAAAAAAAGTGGGTTCGGGAGGGGGGACCGCTTCCCTCCTGGCCTCGGCTTGTAAATCGGAGAATTTCAAGGGTTCCCTGGCAGATTGGTTTCCACAAAATAAGCGGATGGTGATCCATTCGGGAGGTGAAAGCAGGCGCCTGCCGGCATATGCTCCCTATGGAAAATCATTACTTCCCATGCCAGTTTTTCGCTGGTCCAAGGGCCAGTATATCGATCAGAAACTGCTCGACTTTCAGGCAGCGTTTTATGAAAAGATCCTGAGACAGGCTCCGGATGTTTATTGTACCCTGGTAGGTGCAGGGGATGTAATGTTTATCTCAAGCGACCGCTTCAATGATCTGCCGGAGGCGGATGTGCTGGTCTTTGGCATCTGGGTGGATGATCCGGTGGCTTCAAAGCATGGTGTCTTTTTCAGCCACAGGGAGGATCTGGACCAGCTGGCATTTGTAAAACAGAAACCGTCTCAGGAGGAGTTGAGGGAATTCTCCCGTGACTATTTCTACCTGATGGATACGGGAATTGTGCTGCTCAATGCTCAAGCCTCACTGAAACTGATGAAAAAGGCAGGCTGGGATGATGAAAAAGGTGCCTTTACAGATGGTGCACCCGGATTTTATGATCTCTATGGAGAGATGCTGACTTCATTCGGATCTGAGGCGACCAGTGCAGATCCTGATCTGGCGGCTCTGGAGGTAAAACTGGTCGCCATGCATGATGGTGAGTTTTATCACTTTGGCAGCAACAGCGACCTGATCGAATCCAGCCTGAAGCTTCAAAACAGGATCGCCGATCAGCGGTTAAAGTATACCAGGGAGGCCGATCACCACCCCTCCATTTTCCAGCAGAATTCCCAGGTAAGATTCAGGTTCGGGGATGAGAACAGTCACATATGGATAGAAAACAGCTATGTGCCCGGAACATGGAAACTGCATCATCACCACATCATCACCGGTGTTCCAGAGAACGCATGGGAGTTGGAGATTCCCGGGAATATTTGTATGGATGTGGTCCACCTTCCCGGCCAGATGTATTGCCTGCGCACCTATGGATTCTCCGACGGATTCAGGGATTCGTTGGCTGAAGGAGCCCGGTGGTTGGAGCAACTTCTGGATGAGTGGCTGAAGGCCCGGTCGCTTGATCCTCTGGAAGCCGGTTTCTCCAGCGATACTTCGGCCTTTGAGCTGCCTCTTTTCCCCATTCTTGAACTGGAAGATATTCCCGGGATGATGGCATTCCTGGTTTCAGGAAAGGGAAAAGCTTCCACCTGGTTGGGGGCCAGGAGGGTATCAGCCCTGGAGTTGTCAGACATGGCACTACCGGAAGCGCTTTATATGCAACGGGAAAGCCTGAAAGCCAATACCTTGCCCAGACTGGCTGCCAATCATCACAAGAGCATATTTTACTATCTGGACCTGGACAGGACAGGAGCTGACTACCGCTTGCTCGGACTGGAACTGCCCGGGGAGTTGCCCCCCGGTGAACCTGTGATCAAGCAGATCAATGACAGCATGTTCAGGGCCAGGGTGACAGGGAACCAGGTGCTGGCATCCGCCTATGAAAAAAAGGCTTTCGGAATCCTCAGGGAGGCCATGATTGAAACGCTGAAATCGGAACCGCTCAATCCCAGGCTGGACCTGCTTGAGGATCAGATCCTGTGGGGCAGGAGCCCTGTTCGGCTCGATCTGGCCGGGGGATGGACAGACACTCCTCCCTATTGTATCATGGAGGGCGGAAAGGTAGTCAATATGTCGGTTGAGCTGAACGGCCAGCTTCCCCTGCAGGTATTTGCCCGCCCCTTGAATGATTTTAAGATCATTCTCCGCTCCATTGACCTGGGAGAGAAACTGGAGATCACCTCATTCGAAGCACTGGAGAAATATAACCAGCTGGGGGGAGGATTTTCCATTCCCATGGCTGCACTTGTGTTGTCAGGTTTTGGCCATACATTTTCTGCCAGAAGGTATCCTGACCTTGCGGCACAACTGAAGCAATTTGGCTGTGGGATCGAAATATCCCTTTTGGCAGCTATTCCGAAGGGATCGGGACTGGGTACAAGTTCAAACCTGGCAGCCACTGTTCTGGGAACACTCAACGAGTTCTGCGGATTGAACTGGGACAGGCACGATGTGGCTTACAGGACCTTGATCCTGGAACAAATGCTTACCATCGGGGGGGGGTGGCAGGACCAGTACGGGGGGATTTTTGAAGGGGTGAAATTGCTTGAAACAACTCCGGGAATCCTGCAGAGGCCATCCATCAAGTGGCTTCCTGACCAGCTTTTCTCCAAACGGGAAACCAGGGAGATGATGTTGCTTTATTACACAGGTGTTACCCGGGTGGCCAGGGACATTCTGGGTGAAATCGTTAAGGGGATGTTCCTGAACTCTTCCCGGCACCTGACGATTTTTTCAGAGATGCAACAGCACGCCAGGGATACCTTTGACACCATGTTGCGTAATGATTATGAAGGCCTCGCACAGAAGGTGGCCATCAGCTGGGAACTAAATCAGCAACTTGACCAGGGGACCAATCCGCCCATGATCCAAAACATTGTTGGCAGGGTGGAAGATTACCTGCTGGGCTACAAGTTACTGGGAGCCGGAGGGGGAGGTTACCTGCTCATGTTTGCCAAATCCACAGAGGCCGCAGTAAAAGCAAAGAAACAGCTTGAATCCAGGCCTCCTAACTCAAAGGCTCGTTTTGTGGACTTCAATGTTTCAGAGACCGGTTTTCAGGTTTCGCGGTCCTGATAAAGATTTACCGGATCACAATTTTTTTTACTGTCGAAAGTGAATGGCCGGCCCTGACCTGATAAAGATAGGTCCCCGGAGCCAGCTGACTGGCAGGCACAACCACGTTTGCATCTGAGCGTGTAACCGGATAGGTGAGTATTTTCATGCCGTTCAGATCCGTGATCTCCAGCGTTCCGGAAGAAACGCCCCCGGGCAATGTTACCGGGATATTCACCTGTCTGCTGGCGGGATTGGGGTAAGCATCTCCCGTTTCAAACCCTGATACCGAACGGCTAACCGATTTTACGGTCTGATCAGGCAAACTGTATACATGGGTGTAGGTGCGGTAGGGAATCACCGAATAGTCGTAGTCGTAGGCCAGGAATTTCTTTCCTTGGGTGGTCTGAATCACTTCGGTATAACCGACTCCCTCCAGGGTGAGCAGCACGAGGCCGTTCTCATTGATCACTTTCGATTCATAGGTATAGTAGTATGAAAGGTCGATGGACACATATTTGGAGTAGGTATAAACAAACTCTATCAGGTTGTCATTGTTAAACAGGGTTTCAGAAACATACTGTATATCTGCAAGGTAGTAACCTTCGGGGGTGGGGAGTGGAACGGTTTTCAGGAGGGAGTGCTCCATGTTGTACAAAAGCAACTGTTTGTTCATCACATCCATGGAGTAATAAACCTCTCCCAGGCTTTCCAGTTGGGTGATACTGGCCGATTCATTATAGGTATGTTCAAATACGGGCTGAGCCGCAAGGGAAATCACTGTCAGCCAAAACAAAATGATCAGGATATATTTCATGGTTCATGTATTTTAGGTTAAGGCAGGTCCAGCAGATCCAGTCCCTCCATGGCTGAGGTTCCTCCCGGGGTATGCAAAAGTGCTTTTTGAAACAGCACCTTGGCTTCCCGGAAGTTATTCAGTTTGAAATAGGCCCAGCCCAGCATGGTCAGGGCATCATAATCAAAAGGATAAAGATTGGCTACTTTCTCGAAGTATTTCTTGGCATTTTCATAGTCCCCCCTGCCATAATAGATCAGTCCGATCCTGTGCATGGCAATGGAATTGTTGGGGCTAATCTCCAGGATCTTTTCATACTGTTTCATGACCATGGACCAGTTACCCATGGCCGCACCCGGGTAAACGATCCCGAAACGGGGTTCGATGGCATAGGGCATCAGGTCAATGGCTTTGCTGTAATAGGCGATGCCTTCGGTAAAACTTCCCGCCTGGTAACTCAGCCAGCCCAACCTCAGGTTGAGCTCGTAGGATTTTTCATCGTAGACCTCCTTCAGGCTGTTGATGGCAGCGGAAACCTCTCCGGTTGCCTCCTGGATATAGCTCTGCTGGAATGCGTCCTTGGTCTCTTTAAAACTCTGACCATAGACTGTGGCCACGGATACAAGCATGCCTGCAAGCAGCCAGGTTCGAATTGATTTTAGAATTTCCATGTGATTCCTCCGTAAATTGATAAAGCGTTGTATGGTATGTTATTGGTCAACTCTCCCTGAGCCGGGTCAAATGCATAAAACCTGCTTTCATGGGTGGTCCACCTTCCTCCCAGGTACAGTAACGATCCTTTTTCCGTGACAGGAACCGACACGGTCATGGATATCTTTTTATGGATGACTTCCGAGAAATTGTTGAAAACCGTCGATCCATTCTGCTCCAGGTAATTTGTCATTTCCCCGAAGGCACCATTCAGGTCTATCCAACCTTTTCCTGCCAGGGCTGCGCCCACATGCAGTTCGGGAATGAACCTGAGCACACCCAAAGAACCGGACATTTCATACTGGCTGTTGAGAAACCCTCCTGCATAAAGATTCAGATTGCCGAATGGGTACCAGGTGACTCCCAGCCTGCTCTGAACCTGCTCCTTGTTGTTCAGGCTTGCATACCATGCGCCAAGATACAGGTCTATGGCACCGAATCCCTTGCTGAAACCCAGTCCGCTTACAAAATCAAACGTTTTCAGGTACCCCAGCACAATCCTGGAGCCTCCACCCTGGAATCCCTGCTCAATATCCACAGGTGCCTGGTAATGAATACTGACCAGGTGAACCATGGGCATGAAAACATAGCCCGACAGGGTGGTAATGACCGGCGACAGATAATACTGAACCTGGGTTACATGTTGGTCTGTGAGCTGAAAAATGTTCTGTCCGTCGTTGTAATACTGGTGGTTGGTTTTGGAGAGATACGTGAAGGCATGGTTCAGGCGGAATCCGGGAGTGACGATGTTTGAAAGTGACAGGGAAGCATTGGAATAGTGCCGGGTGATGTACTGGACGCCCGTGGGCAAACCCTGAAACAGCGCATCAGGATCTGACAGAAGATCGCTGTTCAGGCCCTGGTGGTAGAGGTACTCCCCGCCAAACCTGTCCAGGAATTTTCCTTTGGACGGAGAAAGCTTCAGGGCAAGGTCGCCCTTGAACTCCTTGCGCACGAGGCTGGCCTGGTCGTATTGTCCCGCAAAAAGCGATGCATAGTAAAGGTATTCCAGGGCCACAGGGTCGCCCGGGTTGAAATCAAGTGCTTTCCTGAAATGGACGGCAGCCTTCCGGAAGTGCTTCTTCTCATGGAAGGCAATTCCCATTCTCATCCGCAGGTAGTAGTAGTCTATTTCCTGTTTCAAAGCTGCCTTCCCCACCATGATCACACTGTCCCACTCCCCGGCCAGATAGAGCCTGTAGCTATCCTCGTTGATGGCATTGAAATCTGTTGGCTCCTGGGCCTTCAGTCCGGGCGCTGCAATGATTACAAACACTGCAAGGATGATCAATCTGTACATACAGCCTCCAGTTTAACTTTTTTAGAATCCACTGTAAGTTTTCGGATCCCTTTTTCACCCACCACGAGGGTGAAATCAATGGCCTTGACGGACCTGCCGCCAATGCTGTTCTTTGCGGAGGAAACCAGCCTGATCTCTGTGGGGGACATCTCATTGTCGATCCACTGGTACTGGCATTGGAAATCCGAACGCAGGAACATCCAGAAAGGTGCCACCAGGTCCTGCACTCCCAGAAGGGGTTGCCGGTAGATCAGGTTCAGGGGATAGCGGTCCGAAATGAGAAGATCCTGGTAAAATCCTTGCTGTACCTGGAATGCGGAGAGAAAGAAGTAATAAAGCAGGCTTTCTTTGTTACCCGAATAGTGGGTGAAATACAGCAGGTTCCCGTCGTTCATGAAGTAGGCCATGGCTCCTGTCTGCTGGCAACGGATGTAGGCATTGTTATACGGGTCGGAATCCACTTCCCAGGAGGATTCCCTTTTCACCCCATTCATGGTCACATCGAAATGAAGCCTTTTTCCGGGGATGAAATGAAACGCATTGTAGAGCAGATCGTTTTTTTCAATATTCGACACCAGGTCGCCTGCTTCAGGTAGTTCAAATGATTTCAGGCGGAATCCGTCACCTGAGTGTAGAATGTGATAGCTGATGGGGTACTCCCTGGTGACAGATCCGATATAGGGAGTCTCCTGCACCTGGAAATGGAGGTGGGGATAGGGGGATCTTCCCGAATTCCCGCAACGGCCGATTTCATCACCCTCTCTCACCGGATCGCCCTCCTTGACCCTGACGGAACCCACTTTCAGGTGACTCAGAGAGGTGTAGAGGTGGTCGTCATGCTTGATGATGACCGTGTTTCCCCAGTTCTCCTTCAGATTGACCTCACCCACAATGTTATCCGGCACCCGGTCCACCACAAGCTCCACCGTACCGTCGGCCGGAGCCAGGATCCGCTTGTCATAGCAGTAGTAATCGGTCAAAAGGTCGCCGCTTCCCATGAACTGCTTCTCCCCCGTATCCATGATTACGAAATCCCACGCATGGCGGAATTCGTTCTTGTGGGTATGTTCCCCGTCATGGGCCTGAGTTACGATCCATGTGCCCAGGAAAGGCAAGCGGACAGGCACCTGTCCGAACTGCCTGAAGCGGACCACATCATTGTGAAAGGCATAGAGGTTTTTCTCGGGCGAATTGTGCTGAATCAGCACCTCCGACAAGGCCATCGATGGTTTCAGCCTGAATTTAAGGGCATAGAGGAACAGCAGGACCACCAGGTTGAAAGGCAGGGAGTAAATGGGAAGGTTGAAGACGGCAAACACCCGGGCCAGGCTGATGGTGATCATGGCCACAATGGGAATCAGCACTATCACCCAGAGGTAAGACCTTTTCGAGGGGATGATGAAGAATCCGCCCACGGCGATGGAAGTGAGAATATAATTGAACCCGATGTAGCTATAGCTTAATTCTGAGATACTTGCACCGATGGTCTCATAAAAGATGTATGCAGTGTAGAAACCGATGAGGGAAAGGGTAAAGGAGATCCTGGAGTAGAGGAGCAGACCCAGGGAAAGGATGATCCCTGACAGCAGGTTGTACTGGAAAAGGATGGCTCCCAGGGAGATGAAATAGACCCTGAGGGAGCGGGGCAGTTCCAACTGGTTCCACCATTCATACATCCTTACCAGCGGATCGCCACCGAGGGTATAGAGGTCATTGAGCGTATAGATACCCCTTTCGCTGATCCCCAGTGCCGTAAATTCTTTGGTGGCCAGCGTCAATACCCAGATTGAGATAAGGAAGGGGACGGAGAGGTAGGGCAGGGCATATTTTCCGATCACACCCTGCAGGGAGACCGCGATCAGCAGGGTGAGGATGGCCCCCATGACGATGATCAGCACCAGAAGCAGGTTGGGCTCAAAATAGATGCCCAAGCCCAGCCCCACCAGCAGGCTGTTAAAGCCGAAGACCCCCTTTGAGATGGTCTTTTTGTCAAAACCCAGCAGGAAGCCCACCAGGTTGGTGGTGATCACCGACAGGAAACCCAGCAAGCCTGCATAGAGATCAAACAGGGTAACCACCATCAGGATCACCGCAAACAGGCGGTGGTCTGAGAAGAAGACCTGTCCGTAACTGTTGGGGATGGCCTTCAGGAAAAGTTTTATGTCATCAGAGATCTTCAAACAGGGTTGATTGTGATGCTATTTCAGGTGTTCGGGGATGACTTCCTGTTGCCTGATCAGTTCCATGTTCTCTTGTTTCCGGACCACATGAACCTTTCCCTCAGGATCAATCAGGACCACATTGGGGCGCAGGGTGATGAATTGCATCCACTGGGTCATGTTGTAGGCACCGATTCGCTTAATCACAAACTGGTCGCCCTTTTTTAACAGGGGAAAGGCGATGGCCTCCCTTAATACATCGATGTTCATGCAAAGGGGTCCGTAAATGGTGGTCTCTTCCAGATGTTCTGAAACAGGGGCGGCAGGAAAGATCTGGTGCTCATACCAGAAGGAGGTGAAAAGCAGGTTGATCCCCACATCCACAATGGTGGCGCGGTTGCCGTTGGAGAGTCGCTTATTGGCAATAACAGTTCCCAGGAGGTATCCTGCATCGTCAATCAGGGCCCTCCCGCTCTCAAGGATCAGGGTGGGGAGATTCCTGGGATTTAATTGCGAGTTGAGGATGGCCGATGAGATGGCTTCCGCATATTCATCGATGGCGGGAACCGTATCGGAACCAGGGTAGTAGGCTCCTTTCAGTGTGTTGTGTGATGCAAACCCGCCTCCCAAATCCAGGTATTTGATGTTTACACCATATTTTCTTTCAATGCCAAAGGCCAGGTCAGCCAGTTTACCGGCTGCCACCTTATAGGCATTGGAGGCAAGCATATAGGTGCCAATGTGGGTATGCAGGCCAATCAGGTCCAATTTCTCGTTAACCATGATCCGGTTGATGGCATCC
Source organism: uncultured Bacteroides sp. (assembly GCA_964453785.1). GTDB lineage: Bacteria > Bacteroidota > Bacteroidia > Bacteroidales. The sequence continues at coordinate 9,641 of CAYVRK010000040.1, forward strand.
CAGGCATCACCGTTCTCGTAATTGAATCCAAAACGGTCCCACATGGGAAAGACGCCTGTATCCATGTTTACCCGGATGGCCACCTTGGGCCTTTTCCCCGAGCTTTCGGCAATGGCGATGATGGAATACATCTCGTCGAAATGGTCGATGTGGATCAGGGAATCATTTTCGATGGCCTTTTTCAGGTCTTCATCTGTTTTGTCGGGCCCGTTAAAGATGATCTGACTGCCTTTTACACCGTTCTGGATGGCCTTGTCGTATTCAAATCCCGACACCACTTCGGCCCATGAACCTTCCTGGTGAAAGACCCGGCAAACGGCATCCAGGTAATTGGTTTTATAGGACCAGGCAAACTGCACCTTCGGGTAGCGCGTGGTGAATGCGTGCCGGGCTTTTTTATAGGTCTCCCTGATGGTTCTCTCCGAGATTACATAGAGCGGTGATCCGTATTGGGCCAACAGGTCAGGGACTGCTACAGTTTCGATATGGGTGATGGGTTCCATATGGGTTTTCATGCCGAATTTACTGGGCATGCCTGCATGAAGTTTTTTGATAAACGGTCTCTCAAAGGGTTTCTTCTCCATTTTCTTATCTTATAGTTCTCCCAGGGTGGAGAGTTTTTCAAATTCTTTTAAATCGGTAATCAGGTCGTATGAATAACGGATAAACATCTTTCCTACCTGGTAACTTGTGAAAGGTAAGACCTTTTCTCCCAGAGCCAGTTTTACAAGTGCTTCCGGGAGGTTCTGACCTGCACCTACTGCCAGGTAGACCCAGGCCGGGATCCGCGGATTAATCTCAATAATAAAGAGTTCATTCTTGCTGGATTTGACCAGTTCCAGTTCCATCCCCCCCCGCCATTTCGTGGCCTCAATAATTTTGCGGGTCAGGTCCAGCAATTTCGGGTCATCCAGGGTAATTCCCGACCAGGCCTTTCCCTTATCAGTGATGTACTGTTTGCGCATGGGCACGGCCCCGATGGTGTTGCCCTGGCCGTCTCCCAGGGCGACCACATTCACTTCGGTTCCCTTGATAAACTCCTGGATAATCACCGGCAGACCCCATTTGGCGCTGATCTTGTTGTAATTCATCCGCACCTGTTCCTCGTTGTAAGCCAGGTAGGCATCGTAGAATTTCCCCTTGACCATCAGCGGGTATTCAAAATTCTCCTTCAGCTTGTCGATCTCATCGATCCGGGTTATGGGTTTGCTGAAAGGGACCAACAAATCATACTTCTCACCGAATTCGGGCAGGTTGGATTTATGACGCTCCTCAAACTGCTCCAGGGTGGGCAGGAATGTTTTGATCCCGGCCTCTTCCAGCACCTTCTCCGAACGCATGAAGGCGTAGAGCTCAGCATCGAAGTTGGGGATCAGCACATCGATAGGATCCTTCTTATGGATCTCCAGGATACGCTGTACCAGTACATTCGTTCCTTCAGAAGGATAAGGTACCTGGTAGGTTTTGTCAGCCACTCCGGGCATAAAAATTCCCGGTTCCAGGTTTTCGTAGGCCAGGCCCACAATGCGAACATCAAAATCCCCCGAATCCCTGATGCCGCGGATCACCGGTACGCCGGGTCCGGGATTATCCGTATTGTTCAGCCCGGTAATGGCCACAGTAATCTTAGTCTTCATGCGCTTCGTCCAGGAGTTCAAACTGCCGCAACATGCTGATAAAGTCAAAATAGTACTTTTCAAAGCTGGCGGGATCAATATCGTAATCGGTGGTCATCAGGGAGGTGATCTCTTCAGGAGACTTGTTCGCAGCCAGATACCCCAGGATCTCCCGGCCAACCTGGTTGATGGAATAGGAGTCCCCGGTGGTGGGATTGAAAACAAACCCGGTTTCGCTGATGGCTATGTTTTTTCTGATCTGCATAGGTACAAGGATTCTAAGTTATAACGCAAAATTGTGAAAAACATGGATGCAGGGTGTTACACTTTTCGAACAAAAAGTTACACAATTCCTGCAGATTGGCAGGCAGAAACTGCTGTTAAGCAATTCTTTTGAAACTGTTGACCTGAATTCGTAATTTCAGCCAATCGCACATCCATTGAAAACATCTACCATCCATATCAGGAACATGGTCTGCCAGTGCTGCCTCAGGGTGGTCAGAGAGGAGTTTGAACGCGCCGGCGTAGCTGTTCAGGAGATCAGCCTGGGAAGAGCAGTGGTCAGGTACGACCCCGCAAACACTTCCATGGAGGATATACGCACTGTGCTGGTAAACCTGGGGACGGACCTGGTGGAGACCAGGGAAGACAGGCTGGTTGAAGAGATCAAGATCACAGTCATTGAACTGATCCACCATATGAACAATGTGGACTCCATTGTAAGAAAGTCGGAATACCTTGTCGAAAAAATGGGCCTCTCCTATGCATATCTCTCCAGAATCTTTTCCGCCCATGAACAGATTACCCTGGAACGTTTTATCATTCTACACAAAATCGAGCGGATCAAGGAGCTCATCGATCAGGAGGAGCTCACCCTGAGTGAGATCGCTTTTATCATGGATTACAGCAGTGTGCAGTACCTTTCCAACCAGTTCAAGCACATCACCGGGATGACGGTAAGCGAGTACAAGGAGAGCGACCGCTCGTCCAAAAGGCCCATCGATCAGCTTTACTGAGTCCCGGATCCGGTCAATAGCTATCCCTGATGGTCACTACCCGGATCTTTCCGGAACTATCGCCGGATGCTTCTGTTTTTAAATGAATGGACTTTGTTTCACCGGGCAGCAGGTCAAAGTAATTGTCCGAAAAGAAACCCTCCTCTTCCAAGGTGAGATATACGTTTTTGGCAAGTACATCGGTACTCAGATCGAGGGTATAGCCGTCAGCCACTGCCTTGGTTGACAAGGTGATCTTCGGTTGGGGCAGATCGATCTCCCTGACGGGTACAAAATAGAAGTTGTTGGAAGTGACCAGGGCCCCTGCCTCCAGGAGTTTTGCATCCAGCAGCACTTCTGTGGCCTTCTGATTGTCCAGCAACTGTTTCACCGGAATCTCAAAATGTGTATGGCTGGCATTGGCAGGCACGTGGATGGCTTGCTCCCGTTTCCATTTCACTTCTCCGGAGAAGTCCAGTAGCCGAAGGGAAAGGGTGGCTTCAAAGGGGGATAGCCTGTCCGAAACCACATGAACCTCCAGCATTCCATCCACACTGCGGGGAGCAACCAGAACCTCTGCATAGGCTTTTTTTGAGAAGTACTGGAGGGCTTTCCATCTCACATAATAATCTGTACTTGACCAGGATGCTACAGGCCAGCAGTCGTTGATTTGCCAGAAAAGGCTTCCCATGGTATAGGGCATGGCAAGGCGGTGGCCCTCCATGGCCATTTTCACGCCTTCGGCCTGGAGCACATGGCTCATGTAAAGGAAGGATTCAAAATCTTTTGGTTTCCTGTAGTTTCGAAGCATATAGGTTTCGATGGTCACATTGCCGATGGAGGAGCGCTGGTGAGACTGCATTACGTCGGAGTAGATATCATAATCGGTTTCGTGGGTATATTCTCTCACGGTTTTAAGTTCCGGAAAAGATTGGAAACCATATTCAGACATAAACCGGGCCAGGTAGGTGTGGTATCTTTCGAAGGGTTCCTTTCCCCACCAGACTCCCCAGTAGTGGAAGTCGCCAGAGCTAAGGTTTTCAAGGATCGTATCGTCCGACTGGGGACTTGATGCCCAGTAGAAGCGTTCCGGATCATTCTCCTTTACTGTGGTGGGCAGCACATCCAGGAAGAGATCCTTATATGCTTTCCACTGGGCTTCGGCTCCTGCCCTGTTTTCCTTTTCTGCTATCTCATTCCAGTTTCTCAGCCATTCTGATAAGATTTCGTTGTTGCCACACCATAATGCAATGCAGGGGTGGCTCCTCAGCCGTTTCACATTGTCAGCTGCCTCCTGAGCGACGCTTTCGAGAAATTCGGGGTGACCCGGGTACATGCAGCAGGCGAACATGAAGTCCTGCCATACCAGGATACCATGTTTGTCACACAGGTCATAGAAAATATCCTTTTCATAGATCCCCCCTCCCCACACACGAAGCATGTTAAAATGGCTCTCTTTGGCTGTGCGGATGATAAGCTCATATTTTTCCGGGGTCACCCTGTCCAGGAATACATCTGAAGGAATGTAATTGGCTCCTTTCATGAAGACCGGGTGACCGTTCAGTTTGAAATAGAAAGAGGTACCCTTTTCATCCTTTTCCCTGAGCACCTCAAGGGTACGCAGCCCGATGTTGTGTTCCACCTCCTGGACTCCTTCCCCGGTTTTCAGGGTCCCGCCCATCCTGTATAGGGTTGCTTCACCCAAACCGTTGGTCCACCATCGTTTGGGCTGTGGGATTTCGAAATCTATCTCATAGGTGTAAATACCCTCTTTCAACGCAACATCCCGTGAGGCGATTTCTGAATCACCCACCCTAATGCCCAGTGTGACGCCGGACGCGGATTCTGCCTCAATCTCAAATTGGGCAGTGAGCCTTGCCAGGCTGTCGTCCAGGGATTTCTGCACGAAACGCACATCGTTGATCATGGCTTCATTCCAAGCCTTCAGGATGACCGGCTTCCATATGCCGCTGGTTACCAGCCGGGGTCCCCAGTCCCACCCGAAGTGGTAAGGTGCCTTGCGGATATGCGGACTTACCGCCTTCCCGCCTTCCACCTGTCCGATCCCGGCCAGGTCATTATCGGTGGTAAGGATCCGGTGGGGACAGTTGTCATATTTTTCCAGTCCGATCTTGATGGGTGAATGGAAATGGATTTTCAGTTCATTGGATCCTTCCCGGATCACGCCTTTCACATCCACCCTCCAGGATCTGAACATGTTGTCCGCCTCAAGGATTTTCTGATCATTCAGGTAGACATCTGCATGCGTATCCAGTCCCCCGAACTCCAGCACCACCCGGTCTTTCTCCCGCATTCCCCGGGGAACCTCAAACCGGGTCCGGTATACCCAGTCTTTTTTATCGATCCACTGCACATCAAGCTCGTTGAGACGGTAGAAAGGGTCTTCGATCACATGATTCCGGATCAAATCCGTATGAATGCAACCGGGAACCGCTGCTTCAAGAGGGTCCGTTTTTCCATATTCACTGAATGTCCAGTGGTCATTTATTTCGATCATATTCATAGCAGTTTAATCCACCGGAAGAGCCACTTTGAAGGTGGTTCCCTTTCCCTCCTCTGAGACTACGGAAATCTGTCCCCCGTGGTTCCGGATGATCTGCCGGGAAAGGCTCAGCCCGATGCCCGATCCTTCCGGTTTGGTGGTGTAAAAGGGCACAAAGATCTTCTCCAAAACCCCAGGGGGGATCCCGCTCCCGTTGTCAGAGATCTCCACCGACACAAAGTCCAGGATCCTTTTGACCGAGATATCCAGCCGGGGGCCGGGGATATCGTCAAGGGCCTCCATGGCATTCTTGACCAGGTTGATCAGCACCTGTTTGACCTGCGACTCATCGGCCATGACCTTCATCTGGTCCGGACCCGGACGAATGGAACAGGTGATCCCTTTGCTGGCGCACTGGGTCTTGTGCAACTGTGTAATCTCGTCAATGATATCGCTCATCTGTACTTCTTTTTTATCAGGAGGAGAAAGACGGGAGAGCTGTCTGTAGTTGCCGATAAACCTGGCCAGGGCTGCATTCCGGTCCGAAATGGTTTTCAGTGCGGTATAGAGGTTCTCGATGGTCTTCTGTGATAGCGTGGACAGGTCCCGGGGCCGGCCCTCCTCCTCCAGCATCATGATCCCGGTCTCGGTGAGGGAGGAGAGTGGGGTCAGGCTGTTCATGATCTCATGGGCCATGATCCGGCTGATGGTTTGCCAGGATTCCATCTCCTTTTGCTCAATCTCCGGTTCAATATCCTGGAAAGTGACGATCCTGACCGGGCCCGTGCCGATCTTTACCGTGTTCACCAGGATCAGCACCTGTTTGCCGGCAGGGTTGTTGGAAAGTCTGGTCATCTCTCTTCCCGCATCGCCCATGGATCGGATGGTTTGGGCAAATCGGGGAGAAGCCTTTGCTATGGCACTCCAGGAGGGTTTCCTGGTATTGTACAGTCCCAGGGTGTTCAATGCCAGGGGATTGATCAGTTCGGGCTCCCCTTTTTCATCCAGGGTGAGTACTGCTGTATGGATATGCTCAAGAATGGTTTGCAGATACTGGTACTGGGTCTCCTTTTCGATTTTGGCAGAGGCGATGGCCCGGATGATCTCCTGTGCCGAATCGGCCAGACTTTCAAACCCCAATCCGGCGGCCCTGTCCCTGATCTGCCGGTTGTAATCCCCAAAACGGATGGATTCCAGCAACGATTCGATGATCCTGTTGGTACGGGAGATGGTATAGAACAGTTCAGAGATCAGGAACAACAGCAACAGCAGGATGGCCAGGACTGAAAACATCCTGGCTTCGTTCCCGATCAGAAATGCCAGGGCAAGCATGGCCAGGAAGATGGCTATAAGCCTTACAGTGATCCTGATCATATACCTTTTAAAGACCATACTTCTTCATTCTTCTGTACAATGCATTTCGGTCAAGCCCGAGGTCCGATGCTGCCCTGGTCACATTTCCCCGGTTGGTTGCCAGTGCCTTGCGGATCAACTGCTTTTCATTCTCCTCAATATTCAGTCCGGCCAGACCCGCAGATCCGGGGATCGATGCGCCCAGTTGATCGAATCGCACCTGACTGTCCTCGCTCATGATCACTGCCCGGTGAATAGTATTCTGAAGTTCCCGAACATTGCCCGGCCATCCGTATTGCTGCAGTTGCTTCATGCTCTTCTTGCCAATTTCCAGGTCCGGCTGACCGTATTTACGGATGGCTTCCTTCAGAAAATGGGTGGCCAGCACCGGGATATCATCGATGCGTTCCCGCAAGGGGGGGATGACCAGTTCAATGGTATTGAGACGGTAGAGCAGGTCCCGTCTGAACTGCCCCTGATCGACCATCTGGTGAACAGGCTGGTTGGTGGCCGAGATGAGCCTGATATCGATGGGAAACACGTTATCCGATCCGATGCGCTTCACCATCCGCTGCTCAAGCACGGTGAGCAGTTTGGTCTGCAGGGTCAAAGGCAGGTTGCCGATCTCATCCAGAAAGAGGGTCCCTTTCCCGGCCAGCTCAAAACGCCCGGGCTTGTCCCGGACCGCCCCTGTAAATGCACCTTTTTGGTGCCCGAAGAGTTCGGACTCGAACAGGGTTTCGGGGATGGCGCCCATGTCCACCCCCATAAATGTCTCCCGGCTCCGCCGGGAATGCCGGTGTATGGCCCGGGCCACCAGCTCTTTCCCGGTTCCATTCTCTCCCAGGATCAGAACGCTGGCATCGGTGGGTGCGATGATCCGGATGGTGTCATTGAGCTTTTGCATGGGTGCCGAATTCCCCAGGATCTGCGTAAAGGGCAGGTCATCATCACTGCCCAGGGTCTCTGCCACATTTCTGAATTTCTCTCCTTCGTCGCGGGTTTCTCTCAATCTCAGAGCGGAGAGGATGGAAGCATGAAGTTTCGCATTTTGCCAGGGTTTCAGGATGAAATCGAAAGCGCCTGCTTTGATCCCCTTCACTGCCAGGTCCACATCACCGTAGGCGGTCATCAGGATCACCACTGCTGTCGGGTCTTTTTTCCTGATCTTCTCTAGCCATAGAAGACCTTCGGTCCCTTCGGTATTTCCGCGCTGGAAATTCATGTCCAGCAGGATCACCTCAAACTGCTCTTTCTCCAGGGTGGGAAGGATCTTTTCGGGAGCTGAAAGTACCGACACCTCAAGATCCAGCTGCTCCAGGAACATGCGCGCCGTAAGAAGCACATCATGGTCATCGTCGATAATCAGTATTTTATGCCTTTCCATGGTTCGGATTCATTACGAAAATATGCTTTTCTCCCATACCATACAAACTGCATTAATTTCGAACACCCGGGTGCTTCATAAACGAGCGAATTTTTAGTTTTTAGTGAAGTTGAAAATGGTTTAAACAACAAATATAGAGACAGATAGGATCGATGGCACAGTGCTTGTAAAAGAACATAAAAAATCATCCCATGGTAAAGCATTATTTCAAAGTCACCTTCCGCCACATTCGCAAGCACATCCTGATCTCCATCCTGAACATCAGCGGCCTGGCCATCGGCATTGCCTGCTTTGTATTGATCATGCTGTTTGTGAACCACGAGCTGAATTATGACAAATTCAACGAGCATTACAATTACATTTACAGGATCGGGGTGGATGCCCGGATTGGAAGTACAGTGATCAGGCAGACCGGAACACCGGCTCCCATGCCTGCGGCCATGTATGAGGAGTTCCCCGAGATCAGGGCCTTTACCCGGATCCGGTTCTCACCGGAAACGGTGAAGATCGGAGAGAAGTTCTACAGTGAGGAGAAGAGTGTCTGGGTGGATTCCTCCTTCACGGACATCTTTACCCTTCACTTTATCGAAGGAAGCCCTCTGAAGAACCTGAATGAACCCAAGCAGGTATTGATTGACAGAAGCACGGCCAGGAAGTATTTCGGGGATGTGCCGGCCCTGGAAAAGACGATTATTCTCAGGGATACGGTACCCTATACCATTTCAGGTGTATACGAGGACCTTCCCAGCCAGGCACATTTTCATTTCAACATGCTGGTTTCACTCATCTCCTCACCCGATGCAGCCAACGACCAGCAGTGGTTTAACAATAGTAATACATCCTATATGAGGCTGGAACCCGGATATCCAGCTGAAAACCTTGAGGCAAAGTTGCCTGCCTTTGTGGACAAGTACCTCTTTGGGGGCGAGTATAAAGATTTTGCAAACAAGGAGAATTACTGGCATCTCTACCTGCAGCACATTCGCGAGATTCATCTGGGATCGGACCTGAACGGTGAATTTGAGGCCAACGGGAACCTGGCCTACATCCGGATATTCTCAGTGGTGGCCTTCCTGATCCTGGTGGTTGCCTGCATCAACTTCATGAACCTGACCACAGCCAGTTCCTCCATCCGTTCCAGGGAGATTGGGGTACGCAAGACCAATGGTGCAACCAAAGGGATGTTGCAGCAACAGTTTTTTGCCGAAGCCATCATTGTGAGCATCCTGGCCCTGATCCTGGCCATGGGACTGGTAGAGTCCCTCATGGGGCCATACCGGAACTTTACCGGCAGAGAGATCAGCATCCATTACCTGGATAATTTCCTGGTGATCCCCGGGCTGCTTGCACTGACCATCCTGGTGGGGTTGGTTTCGGGAAGTTATCCTGCCCTTTATATGAGTGGATTTTCGGCTACCGAGTCTCTGGGATTCAAAGGAGTCAGGCTCAGCAGAAGCTGGTTCCGGAACATCCTGGTATTGTTCCAGTTTTCGGTGGCCATTTTCCTGATCGCCGCTACCCTGATGGTGCAAAAACAGATGCACCTGATCATGGATGAATCATTGGGATTTAACAAGGAACAGGTGATCCTGATCAGACAGGCACACTACCTGGATAATGCAGAAACCTTCATGGAAGAACTCAGGGCCTACCCGGAGGTGATTCAGGCGGCATCTTCATTCGGTGTGCCGGGAGACCAGCTGATCAACTGGGGATACGGGGTGGAAGGACAGGACGAGGGTTACAGCATCAATGTGAACATGATCGATGACGCTTATGTGGAGACTATGGGACTGGAGCTGCTGGAAGGTCACACTTTTTCAAAAGATTACGGAACAGAAAAAAACAAGGTGATCCTGAGCGAGACGGCTGTAAAAACTTTCGGTCTGGGGGAAGAGCCATTGGGAAAGATTTGCTACCTCTGGAACGACAGGGATCGTCCCATGGAGGTGATCGGTGTGGTAAAGGACTATCACTGGGAATCCAAGCACATGGCGATGCGTCCCCATGCCCTCATGCACCTGACTGTCCAGGACTGGATTGAGCCCCTGTATATCAGCGTTCGGTTCAACGCATCCGATCCCGACCGGATCATCTCCATATTAAAGGAGAAGTGGGAGGAGAATATACATGAAATCCCATTTGAGTATGAATTCCTGGATGAACACTACGAGGGGATCTACCAGAATGAAAAGCAGACCCGGTCGCTGCTTTACATCTTTGCGGCCATTGCCATCTTCATCTCCTGCCTGGGTTTGTTCGGCCTGGCATCCTTTATGGCCGAGCGGCGCACGAAGGAGATCGGGATCAGGAAAACCAATGGGGCAACTACACAGAACATCCTGGGATTGTTATCCATCGATTTCACCAAGTGGGTGCTGATTGCCAACCTCATTGCCTGGCCCCTGACCTGGTGGGCCATGAAAAAATGGCTGGAAAGTTTCGCCTACCGGATCAATATCCCTGTATGGATATTTATTGTTGCGGGCGTAATAGCTTTCATCATTGCATTGGCTACGGTGAGTTTTCACGCCATCAGGGCAAGCAGACAAAATCCGGGAATGTCACTTCGGTATGAATAGTACTCAGCTCAGTACTGTGCACTGTGCACTAAAGAGAAGGTTGCATGGATGAGCCGAAAGATGCTTCTTCCGATTTTAACCAGGAAGCGGCGTGGCGGTTCAGGAAGTATTGAATTTTATTGCGGAATCCGGGAATGATCAGGCGGTCGCCCCGCAACATCCCGTTGACAGCTTTCATGGCAACCAGCTGGGTGGACATGGTGTTGATCTCTCCAGTAAGTCCGTCAAACATTTCAAAATCAGCAATCTTCTTCATGGGGGCCGGGTGGACCATACTGACCGATACACCTGTCTCCTTCAGCTCCTCCTCCAGTTCTTTGGCAAAGGCATACATTTTACTAACCGAATGCTGCATGTCGGCTGTGGAATTCTCCTTTTTGAACGGGAATGGGATAATATGCTGAATATAAGAAGCAGAGAGCCTCTTCATACGGGGAAGCAGTCCAATGGTAATCAGGGCGGCGCCCCTGAAGCGGGTGAGAAAATCCTCCTGTGCAATTTCAGATATACATTTACCGTGCGCGACAGACCAATCGCAGGTAATGTTGTTGATCAGGGCACGGATTTCATATTGGTCACGAAACTTTTCTGTAAAGGATTGAAGGGCTTCCCCGTCGGCCAGGTCAATTTTCATGGCTTCAACCTGCACATCTTCTTTAAGTTGCAGCCAGATGGAAAAGCGTTGCAGATCAACACTGGTGGTTGAAACAAGGATCAGGTTGCACTTCTTCTTTGCCACTTCACGGGCCAGCGCTTTGCCTAGTTCTCCTTCCGCACCAAGTATGAGTGTGTAATTCGTATTCAATTTTTGATCTGTATTGCTCATGGTTCTATTATAAAGACACAAAAACCTGAAAAAGGATGCGTTTCATCCGTTAATTTTTTGTTAAAGTACAAGTTCAGTGCCAAATCCCTTTCAGAAACCCGGTTATGCAACATAAAGTTCAGGTTTTTCCCTTTTGATTCCTAGGGACGGAACAGGTGATTAACGGCCATCATCACCATATGTTTTAACAAAAGGATTGGAGTTATTAACAAGGGAAGTTTCCAGGCCCTTTTCATCGATGAACTCACTTTCTTTGCTCCATCCAGATCACTTTCGGATCCCTGATACTTGGTCCAGCTACGGCCCTTATCCGGGCTGAAGGCAATTCCCTGGTACTGGAATCTATTGCTGCCGGCCTCCTGCAGTTTCTGGTTGTGATAAGTGAATATGGCAACCATGGGTGGGTTGCCGGGAGAACCCAATCCGGAAGTGTTTTCCCAATCAATCACAGCACTCCCCGAAAAGATGCTACCAGTGCAGCATATCAGGACTCACAGCATGTCCCCAGTGCATGGGTCCCCAGACATTGCTTTGGGGATGATGCTGGTAAAAAAAGAAACAGGGCTGTTACCGGGAGAAGAGCTTTATATATGAAGCTCATTTCTTCGGATTGTTTTCTAAGTGCAGAGCAGTTCCGGAGATCTGGTCCATCACCAGGCTGGTAACGGCCCCGGTTTTTCCGGTGGAAGGACAGGTACCGTTTCCATGCAGTTCGTCCACGATGGTCCGGATCAGGGGCATCTGGATGTGTTCGGGCTGGGTGATGGAGTAAACCGTCTCGCCCTCATCCACAAGAAGGCGGACCGGATCAAAGCTGAAGACGGAGAACCGGAGCCTTCCCATATCTCCGGTGACCTCCACAAGGTCCTTCTGAAAGGGCTCCGGTGTCACAAAACTCCAGCTTCCGGAAACGGGAAGATCCCCCGGAAGTGTGAGCATGGCATTGACCGTATCGGGGGCATCATACAATCCGCCTTTGTTCAGGCTGGTGCCCTCCACCCGGACCGGATTGCCAAACAGATAGAAGAGTATGTCCAGGGCGTGGCATCCCATATCGTGGAAATAGCCCCCTCCCGAGATATCCGGGATTACCCGCCAGGGGAGTTTTAACCGCTTGTGGTCCTCATCACGAGCCGGGAAATATTGTTGCATGGTGATTTGCAGGATCTTTCCAAGGCGCCCGTCATCCACGATTTTTTTGACAGTGGTGAAGTAATCCAGCGAGCGGCGGTAATAGGCCACGAATACCTTTATCCCGGCCTTTTCAGCAGCTTTGTTGATTACCCGGCACTCCTCATGGGTGCGGGCCATGGGTTTCTCGATGTATACCGGCTTGCCGGCTTTGATGCAGGCCAGGGCATACTCCTGGTGCGATGCAGGGGGTGTGGCAATGTAGACTGCATCCACTTCCGGGTCAAGGATCACATTCATGGGGTCCATGTGCCATGTGGGGATCCCATGCCGGCGGGCATAATCTTCGGCTTTCTGTGGCGTGCGGTTTCCCACGGCCACCAGGGAGGATCCGTCGATTTTATTGAATGCGGGGCCACTTTTCCGCTCGGTCACGTTCCCCGTTCCGATCATGCCCCATTGAATGGTACGCTTAGCCATAAGACCAAGATACTGATTTATCGCCAGACCGTGTGAACTCAGTCATTTTTCACCGGGATAAGACGGACCGGTCCTTCCAGGCCAGAAACTGTAGCTGGGACCAAAATGTAAAGAGGCGTAAAAAAGCCAGCCGGGGCATGGAGCATCTTCCGGGGAATAGCAGGTGCCGTGGTAGAATACATGGTTGATTCCTGAAAGGAATGCTCCCCCAACCATGTAAAAGTCTCATTGGAGATAAGAGATTTGTTGGTAACATGGGCCGCTGAGGTAGCAAGCTTTAACATCATATCAAATGTCTCGTGGCCGTAAATTTCACATTCAGGAATATCTACAGCTGCATAGAGATCCAGCAAATTGCCCGGTGATCCGTGTGCCTGGTTTCTGGTAAGGCTCCCGTGTTCATGACTCCACAAGGTCCACGGCAAAGTAAAGTTTTCAAGCAGCAGTTCGGACAGGGAAAGGCGGTAATCTGACTTCAACCTGGCGGTCACATCAGGATCGGCGTCCCCTGAAAACGCTCTCAGGTACATACGAAGGTCATATCCCCTTCTTTTAAGAAATTCGTCGAAGAATCCTGGGGTCCAGCTCGCATTGTATACCTCATAGCTGTCATTGAATAACGATCGGGAACTCTTGTGGCCCTCAAATGCATTTTCAAATCTTTTCAGGTATTTCTTCAGCGCCGGGGCAGAAAAATGGTCCATGGAAAAACCCTCTCCGCCCGGAGCTGCTCTTTTAACCAGTTGTCCTGTTTTTCCGCAGGATGCGGCCCAAAACTCCCAGTGTCCCGCTCCCGGATCCCAATCAAGCAGCCCATGCTCACTAACTTTCCCGGTCAGATCCATGATCTGACCATTGCCCGAATAGGCCATCAACGCTTCCAGTACACAGCCCTCCGGGATCCTTATCTCCGGTCCGGGTGAGCCAGTGGTGATTTCACAGGGTTCCAGGACCAGCCTGCTGGCTCAGGCGTAATCTGGGGTCCGCCGAAAGGCAAGCTGGTGCCAAGGTTCATGTCCACACCTATCCCCTGCTGATCAACCTGGGTGATGGCCGTCTCCAGCATATTCATCCAGCCGGGGGAAAGGAACTCGAGGTATTTTGCTTCAGTCCTTTTACCCCGTAGATGGGGGTGATTTCAACACCACCAAATCCGGCATTTGAATAGTCTTCCATCAGGGCAGCAATGTTTCCTCCATCTACTTCAGATCCCGGCCACCACCAACGTGTCCATGGTTTTGTTTCGCACTTTATATCGGGCCATGGCTTTTCGCTGCTTGTATGTTGAGCGCAGGATCCAAGGGTTGCCACCATACCAATGGATAACAGAAATGGAAGGTTGAATGGTTTCATTTCTTCGTTAAAACAGACCTGTAATTTTCATCACTGCGGGCCAGCCAGGTAATGGAATTGCTCAAAAATGTCTGGAATGCAAGATTTCCATAGGCATGTTTGTCATGTCCCAGCATCATGCAGATGATGGTGGACTGGTCAAATGTATTGATCCAGGCCACCGGGCTGGAACTTTGAGGATTGTCGGTAAGGAGCAGCGGAGTAATTCCTTCCGTCATGCTGATGTTTGAGTAGCCCTCATCCAGGATATCAAAATCAGTCAGGCCGTCTGTCACAGGATGGTGCCCATCCGCTATCCGGATATGAAGATCCAGGTCATGCCGGTAATTCGAAAGGATGGAGGGATCATGCCCATATCCTTCCATCATGTATTTGCCTCCCAGCATCTCTTTGAAACCCTCCCATCGTTGACAGGAGCAGATGGAATGATGCAGGAAAAGCAAGGGCACGCCGTGATGGGTCAGGTTCTGAAAGAGGACTGAATCCTCCAGGGCCTGGTCAGGCTGATAATCGTAAAAAACCAGCACGTCGTAGGTATAAATTCCTTCTGAAGAGAGCTGGCCGCTTGCATGGGGATGGGAGATTGTATCGAACGATAGTTCCTTCATGGAACGAAACATGGTGCAGAATTCAGTGGTATCATAGCTGTGGCCTCCGGTAATGACCAGAATTCCGGGATGGGAAGGATCATTACTTCCGGTAGTGATCTGCTTTGGCTTCCTTTCGCTGCATCCTGCCAAAAAAACAAGAATGAAGAAGGAGATCAATAGATTTCGAATCATGAGCTTACTTTTTTGAAGAGAGCACCAGCATCAGTACATCATGACCGCCGATGGTGGTCTCAAGCGGTTTTTTCGTAGTCCCTGTCTTTGCTTCGTCCCACACATTGAAATAGTTGAAGGTGATTTTATCAAAGTGGGCCGACCTTTTTGAAAAATCATCATCAAAATCATGCTCCTTCCAGTTGAACTCAAGATTGGCCTCCCCGGTTCCCCGGTTCAGGAAACAGGCAGCCCATCGGTCTCCGGAAAGCGGTTTGACCCATAATTCCAGACTGTCCGCTGCCCATTGCCTGTATCCCTGGATTCCCAATGTATCCTGGTTTACTGCAATGGCCAGCTCATTGGTGAGGATGGCCTTGGTCTCCTCATTCATGGTGCGGATGTCATTCCCTGTAATCAAAGGCGCTGCCAGCATGCACCACAAGCTGAAATGGGCCCTGTCCTCGGAGACAGACATGCCATTGCCTACTTCCATCATATCGGGATCATTCCAGTGGCCGGGCCCGGCATATTTGCGGATCTCATCATTATCCCGGATGTCCAGGATCTGCAATACTCCCCATGAATTCCAGCCACCGTGGTCCTTGACACAATCAAAGCAGTTGTATATATCCCCGGAGATTCGCCAGAGGTGCCCGATGTTCTTCCCCCATTTCCAGGGTTCATTGTTCCCCCATTCGCACAGGCTGAACACGATGGGCCTTCCGGCCGCATAGAGGGCATTGCGCATCGTCAGATAGGCGCCTTGGGCGTTCAAACCCTCGGTGTTGCACCAGTCATATTTCAGGTAATCCACACCCCACCTGGCATACATCAGGGCATCCTGGTATTCGTATCCCCTGCTTCCCGGCCTTCCCGCACAGGTCTGCCAGCCTGCATCTGAGTAGATCCCGAGTTTCAACCCTTTTGAATGGATATAATCGGCCAGTGCTTTCATTCCGTTCGGAAACCGGTCCGGATCGGGATGGATAAATCCCAGGCTGTCTCTTTCCCCATGCCAGCAGTCATCGATATTCAGATACACATAACCGGCATCTTTCATACCCGATTCCACCATAGCATCGGCTACCTCCATGATCAGGTGCTCATCAACTTCGCAGGCAAAATGATTCCAGCTGTTCCAGCCCATGGGTGGAGTGGGTGCAAGCCCCTTGAATTTCTGCCCGGATAACATGGTACATGCCAGTGCCAGTAAAACCAATGTGGTGGAGTATCGTTTCATGACTTGACGATTAGGTGATTTAAGTTGAAGGTTCAAATTAGTCAAAAAACCCCTGATGCTCAAATGCCGCAGGTATTATCAGAATTGTTGGCCCAATTCTTTTTGGATACTCATTATTATTATACATTGCAATACTACAATCAAGAAGCTACAGTCATGAAAAAACTATGGATTCTGACCATGACAATCCTGAGCACACTTCTATACCCCGCCCTGGCCCAGCAGGCCCTCTGGGGAGGGGAGGAGATCACCTCTCCGGAGATCCATGAAGACGGAACCGTTACCTTCAGCCTGAATGCTCCCGGTGCAACTGAGGTGAAAATCTCGGGTGACTGGATGCCGGCCGAAGGATGGGTGCCCGGATCAGAGGCGATGACAAAGGATGAGAAGGGGACCTGGACCTACACCACTGCTGTACTTGAGCCTGAATTATATGGTTATTATTTTTTAGTTGACGGAATCCGGACCGGTGATCCCAACAATGCATTCCTGATCAGGGACATTGCAACCAACACCAATATATTTATCATCGGAGGAGAGCAGGCAGACCTTTATAAGGTCAATAATGTTCCACACGGTTCGGTGACCCGGCGGTGGTACGATTCACCGGGAAACAAGATGAACAGGAGGATCACCGTCTACACCCCCCCCGGGTATGAAACCTCTTCGGGAAAGTACCCGGTACTTTACCTGCTGCATGGTGCCGGTGGGGATGAGGAGGCGTGGATGGAGCTGGGCAGGGCTTCCCAGATCATGGACAACCTGATTGCCCAGGGAAAGGTGAAGCCGATGATTGTGGTCATGCCCAATGGGAATGTGATCCAGGATGCAGCTCCAGGTGAAGGAACCGCGGGCTACTATAAACCCCAGTTCATGGTCCCGAAAACCATGGATGGCACCTATGAGGAGACCTTTATGGATGTGATAAATTTCATTGAGAAGAGCTACCGGGTAAAATCTGAGAAGGAAAGCCGGGCGGTGGCAGGCCTCTCCATGGGAGGTTACCACGCATTGCATATTTCCAGGTATTATCCCAATACCTTTGACTATGTGGGGCTCTTTTCGGCTGCGATTATGCCTTCCCAGGACAATTCTTCCAAGGTATATGCGGATTTTGACGGCACCCTGAAAAGGCAAATGGAGAACGGGTACAGGCTTTACTGGATCGGATGTGGCAAGACAGATTTTCTTCACAAAAACAATGTAGAGTTTATGTCCAAACTGGATGCAATGGGCATGAAATACACCTACCGCGAAAGCGAGGGTGGTCACATCTGGAAGAACTGGCGCATCTACCTTTCCGAGTTCACGCCCCTGCTTTTCACGGATTGATCCTTATAAATCAATCCCCGATACAGTACAACTTTGCCACCCCCTTCATCAGGTAGGCATCTTTGGTGACGGCCACTGAGGCCCAGAATTTGTCATCCAGGGTGTTCTCATCAAGCAGCTCAAACTCCCTTCCGGCCCTGATGATCCGGGTCACACCCTTCTCGTCGGTAAAATAGACCTTGTCCCCGTGAAGCCAGGGAGAGGCCCAGCAGGCAGCGACCCCTTCGATCTTCTCCTTGTAAATCTGTATGCCTGTGGAGGCTTCAATACAGCTTACTTCTCCGCCCCGGTTGCTGACCAGGTAGAGAAGGCCTTCATAAAGGAGGGGGGAGGGATTGGAAGTGGGCGCATCCAGGATGGACCAAACAACACTGTTGCTGCTGGTTTCTCCTTCGGCCGGACTGATGTTCCCTTCGGCCCCTGCCCTGACGCATAAAAGGGAACCGGGGATATCCCGCCATGCGGTGTTGCCCAGGTAGAGGAAGTCCTTGTCGGCCACCGGTGAGGGGATGTTATAATAGCCGGGCACATCCAGTTCCCAGTAAATTTCACCGGTCAGAAGGTTATAGGATCTTGCCCTCTTTCCACCGGCAACAAGTTCGGTCCGCACACTGTTTTTCCAGATGAACGGGGTGCTGTAATTGGTCTTTTCATCCCTGTCAGCCCTCCACACCTCATCCCCTGTGGCTGCATCCAGGGCAACCAGATAGGAATGCACCTCGTTATCCGCCTGGATGTAAAGCAATCCTTCGTGGACCACCGGTGAGGCTCCGGTTCCCCAGCCATTCAATGTCTCATATGCCTCCAGCTCCTTTTCCCATATCAATTGGCCCTCCAGGTCATAACAATACACACCGGTCATACCGAAATAGACATACAAGCGCTCACCATCTGTCACCGGGGTTTCACCTGCATAGTTGTGGGCCCTGTTCTTACTGATCTTCGGATTTCCCTCGCGGGCCACCCGGGACCACAGAAGCCTCCCTGTTTCAATGTCAAAGCAGCTAACTTCCCAGCGGTAGATATCATTCAGAAAACCTGGTACCTCTTCTCCGGCGGGCGGATTTCCATCCTGTGGTTCAGGTGGAGGAGCAACCTTCACCGGTACTACCGCGGTGATGAATACTTTCTTGCCCCATACCACCGGCGATGCCCAGCTCTCCCCTTTGATTTCTGAGGTCCAGCGGATATTGGATCCCTCACCCCATTCCCCGGGAAGGTTCCTGGCTTTGGCCACCATGTTTTGCTCAGGGCCCCTGAATTGCGGCCAGTTGCCGGTGGTGCATGAAGATATCATCAGAACTGCCAGGAAGATCATTCCGGTTACTATGAATTGTCTTTGTATTTTCGATAGCATAAATTATAATTTTATGGTTGTTTCTGTGCCTGTGTATTCAATGATTTGACTTGGCCAGGCATCAGGATCGAGACCTGCCGGGTGATCCCTGGTTACATGCACCACCCCGAATTTGCGATCTTCCGTCATGCCCTCGAAGGTTCCCTCCCGTTCACCGATAACCAGGGTTCCGGTGGCGTCTTCATATCTGAAACTGATCTTCGAAAAGGCACCTTTTTCATAGTCGTAATTCAATCCGTCATCTTCATACAGGGTAAACTCCCCGTCTGCTCCCCCGTAGACATAAAGGAGGATGGGGTCACCCGGTTTCTCACCCACAAACTGGATGTCCGGTCCAACCGGCAGGATCGATCCGGCCTTCACATGGATGGGTATTTTTTCGTAAGGGGCAGGAATGGTATTTTGCTGGCCTCCGGCAAAGAATTCACCCGTTTCAAGGTCGTACCAGCCCTCTGAGCCGGGAAACCAGATCTCCCGTTCCCTTGCCATGTATGTATAGACAGGCGAGATCATCAGCGACGGGCCGAACATATACTGGTCGCTGATCCCTGTGACCATTTCATCTTCGGGAAAATCCATGACCAGGGCCCGCATGAGGGTGTAGTCATCGAAATGGACTTTCCCCGCCAGGGAGTAGATGTAGGGCATCAGCCTGTATCTTAACTTATTGTACTTTACAATAGACTGATATGCCGGGTGGTTGTCCGGGGCGATATGGAACACCTCCCGGTAGGGATATTGTCCGTGGGACCTGTATAGGGGAACGAATGTACCGAATTGGTACCATCTGGTGTTCAGCTCACGCCACTCCTCCAGGTCCTTGCTGCCTTCGGCGGCCCGTTCGTATCGGTGTTCCACACAAAAGCCCCCTATATCCATGGTCCAGTAGGGGATCCCTGAGAGCGCAAAGTTCAGTCCGGCCGATATCTGTGCCTTCATATCTTCCCACCGGGTTCCTATATCGCCGCTCCAGGTGGCGGTGCTGTATCGTTGTAGCCCTGCAAAACCCGAGCGGGTGAGCAAGAACACCCTCTTGTTGGGGTCCACACTCCTTTGCCCGGTAAAGATGGCATCGGCGTTGACCAGTGCGTAGGTATTCAGAAATTCCGTAGAGGAACCCAGGGCAGTGGGGCCGGACAGCTTTTTCCTGTAATCGAGGCTGGAATTGGAGAGGATGTCGGGTTCCGACGCATCCATCCACCATGCATCGATGCCAAGGCTGTAAAGGTGTTCGTTCATCTGCTCCCAGAAGAGCTTGCGTGCACCTTCTGAATAGGCATCATAGAATGATCCGATATGTCCGCGACCGATCCAGTCACGGATGCTATCCGTTACGGCCTGCTTATAGATCCACCCCTGCCGGTCCAGCTCCCTGTAGTGTTCGGTGTTCACATAGAACTTGGGCCAGACAGAGATCATCACATGGGCATTCATGGCATGGATATCTTCCATCATTTTGGCCGGGTCGGGAAAACGTGTTCCGTCGAATTCATGGCTGCCCCACTGGTCCTCTTTCCAATATGACCAATCCTGTACAATGTTGTCAATGGGAATCCGGCGACGGCGGAATTCTGCCAGTGTACCGGTAATCTCATCCTGGGTTTTGTACCTCTCCCTGCTCTGCCACAGTCCGTAGGCCCATTGGGGCATGATGGGGGCTTTCCCGGTGAGAGTGCGGTATCCGCTGATCACCCCGTCCATGTTCTCCCCGTGGATAAAGTAATAATCCATCTCCTGTCCCATCTCCGACCAGAGGGATAGTTTATCCTGTTCGATGGGGTCCAGGGGCCCCATTGCTTTCAAACCCAGATAGGATACCCCCCCGTCGGGTTCCCACTGAACGGAAACCGGCACCCGCTTCCCTTTTTCCAGATCAACCCTGAATTTGTAAGTATTGGGATTCCAGGCCGTCCGCCAGCGCTGGGGAACAACCTCCACACCATCCACAAAAACCGTGGTGTATCCGGCATAATAAAGTTTGAATTCGTATTCACCCGACCGGGACGCTTCTATTTCTCCTTCCCATGTGATACCGGATTGCCAGAAAGGAAACCCTTCCGGGAATTTTTTAACAGTGCTGATGTTTTCATAATCAATTTCATTCTCAGTGCGTTCCAGGAAAACCTCTCCTTCAGCCGTGGTGTAGGTGGCCGTAAGCCCTCCCTCTTCTCCGTCAACATTGTATAGTTTGAAGCGGGAGAGGTTGGCATACTCCTCCACACTTCCGAATCTGGTCAGGGAATAGTTATCCCACAGGATCCCGTAATTCCGGTTTGAGATCACAAAGGGAACGGATACTTTGGTGTTGTACTGATACAACACCTCATTCCTGCCCTTGTAGTTCCATTCATCGCTCTGGTGCTGACCCAGACCGAAAAACGCCTCATCTTCAGGAGATTCAAAAACCTGCCTGAAGGAGTAACCCGTACTGTTGTTAACCGTGATGGGTGCAAATGATTTCCCCCCTTCCGGCGATTCCGCAAGGATGGGGTTTTCATCATGGTCAGAAAAGATGATGGCACCGGTGGAAAGCGATACACTTGCCCTGATGCCGGGGGTGGAAACCAGGACGGTTCCAGGAGTTTCGGAAACCGAAAAGTCTGCTTTTCCGGATTCACGCGGCAGCACGGCCAGACTGTTGCGTACAGGGAATGACTCCCCCGGTGTGGAACTGATCCTGAAAATATGATCGTTAATCACTTCAATTTTTACAAGTCTGGGATCAGACTTATCCTGTTGTGCCAGCGATATAATAACTCCTGTTTCTGTTTTCCTGTAAGTTTCATGGTTACATGAAGGTGCCAGGAGAAAGGAAATAGATAAAAGAATTAAATACTTCTTCATACCGGATGTTTTAGATTTGCATTAGCCCACGATATCCACTTTTCTGCCAAAAGGGGAAAGGGCAAAGGAAGCCAGTTTGAAGTGCTGCAGTCCCCAGGGGGCGCCAATGATGGTGATTAAAAGCAGGAAGCCGAACAGCAGATGAAGCAGGGCGATCCAGAGACCCGCTATAAGCAGCCATACAATGTTCAGCAGGCTGTAGAGGCATCCGGGCAGTTCGCCTTTTTTTACCTCAAAGGTCCTTCCGAAAGGCCACAGGCACAGGGACCCGATCTTGATCAACTGGAAACCGAAAGGAATGCCGATGATGGTGACCATCATGGCCAACCCGCCCATGAAATATCCGATGGCGGTGGCCAGTCCGCCGAAAATCAGCCAAATAAGGTTACCGAGAAAATTCATAGGGCTGCAGTGTTGGGTTCAGCCAAATATAATAAAAATGGGTAGATCAGATGGGATCTCCTCAAAACATGCACCGGGCCTGTTGGGAGCCATATAAAAAGCCACCCCCAAAGAGGTGGCCTTATCAAATCTTATCAGTTCTCTACCCGGATCTTACTTTGAAGCTGTTACAAGCACAGTGCGAAGATTGGAGATCAGGCTAAAGGTGGTTGCCAGCTCCTTGTTGGCTGCAATCTCACTGATGGGCGCAACAACCAGGCTGGATTTCACAGATTTAAGCTGGGTAGAAAGTTCCTTCAACTTCTGGAATGTGGTCAGAACCACCAGTCCGCTAAGCTGATCCTGCTGGCGCTCGAATGCATCACAAAGAATGCTTGCTGATGGATCCAGCTGGTTCAGGTAGATCACAAGGAGTTCCCTGATATCGGCTTCCTGTTCCTGGGTGAGGTTGGAGGCAGCCATTTTTTGCTTGAGCAGGCTGCTGGTGATGTGGACTTTCTCCACAAAAGATCCGGTCAGGAAAGCAGTATGTATAAATACCATCTCCTTCTCGGAATTGTAATTCTCGCTGTCCTCCAGAAGTTTGTTAAAAAGCATGGTGACCGTATCCCTTTTCGCCATGGTACCTTCCAGGTTCTCGATGGTCCAGGATCCGAATTTTGAATCTATACCAATGTACCTGGCCAGTTCCTGTGCTGCTGCAAATGAAAGGTACATGCCCTCATTGTTGTCACCGTAGAGGTTATAAATGATGTCGGTCATGTAGATCCCCAGGTTGGCAGCAGCAATGGGATAGGAAACCTTATATTGGTGGGCGCTGTAAGGATCGTTGGTCAGTACATCATAATACTCGGCGTTTACCATATCCAGGATATTGAAAATCTGTTCAACCCTGTTCATGTTGGGCTCAATGGCTTCTGCTGCTTTGATATAATCTTCGATCTTAAACTCTTCTGACGCTTCCGCTTCCTGCTTCTTCTTATTTCCGCAGGAGGAGAGGATCAAAAGTGATAAAGTCAAGGCCAATGTGAATTTTAAATGCTTCATTTTCAGACGTGGTTTGGGTTATACTGAAATTGGTAACGAATATAGCCAATTATTGGTTATGTTAGAATGCCAACGCTGAGAAAAATAGAAAAGCTGCCCTGGCGGACAGCTTTTCAAGCCCTAAATCTAACCCTATTGTTAACCTAAATGTAAATACAAAGATGTGTGATCAGATTCACAAAAAACATGAGTTTTCTCATGTTCTGAACCCCTTCAAGAACGGAATCTACAATTTCCTGTGGATGTTTTCGGTAACCACATGACCGTCAAACAGCTGGATGATCCTGTGTGCCTTTTCAGCATCGCTTGGAGAGTGCGTTACCATGACAATGGTGGTTCCGTCTTCATTCAACTCGGTAAGAAGCGCCATCACTTCAGCACCATTGGCTGAGTCCAGGTTACCTGTAGGCTCATCCGCCAGGATTAGCTTCGGATTGGTTACTACGGCACGTGCAATGGCTACACGCTGCTGCTGACCTCCGGAGAGTTGCTGCGGGAAGTGGTTTTTCCGGTGACTGATCTTCATCCGTTCCATAACGGTTTCCACTTTCTTCTTGCGCTCTGATCCGCTCATCTTCAGGTAGAGAAGTGGTAGTTCGATGTTTTCATAAACGGTCAGTTCGTCAATCAGGTTGAAGCTCTGGAAGACGAATCCGATATTGCCTTTACGCAGGTTGGTCCTCCCTTTTTCCTTGAGGTTGGCCACCTCGGTTTCATGGAAAATGTAGGAACCGCCGGAAGGGTTGTCCAAGAGTCCCAGGATATTCAAAAGGGTTGATTTCCCACATCCGGAGGGGCCCATGATGGCCACAAACTCTCCGTCTTTTACTTCAATGTTTACATTGTTCAGTGCCGTGGTTTCTACTTCGTCGGTGCGAAAAACCTTTACAAGGTCAACAGTTTTAATCATCAGATTTGGTTTTTGTAAATGATGGAACTAAAAAACAATCAATATGCCAAAGTATGTAAAATACAGGAAAAGAACAAGGTAACTGTTTCTTGCTTGAGATTAAAGTGTTCATTTTTGAGACGGCCATGTTCGATTTCGTACGGTGCGTACACCTTTGACTTCGTTTCTATGACGAATATGAAGTGGGATTGTTACAGGAAAATGGTTGGAAAGCAGATTTACCCTGTAACCCGAACCACAATCTCCCGGACGATATGAAGGGCGGTGGTCAGGGTCTGAATGTCGTCGTATAATTCACCATTGGCACCGGAGTGGTGACTTCGGCCGATGATCTCCATCACATACTCCTTCCTGGGATTGTCCAGGTCGATGGTGACTGCATAGACAAGGGCCGGCTGGCAGGAGGTTTTATATTCGGCATCGTCCGGAAATTTGTCGTTGGTCCAGAATTCGTTCCAGTCCCAGGTCTGATTGATTTCGAACAGCACTCTGAATTTCCGGATCCCGGCTTCATCAAGTTTTGTTTTCAGGATAAAACTTTTCCCCGGAGTGGGACCTGTATAGGCATCCGGGATGGGATTCTGGGGAGTGGGAAGGTAGAGGCCATCTTCCGACTTGATTCCCCTTTGATGCGACCAGTAAGGCAGGGCGGCAGGCCTCCGGATCTCGCCCGGCATCCAGAATCCCTTAGAAGTATCTCCATGTTTGAATACGCCTTTGCCAATGGATTCGGACACGTAAAGGGTTTGAACAAATTCACCCGACCAGGTTTCCACCCAGATGGCCATCAGCGGGTGGTTATGTCCTTCCCCCCGGGTCATTTCGATTTCCAGAGTGGTCCCTTTTCCGGCGGGATTTGTCGTGAACTCGTCGGGAACCTCATCCACAGGAACCCTGGAGGTGGTGCATGAAATTGTGATCATCACCAGCATTAAGATATGAATGAATTTTCTCATGGTGCAAAGTTTAAAACTCAATGATGATTCCAATGGTTGGCAGTACAGTCCCTGCAGTAGATTTCAGTTCTTTCATCCTGTACTGCTGCAATTCCGGCGGATCCGCCGGGTTCGCTATGATCGGATTGCCTTCGGCATCCAGCTCCTGCACCAGGAAAGTACTGCTGGTCGACTTGTTGTTGTAAACATTTTGTACATCCGCATACAAATTAATGGTTATTCGTGAAAAATACCACTCTTTATCGACCCTCAGGTCGAGTTGGTGAAAGGATTCATAACGGAACTGGTTGTACTGGTTGTAATCATAGGCCGGAAATCCTGTCACATCCCAGTAATCCACCAGCGATGAAGTATAGGCATCAAAAGGGGTGTAAGGCTGTCCGCCCACAAACCTCCACTTAAAGCCAACCTGCCAGTTGCCTTTGAATTTGCGGAACCCGTAGATGTTCAGCAGGTGCACATTGTCCCAGGAAGTGGGGATCCAGCCCAGGGGGGTGAGGGATTCTTTCTGTGGGTCTGTTTCACTTCTTACCAGGGTGTAGGAGATGGTCAGGTTGGTTCCCCAAAGGTCCCTGTTGCGATAAAGGAATTCGGCTCCGAAGGCCCTTCCTTTGGAAATGGATTGAACCGGCTCGCTGCCAAAAAGTCCGAAATCAGCTCCTTTGCTGGCCAATGAGATGGAATCCACCAGTGAAAATGGATAGTTGTTGTATTTTTTATAAAAACCCTCTATGCTTATTTTGGATTCTGCATCGGGCAGCCATTCAATACCTGCAACAAAGTGATCCGACTGGATGTATTTGATATCGGGTTGGTTGACCATGATGCCATCCGGACTTTTATAGCCCATGGCGGTGTATGGGGGAAGCTGGTAAAAGCGGCCTGTGTTGAAATTCAGGTACCATCCGGTGGTCAGCTGGTAGGATGCCGATAACCTGGGAGAAAGCTGGCTGGCCAGGTTCATCATGTTGTCATTGAAATTGTTGGCATCGGCTCTGATGCCCAGGGAAACCACCAGCCTTTTTTCCAGCAGATCCTTGCTCACCTGTCCAAAGGCACCCCATTTGAAAAGATCAAATGCCGATTCGGTGTTGAATTCAACCGGCCGGTCATATACATATGATTTATTAAAATTCTTCGCATAGAATTTGGCATATTCCAGGTTGGCACCGTAGTTGACCCTCAACCCGCCTTTGTAACCGGTGGTGCGCTCATAGCGGAACTTGTTTTCAATTTCATCGGAATTGTAATCAAGGGTCTTGAACGGCTCCTGCTTGATGTTGTCCTGGTATTTCAGGTTCTCATTGTGCAGGTAATTGCGGCTCAATACCCAGGTATCGTATCCTTTTTCACCGTAATGCTTGTATACGGCTCCAATGGCATAACTCCACTGAAAGCTCTCGGGAAGGTACCCCAGTATAAAGCGCTGTTCCTCCGTTTCATTGGCTTCCAGGTTCAGGTTGTTGTTATCGTATGATCCTATGCTCACAAGGGAGATCTCATTTTTCTCGTTGAGCCTGCTCTTAATTTTGAACTGGTAATCATTGTATTTGGGCAGGAATGGCAAACCGAGGGCCTGGAAAAGGAACTGGAGGTAGGACCGGCGGTAGGAAGCGATAAAAGTGGTGTTCTCGCCCAGGGGCCCGTTCAGTGTGAGGGCCAGGTCGGAAGCACCCACCGAGCCCTTGAAGTTGAGTTTTTCCTGACTTCCGTCTACCTGGTAGAGGTCAATCACCGAGCTCAGTGCATCTCCTTTGTTTGCCGGGAAGGCGCCCGTGTAGAGGTTGACCTCCCGGAGAAAATCCGCATTGATAATCCCCACCGGTCCGCCCGAAGCCCCCTGTGTGGCAAAGTGATTGATGTTGGGGATCTCGATACCGTCCAGATAAAAGACGTTCTCACTGGGTCCCCCTCCACGGACAATTACATCGTTCCGTTGGGCAGGCGTGGAGGCTACACCCGGAAAGGACTGGATTACCTTGGAGATATCCCTGTTGCCTCCCGGGCTCTTTTCAATCTCTTCAATACTGATGCGCTGCAGTGATACGGGCGACTCTTTGATCTTTCTGAAAGGGGAGGCCTTCACCACCACTTCCTCAAGCTGCACATTGGCTTCGGCCAGAGGGATCTCCATGAATACTTTTTTGGCATTGGTAACCTGGATGGCCTCGGATACATAGGTTTCAAATCCCACAGAGGAGACTCTCAGCTCAATATATCCGGGTTCCAGACCGGTAAAAAGGAAGTTCCCGTCCAGGTCGCTGATGGAGCCGATGGAAGTTCCATATATGGCTATGGTGGCAAACTCCACCGGTTCATTGTTCTTGGCATTGTACACCCTCCCCTGGATGATTCCCTGTTGGGCAAAAAGCGCCCGCCCGGGCAACAGGGTCAGAATGATCAGGATAATTCTTGTGGTTTTCATTGCATAAAGCTTGTTACAATGACCAAACAACGGCAGTATTAAATTGTTCAATTAATTTGAAAAAAATATAAACAAAAACACCGAATTACTGCCTAAAACATTGAAATCAATCCATGTGAAGCGATTTCCAGGAAAGGAATGGATATCTCTTTTGGAAGTCCGCAAGCATCTCTTTTTTTCGCTCGAGCAATGGCAGATTTGCCTTCCCTCCCGTATCCGGCGGCCGGTGTTCAAACAGTTTGATGATGGGTTCCAGTTCCCGTATGATCTCCTGTGACGCCGGGGATACCAGTACCTTTCGGAACATCTCCCAGATGTACGCAGTGGCTGTATCATTGGTATGGAGCATATCTTCCTTGTAGAAACGGTAATCACGCAACTCATCCATCACGATCTCGTAGGATGGGAAATAGAAAACATTCTCGGGAAATATTTCTTCCAGCGCTTCCGTGGCCAGCAGCAGGGATGCCTTGCTAAGTTGATTCCCCCGGGCCCCGTCTTTCCAGTGCCTTACCGGGCTTACGGTAAGCAGGACCTTCAAGTCCGGATTGAACTCAAACAGCCGGGGAAGAAAATCCTCATAGTTTAACATAATCTCTTTGGTGGTCAGCCTGGTGCGGGTAAAAGCCGAGGCCGGGATTTTGTGGCAATTACAGACCACCTGTTCCGAGGCATTGTATCGGTAGACCCATGCGGTGCCCCAGGTGATCACCAGAACGCCCGCGTTCTGAAGCACCTCTTTGGCCGGACCGAAAACCGTGTTGATGTGATGAAGGCATTGTTCCCTGTCGGGTGAGGAGAAGCCAGTGTAGTGGTCGAAGGAGAACCAGATGCCATTGTGTTGTTGCAGGTCCGTAGCTACATATGCCTCTTTCCCCATCAGTGCATCCAGGCACCTGATCACCGAAAGCGGATTGTAAATGGTCCCGAAGGGATTGATGGCAACCGGGAAGAGGGATCGTTCCAGCAGGCGGCCCATATTCTCAGTGAAACAAGAGCCAATAAACAGGGAAGGAGCATGGTGATCCAGGCGAAAGGGATATTGCGGGAGGCCCACTTCAGTGATCAGTTGCATGGAAGTTTTGTTTATTATGTACAACCAAGATAACGAAAAAGCAGCGAACCATCCAGTTCAGCAGACCCTCTCATAACATCCAGGTATCAAGCGGGCTTTGAACATTAAATTTATTTCTACTCAGCACATGGGTGTAAATCATCGTGGTTCGAACATCCTTATGACCGAGTAACTCCTGCACAGTGCGGATGTCATAACCATCCTCAAGAAGATGTGTGGCAAATGAATGCCGAAACGTATGGCAGGAAGCATTATTCAATATGTGCGATTCTCTGATGGCCTTCTTCACTGCTTTTTGCAAGTAACTTTCATGGCGACAGTGTTGTTTCAATTTTCCTGAACGAGGGTCAATCGCCGGTTTCCTGGATGGGAATATATACTGCCATGCCAGTTCCTTTGGAGCATTCGGGTACTTTCTTTCCAACGCTTCCGGCATGGAGGTTCCTGCAAACCCATTTACCAACAGATTCTCTTCCAGTCTGAACCTGGCCTTCTCTATTTGTCTTTTTAACTGCGGGATCAACCGGCAAGGGAGAACCGTTCTCCGATCGTTGTCTCCTTTCCCTCCACGAACCAGAATCTCATTCAGGTCGAAATCCAGATCTTTTACGCGCAGGTTTAAACACTCACTTAATCGCAAGCCACTCCCGTATAAGAGTGAAGCCATCAATTGAAATTCGCCGTGAAGGTTTGACAATACTTTCTGTATTTCCTCTCTGCTAAGCACTACAGGCAAACGCTTCCCAATTCGTGCTTGCCTGAAGTCAAAAGCATCCAGCGGTATCTTTAGCACCTTTTGATACAAAAAGACAAGCGCATTTAATGCCTGGTTCTGGGTGGAAGCTGAAACGTACCTTTTCACTGCTAGGTGGGTGAGGAAATCGGCTATCTCCTGTCCCCCCATATCTTCGGGATGTCTTTTGTTGTGAAAGATAATAAACCTGTATATCCAACTGATGTATGTTTTTTCAGTACTATAACTGAAGTGATTGGTGCGAATCACTTCCCTGACTTGATCTAAAAATGACGAACGTTTCATCTCACGAAAAATAAACGGATGTGGAAATCCGAAGTTATTACAGGATTGTAACGGGCCCGTTGCCGATTACGAAAGCATGATTCATTTGTAAGTTGGTTACTATGGTTTTAGAATTCCAACCGTTTTTCTTCTTTATGTGATGAATCTTTATTTAACTACCATGTCTGCAATGATTCTCTATATCAACAGGACCAATGCAAAAAATTTAAATCTGGTGGGAGAGTGTAAAACCTTGGGATCGAAAACCTTTGTTATTGCATTAGATAATAATTCTTTGTAATTTTCTTTAACATTCCTTGAATTAAAGGCAATTCTCGATGGGAATGACGTGGCGAAGCTGTGCACAGACCATTGACTGCACAGTTTTAAATTTTTTAAGCAGACCCTTCAGATTTCACATTATTAAGAATTGCAATATCCATGCAAAACACCAGAATTCTCTTCAGAGAAAGCGTACTATACCGCAAAAGGCAGTAGAATATATGTT
>CAYVRK010000041.1:0-37154 GCA_964453785.1 uncultured Bacteroides sp.
ATGAACTAAAGCAGACCGTGAGGCGTGTCACGCACTTCGCGAAAAGGGCAAAGTCAGCGCCATGCTTCCGGCGGCTTAATTCCACCGTTCTATACACCACTATAACCATCAACTGAATAAGAGAGAGGTATTATTTTTTCAAGTTACAGAGTATTAACAAAATAATTGAATGCAAAAGGGACTAGTATACATGCTTTTATTGTCATTGCTTACCGGGTGTAGGATTCCCGAACATAACAATCTGTCTAAAAGCGAAGTATTTCAGTACTCAGTAGGGGAAGGCTACATACCCTTTAGCAGAATAGTGTCAATACAAGATATTCACATCGTTGAAATTTAAATGAACTAAAGCATTCCATGATGAATAAACTCAAGGTATTCTCCGCGCTGATTTTGATTGTCATTTCCTTTAATAATTGCAGCAACAAAGACACTACAACTGACATGGAAGGATTGTGGGTATCAAATAAGGAATCATCCCATCTTTTTGCACCTGGGGCACAAGAGGTTGCTTTACAGATCAGAAGAGATAGTACTGAATTGCTATCAGCCCGTGGTTTTTTCATAAATAACGGAGAGTTCAAATACGAATGGGAGTTTACTCAAGTACAATATGATAGTAATGCAAAAAGGATATCTATACTTGATTCCGATTCAGACACTTTGATACTCAGCCTGGGTGCTGAAAATGAAGTTTTAGAAGGTGCAATTCACCTACAGGATAAAACCAAAAAGCCTATTGGTTTTGTTCGCGCTGACAAGAACCTTGAAATCAGATTATTCCATCCGCGAATTCCGGATGAAAGTGGCGAATATACCTACAGTTATAATAAGCCTGAACAAATTCATGATGGCCTGAAAACAGAATCAGTCTATAATTATTCTACTGACTCTTCGTTAATCTCAAACCTGATGAAAGACATCATCGATCAGAAGCATGGCAGTATCAAGTCACTTCTAATACTAAAGAATAACAAATTGCTCTTAGAAGAATATTTCTATGGCTATAGCCGGGATGAACTGCAACAAAATCGTTCTTGCACAAAAAGTGTTACTTCAATATTGCTTGGAATCGCATTAGATCGTCATAAAGATGTGAATATCAACCAACCTATTTTTACGTTTTTTCCTGACTATGATTCACTGAAAACTGAAGGAAGAGAGAAAATCACGTTAAAACATGTTTTAACAATGACGTCAGGATTTCAATGGGACGATATTCCCGGCGAGATGTTTGAAGCCGATGATTGTTTTCAATTTATTCTTAGCAGACCGCTCGAAACCGAACCCGGCGAGAAGTTCAATTACAACAGTGGTTGTTCAATTCTTCTGGGCGGAGTAATAAGCTATCTTGAACATATGAAGACACAAGTTTTTGCTGAGAATTTTCTGTTTACGCCATTGGGAATCACAGAATACATTTGGGAAACGCATAAAGATGGTACGCTACAGTGTGGCAGTGGACTCAGTTTACGTCCCCGAGATATGGCTAAGATCGGACTATTGGTTCTTAACGATGGCGTATGGCAGAATAAACAGCTTGTCTCGAAAGAGTGGATTCGCGAATCCACTAAACCCCATGTACATGAAAGTAAATTCTTTAACTATGGCTATCAATGGTGGCATCATTCCAGAAATACTCTGCAATGGTGGAAAGAGCCAAATACCGTATCACCTGAAGAGCACGATTTAATCACAGCGATGGGCCACGGCGGTCAATATATTATGATCATCAGGGATTTAAACCTGGTGGTAGTTACAACTGCGTCGGATTTTGAAAATGGTAAATTGGCGCGTAGTAAAATTCCGATGGTCATTGAAGAGATTATCCCAATGTTTGAAGCTGAACCATAATAGTATAAAAGGATATTATAATGGTATAACAATGAAAGCCGACCGAGACGTGCGCCACGCACTTCGCAGCAACGCAAAGCTTGCGCCATGCTTCAGCAGTTTAGTCCCACCGTTCCACTTCATTGATAATGTCCGCAACAATTGAAGCGTCTATTTGTGTTCGAATTATGCTTCATTTTATACCTTCAATATCATGAAAAAGTTAAAATATGTTTTGATCGTATTTGGGTTTTTCGGTTTTCTTTTCAGTTGCAATCACACGATAAACCCAGAAACAGAACAACCTGAATCTGTTACCAACAAGCACTATGTTTCAATTGACGGACTATGGCGCGTCACACCAGAGACAGCCATAAAATATCCTCATGGAACACTTGAGCCTATCATTCAGGTAAGTGGTGATGCTTTTGGTAATCTTGCAGCACGAGGCTGTTTTCTTTGGGAAGGCCGGTTTTACGACTACTGGGAATTTAATCGTGTTCAGTTTATAGATTCTACAAATCAATTGGTGATTGGTTATAATGAGGATGGTATTTATAAGGGAGTAGTTGATAAGAAGAAAGGGATTATTCAGGGAATTGCTTGTGGGGGAGACCCTTCTGATACCAATAAACTTGATTTCATTCGTGTTGAAGACCTGGATGTAAACAAATTATTTATTCCTTACCCTCCCGGTCCAAATGGAAGCATAAGCTATGCGTATCAACAACCGGTAGATTGTAAGGATCAATTACAAGCCGCTTCGCTATTTGATTTTGTTAAAGATACAACTGCGTTTTACAGGTTGATGGAAAGGATCATTACGCAGGAATTCGGCCGGCTTGAATCTTTTTTACTTTTCAAAGATCAGAATCTGATCCTTGAAGAATATTTTTACGGCTATGACCGAACGCAACTTCATCACATACATTCCTGTACAAAGAGTGTAACTTCTTTGCTTTTAGGTATAGCGCTGGACCGTCATCAAATGATGAATGTCGATCAAGCGGTTTTTAATTTTTTCCCGCAATTTGATTCATTGAAAACCCCTGAGAAAGAGAAAATCACACTGAAACATGTCTTAACGATGACTTCCGGACTTCCGGAGGATGATGATTTTGAGGTACATAATCCGGGCGAACTGGCGAAACAAATACTCAGTCTGCCCTTGGAATCCACTCCGGGAGAGAAGTTTAAATACAATAATAATTGTACAAATCTTCTCGGTGGAATTATCTATACTCTTGAGAAAAAGCAGGTTGATGAATTTGCCAAAGAAGTTCTATTCAACAAGCTGGGCATTTCGGAGTTTTCTTGGGAAAAAGAAGATGGTGCTCTGCGTTGCCACAGTGAACTTCATATGAAACCAAGAGATATGGCGAAAATCGGGTTGCTGGTTTTACAGAACGGTTCTTGGAATGGTGAGCAAATCGTCCCAAAAGAATGGATCGCCAAGTCAACGAAACCATATGTGGCTGAAAGTGAATTCTTCGACTACGGATACCAATGGTGGTACAGGTCAAAGAAAAACAGATCCTGGTGGGAGAATCCGGTACACGGAAGTAAAAATGAACACGATATGTTCTTAGCACTTGGTTATGGCGGACAGTATATTATGGTTATCAGAGATCTGAATATGGTCATCGTTACTACGTCATCCGATTATAATGAAGATAATGGGATGGCCCATCAAAAAGTACCCATGGTGATAGAAGAAGTTGTACCATTATTTGATTAAAAATACAAGGATAATCGCGTAGAACAATTAAAGCCAATCGCTGAAGCGGCGGCAAAGTTCCAACGTTATATGGCAATTGGAGGCAGACAAAAAGCGTAGTAAAATCGAGGGCATGAAACACATTTTAAATTGTATCGGGCATGAATTGAAGATCCCGAATATTGTTCAATCTAACGGTGTATATATCATCGATGACACCGGGAAGCGATACATGGATTTGGAGTCCGGGGTATGGTGCATGTCGGTTGGGCACAAGAACCGGCGAGTAAATGAGACTATTTCAAACCAGATTGATTCAATAATTCAATCGGGATTTTCTTACTCAAGTCCAATAGTTGATAGTGCAGCCGGGAGAGTCCTTGAAATCACAGGATTATACGATGGAAAATGTGTGTTTCTTTGTTCCGGGAGTGAAGCTATCGAGATCGGGCGTCAAATATCAAAGCATCTCACCGGATTCCATCTTTCGATGACCCTCCACGATTCTTATCTCGGAGCATATAGTTCCGTGAGTGATCGGAGCAGCGGTTGGTTTCTATTTGACTGGACGACCTGCGAAAACTGCCAGTTGAAAGCCAATTGTACGAGAGATTGTGGGCTTTTAAAACAAATACCGGAAGGAATTTCGGAGTTTGTTTTCGAACCCGGAAGTTCATCAGGATATGTTCGGTTTCCGCCTGAATCGATGATCAGGAATTTGATTGAGATCGTACGCGAGAAGGGTGGAAAAATACTCGTTAACGAAGTAACTACCGGAATGGGTCGGACTGGGAAATGGTTTGGCTACCAGCACTATGATATTATCCCGGACCTCATCGGGATCGGGAAGGGAATCGGGAACGGATATCCGGTCAGCGTTGCGGTTCTCAGCGCGAAAATGATCAAAGAATTGGAAATAAAGCCATTCAAGTACTCCCAATCCCACCAAAACGATCCACTGGGTGCTTCTGTTGTACAAGAAGTAATTGATATTTGTGAAGAGGCTGGTTTGATATCCCAAGCCCAGCGTAATGGGAAGCGATTTCTACAGCAACTTGAGCATCTTATAGATGGCGAAATTCTTAAAGGAGTCCGAGGCCGTGGGCTGATGATAGCCGTTGATGTTTGTAATCAGAAATTGACAGAGCGAATTTGCAACGAGTTAATAGATCAAGGTTATATCGTGGGGAATCGCGGGAGTTTTCTTCGAATTGATCCTCCGCTTACGATAACAGAGGACGAATTCGATAGTTTTTTACAGGCTTTTGAGGGAATTGTGCATGGAATACGATTGGTACGATGCGGATAAAAAACAATTTTTGAAGCTTTGCTTGGAAAAGAAGTCGAAGTGACGATGGGCGAGACCAGTTTATCCGGTGGCGGGCGCTGCACTCACTTTATAAAGATTTCAGATAAGGAGCATTCAATTGTTTTCAGCGAAAGATAAATATGCTTTCTATGAGAAATTCGGATTTGAAAATATTTAACGAAAATAGTCTTATCGCCACTGTGGATAATTATGAAACTGCCCGCTTTCTGGGAGAAGTAGACACAGGTGAGTACTCAAATACAGTTGAATGGGTAAGTAGGCGTTTAGGATGTCGCGGAGGTTATAAAGGAAGTTTTGCAATGACGGAAGAAGACTGGAGGAACCCGTTTCGTTTGTGGTCAGGGGAAAAGCTAAGTACAAGGGCAGGAAGAAGCCACGTGATAGCGCAGGAAGTGACAAAAATGCTACGCGAAATTGAAAAGGAAACCGGAGAACGAATTGACAGCCTGCACGAATCAGAGAGTCGTTTAGGTGCAAGAATATTTTCGACAAGGGAATGAAAGAATTACTGGCGCACAGGGAAGGAAAGCTGGGCTGGAGGCGATTTCCCGTCTATTATACGCTATTGTTTCTGAGCGAAACAGCAGAGGACATGTTGCCGGCAATTGGTGAAAAGGAAGACTTAATTCATCGAAGCAAACTGCTGGGTAAAAGGAAGGACGTCTTTTCTCAAAGACGATACATGATTCTTCTGAGATTATTACAGAACAATCACCAATACCGACCGTGATGCGGCAGATTAATTCCACCGTTCCATGCACTATAATCAATGAATGATAAAAACCAGAGATACGTATATTTCTCACTGGCGAAAATATTAATTTGTAAATGATTAAAAAACCATTGAAAATGAATAACGGTAAGAATGAATTGAAATTTGGATTGTACGCAACAATGTCATTCGTAATATTGACAATCATTACCTGGGGAATTGCGATGATAGCTGTTCCTCCGGCAGGCCCATATTGCCCGGGTGATTGTATGAGCTATCCCTTTCCGGATATTCTGATGTATTACCCGAGGGATTATTATTGGATGTATGTTTCAATCTTTCAGTTATTTGCATATTTGATTTTTATTGTTTCAAATCATTTTGTAGCTCCGATTGAAAAGAAGCTTTTTAGCTTTATCAGCGTCGCGTTTGCACTGATCTCTGCCATCGTTTTACTCATCGCGTATTTCGTACAATTCTCTGTAGTTCCTGTGAGTGTAATGAATGGTGAAACGGATGGGATTGCGTTAATTACACAATATAATGGACATGGGATTTTTATTGCAATGGAAGATCTAGGTTATATAACCATGAGTATTTCATTCTTATTTTTAGCCTTCATCTTTTCCATGAAAAATCGTTTGGCGAAGACGATTCGCCTGATCCTTTTCATGTCGTTTTTATTGACTGTTCTGTCATTCGTGTTTTATTCATTTAAATTTGGAATGGACAGGAGTTATCGATTCGAAGTAGCTGCGATTACTATAAATTGGATAGCGACCATTACTGCCGGGATTTTGATTTGTATTTTATTGAAGAACAGGATAAAAATGATAGAATAATCATGCCCCGACCGCCAAAGCGCCTGCTTGGTACCACCCTTATCGGCATATAATTATATGAGATTCCTTTTATTGATAATAGCACTCATATTTGTTACAGCTTGTAAGCGTAGCCAAGAAGAAAGATTACGTTATAATCCTCCTGAAAATGCTATCTATCAGTATGAAGAAGTAGAGATTATACTAAGCAGTGGTGATATCCTGGCAGGAAGTTTGACTTTCCAGGATAAAGGATTACAAAGAAGTCCAATTGCCCTCTTAATAACCGGTAGTTCGCCCCATGACAGGGATAACTCAAGCCCGGGAAAGCCACTGAATGCATATCGCCCTTTTAGACAATTCTCACATTTGTTATCATCCAATGGAATTGCAGTCCTTAGATTAGATGATAGAGGTATTGGTAAATCAAAAGGTGGCAATATATGTAAAATGAACACCCTGGAAAGAGCCAAGGACATTGAAGAATGCATCAGCTTTATCAAAGGGAGACATGAATTTGACAGCACACGGATCTGCTTGATTGGATTAAGTGAAGGGGCTTCAATTGCACATATGATTGCTTCAAAAGACACCATGGTTAAAGCAATAGTACTACTATCGGCAATTGGATCAAAAGGAAGTGATATAATTAACTATCAAGTCAGCAATGGATTAATTTCTGCAAAATATCTTCCAAGAGTATTGCGGAAAGATCCAAATATGCGATTTCTAAATGGTTATAATCCGCTCGAAACAATCAGGCAAATACATCAGCCTGTATTGATTATTTCTGGTAAGAGAGATAGAAGAGTACCCTTTTCGGATGCATACATTTTAGCAGAAGAATTAGGAAGAACTGGAAACTCGAATGTCTCAGTACATATATTACAGGATTATAATCATTTATTATTAAAAGAAGACAGTGTAGGATTTCAAACTAATTATGGAAAGATATCCTCAACTAAGGTGCCAGAAGAAGTTCTTCAAATAATCCTTGATTGGATTATGAAAGAAATATAAATAGGCGATAGCAAGCCTCCATAGCAGACAGTTACACGTGTCACATACTTCGCTTCTCTTTACTTTTTTATCGGACATTACTGAAAACTAATAAATGATATCTTTGGCTTCTGGCGATAGCTAGTCTAAAGGTTAGGTCAATATCATGGGAATACTACTTTTAAAAGATCCAGAGGTTTTTCCAACAGCGGAAGTGTTGGGCAAGGTGCTTGATAAAACTTATTCTGTATTCGAGGAGTTTATAAACGCCATAGAATCGGAAGAGTTTAGATTCAGCCCTGAATGGCGTTATTATAAGGATGGTAAAGCATGGCTATGCAAAATAACCTATAAAAAGAAAACAGTAGTCTGGTTATCAGTATGGCCAGACTGTTTTAAAGTTGCATTATATTTTACAGAAAAGAGTGGTGAAGGAATATCTGGATTACAGATTGGTGATTCGATAAAAGAGGACTATGCAAAGCATGTACCAATCGGGAGATTAAAACCTGTTATTGTGGAGATAAGAGAAAAGTCTCAGCTACTGGATATTTATGCCCTACTGAAGTATAAGATTGGAAAACTATGACCTAAAAAATCCCCAAGGGGATAAACCGTTCTGGAAATAGAAAATGAGAAAATCTATTTTGGCAATTTTGCTTTTCGGTGCCGTTCTTTCCGGCACCTCTATGAAAGGTCAATCTAATTCTGAAGTACTGACACGCGGATTGGCCGACACTATTGGGTTTGCTCATCTGGACTGGCAGATGGATTCTGTTATGGCCAGAATCCAGGTGCTCAATCATGATGATTTAATTGGTTCACAGCAAGCAGAGGGAACGATGTGGAGAACAGCGATCTGCCCCCATGATGATTATACCTATGCGGGCTGGCTCTATCCGGCAGTGTTAAGCAATATGAAGGCAAGTACAGTCATTATTTTCGGCGTGGCCCATAAAGCAAGTTCTTTTGACCTTGAAGATCAACTGGTTTTTGACAGTTATAAATCATGGCACGGCCCTTACGGAGCTGTAAAAGTTTCTTTAATCCGGGATGAGATCATCAGTCACTTGCCCGGGGGTATGGCTGTTGTACATGATTCTATGGAAACGGTGGAACATTCTGTTGAGGCCTTAATCCCGTTTCTGCAATACCAGGACCGGAATTTGGAAATTATTAGTATTCTGGTGCCGTATATGGATTTTGAAAGAATGCAAACCATCAGTCAGCACCTGGCCAGGGCACTGTTCTCCATCATGCAGAGGAAAAATTTGCACTGGGGTGAAGATATTGCCCTGCTGATTACGTCCGATGCGGTGCATTACGGCGATGAAGAGTGGGGTGGGAAAAATTACGCTCCCTATGGAACGGATCGTGCAGGGAATGCGCTGGCGGTATCTTATGAACGGGAAATAATCAGAACCTGTTTTGAAGGAGAGCTGACCGGGGATAAAATCGCCCGGTTTTTTGCATATACGGTAAATCCGGATCATTACAAAGAATACAGGTGGACCTGGTGTGGCCGTTACTCCATACCGGTTGGATTGTTGACCTCAAAGTATTTGCAGGCTTTGCTGATGAGCACCCCGTTAACGGGAATCCCGGTCGCCTACTCCACAAGTATCAAACAGCCGCATCTGGAGGTGGATGATTTGAGAATGGGCCGGACTGCCATTGCAACACCTCGTCATTGGGTTGGTTATCCGGCCATTGGTTTCAAATAATCAAAATTGCCGTTGATCTTCCTCTTTATCAGTTCATATGGCAGCGGGCAATCAGAGATCACCGCAGAAATGCCGATAGCGCAGTTTTATAAATTTTAAAGGGACAGCAATGGTTCGTGCGACAATACATTTATTCATTCTGTTTTGCTTTACGAATTGTTCACAGCAAAAAAATCTGTTCACAGATGCGAGAGATGGAAAAGTATATAAAACCGTAACGATTGGAACCCAAACCTGGATGGCTGAGAATTTAGGCTTTGAAATTTCAAATTCATGGTGTTATGCTGATAGTCAAAGCAACAGTGGAAAGTACGGCCGCCTGTATACCTGGGAAGCCGCAAAAAATGCCTGTCCTGCTGACTGGCATCTTCCAAGCGAAGAAGAATGGAGGATTCTTGAAGGTTATCTGGGCATGACAGAAGAACAGACCGATATCTTTTATATGCGTGGAGAAGGCATGGGAACAAAACTGAAAAGTGCATATGCCTGGGAACTTGGTAAAGAAAATAAATCTGATTATGATATTTATGGTTTTCATGCATTGCCAGGAGGTTACAGGTTATTCATCGATGGATCATTTGTAGATAAAGGCATACGAGGTTCATGGTGGTCTGGTACACCCGATGGCAAGTCTGCTATGAGACGAAGTCTGTTTCTTAATAAAACGGGTATAGACCGTGATGCGGCAACGAGAACAAATGGTTTTAGTGTTCGTTGCATTAAAGATGAAACTGGTTCACCGGCGCCTGATTGTTCCAAGGTATCTAATCCCTGACCTCAACCACCATCTCTACTTAGCAGGCAAATCCAAGGAAATGAGCAGTTTTCTCATGGTGCTTAAAATTCAACCCAGGATTGTTTCTCTGAACTCTCCACAGCCTTATCCACAAACTGCATGCCTCTAAATCCTTCATAAATGGTAGGGAAGTCCAGGGCTTCTTCGGGTGGTTCGGTACCCTCGAGCATGTGCTGGATGCAGGTGGCGGCATTGCGGTAGATGTTGGCGAATGCCTCCAGGTAGCCTTCCGGGTGACCCGCAGGAACCCTGGTGTTGTATGCGGCAATGTCACTGACGAACCCGGTTCCGGTCCGCCTTACCTCCATGGGTTTGTCGTGCCACTTGATGATGAGCGTGTTGGGTTCCATCTGGTTAAACTCCAGTCCGCCTTTTTCGCCGTATACCCTGAGTTTGACTGCATTTTCCTCGCCAGCTGAAATCTGGCTGGCGTAAAGCACACCCCGGGCGCCTCCTTTGAAATGAAGCAGCATGTTGGCATCATCATCCAGAACCCGGTTTGGGACCAGTGTGCTAAGGTCGGCCATCAATTCATTCACCTGGAGTCCTGTCACATATTCGGCCAGGTTGAAGGCATGGGTTCCGATATCCCCCACGCAGCAGGTCTTCCCGGAACGTTTTGGGTCATTCCGCCACGAGGCCTGCACGTGATCGGTGAGTTCAAGGGGCTCGGTGAGCCATCCCTGGGGATACTCCACCACCACCTTCCGGATCTTGCCCAGATCGCCATCCTTCACCAGTTTTCGGGCCTCTTTCACCATGGGGTATCCCGTATAGGTATGGGTCAGAGCGAACAACAACCCGGTTTCTTCCTTGAGGCGTACCATCACTTCGGCTTCATCCGCATCCAGGGCCAGGGGCTTGTCGCAAACCACGTGGAATCCGTTTTCCATGGCCAGTTTGGCAGGTTCGAAATGAAGGTGGTTGGGGGTGACAATGCACACGAAGTCCATGCGGACCCCCAATGGAAGCTTGGCCTCCTCTGTAATCATTTCCTGGAAGGTGTCATAGACCCGGTCAGGATTCAGATAATATTCTGATCCTGTGATTTTTGACTTCTTGGGATTTGAGCTGAATGATCCGCAAACCAGTTCAATCTGCCCGTCCATGATGGCTGCCATGTAGTGCACATGCCCGATGAATGAGCCGGGGCCGCCTCCCACCATTCCCATGTTGATTTTCCGTTTTGCCATTGCTGAGATTTTGTTTTGTATTGACATTATAAAAATATAACATTTTTTTGAATCCGGTTTGGAAGTGAACCCTGGATACGTCCATCTTCCGGGTTCTGAAAAGCTTGGCAGCTCCACATGGATTGGGGCCTTTTTGATTATATTTGAAACTGAAATCAATGGTACCATGATAGAAAAGATACGATGGGGGATCCTGAGCACAGCCAGGATAGGTTTGAAACAGGTCATCCCGGCGATGCAACAGGGGGAATACAGTGAGGTGACGGCCATTGCCTCAAGGTCAAAAGACAAAGCTGATGTGGCAGCGTCAAGCCTGGGGATTAAAAAAGCCTATGGCTTTTACGAGGAGCTGCTGGCTGATCCGGATGTGGATGCCATTTACATTCCCCTACCCAACAACATGCATCTGGAGTGGACCGTAAAGGCCATGGAGGCAGGAAAGCATGTGCTCTGTGAAAAGCCCCTGGGTTTAACAGTCGGAGAGGTTGAAGAGATGATCAGGGTGAGGGATGCACAGGGAGTGAAGGCAGGGGAGGCCTTTATGGTGAAGTCCAATCCCCAGTGGATCGAAACCAGGGAGCGGGTAAGACGGGGAGAGGTAGGGGATTTGAGGCTGGTTCAGGGGACTTTCAGCTATTACAACGTGGATCCTTCCAACATCCGGAACATTCCTGAACTGGGAGGAGGAGGCATTTGGGACATC
Source organism: uncultured Bacteroides sp. (assembly GCA_964453785.1). GTDB lineage: Bacteria > Bacteroidota > Bacteroidia > Bacteroidales. The sequence continues at coordinate 11,829 of CAYVRK010000041.1, forward strand.
GGCTGTTACTGTGTGACCATGTCCAGGTACCTGTTTGAACAGGAACCGGTCCGTTTGGTCTCAAAGCTGGAGTTTGATCCGGAACTGAAAACAGACCGGCTGGGCAGCGTGATCATGGAGTTTCCATCGGGGCAGGCAATTTTTGCCGTAAGCACCCAGCTCACACCATTCCAAAGAATGCATGTACTTGGAACAGGCGGACACCTGGAGGTAAAGATCCCCTTCAATGCCCCGAATGACAGGCCTTGCGTGGTGGCGCAGGACAGGGGAAGCATCCTGATGGATGAGATCACCAGGCATGAGTACCAGGTGACCGACCAGTACACGCATATGGGCGACGCATTTTCCAGAGCGATTCTTGAGAACGGGGATGTACCTGTTCCCCTTGAAGATGCGTTATATAATACCAAAGTACTGGCTGCTATATTTGAATCAGCGAAGCTTGGAAAGTGGGTTGAACTATCATAAAGAGGCCTTGACTTGATATACCCCGGACAATTTGAAACCAAGATTGGATTTGACCGGATCCGTGAGCTGGTGAAATCACACTGTCTGTTTGATCCCGGAAAGGAACGGGTGGACCGGATGGCGTTCATGACAGATTTTGAACTGTTGGAAAAGGAGCTTGCCCTGACCGATGAGTTCAGAAGAATCTGTCTGGAAGAAGATGAATTTCCCGTCCAGCATTTCATTGACAACAGGGAGGCAATCAGGAAGGCAGGAGTGGAAGGGACCTACCTGCTGGAAGAGGAGGTTTTTGGCCTGGTGAAAAGCCTTGATTCGGTGCGCGCTATTTTGCATTTTTTTAAATCGGATGATCAGGAGAAATACCCTGCCCTGCAGGAACTATGCAAGCCGGTCAAGGTATTTCCCTTTGTTCAGGACCGCATCCAGAAAGTGCTCAACAAACATGGGAAGATCCGTGACAATGCCTCTCCCAACCTGCAAAAGATCAGGCGAAGCCAGCAGGCGATGCAGGGAGCTGTCGCCAAAAAAATGAACCAGGTGCTCATCAAAGCACAGCGGGAAGGCTGGGCAGATGCCGATGCCGCACCCACCTACCGGAATGACCGCCCGGTGATCCCTGTCATGGCCGGGAGCAAGCGAAAGCTGGGAGGACTGATCCATGACGAATCGGCAACCGGCAAAACCGTCTTCATCGAACCGGTTGAAGTGGTGGAACTATCCAACCAGATCAGGGAACTGGAGTACGCCGAGCGAAGGGAAATCATCCAGATCCTGATGGATCTGACAAGCGACCTGAGGCCGTATCTGTCTGACCTGCTTGCCACACAGGAGTTTCTCTCCGCCATTGATTTCATCCGGGCAAAGGCCCTGTTTTCGTTACGCATCAAGGCAAGCAAACCAAGTCTGGAGAACAAGCAGTTGTTCGACTGGAAAGAGGCGAGACATCCCTTGCTCTACCTGACGCATCAGACAGAACAAAAAGAGGTGGTTCCACTCACATTCCACTTGTCTGGCAAAAACAGGATCCTGTTGATCTCGGGACCCAACGCCGGTGGAAAATCCGTTTGCCTGAAGACCATCGGCTTGCTGCAGTATATGCTTCAGTGCGGAATGCTGGTCCCCTGCCGTGAGGAGTCGGTTTTTGGACTTTTTGCAGGGATTTTCATTGATATCGGGGATGAGCAGTCCATCGACAACGACCTGAGCACTTACAGCTCCCATCTACTGAATATGAAGTATTTTATCGGTCATGCGGCATCCAATACGCTGGTGCTGATCGATGAATTCGGGACCGGGACAGAGCCCATGCTGGGCGGGGCCATTGCCGAATCGATTCTGGAACTGTTGAACCGGTCAGGTACCAGCGGGATCATCACCACACACTATACCACCCTGAAGCATTACGCCACCTCTGCAGAGGGGATTGTAAACGGGGCCATGCTGTTCGACAACAAGAAAATGAAGCCACTGTATCAGCTCCAGGTGGGTAATCCGGGAAGTTCCTTTGCCTTCGAAATTGCCCGTATGATCGGACTCCCGGAGGAGGTGCTAACCGGTGCTTCGGAGAAGGTGGGCAAGGATCATATTGATTTTGACAAAAACCTGAGGGAGATCCTGAGGGATAAGAAATACTGGGAAGGAAAGCGGCAGAAGATCCGTCAGTCGGAGAAGAAGCTGGAGGAGCTGATGGTCCGTTATGAACGTGAGCTGCAGGAGAGTGAAAAACAGCGAAAGATGATCGTGAAGGAGGCAAAGCAGCAGGCTGATGCCTTGCTTTCCGGGGCCAACAGGAAGATCGAACAGACCATCAGGGAGATCAGGGAAGCAGATGCAGAGAAGGAACGCACCAGGGAATTGAGAAAGGATCTGGAGTCCTTTAAAGAGCACATGGAGGTGGAGAAAGGCAAGGAGGAGGAGCGTGTTGAGAATCGTTTGAAAGAGATTCGCCAGCGAGGCAGCGAACTGGAGTCCAGGCGTCCCGATCTGAGGCGACAATCCCATCAGACGCTGGAGCAGAAGAAGGAGAAGGAGGACCCGGAGATCCAGGTGGGAGATATGGTCCGCATCAAAGGCCAGGATGTAGCAGGCGAAGTGTTGGAGGTGAAGGGGAAGAAGTGCACAGTGGTATTCGGAATGCTGAAGACCAATGCCAGTTTGGACCAGATGGAGAAGATCGGGGGAGAGGAGGCCGGAAAGCTGAGGATCAGGGATCGATCAAAGGTGGACCTGGGTAGTTGGGATGTGGGGATGCGCCGGGTCAGTTTCCGGCCCGACATTGACCTGAGGGGCAAGCGGGCTGATGAAGCCATGGAACTGGTGGTGGATTTTATCGATGAAGCCATCATGGTAAGTGCCCGCGAACTGAGGATCCTTCACGGCAAAGGAAACGGCATTCTCCGCCAGCTGATCAGGGAATACCTGCATACGGTTGACCTGGTGGAATGGTATGGGGATGAGGATATCCAAAGAGGAGGGGCAGGAATCACAGTGGTTAGATTGGAACAATAACGTTTGCGAAGCAAACAAAATAACACTCACGAAGTGAGTTACATATGATTAAATTTCTACATAGGAAAGAGATTGATGCAGGGAAATGGGATGATGTGATTGCCCACTCCCCCGCAGAAACCCTCTATCCCTATTCATGGTACCTGGATGCATCGGCCGAGAACTGGTCTGCCCTGGTGATGGATGATTACAGGTTTATCATGCCATTGGTGTGGAAGAAAAAGTACGGGATCCGCTACCTTTACCAGCCTGTGTTATGCCAGCAACTGGGCCTGTTCAGCAGGGAGTTTACGGATCCCCTGGTGATCAGGCAGTTTGTTGAAATCCTGATGAAACGTTTCCGGTTTGGTGTGGTCAATTTCAATATGAAAAACATGGTGGGAGATGACCGGGCTTTCAAGGTGGTTGACCGGGCCAATTACATATTGCCTCTGGAGAGGTCATACAAAGAGCTGGCCGGGTCCTATTCGGTGAATGCAAAACGCAACCTGAAAAAATCAATGGAATGCGGGTCTGGGGTTGAGAAGGAACTCAGCCTGGAGGAGCTGATGGCCTTTAAAAAGGAGACTGACCTGACAAAGAAAAGTGAAGACCGCTACAGGCGGATGGAAGCTCAGTTCAGGTCCGTTCTGGAACACAGCAAGGGTTTTGTATACGGCATCAGGGACGAAGGGAAGCTTGTGGCGGCAACCTTCCTGGCCTGCAGCAATACCAGGGTCATCTATCTTTTATCTATCTCCGATGCAACCGGCAAGGAGCAGCGGGCCATGTTCGGGATTGTGGATGAGGCCATCAGGTTATTTTCCGGTTCTGGTATGACACTGGATTTTGAAGGATCAAACATACCCTCCATTGCCAGGTTTTTCAGCGGTTTCGGGGCTCGTCCGGAGGTATATCAAAGCCTGAGTTTCAGCCGGCTCCCGGTGCCGTTCCTCACAGGAAAAAGAAATGGAAAGTAGCTCGCTCAGGACCATAGCACCCTTTGCAGGGATCATGAACCTGAAAAGCCTCTCGGTTTTGTCAGGTCATAGAACCATCTTTCCATTTTACCATGTGGTCTCGGACGAGCAGTTGCCGCATGTGAGACACCTCTACAGGTACCGGAACGAACTTCAATTTGAAAAGGACCTGGAGGCCATGCTGAAGCTCTATACCCCTATTGGTATAGACGAATATCTGAAGGGAAAAAGCAGTCCGGGACGAAAACGGAGCATGGTGCTCTCTTTTGATGACGGCCTGGTCGAGTGCCACCACCACATTGCACCCTTGTTAAAGAGAAAGGGCATTCCGGCCATCTTTTTTCTGAACAATGATTTTATTGACAACCGGGGACTCTTCTACAGGTATAGGGCCAGTGTACTGATCGATCACCTTGAAAAGAACCGGGCTGCGCATGCTATGACCGCGGAATTTATGCAGATTCCGGAGGAGCAGGTTAAAGATGCCATCCTTATGATCAACTACCAGCAGATTCCCCTGCTTGAAGCCCTGATGTTGAACGTGGATTTGGATGACGCCGTATACCTGAGAGACACACCGGTATATATGTCAACGGCACAGATCAGGATTCTTTTGAAATGGGGATTTCACATAGGGGCACACAGCACGGATCATCCCGAGTTTTTCAGGATGAATGAGAAGAAAATGGAAGCGCAGGTGAGCAAGAGCATGAAGGATATGCAGGAAAGGTTTCATTCCAGGCCTGCATGCTTTGCGTTCCCTTTTACCAGCGACGGTGTTCCTGAAACAGTCATCGATGAACTGCTGGATGAAGGCATTGCAGATGTGATATTTGGAACTGCGGGAATGAAAAAGACAGGCAGGGAAAGGTTTATCCAGCGGATTCCCATGGAATCAGGAGCCCTCCCGGCAAAACGTTTGCTGAAAGCTGAGCACTTCTATTATCTTCTGAAAGGTTTTGCGGGAGAAAACGAATACTTCAAAGGCCGGTAGAAAATGGAACACGATATTACCCTGAAACAGATTCTTTATCACCTGGAAGAGGGGGGGGATCGTAAGGCATTTTTCATCAATGAGACCTGGTATACGTACAGAGAGCTGGCCTCGCTTGTGGCCGGGATCCAGAAAATGATCATGGCTGATTTGGGTCGTACAGCCCATGTGGGTGTTTTTCTTTCCAACGATTTGCACACCTATGCCTCGATCCTGGCTTTATGGATGTCGGGAAAGGCATTTGTCCCTGTGAATCCGCAATTTCCAACGGCCAGGAACAGGAGCATCATGGATCAGATGAACCTGGAGATAGTCCTCCATTCGGGAGGCCTTGAACCGGATCAGTTGATTCCGGGATGTCGTTCATTGGATACAGGGCACCTGGGATTGGATACCGGGTTACAGCCGGTGCTTAACACATACGACGGGGTGAGGGATGCCTATGTATTGTTTACCTCGGGCAGCACCGGGAAACCAAAAGGGGTGAGGATCTCTTTTTTTAACCTGAATGCTTTTTTGGGGGATTTCATGGAATACCCTGCCTATTCCTTTTCACCAGAGGACCGGTTCCTTCAGATTTATGACCTTTCATTTGACGGCTCCATTCCCAGTTGGGTGGTGCCTCTTGCCTGTGGTGCCTCTGTTTTCACCGTGCCTCCCGGAGAGATCAAATACCTGGCAGCCTACAAACTGATGCAGGAACATCAGCTGACTTTCATCAAGATGCCTCCCTCCACACTCACTTTCCTGCGGCCCTATTTTCCATCCATACATCTGCCCGCTGTGAAATACTGCCTGCTGGGCGGGGAAGCCCTGCCGGGGAGCCTGGCAAGAGAGTTTGAATCCTGTATTCCCAATGCGCTGATTCAGAATGTGTATGGCCCCACGGAGGCCACAGTGATTTCCCTGATCTATGATTGGAACCGGGAAGGAAATGGAAGGAAGGAGCATCTGGGGACCGCATCGGTGGGAAAACAGCTTGACAGTTGTAAGATCATGGTTCTGACTGACGATAACCAAGCGGCAGAGCCGGGAGTCAGGGGTGAATTGATCATTGCCGGGAACCAGGTTTCACCCGGGTACTGGAATAACCTGGAATTGAATCAGCGGGCGTTTATTGACCGGGAGGTGGATGGGAAGTCAAGCCGGTTCTACCGCACCGGGGATATGGTGATGATGGATCAGGAGGGAGACCTGATGTTCCTGGGGCGCAATGATGAGCAGGTTCAGGTGCGGGGTTACCGGGTGGAACTGGGGGAGATTGAATCTCTTGCCAGGGAGTTCCTGGGAGGGAAGAACGTGATGGCAGCCGGGATCGCATCGGAGGCCGCGGATATGCAGGTTTTTCTTGCCATTGAATCGGCCCCAATGGATTCGGGCCCCCTGAGGAAATATCTGGAAATGCATCTTCCGCCCTATATGGTTCCCGGAAAGGTTAAATTTATTCAAAAATTTCCCAGGCTGGTGAGCGGGAAGCTCGACCGCAGGGCAATCCAGGAGCAATTGGCAGAATGACCGGAATCGCCCATAAAATATCCTCGAATATCTTCCGGTTCTATACCCGGAGTGCAGAACTTTGCGGATATGAAAGTGGGAAGAAAGCCGGGTGTGCCTATGCCTGGAACAGAAAAGGGTCCTGGCCTTCCTTCGTATTGGGAGATCCGGGAGAGGCAGGTATCCGGGAGGTTGTTCTTGCGATCGGTACCGGTGCATTGCCCCCTTTCTGGATCACGGAGAACACAGGAGGGGAACTGGTCCGGAAGCTTGATGATGCAGGAGTGCGTGTGATCAGGGAGTGGAGTGGAATGGCTCTGGGCGCGGCGGATTTTCAACCCTGTGTTTCCAACCCAAAGGTGCATATCCGGTCCAACGACCCCGGAACGAACAGGGACTGGCTTCACATTGTGAATACAGAATTACTGACCGGTTCTCAGGTGGGAAATGATTTCCTGGATGCGGTTGCATCATCGGGAGAATTCAGATGGATGGTGGCCTACATGGATGAAGAGCCTGTGGGTACCGGGCTCTCTTTTTCCTCGGGAGATACCTGCGGACTCTATATGATTGCAACCAAGGGTACGGCAAGGGGAGCGGGTGTGGGTACCATGGTAAGCTCACAGCTTGTTGCAGATGCACTGGAATCGGGACATTCCACCATTGTTTTACACGCCACCGCAATGGGGAAAAACATTTACAGGAAATTGGGTTTCCGGGAAGAGAACAGATATGCAGTCATGTGGCATCTGGGGCAGTAAGACCCCTTTTTCTTTCCTATCTTTGGCAACATGGATTTTGAACCAGTACTTCAAAAAGTCATTTCACTGGCCCGGGAGCAATTCCCTGATGAGAGAGCGGAAATTGGTGAAAGGACCACTGCTGCTTCGGTAGCTGCATGGAATTCTCTCACTCATGTGATGCTGATCACTTCCGTTGAGAAATCATTTGGAATCAGATTTGACCTGCTGGAAATGATAGAGATGAAAAGCCTTGGTGACATAGCCAGGGCAACCCATGACAAGATGAAATGAGCTTTGAGATTCGCGCCATACCCTTCAGGGAGATTGATACCTGGGCCTCAGGGGATGCCTGGGCCAATGACCCCGTGCTTCCCATTACCCCCGAGCGGGCCTGCTCCCAGCAGAAGAATCCCCACGCAAAACCTGATGAGCCATGTCTCTGGGTAGCCACCAATGAGGAAGATCGCGTGGTTGGTTTTGCCGGATCTTTACCGGGGTATGATGTCCGGAACGCGGCGCGGATGGGGTGGAATACATGCTGGTGGGTGGATCCGGATTTTGGAAATGAAGCAGGAATGCCGCTCTTTTTCCAATTTCTGAAACAGTGGGATCAGCGGGTGGCCTTTGCCGATATGACATACCGGACACATGCCATCATCCGGCAACTGGGATTTTGCAATACCCGGGAGGAGGTGCTGGTCCATAGTACCTTCAAAATTCCTATCGTCAAACTGATTTTCAAATCAGGGATTGCTGGGAAAATTCTCTCCCCTTTAATCAGGGTGCTGTCCTCCCTGGTCAATGGGATCCAGCAAATCCGCTTAAAACGTATTGCGGGCAGAGAGGTCTGTCATGCTGAATCCATGGCTCGCATCAATGAAGAGGCCTTTGAATTTATCCGGCAACACAGGCAGAACGATTTTATACACCGTTCCCTGGAAGAGTACAGGTGGATTGAGGAAAATCCATGGTTGGTACCCTACAGCCAGTCAGCCCGTTACATTGCAAAGCGTTACCCCTTCTCCTATGTAGTCCATGCATACAGACTGGAATGGGTGGTCACCAGGGATGACAAAAGCATCACTTCTGTGATGATGGTCTCAGCAAGGGACGGGGCCCTGAAAGTGCTTTGCTTCTGGGGCTCTGATTCCCGGGCGGCCCTGGCTGCCTTGATGGAGAAGTGTGCAAGGGACAAACAGTTGCATTCCCTGGTTTTTTCCCATCCTCAGTGGGTAGCCCAACTGCCACGTGTTAAGTCCATTGGATTGAAAACAAGGGTGTTGCAAAGGCGGGTAGGCATCTCCAAAACCATCCTTGAGGAGTTTCCCGGGGAGATGGTCATCCAGCTGGGAGACGGGGATTCGGTGTTTACCTAGGTGATCTTATTAACATTCAAGAGAATAGCCTGTCAATAAATTTTATTGAACCGGGGCTTTCAAATCTGTAACTTACTTTCATATTGGCTAAGAGTTAGCTGTCTAACTATTTAGAAATATGAAACGTACGTTGGGATTGCTTTGTCTTCTTGTCCTGTTTGGATGTGAAATTCGTAACGAAGGTCCTGATCAAAAAAAACTTTCGTCCGTTATGGTTGAGGACTATTTGGGGACCAGGGATTATTATAAGTTTAAATACAACAAGGAGAACAGGTTGACCCGGTTCTCCTGGTATTCAGTTCAATGGTTAAACAATGGCATTGACTGGGAGCTGATTGAAGATAAAGTTGAGTACAAGTATTCTTCAGGCAAACTCATTGAGGGGGTATACTTTGATCACCAGAATCCGGATCAAGCCAACAAGAATGAGGTGTATCAATACCTGGACGGACGGCTGATGGTTATCAGGGGATATGACGGGAGTGGAGGATTGATCTATACCATCGATATCTCATACCGCGACGACCGGATCTATAAGACCACCACCACCAAAGGAGATGTAAAAAGCTACATCCTTTTCGAGTACGATCAGGATAATGTGAAGAAATTGCGCTTGTATCCAAATTCCCGTATGGATACAATCCGGATCATGTATACCTATGATGGCAGTAACAATCCTTTTGCCGAACTGGGCCTGTTCCACTCAGAAATATACTGGTATGGTCCGCATCCTCCCTGCTTTATTTCAGCCAACAACGTTATCAACCAGGAAAGGGAGTATGAATACAATGAGGAGGGCTATCCTGTTCTGCTCAGAGTTGGGAATACCAAATACCACTACCTTTACGAGTAAATCCATCCCGTCGAAACCGGACTATGCCGGATCATTCCGAATCAGCCTGTCGATGTCTGATTCGCTCAGATTGGCACCGGTAATCTTTTCTTCCTCGCACTTCAGGGTTCTTGAGGGGAATTTCTTAAGCAGATTGTAATTGTGGGTGGCCATCATAACTGCCCTCCCGCTTTGCGCAATATCAATCAGGATTTGCATGATGTCTGCGGAAGTGGCGGGGTCCAGGTTTCCGGTGGGTTCATCCGCCAGAATGATTTCAGGGTCATTGAGCAGGGCCCGGGCGATGACCACACGCTGCTGTTCCCCGCCTGACAACTGGTGGGGCATTTTATATCCTTTGTAACCCAGGTTTACCTTTTCCAGAACTTCAGAGATCCGGTCGCTGATCTCCTCCTTGTTCTTCCATCCCGTAGCTTTCAGTGCGAATTCCAGATTGCTTTCCACGTTGCGGTCGGTGAGCAGTTTGAAATCCTGGAATACAATGCCCAGTTTCCTCCTCAGATAAGGGACCTCCTTCCGTTTGATCTTTTCCAGCTGGAATCCGGAAACCATTCCGGTCCCCTCGATGAGGGGCAACTCCGCATTGATGGTTTTTATAAGACTGGTCTTTCCGCTGCCAACCCTTCCAATCACATATACAAATTCACTCCTGCCCACAGAGAGGTTCACATCTTTAAGTACGATGTGGTCATTTACACCAATCACTGCATTTTCGAGGGTGATGACATTGTCCAGCGCCATGTTTTCTTTGATTTCCGTCAAAATTAAGAATTATAATCATACTAAAAATTAACAAACTACTGTTAATTAAAAAGAGCCGTTGCAGAATGAGCCGCCTGGAATATTCGTACTTTTATCTAGTTAATCCAAACCTTATGGTCAATCAATTGAAGTTTTTCATATCCATCCTGATCCTTTCACTTCCTCTCACTCTCTTCAGCCAGAAAAATCCGGACTATGAATACGGGGACAATGCGTATATGAGAGGACTTCAGTTATATGAGAAAGAGAAGTATGGTGCTGCCCGCCAGGTATTTGCCCGCCTGGTTGCAGAAAACCCGGGGTCCAGGTCCGAGATCATCTCAGAGGCCTCCTTTTACATGGCCATGTCGGCTGTGGAGCTTCGCAATGATGATTCCGAATACCTGGTTTACACATTCATCTCCGAATACCCTGAAAGTCCGCACGTGAATGAGGCAGCCTTCAGACTTGCAGACTTTTTCTATGATAAAAACAGCTGGCCCAAGTGTATCTCCTGGTACAACAGAGTGGATCGTTTCAAGCTCAATACCAATGAATTATCCGAATACCACTTTAAAAAAGGCTATTCCTATTACATGCGGAATGATTATGAATCGGCCAGGGTTGAATTTTATGAAATCCTGGAGGTTGAATCCGTCTATCATGCCCCGGCAGTCTATTACTACTCCCACATTCACTACGTGGATCAGAACTATGAAACTGCCTTGATGGGATTCCGCATGATCGACCATGATCCGTTGTTTTCGGAGATTGCACCCTATTATATCTCCCAGATTCTTTTCATACAGAAGAAATACAGTGAAGTCATTGAATATGCTCCGGCCCTGATGGATTCTGTCTCGGAAAAACGGATGGGTGAAATCGCCAAAATCATTGGTGAGTCCTATTTCATGCTGAAAAAATACAAAGAGGCCATTCCATATCTGGAAACCTACCAGACCCATGCCAATGCCTATACGGCCCGTGACCGTTACCAGCTGGCCTTTGCCTACTACAGCAACCAGGAATACGAGAATGCCAGGGAATTGTTTGAGCCCATCAGTTACCAGACTTCGGAATTGGCCCAGAGTGCCCTTTATCACCTGGCTGACTGTTACCTGAAGCTTAACGAGAAAGGAAAGGCCCGGGTGGCATTTTCACAGGCTGCGAATATGGATTTCGATCCGAAGATCCAGCAGGATGCACTTTTCAATTTCGCCAAGGTTACTTTTGAACTTTCCATGAATCCCTTCAATGAAGCTGTCAGGGCATTTGAACGCTATATCCGGACCTATCCGGCTGCTGACAATACCGATGAGGCGATCAATTACCTGGTCCTGGCCTACCTGAAGACAAGGAATTACAGCATGGCAATGAGCTCCATTGAGAAGATCAAACAGCGGAGTGACCAGATTGACAAGGCCCATCAGAAGGTGGCCTTTTACAGGGGGCTGGAACTCTATAAGAACCTCAGGTTTGACGAGGCTGTGGATGCCCTGGAGGTTTCAGCTTCTTTCGCCAAATACGACCCGGTCATTGCTGCACGTACCTATTTCTGGCTGGGAGAAGCAGCTTACCGGACCGGGGACAGACGCACCGCCAGGATGTACTACCAGGAGTTTCTGGATGATGATTTCTCAAATCAGCAGGAGGAATATGCCATGTGTCATTACAGCATGGGATATCTCAGCTTTGATGAGAAGAATTATTCAGAGGCCATGGAGTGGTTTGGAAAGTACCTGAATCTTGTTTCGGGGCAAAGTTCATCAAGCATTGGAGATGCGTACAACCGGATGGCAGATTGTTATTTCATGAATACCAGTTATACACAGGCGATTGACTATTATGAAAAATGCATTGCCTCGGGAAGTGCCGATGTGGATTATGCCATGTTCCAGAAGGGATTTACCCTGGGATTGCTGGACCGGACCCTCGAAAAAGTGAAGGTCCTTGGAAAACTGGTCGATGAACAACCTGAATCCAGTTTTGTGGATGATGCCCTGTTTGAGACAGGCAGAAGTTATGTGGTCCTGGGCCAGCAGGACAAAGCTGTGAAAACCTATGAGCGCATTGTCCGGGATTATCCCGGTTCCAGCTACACCAACAAAGCCCTCAACCAGCTTGGGCTGATCCACTATAATGCCGGGGAGTACGACCAGGCACTGGGGTATTATGAGCAGGTGGCAACCAACTATCCGGGAACACCCGAAGCAGATAACGCCCTGAACAGTATCAAGAACATTTATGTGCGCAAGGATAATGTGGATGCTTACCTGACTTTTGTGAGGGGAATCGGTCAGGATATTACAAACCGTGAGCAGGATTCTCTCTCCTATACGGCTGCTGAGATTGTTTACATGAAGGGAGACTGCGAAGCGACAGTTCGGGCTTTTAAAAACTATATTAACGACTTCCCCCAGGGTAGGTTTCTTTTAAATGCCCATTATTATAAAGGCGACTGTCAGCTCAGGCTGCAACAGAATGAGGAAGCACTGGAATCGCTCGATTTCATTGCTGCGCAACCTCCCAATATGTTTACCGAACCGGCCCTGGAATCGGCATCCAAGATCAATTTCAGAACCAAAAACTATCACAGGGCAGCGGACAATTACAGGGCACTGATCCAGCTGGCCAACCGGAAGTCCAGCGTTTTCGATGCCCATGTGGGTTTGATGCGCTGCTATTACGAACTGGGGGAATATGCCAATACCATCGAGGCAGGAAGACAGCTGCTGTTGCTGGATAAGGTACAGGAAGAGTACATACGTGAAGCAAATTTCAAGATCGCCAAGTCTTTTCAGGGGCTTGGAGAGATCGATTTTGCAAAGGACTATTACGAGAAGGTGGCCCACGAGGTGAACAGCCAGGAGGGAGCAGAATCCAAATACAGGATCATCGAAATCATGTATGAACAGGGTGACATGGACCAGGCCGAAAAGGAGGTATACCAGTTCATCGAAATGAATACACCGCACCAGTACTGGATGGGCATGTCTTTCCTGACACTTTCGGATATTTATATTGCCAAGGGGGATGAATTTTCAGCCATCAACTCCCTGCAGAGCCTGATCGACTATTATACCATCCCGGATGACGGGATCATAGCCAATGCAAAACAACGCAGGGCAGCCCTGGCAGAGCAGGCAGAGAGTGAAATAGCCCCTGAGGGCGACCCGGTTCAATAGTGATGATTATGAAAAGGAGAGAAATGAAAAACAACAACATAACATCCAGGTCCGTTTTAGGGATTCTGATTGCATTCATCCTGTCCCTTTCTTTGGAAGGGCAACAGAGTGAGGTAAGGGTTGTGAAACCCTATTCCCCCACACTGTCCGGGGCAAATAAGGTCCAGTTGCTTCCCAGTCTGGACGAGGAGATTGAATATGATACCCCGGCACTCAATTATAAGCTCTATCCGAAACTTTATGACAGCGAATTCAGGGTTGAGCCCATCAAAGCGGCACGGATGGTAAAGATGCCTTTGAAAAAACTGTATAAGAGTGAACTCATCATGGGGATCGGGAATTACCTGACCCCTCTTGCTGAACTGAACATCAACCAGCTCAGATCACGAAACGGAATCCTCGGATTTCAGCTGAAGCACCATTCCATGAACGGGAAAATGAAGCTGAACGATGACCTGAAGGTGCCGGCCGGTTTTAGCGAGAACAGTGCAAAGCTGTATGGAAGCAGGTTCATGAAATCGTCTGTATTTGATTATACTGTGGGTGCCGGTTATAATTCCTATATCCATTACGGGGTGGATACCACCGTGGTTACAGAAAGTGAACTGGTCAGGGACAGCCTGAAACATCCCTATTTCCTTGCTGAAGCAAACCTGGGTTTGCATTCCATGTATGCCGACTCATTCCATTTCAACTATAATGCAGACCTGGATTATTACTTTTTTACGCACAGGTTTGATGAGACAGAACACGGTGCAAAGCTCAATTTCAAGTTTGACAAGCGCTTGAGGGTTGTGGATATTGGGGGGGAAGCCGGGGGTGCCTTTTATGGCCACTATCCCGGCTGGGACCGTTTCGTGGGGAACCATACCATGGTTTGGCTGAATCCCCATGTGGCCAAGAATGCCAGCGAGTGGAATTTTACCGCAGGGTTCAACACCTACCTCTCCTTTGCCAGTGACACTGCGGCCAGCGATATTCAGCCTTTCCACCTCTATCCCAGGGCCTCATTTGAGTTCAACGTGGTAAAGGAAGTGATCGTCCCTTATTTTGGGGTGGATGGCTACCTGGAGTCCAACAATTACCGTAAAATCGTGGAGGAGAATCCCTACGTGGTACCCACCCTCTCGGTCAGACCCACCAGCCACAAGCTCATCGGCTACCTGGGCGTAAAGGGACGGATATCCGGTGCATTTGCATACAATATTAAAGGCAGCTATTCCATTATCGACAACCAGTACTTTTTTGTCAATGATACCTCCCAGCTGCTTAAAAACCAGTTTTCGGTGGCATACTCGGACATCACACTGCTGAACCTGCATGCAGAGCTGACCTTCCGTCCAAGTGATTCATGGAAGATATTCCTGAAGGGCAACTACTACAAATATACCCTCTCCACAATGGGTAGTACAGACGGTACGACCCGGAATGTAAGGGACGATGACCACCCGTGGAACAAACCAGCATTTGATGCCTCACTGCAGGCCCGTTATAACATGAGCGACAAGATCCTGGTTAGTATGGGGATTTTCACGATCGGGAAACGTTATTATGAAGATTTCGACATCAGCCTGGAAGAAACCCTTCCCCTGACCGTTGATGCCAACCTGGGCCTGGAATACCGCTACAGCAAGCTGCTCTCATTCTGGCTCCGTATCAACAACCTGGCAGCTCAGAAGTATTACCTCTATAACCAGTATCCGGCATACCGCTTCAGGGCGATGATCGGGTTTACGTATTCTCTTTAAATAGAGGATAGGGATATAGGGAGATAGGGAGATAG
Organism: uncultured Bacteroides sp.; assembly: GCA_964453785.1. Lineage (GTDB taxonomy): Bacteria > Bacteroidota > Bacteroidia > Bacteroidales. Next base: position 26,933 of record CAYVRK010000041.1, read on the forward strand.
GGAAAATTTATGGCATTATTTCTTTCCCTTGTTTTTCCTCAATGAGTTTCCGTTGAATGGATATTTCAATCCAGTTCGTTGTTCGCATAAAGAACCTCTTGAGTAGAAAGCAAAACGTTTTCTGTCAGGAAAGGAATAACGGCCATGTGCTTCGCTAAGGTTCGCTGCTATAGAATCCGCTGCTCTTACCAACTGTTTCCCAACAGTATCTTTTTCAAAATAATTCCATTGTTTTACTTCTTCCCAGATAACTCCAGGAACCTGATTGGCTTGTTCTATAAGTTGAAATTTACTAAGATCCATGTTTTATTTTTTAATGCATTAGCAGCACTAATTATCGCCTTATCCATCCTATCCATCCTATCCATTCTTTATTATCTTTATATGACAAATACCAACAAATTGACAAACAGACTTTATTAACATGTACCTAAGCAGCTTCTCTTTTCGTGAAAACGCAGGAAAAACCATCGAATGGCTCATCGACAATGTGAGCCTGGGCGAGATCAACCTGGTGGTGGGGAAGAACTCTTCCGGGAAAACCAGGACCCTGAATGCACTTTCCGACCTGGTCAGTATGCTCAAGGGATACGGTACTTCTGCCACCGGCCCTGTGAGTTACGAGTTGATTTTCAGGAACAGTGTGGATTTCATGCGCTATGAACTTGCGTATGACCTGGAGACCATCCGAATGGAGCGCTTGTATATGGGTGAGGAGCTGGTTCTTGAGCGCGGGGAGGAGGGTCAGGGAGTGATCAAGTATGAATCAACTCCCGGAGCCATCTTCCTGGAATTTGAGATTCCGCACGATCAGTTGGCCTGCTTTGCCAAAAGGGACCGGTTGCAGCACCCTTTCATCGAGATCATCCATGGCTGGGCTGTGAGCCTGCGACGGTTCGATTTCAGCGGTGACCTGGGGAAAAGCAGGTACGCCCTGAAATCATCATTTGAGGCCAGGGAGCTTGACCTGAGTGTAACCACCAACTCCCTGGTTCCATTTATCACTGTGGCCGGCAAGGAGTTTCCCGGATTCAGAAAGGCAGTATTGGAGGATATGTCCGAGATCGGGTATGCCCTGGAGGATTTCGGGGTTATCCATTTTTCTGAGCGCTTTGGACAGGCGGATCAGGATCGTTTTGCAGTGTATACTTCCGAAACCGGACTGGAGAAACAGGTTACCCAGAGGGATATGTCCCAGGGGCAGTTCAGGGCCTTCTCTGTGCTGGTGCAGGTAGACTATTATATCCTGGGCGGACACAAGGGTTTGGTGATCATTGACGATATCGGGGAAGGGCTCGACTTCTCCAGGGCCAAACTGCTTGTTCAGTTATTGATCAGGAAGTCCAAAGCGGCAGGAATCCAGCTGATCATGTCCACCAATGATCAATTTATAATGAATGCGGTGGATATTGAGAATTGGGCTATAATGATGCGGGAAGGCAATAAAATAAGTCTCTTCAACTATGAAAACTCGAAAGAGATTTTTGAGGAATTCAAGTTCACCGGGTTAAACAATTTCGATTTCTATGCAAGCGAATTCTTCAAGTCAGGATTTGCAGAAGAAAAAAAGGAAGAGCAAGACGAGGGAGAGGGTTCTGACGAATGAGGAAGATTGCCATTTTTGTTGAGGGACTGACCGAGCAGATCCTGGTCAGGCATATGCTTCAGGCTGTTCTGAGCAGGAATAAGATAGCCATCCAGACCGTTAAGATCACCGGGGGGCACAATGTGAGGATGTCCTTTACCGTGATGATGGCGGCTCATGTGCAAAATCAGACCGAATACTATGTGCTTGTTTATGATTGCGGGGGTGAGACCAATGTGAAGAGTTACCTGCTGGCCCAGCGCCAGAAGCTGGTGTCCAGCGGTTACCAGTTGATCCTGGGGCTTCGTGATGTGTACCCCAATTTTAAACGGGAGGATGTGGAGAAGCTGCGCAGGGGACTCAATAGCCAGCTACCCCAGAAGGGGGCAAGGACGCAGATTCACCTGGCCATTATGGAGACTGAGGCATGGTTCCTGGGTGAATACGGCCACCTGAGGAAGGTCTCCCGGAAGCTTACACCGGAATTCATCAAGAAGCGTCTGGGATTCAATCCCAAAACGGATCCCTTGGAGGAGAGGGATCGGCCTTCTGAGGACATGAAGGCTGTTTACAGGCTTGTAGGACATGATTATACCAAAAAGCGAGATAAGTTGAACGCGGTGGTAAGCAAGCTTGATTTTCATTACTTCACCCACGGACTGGCTGAAAGGATGCCAAGCCTGGATAGGTTTGTTTCCGAGTTGGAACATTTCTTCAGGGAATCTTTTTAAAAAAATGTTTAATGAACCATGAATTACCAGACCACCGTTGATGAGATCATAAAGACGCTGGAGGATTTGAGAACCCCAAAACGTAAGGAGATGACCAGGCGTACAGCCCCCACCTCCCAGCGTGTGCTGGGCGTTACCAATCCGGATATACAGGGAGTGATCAAAGCACTCAGGAGCCGATATAAGGAGTGGACGGAAAGGGAGTGGATCGGATTGTGCAAGGCACTGGTGGATCAGGGAATCTTTGAGTGCCAGGTGGTGGCCTTTGAGATAATCAGCAGGGACAGGAAACTGTTGAATGCGCTTGGATATGAGGATGTGAAGAATCTGGGCCGGAATCTGGATAACTGGGCTTCAGTAGACCACTATTCAGTGGGGATCTACGGCGTGCTCTGGGGAAAAGGGGTGGTGAAGGATCACCACATAGAAAAATTACTGCGATCGGACAAGGTTTGGGAAAGAAGGGTGGCGGTTGTCTCCACCGTGGCACTGAACCTGAAATCGAGGGGTGGGAATGGGGATACACCACGGACCCTTGCGGTTTGTGAAAAGGTGGTGGATGAACGTCAGACTATGATATGGAAAGCGCTTTCATGGGCCTTGAGGGAACTCTCCAAAAGGGACAGGGATGCCGTCTGTGAATTCCTGGAAAAACACGGCCATCGTATGTCTAAAAGTGTGATCCGGGAGGTCAGCCACAAACTCGAATTCGGAACCAAGAATTAGCAAGGTTTTTTCACATGATTTCTGTTGATAACTCGGCTGGGTTTCAACACGTTTCACATTAGTTAATCCGGATAATTTTTGCTATTTTTACCTGAACCATTGATGAAGTAGAGATTGATCGGTAACAATATAACAGAGAGGTATTTAAGAATATCATTCCAAAACAATAAATTAAAATGGGAAGGGGCCTTTGACAGGTTTATCGCGGGGAACAGAATCACAGACTTTTAGAATAGTAAAAATGACAGCCAATCATCATGCTGCCTGATGGTTTTATGAACGATATATTTGAATAAACAGCATAAAGAAAATACAATGAGCGAAGAGATGAGCAAGAACTATTCGGCGGAAAGCATCCAGGTTCTTGAAGGATTGGAAGCAGTGAGGAAACGTCCTGCCATGTACATTGGTGACATTAGTGAAAAGGGATTGCACCACCTGGTATATGAGGTGGTGGATAATTCCATCGATGAAGCCCTTGCAGGTCATTGCAACAACATTGATGTGACCATCAATGAAGACAATTCCGTTACTGTTATTGATGACGGGCGCGGCATACCTATTGATATGCACGAGAAGGAGGGGAAATCGGCCCTTGAAGTGGTTATGACTGTACTGCATGCCGGTGGTAAGTTTGACAAAGATTCCTACAAGGTGTCCGGTGGTTTGCACGGTGTGGGTGTTTCAGTTGTAAACGGACTCTCGGAGACACTGAAGGCCGAGGTCCACAGGGACGGAAAAGTCTACATGCAGACATACCAGCGCGGCGTTCCGGACGGAGATGTAAAAGAGGTAGGGACAACGACCAAGACAGGTACGGTTATCACTTTTAAACCGGATGATACCATATTTACTGTAACCGAATTCAAGTATGAGATACTTGCCTCCCGTTTGAGGGAACTGGCTTTCCTGAACAAGAGGATCAGGCTCAATATCAAAGACCTTCGTGAAAAGGAGGAAAACGGAAATGACAATGGTGACACAGAGGCGAATGGCGAAGGTCACAGTGAGAATGGTTTCCGCCACGATGAATTCTATTCCGAGGAAGGACTGAAGGAGTTTGTTGCTTTCCTGGACGGTACCCGGGAAAAACTGATTGAAGAAATTGTCCATATCGAAACCGAAAAGAACGGTGTACCAGTCGAGATCGCACTCCAGTACAACACCTCATTTTCAGAGAATGTGCACGCCTATGTAAACAATATCAATACCATTGAAGGGGGGACCCACCTCTCAGGTTTCAGAAGGGGACTAACCAGGACCCTGAAGACCTACGCTGAAAAATCAGGGATGCTGGCCAAACTGAAGTTTGACATCAATGGGGATGACTTCCGTGAAGGATTAACTGCCATTATCTCTGTAAAAGTAGCCGAACCCCAATTTGAAGGACAGACCAAGACCAAACTGGGGAATTCTGATATCATGGGTGTGGTGGATCAGGCGGTAAGTTCCGAGCTGGCCAATTACCTGGAGGAGCATCCCAAAGATGCAAGGGTGATTGTATCCAAAGTGATACTCGCCGCAACGGCACGTCATGCGGCCCGTAAGGCAAGGGAACTGGTGCAGCGAAAGAGTGTGCTTTCAGGTGCCGGACTGCCGGGAAAACTGGCTGATTGCTCCGAAAAGGACCCCGCTATCACCGAGATCTACCTGGTGGAGGGTGACTCTGCTGGCGGAACAGCCAAGCAGGGACGCGACCGGGCTTTTCAGGCCATTATGCCACTCAGGGGAAAGATCCTGAACGTAGAGAAGGCCATGGTACATAAGATCTACGAAAATGAAGAGATCAAGAATATATTTATGGCGCTTGGTGTGAAGATGGGTACTGAGGAGGACAGCAAAGCGCTGAACCTGGATGGACTTCGCTACCACAAGATCATCATCATGACCGATGCGGATGTGGACGGATCCCATATTGCCACGCTGATCATGACCTTCTTTTTCAGGTACATGAATGAATTGATTTCCAATGGATACCTCTATATAGCCACTCCGCCTCTTTACCTGGTAAGAAAAGGAAAGAATGAACGGTATTGCTGGAGTGAGGAAGAGCGGTTGGGCTTCATTGAAGAGCTGGGAGGTGGCAGTGAATCCGGGATTCATATGCAGCGTTACAAGGGTCTTGGAGAGATGAATGCCGAGCAGTTGTGGGATACCACCATGAATCCTGCGAACAGGACCCTTCGCCAGGTGACCATCGATAGTGCTGCTGAGGCAGACCGCATCTTCTCCATGCTCATGGGTGATGAAGTACCACCCAGGAGGGAATTCATCGAGAAGCATGCCAGGTATGCCAATATTGATGCCTGATTCCAATATTACTGCCAGCTTTAATGTGACCTTGTAAAATCGCGAGAATTTCTATATTTACGGTGCACTTTAAACCAACGCACCATGAATATCCCAAAACAGAAGCTTTCAATAAAAGAAAAGGTCGGATACAGTCTGGGAGACCTTTCCGCCAACCTGGTTTTCCAGACCCTGATGATGTTTCTACTGGTATTCTATACCGATATATTTGGTATCAAGCCGGCTGCAGCGGCAACGGTGATCTTTGTTGGTGGAATTCTGGGTGCATGTTTTAATCCTGTGATGGGAGCCATCGCCGACCGCACCAATACCAGATGGGGAAAGTTCCGCCCCTGGATTTTATGGACTGCCATCCCGTTCGGAATCATGGCCTGGCTTACCTTCAGTACGCCTGATCTGGGTGAGAAGGGAAAAATTGCCTACGCTTTCATTACTTACTTTTTCCTGGTGATTGCCTACTCGGCCAACAACCTTCCCTATGCTGCGCTGAGCGGTGTAATGACGGGTGATATGGTAGAGCGGACCAGTCTTTCGTCTTATCGTTTCGTGGCGGTCATGATCGCCCAGTTCACTTCACAGGTACTTCTTCTGCCCCTGGTCTTCATCCTCGGAGACGGAGACGAGCCACTGGGATTTAAGAAAGCCATTGGGATTTTCGCGGTGGTTGCAGTGGTCTTTTTTGTGATCACATTTCTCACCACCAGGGAGCGCATCAAACCGGTCCAGGAGGAGAAGACCCCCATCAGGCAGGACCTGAAGGACCTGACCCGGAACAAACCATGGATTGCCATTTTCGCACTGACCATCCTGCTCTTTGTGAGCCTGGCCATGCGGGGGGGAATGCTGGTGTACTATTTCAAGGAGTACCTCAGTGAGGCACAGTTGACTACATTCCTGGCAAACCTTGGACTGGCCGACTCAAAATGGGTGGAGGATGTGCCCACCTTCGCGTTCAGTGTATTTAACGGATGCGGAATCATTGCCATGATCATTGGGATTGCATTCTCCAAACCCCTGGCCAAAAGATTCGGCAAGAGGGATGCATTTGGAGCGGGACTTCTGGCATCAGCCCTTGTGCTGGTTTTATTTGTGTTTTACAGTCCCGACTCCGTCACCACGGTGGTGGTTACACAGATTATCTTCGGACTGGTTTACGGAACCACCATCCCCTTGCTGTGGGCCATGATTGCAGATGTGGCGGATTTCTCGGAATGGAGGAACCACCGCCGTGCTACCGGAATTATCTTCTCCGCCATGATCTTTGGCCTGAAAGCCGGATTGGGGATCGGGGGAGCCCTGGGCGGATACATCCTTGCCATCTATGGCTATGATGCCGACCTGGCCCAGCAGACCACAAAAGCGCTCTTCGGGATCCGCATGTCGGTGAGTATTTATCCTGCCCTTGCATTCCTGTTGGCCTTTGCAGCACTCTTCTTCTATGAGATCAATAAGAAGATTGAATACAAAATGGAGGAAGATTTAAGCCTCCGCAGATCGTAATTGTCACGAAAAATACCTAACAAAAAAATTAAGGAGATACACAATGTCAAAAGAAAGAGATGATTTTATTGCAGCGAAAATCGCGAAAATGAGCCTGTTGGAGAAATGTGGTCAGCTTCTCACATTTACCTGGCGTGGAGCCATTCTGACACCCTCCGGGATCGAACAGATTACCAAACTGCACGCGGGCGGTATATGTCTTGAACCGTACGCAATGGAAACATGTAAAAATCTATATTGGGGACGCTCACAGATCGATCCCAACTTCGAGAAGCCGGATGACTATTTCGACATTGCACATACCTATTTCGACTCCCGCGGATTCGGCATCAGTGTGACGCCTGAAGAGCTGACCGAAGCGCTCAACAAACTGCAGGAAATCGCGATGAACCGGGAATCGGGAATTCCGCTTCACGTTACGATTGATATGGAAGGCGATTTTAAGAACGACTATTCCGCCGGCAATATTCTGCAATTTCCTCCTCCGATGGGTATCACTGCGATCGGCGATGTGGATCTTGCATACAAAATCGCAAATCTGATGGGCCGTCAGATGGCTGCTGTGGGTGTAACCCAGTTCTATCATCCGGTCTGCGATGTGAACATCAATCCTCTGAATCCTGAGATTGGAGTCCGGTCATTTGGTGATGATCCTGAGGTTTGTTCAAGATTCATCGATGCAACGGTTCGTGGTTATGAGGATGCAGGTGTCACCGCTACCATCAAGCACTTTGCAGGTCGTGGTGATTCTGCGACTGATGCCCATGATGTACTCGATATCTGCCGTGCTGATAAACAACGGATGCAGGATGTAGAGTTAAGAGCTTTCCAGGCAGGTGTGGACGCAGGTGCATCGGCACTAATGACAGCACATACCATTTTCCCGGCCTATGATGAAGAATATCCGGCTACCCTGTCGAAAAAGATCCTCACGGATCTTCTGAGAGGTGAAATGGGATTTGAGGGTAGCATTGTTTCCGACGCGATCGGTATGGCTGCGATCCTGAAAAAATGGCCACTTCCGCACGCATGTGCTATGGCGATAAAAGCCGGTGTGGATACCATTCTGCTCAAGGCAGATGATGAGTCCCGTTCACAGTGCCTGTTTGGTATTAAAAAGGCTGTTGAAAACGGTGAACTTCCGGAAGAACGTGTGGATGATGCAGTACGTCGTTTGCTCAACAGAAAGTATGACCAGGGTCTGTTTGAAAAAGCAGGTAAGATGGATCCGAAAGAAACCACAGCTGTTGTCAGAAGTAAAGAAAACATCGACTTCTCATGGGAGGTAGCTCACAAAGCATTGCTGGTGGTCCGCGATGATAAAAAGCTGCTGCCATTAAGCAAGGACAAGAAAATCCTTGTGATTGAGCAAACCATCCCATACGAGTTTCTTGGAAAGGATATGTACAGTCATGCCCATATGTTCTGTGAGCAGATGACCAAACATTCTACCAATCTGATTTTGGATGATGCTGGTTTTCATGCAGAAGAAGATGAAGTCGAAGAAGCTTTAAATCTGGCAAAAAAAGCAGACCTGGTTGTGATGACCAACTACTATGCGCGTATCGAGAAGAGAGGCAGTAACACACACCTGGCCAAGGCGCTGAAAGCCGCCGGTCATGATGTAGTTGTCGTTACTAACTTCCCGTATCGCAAGGGCACAACAACTGTAGCCGATGCTGTTGTATGTAACTTCTCGGGTACTCCGGATTCGATCAGGGTTTCTGCAGATCTGCTGTTCGGTGCGGTAAAACCCTATCCGACAACAAAAATGCCTATTGATCTGAGTGCTGAAGAGGGTCTTCCGGAAGAATCCGATCCAGTTCCAGTAAAGGCAAAAAAGAAGAAAAAGGGCAATGTCTGGCAGGGGAAGTGCTGATATAAATAATCATTAAGCGTGAAAAAATGACAAAATCCACTTCATTCAATATTAAAGATATCTACACCATATCAGGGCCCCGGATTACCGAGATCTATGAGGACAATAAAATGACGGTGCATTTTCAGGGCATGTCCAAATGTCTTCAGTTTCCACATACGGTGGCGCTGCAAGGCGCACCGACCTGTTCAATCGGAATTTCGCCTTACGGACTTTATAATCGACTGAACGACGCCGGTCGTCTTATCATGATGAATCAGAAAGCGGTTCAACTTGGCTCTGCGCCATATATCAGCACTTACGAGGGAGTAACATTATTAACACAGCTGCATCCTGGCGAGACTGAGTCTGACGATATTCCTGCTTTAAAAAACTACTATCCTGAAGCGATCGCCAAAGAAAATATTGAGATGACCATGGCTACGCCTTCTTTGGAAATCGAATACACTCTGCAAGACGTGAAGGTGACAAGAAGACTGATTTCACCATTATTATCAGGTAATGAGCAAATGCTGATGCCGATTGGCGTTGAGGAATTTACTGTGAAAAATACCACAGATGAGGAACAGGAATATACTTTGGTAGTGCCGCGACCTTCTCTGGTTAATTTACAGGAAAAAGAGCTTAAGCCCACAGATCAGGATAGCGTTTTTGTATGTTCAGCAGCGGTAAGTAAACAGAAGCATGAAGCTTTCAAGTTGCAGGGTTTACGGGGCGTTATTATGGGAAGTACGGAAACTCAAAACAGAATGGCTATTGCGACCGCTGACGTTCCCGGCGTTGCAGTGGATACCCAACCCTATTTCTTATTGAACAAATACTCTGGCGATCTTCTTATTACGGAAGATGGTAACTTTTATGAAAAATGCGAACCAATTGAAAGAAGAGATTATGGCGCCGCTGTAAGTTTAACTATGACTCTCCAGCCGGGCGAATCAAAGACTATTCCTTTTGCCGTTGTTCTGGACTTCCCTGTTCAGGAATATATTGATGGAAAGACATTTGATAGAAAATACATTCAGAATTTTGAAAATGCCGAAACCCGAGTGCTTGACATGGTAAAGATTGCTCTGGAAAGTTACCCGCAATGGTGGGATCGTACAATCACAATCCAGAAACGGATCTTTGATTTAATTTCTTCCGGATCTTCCTATCAGAATGATCGCGAAGGTGCGATGCGTTTAACAAGGCTGATGCTGAATGAACTTCATTTTCCGCTGTCCAACGCCTGTGTCTGGGTTGATGATGAAAATGGCGAACGGGCCCGTTTTCTGGAGTGTTTTGATTACTCTTACATCGATCCTTCCGATGTGGATTGGTATTCAATGGTATTGTTAATGCTTTTCCCAAAAGTGGAAAAAAATCTGTGTCAGGCGTTTATTGACTCAATTAATGCCGTTGATTCTACTCCGCGATGGTACCATCATCACGCTTCGTTTGTTGAAGCAAGGATGCATTTTGAAGAAAATCCAGAAGAATACGAAGGTAAAA
>CAYVRK010000042.1:0-24672 GCA_964453785.1 uncultured Bacteroides sp.
ATCCGGCTCTATTTCGATGAAGAGGCCACAAAGGGGATTAAAGGCGGATTTGCGGTGGGCGGTTATTCCCGCACGACCAAGGGGACAACCGACCAATATTTTGAGCTTCGACCAGACAGTGCAAAATTTACCCTGATTAATAACGGAGAAGCGAACAACTCAAATTCTCTGTCTGTGGTTACAAAACCTGCAGGTGCTGATCCGGGTACCAGGGGTGAAAGCTTGTTAAACCTGACCATCCAGAATTATCTGATTGGTCACAGGACAGGAGAATCAATGACCGATGGAGTTGAAAACTGCTTTTTTGGCTTGGAGAGCGGGGTGTTTAACACTACCGGGACATCGAATGTATTTATAGGCCAGAATAGTGGTTATGCAAACCTGAGCGGAGATAATAATACTTTCATAGGGACCAAGGCAGGGAGACAGAGCAGGGTTGGACACAACAACACTTTTCTGGGTACCTTAACAGGAGATGAGCAAGTCGATGGTGACAACAATGTGTATATTGGGAGCTACGCGGGTGCGCAAAAGTCGGAAGGCTTTGAGAATGTTTTTATCGGTGCTAGTGCAGGAGAAAATAACCAGGATGGCGGCCATAATATTTTTATTGGATCGAATGCAGGATTTAACGAAACCGGTAGCGATAAACTTATAATTGACACTTACGCTAGTGATTCAACGGGGGCCCTAATTTATGGAGATCTATTTCATGGTAATTTGCGTATTAACCACCAACTGGGTATAGGTCGAAATGCACTAGTGAATGCCCTCGAAGTGGAAGGGGAAGTGTCCAAAACCACTGCGGGCGTTTTCCTGACCAACTCGGATGCAAGGATCAAAACCGATGTAACGGATATTGAAAATGCCTGTGAGATCATTCTGGGTCTTCATCCGGTGAAGTTCCGCTATACCGATATATGGATGGAGAAAAATCCTGTCATAAAAGATAAGGTGTATTACAATTTCATCGCCCAGGAATTTGCAGATGTTTTCCCCGAGGCTGTGCAAAGGGGCGGAGATAACATGGGTGAGGGAGAAGATTTGCTCCAAATGGACAGCTACCCCGCACAGGTAGTTGCCATTAAAGCGATCCAGGAACTGGCGGAGCAGAACCGGGAGCAGCAGGCTGTCATTGAGACCCTGCTTCAGAAGGTATCTTCTCTGGAGGAGGAAATACGGGGAGCCCGTTAAAGTATTTTAGTAATTTGTACGCATCATTTAAAAGAAGAAACACCACCAACAAAAGAAGAAACACCTACAACCATGCAAGCCTTAAAAAATGCTATCCTTCCGGGATCATTCCTGCTTTGGGTTCTGATGGGATCCTTTCTCCTCACGGGTTGCGCCCATCAATCGGGTATTGAACCCACCCAGCTCACCTGTGAGTATCTGAAGAATCCCCCTGTGGTGGATGTTCCGCAACCCAGGCTGGGCTGGATCAACCGGGCCGGAGAAGGTGTCAGGGGACAAGCTCAGACGGCCTTCCAGGTTCGGGTTGCCACCTCCCCGGATAAACTGGAAACTCCTGACCTGTGGGATAGTGGCAGGCGTGATTCAGAACAGTCCTTCCGGGTGGAATATGAAGGGAAGGCTCTGGGATCGCGGCAGGAGTGCTGGTGGCAGGTCAGGGTATGGGACAGGGATGGAGCGGTATCTCCCTGGAGCGAGCCGTCATTCTGGAGAATGGGGCTTTTGGATCCGGAGGACTGGAAAGCCAGTTGGATCGGAGCCCCGTGGCAGGGTGAAGAAGCTCTTCCCAAGCCAGCCGGAGGTCCCGATGGCCGGCCGGAACAGTTTGGGCCCCCGGCTCCACTTTTGAGAAAGGAGTTTTCGGTGAAAAAGGAGGTAGTCAGTGCAGTGGCCTATGTGACAGGCCTGGGCTATTTTGAGCTTTACCTGAACGGGGAGAAAGTGGGAGAGGATTTACTGGTGCCCAACCAGACCAACTACGGGAAGCGCCCCCAGCTGATGGATGCAGACATCTACCTGCCCGATGCATTCAGGGAGTACAGGGTGATGTACCTGGCCTATGATATCAAAGGACAGCTGAAGCAGGGAGGAAATGCCATTGGCGGGATCCTGGGAAACGGATTCTACAATCCAGCCAAATTCTGGACGGCTTCCTATGGCTCTCCAAGATTCCTCTGCCAGGTTCACCTGACCTATGCGGATGGAAGTGAAGAGGTGATCACCAGTGACAGTTCATGGAAGGCTTCCCGGAGCCCTGTTTTGATGGACATGGTCTATTACGGGGAGGTTTATGATGCCCGGAAAGAACAACCGGGCTGGTGTACAGCAGGTTTTGATGATTCTCAATGGGAAGAGGCGGCCATCCGAAAGGAACCATTTGGGAAGCTGGTGGCTCATACTGCATGGCCCGACAGGGTCACCGAACGGTTTGAACCGGTCTCTGTGGAGAAACTCGGAGAGGGCCATTACAAGGTCGATTTTGGAACGGAGATATCGGGGTGGGTACGCCTGAACAATGTGGAAGGTCCCAAGGGTCACAGGGTGGAGATGACATTTAACGGAAATCTCTATTCCGGCGAAAACAGTTATATCTTTTCAGGGAATGGCCCTGAGTCCTATGCGCCGCGATTCAACTGGTTTGTCTTCAGCGGAGTGGAGATTACCAACTGGCCCGGGGAGTTGAAGCCTGAGCATCTCACGGCAGAAGCTGTGAATACTGTTATTGAACCCTCTGCAGTGTTTGAAACATCCAATGATCTCTTCAATACCATCAATACCATCTGGAGAAGGAGCCAGACCGACAACATGCACGGAGGGATCGCCAGCGACTGTCCCCACCGGGAACGTTCCCCTTATACGGGCGACGGGCAGGTAACCTGCATAACCGTTCTTCACAATTACAATGCAAGGAATTTCTATCAGAAATGGGTACAGGACATGCTGGGCGCACAGATCCCGGAAACAGGATACATTCCCAATGGGGCGCCCTGGCAACCGGGTTGCGGGGGAGGGCCTGCCTGGGGTGCAGCCATATGCGAGATTCCCTGGCAATATTATGTGCTTTATGGCGCAACAGATATGCTGGAAGATAATTACGAGGGGATGACAGGGTACCTGAAGTACATGCAGACCTGGGTGGATGAAGAGGGGATCATGTTTTCGAAACGAACCGGCAAGAATGGTGATATACTGAAGTGGTTTAACCTGGGGGAGTGGGTTGCCCCCGGCAAGACGGTTCCCGACGAGATGGTGCATACTTTCTACCTCTGGTACTGTGCCAATATTGCATCCAAAACAGCAGCAATTTTAGGGAAGCATGAAGAGAGTGAGGCCCACAGGCAACTGGCAGAAAAGACCAGCAAAGCATTTCATGCCCGGTTTTATGACGAGGAAACGGGATCCTATGGAGACGGGGGTGGGAACATCCTGGCGTTAAAAATGGGTGTCCCCGATGACCGGTATGAGAGGGTGTTGACTGCACTAAAAGCAGGGATTCGCAGGAGCGAAGGGCATCTGGATACGGGGATTTTCGGAACACGGTTCTTTTTTGAAGTCCTCGCCGAAAACGGGATGCAGGAGCTGGCCTATGAGGCCATGAATAAAAGGAGTGAACCCGGATTCGGTCACTGGGTGGAGCTGGGTTCCACCACCACCCGGGAGAGTTGGGGTAGAGGAGGTTCCCACAACCATCCCATGTTTGGCGGCGGACTGGTATGGTTCTACAGAAACCTGGCAGGCATGCAGGCCGACCCCGACAGTCCGGGATACCGTCATATCATCTTCAGGCCTCAGCCGGTGGATGACCTGGCCTGGGTGAGCTATACGAACCAGACCTCATACGGTGAAGGCGGAATTTCCTGGAAGAATGAAAAAGGCCGCTTTACCATGGATGTAACTATTCCTGTAGGATGCAGTGGAACCATCTATGTGCCTTCTCCTGATCCGGAATCTGTGGATGAAGGAGGATCTCCTGCTTCAGAAACAGAGGGTTTGGAATCACTGGGTATGGACCAAGGTTATGCCGTTTTCAAAGCGGTAAGCGGAACATATCACTTCGGGGTCGTTGAAGAACCGAACAGTTTATAGGATTAGTCCAGTTCCCGGTGCCACAGGGTGACCCGGACATTCTGGCTTTCCCTGAGATGGGCCACAAGCTTTTCTGCACAATACACCGAACGATGCTGTCCCCCGGTGCACCCGAAGCTGACCATCAGGTGGGTGAACCCCCGCTCTTCGTAATTGTCCACCGACATATCGACCAGCGAGGTTGCACTGCTCAGAAATTCATGCACATCACCCTGTTGATCGAGGAAATCCGCCACAGGTTGGTCTTTGCCACACAGATCCCTGAATTGTTCGAGCTTCCCGGGATTTGTAATCACCCGGCAATCGAAAACATAACCTCCGCCGTGGCCGCTGGGGTCATCGGGGATCCCATGTTTGTAGCTGAAACTACTGACCGAAACGGTCAGGGTGGATTGACGAGGCTCCCTGTCCCTGAATCTTTTCAGCCCGGGAGCGGTCAGAAGTCTTTCAAAGACCTTCAGCAAGGCAGGGATATGGATGGGTAGCTGCACATTCTGCAGGATCCATTTCAAGTCGTTCAGGGCATAGGGAATGCTCTGAAGGAAGTGGATTTTCTTCTCATAAAAACCCCTGAATCCATAGGCACCCATGGCCTGCATTATGCGGATCAGCACATGGGCATAATAGGATTCCATGAAAGCATCCGGATCAACTCCGGGATAGTCCTTTAGTCCCCGGATATAATGTTCAAGCAACTCTTCCCTGATGTGGGGCGGGATGTCAGCTTTTGAATCATACAGAAGGGATGCCACATCATATTGCAATGCCCCTTTCCGCCCCCCCTGGTAATCAATAAAACAAGGTTTGCCATCTCTGAGCATGATGTTGCGTGACTGAAAATCACGATAAAGAAAATGGTCTGTATCCTGGGCCAGCAAATACCCGATCAGTGTGTTGAAATCATCCTCAAGCTGTTGCTCATTGAAAGGAATACCTGCCAGTTTCAGGAAATAATACTTGAAATAGCTGAGGTCCCACTGCATGCTCTGCCGGTCAAAACAGGACCTGGGGTGGCACACGCCGAAATTAAGCCCTTCCGATCCGTTGATCTGGAACTTCTGCAATTCGGTCAGCACCTCCTTGTAAATCTGCTTCAGTTCATCGGGGAAAGCTCCCTTTGTCCTGAGGCTGACCAGGTGATCAAACAGGGTGATGTCTCCCAGGTCTTCCTGCAGGTATGCATTGTTTTCCAGGTCCACCAGGTATATCTCCGGAACGGACAATCCTTTGGAGCGAAAATGCCTGCTGAATTCAATGAAGACCTCGTTCTCCTCCCGGTCCGGATTGATGACCCCGATGGCTGCTGATTCAGTTCCCTTGATTCTGTAATACTCTCTTGGGGATCCGGAGGCCGGCAACTTATTGACGGAAGTCACTTTCTCTCCGCACCACCTGTCGAACAGATCGTAAAGAAGTTCTGATTTGGTCTGGCTCATGCTCAAATTTAACAATATGAATGATTACACTACCAATAACCCTTCCAATCTATGTATTTAATTTTCAGAGAGTACCGCAAATGCTGACGGTAAAATCTCAGGTTTTTCTTCTGTCCGTAATAGGACTGTCTGGCCGTTGTGGACAGCCACTGATTGGCATGGGGGAACGGGACATCCGGGATCTCCCTACCCAGGAAGGCACAAAGTTTTTCCCACCCCTCACCTTTGGTAAAATCGATCGTAAGGAAATCTTCCGGGCGGTTTTTGAAGTACCCTGTAACCTCCCTGATGTGGTCGGAGTAAACCCGAATGGTGTTTTCCCTGTGTTCCATGGGCAATCCCTTGCCCCGGCCGTAAATCCATTCATGACTTGGGTTTCTCAACATCCCGATGTGCCTGGACACACTTTCATACCAGGACGCTGCATCCCTGTAGGTCAATATGAATTTGGATCCCGGGATTCTTTCATCCAGTTCCTTGTAGATCATGTACCAGGGAGTGTCTTCCATTGCGTCGTAACCGCTGATCATTTTCATGACCCGGTTATAATCACCCTTCAGGATGGGGATCAGTGGACGGGAACTTGTGTCCTTTACGCGATATCCCAATATTTTTAGGGCCTCCCTGAGGGAAGAAGTACCTGTCTTCTGAAATCCAACACCAACGATTTTGCCTTCCAATTCCCCTGCTCCTATTTTTGATAGATCACTTTCCGGACAGAGAATTCATGATTCTGATCGTAGCATTTTACATAATAACAACCCTGGGGCAGATCGCTGAAGTCAAACATTTTGTTGCCGGATTCGTGGATCAGTTTTCCGAAAACGTCGAATACTTCAATGTGTTCCAGACTGGCAGCTTCAATATACAGGATCCCGGAAGTCGGATTCGGAAAGACCCGGAGCTTCTTGTATTGATCCGGTCCGGTGAATGAACCGGCACAGATCTCAACGGTCAGGTTGGTGGTTACGGTACTGTCACAACCTGCAGCGTTTACATAGGTATCAACATATACGCCGGAGGTGGTTTGCTGGGCTCCTCCCGCAAAATAACTCTCACCATCGCAAATGGTTACATCCGTTGAGGATTCTGAAACAGGTAAAATGGTCAGGTTGGTGATTACCACACTGTCACAACCAACCATATTGACCAGGGTATCATAATAGGTTCCCTGGATTGTCTGGTCGGCTCCCCCTGCAAAATAGCTCTCTCCCTGGCATATGGACATATCCTCCGTATATACGGAAACGGGCAATACGGTTACGGCGGCAGCCACGATGCTGTCGCTCCCTTCACTTCCGGAAAGTGTATCTCTGTAAATTCCTTCATCTTTGATGTACCTGGAGTGCAGCATAACGCTGTCGCCCTCACAAAGGTAAAGTTTAACGTTGGTAACAGGCGGCAGATTGTTTTCCTTCATGGCACGGGTCATCGATCCTGCTTCGATGGTTGCCACTATACCCAGGTCCGGCGCCATCACAAAGCCAGTTGAATCTGATTCGTTGATTTTCAGCCAGAAACAATCCTTGTAACTGGACAAAGGCAGGTCATAATCACCGATGAAGTAAGATGTGGCAGAGAAAAGCTGGTTGCTGTAGTTTTCAAGGTGGGTGTATGCATGTTTAAAGTACAATAGGTCCATGACAATTGACTCACCCAGGGATGTCCTTACATAAACGTTGTTCAAATCGATGAATCCATCCAGGAATATATTCAGCTCAGGATCCTCCTGGGGTCTTCCATCGGTATAGTTCGTATGATTGCTTACATAATAGAATGTGGTATCTCCGGAGCTAAGGGTTTCATCAACCCTCATGGTATCGGTGCCTACGATGGTGCCGTCTTCCAGGATGTCATAAATCCATTCGTGTCCAAGAAAGAAGGGCGAATAATCCTGTGCATTTGCCTGTGAACCAATGATCACCAAAATGATTGAAATGAAGTTCCTGAGTGACATGTCCTGGAGTATTTCTTGTTTACGTAAAAATACATCAATCCTGTTACAAGTGCAAACTGAAAAACGTACTCAGTCCGGACCCGTGAATTCCGCACTCAGCCTGGTTTGCAGGCCAGTGATATCAGTGATTAGTTTTTTCAGGGTAATGGATTCGATCCGGGTTAAACTGCTGATATACAAACTGTTTGTGGGTATTTCATTACTGGCAATGGCTGCTGACTGGTTCCTGATCCGGAGGTATGTGAGATAGTTGAATGACTGGGTCAGTTCGTCCCAGGTTGGTTGATCAATCTCTTTTCGCTCCAGCAACAGGGCAGCCCGCTCCATACTGCCTGTTTCTATCATTTGTGCACGAATGGCATAAAGCCGGATGAATGAAGTCAGAGGCAAAAGCATTTTTTTTAAATCCATGGGCTCGTTTGCCTGGTGAGAAGCGGTTGGTTTCATCTTCATTATTGCATGGGCCATGTGATAAAAAAATACGGATTTGTTCTCCGATGTTTGATTCACGTGGGCACGAAGTTCCTCCACCAGAGGGCTCTCACCGTATATAAACCTGAAATCGAAAAAAATGGCTGTGTCGAGAATATCCCTTGGATTGCTGTCCTGAATCCAGTTGCTAAAATATTTTTTCCAGGTAGGGAGGTCCTGGTTCCAGGTGGGATTTCCGGCCATAATCTCCCCTGGGCACTTCTTGTATCCTACGATGCGAAGATCGTTGTTGATTTTTTTGCCAAGTGACAGGAAGTAGGATTGTACCTCCTGCTTGTTGAGGCCGGTGTGATCCCCAATAATGATTGCATTATCCTGGTCCGTGGCCAGCGTTTGTTCGCCCCGGCCCAGGCTCCCCATCACCATGAGTGCAAACCTTGCGGGGGCAGGCCCCAGTTCTTCCAGCGCGAGCTCCATCAGGCGACGGTGGATGGCGTCTGCCACTTTGGTGATGATCCTGGTGATGTTAGTGGTGTGGCTGCCGCTTTCGATCAGCGCTTTCACCAGAGCAGTCAGGCGCCGGTATATGTGGGAAATCTGATCTGTCGTTTCAGAATTCTCTAGCTCTCTCACAAGGAATCCAACCATGTTCTGCTGCATTTCAACCAGCTCCTTATAACCTACCACACCATTGATTGTGTGATCCCTGCCGGTCAGAGCGATATGCGAGACGGATTTTGCATTCATGGTGAGTATTCCTTCATAAAGAAGGGCATTCCCTGGCAGCGTGACCACCGGGGAGGTCATGATTTCGATCACCCTGTTGCCAGGATCCATGCCCGTTGCCAGAACCCTTCTGTTCAGATCATTGTTATTAATCACCCCAATGATCTCATTGTTTTGCTGGATGAACAGGATGGTTCGGTTTTTCCGGGACATCAGCAGGGCAGCATCCCGGATGGAGGTATCGGCCTGACATTTCCAAATCTCACCGGCAATGGAATGAAGCGGTTGATTCATCACGGAGAGGGAAGTTTGCAGTTCAACAGCCAGTTGTCCGCTCTCTTTTTCGAATTGCATCAGGGAACTTACCTCTTTGGTAACCAGGATATACCCGGTTTGGCCTGCATAGGTGATTTGCGAGGCTGAGATCACTACCTCTTTCTGGCTTCCGTCTTTGCATTTCAGGATGGTTTCGCGGGAGATGCTGCTTTTGGGATCCTTGAATTCTGATGCAAGCATTTCCCATTTCACGTCGAACAGTTGTTCGAAATTCATTTGTCTGACCTCAGCAGGGTCATAGCCGCTTAGGTCGCTGAATTTCATATTAGAGAAAACGAAAGCCTGGTTTGCAAGCATGAGCGTCCCTTCGGTGGATGCTTCCACCAGTGATTTGTATTTCTCCCTTGAAAGACGGAGGTCGTTCTCAGCCTTGCGCCTTCTTTTTTCAATATCAAGGCTCTGCCTGATGATGAAGGCCAGGATGGTGCTGATAATCAGTGAAATCAGCAGCGCAACCCGCAGGAGCCCCTTTTTTAAAAATCCAATTTCCAGTCTCACATCTTCCAGGTAAATTCCGGTTCCAACAATCCATCCCCAGGGTTGCACCTCTTTTACATAGGAGAGCTTTGGGACAATCCTGGTTGAATCATCTTTCCGCTGCCACATATAATCAATAAATCCTTCGCCCTTTTTGCTCACCACGGCTACAGATTCCACAAAAACCAGTTTGCCGTCCGGATCCTTATAATGATTCAGATCCTTACCGATGAGTTCGGGCCGGTAGGGGTGCATGATCATCACAGGTTGCTTGTCAATGATCCAGAAATAGTCTTTTAACTCATCTCCATAGCGGATCTGGCTGATCCGTTCGACCACCAGTGCCTGTGCAGAGTCCAATGGGATCAGTCCCTTGGTGACCTCCTGCTGGTACTCCTCAATCAGGCTGCAAACGCTCTGGGTAAGTTCGGAGATCATCTCCTTTTTCCCCTCCATGATGTTCTTCTCAAACGAGGGCAGGATGACGAAAAAAATTGAAGCTATAAAGAGGCTGATCGCCAGGATGGAAGGCATCACAATGAAAAGAAAAAACCGTTTCAGGTTGCTCTGGGGCATTGCGTTTATAACTTTATAATTTGAACCTTCCGGCTGGCAGTATCAAATATACAAAATCCCCTTCTGTGTTTGTGCCTGGTGACAGGTGGAATGCCTAGGATTGAGGGGAATTTGCTGATCTCAAGCGCGCGATAGCTGAAGTGCCTGAAACCATCGGGAGTGACCCTGTAAAATCCCCTTGGATGGGCATGACCGGTAAAACCCACACTGCAGCCCAGGTTTTGCATGAAATCAAAATGTGCGCGGAACTCTTTTTCCCATGTGTAAAATTTCTTTGAGAATCCTGAAAGGTTGGGGTAGGCATAGTGGCTCAGCAGAATATTGTAGTCAGGAGTATCCAGAACGCAATACTCCTGAAGGGTTGAGAGGAAATCCACTTCATCTTGACTGTATCCGGGATCCAGGTCGTTGTCGTGGAACCAGAGCTCATCTTTCCCCAGCGCTAAACGCTCTCCGGGATCCATTTCATACCAGTCAGGCGGGAAATCAAAGGTGGCCGAATGCCTGGGAATCCTGCCGGCTGTATGGAGATCGTGATTTCCGGGAATGATGACCTCACATTTCTCCCTGATCAGTTCCAGGCAGGCGGATGCATTTCTTGTATTTTCGTACCTGAAGAAAGGCAGGCTGAATCCTGAAACATCCCCCAGGCAAATGAGTTTATCATAGCCCTTGCTATCGATTCTTCCGAGAATCCTTTGCAGGCTCCCGTAATCTTCATGGATATCGGAGATGATGGCTAAGCGCACGTTTCAAGAATGAATGATCAATTCATAATAAAATTATCCCTTTTCGGTCAGAATTACTAATGTGAAAGAAGTTTGCTTTTTTGTGGACTTTCATGGGTAAACCAGCCATTCTCCTCAGGTGGTCATTCCATGTCTCTTTTTTGGAACGGGAGCACTGGAAACACAGTAGATAACACTTTCGATTTCATCGCTCAGGTTCACGTTGTTTACGACTGTGTAATCGGGGACCTTGAGGATGACCGGGGCAAAATTGATAATTCCTTCAATACCGGATTTTACGAGTTGATCGCAGACCGATTGGGCAGCAATATCCGGCACAGCAATAATGGCGGTCCTTACCGAAAATCTCTCGATGATCTCCTCCAGCCGGCCCATGTCATAGACCGGGATTTCCGACCGCATTCGCTGCTTGGAAGGATCAATGTCAAAAGTAGCCACAATGTTGATTTGCCGCTGGATAAACTTCTGATAGTTGGACAGGGAGGATCCAATATTTCCCCGGCCTACTACAATAATGTTTTGACGCCCGTTCTGATAAAAGATCCTTTCCAATTCGGTGATCAGTTCTTCCACCTGGTACCCTCCCCTTTGATTGCCCTTGATCCTGTACTCAGAAAAATCTTTTCTGACCTGTTCCGGTGTAATGCCGGTCTCTTTACCCAGGGTATAAGAGAAGACCCTGTTTACGCCAAGTGCCTGCAGCCGGATCAGGCTTCCCCTGTATAAAAGTATTCTTCGGAGGCTTTTTCTTAAGGGGCATTTTGTATTTTTTTTCACAATATAATTTTTTTTGGAGGATAGATCTTTCAAAGATCTGAATATATTTTTAATAATCAATACATACTTATATGTTAGAAAATCAACATATTAATCATTATGATAATATATGGTTCAGAATTTTTCCCCGGCATAATGCTTGACAGATATAGAGTCCAAGTATATTTTTATGGTTATATTTTTCACATCAAATGAACAAAATCTCCATCGGGAAAGAGGAATGGAATGAAAGATTATCACAGCTTATTACATCTGTTGACATTTATGCACCCCTAGAGAACGAAAGCAGTTGCGATTACACGCTGCTGAATGCCGATCTGGTTCCTGAAATCGTTTACAACAAGCCCAAACCGGTTACCCCGCTAAAGAAATTTTTTCTGCCTGTCAAGGAAAATGTTACAATGAATGGCCGGGCTTCCCGGCCGGTTGTGATCATCGGACCACCCCAATGTGATGTGATGGCCCTCCTGATATTGGACGAGATTTACCTGGACCAGGAGTTTATAGACCCGGTGTATGCAGAAAGACGCAAAAACACCACGCTGATTTCCATGGATTGCCTGAGCATCCAGGAGCATTGCCATTGCACAAGCTACGGGATCGAGCCCGTTGGGGACGATCATGCTGACCTTTCCATTTCCGTTTTGGGCGACCAGGTCATCCTGACTGTTTTTGGATCAAAAGGGCAATCCTTCATCGAATCGATGGGCATCCTTGTTTCTCTGGAACCGGAACAATCTCTGTTGCAATCCCTGGAGACCAGCCGCAAGGAGGTGCTTGAACTTTTAAAAACCAGGAACAAGGGTCTGCCCGATTACCTTGAGACAGGTAAACTTGTTTCGGGGGCAGGCAAAGAGATTTGGAAGAAATATGCTTCCACCTGCGTTTCATGCGGGGCCTGCAGCGCCATCTGTCCAACCTGTTCCTGCTTTATCCTGATCGACCGGTCCGGATTTGAAAAAATAAGGCAGCTGGATACCTGCCAGTATCCGGGTTTTGAGCGGGTGGCCGGAGGAGAGGATGCCCTTCATGCGCTGCCCGAAAGATTCAAGAACAGGTATCTGTGCAAATATGTCTGGAAACCTCAGAAGTATGCGTCAAAAGCCTGCACAGGTTGTGGCCGTTGTATTGAGACCTGCATCGGGCACATCAACAAGAATGAGTTGTTCGCTGAATTGTCAAGCTGATAAACCATGGGAATGAATGGAAATATCTACAAACCCCTGAACTCTGAATTGATCAGGATCATTGATGAATCGCCACTCATTAAGACTTTTGTCCTTGTGCCGGAAAAGGAATTTTCATTCAAAACCGGGCAGTTTATTGAAGTGACCATCGATGGCCTGGGAGAGGCCCCATTCACCCCCTCTTCTTCGCCCCTGGTGAAAAGCCGGCTGGAAATCACTGTCATGAAGACGGGGCAGGTAACAGAGCATATGCATGGAATGCAGCCCGGGGAAAAAATGGGGATCAGGGGACCCTTTGGCCGGGGATACCCCATCGAGAAATTTGTTGACAAAGAGGTACTGATCCTCGGGGGGGGATGCGGTTTTGCCCCAATCCGCTCTTTGCTATATAATCTGATTGCCATTTCTGATCAGCTCAGGAAAGTGACCCTCTGTTACGGATCAAAAACCCCGGAAGATTGTGTGTATAAACCCTATATCCAGGAACTAAGGAAAACACCAAAATTTGAAGTATTGCGGAGTGTGGACCAGGCCAATGGGAATTGGACCGAAAGGGTGGGGGTGGTCACCGTATTGCTGGATGATGTTCACATGGATATCGGGAATTCGGTGGCAGTGGTTTGCGGACCGCCCGTTATGATGAAGTTCGGTACCATGAAATTACTGGAGATGGGCTACCCCGAAAATGACATCTATCTCTCCATGGAAAAGAACATGTCCTGCGGACTGGGGAAATGTGGCCATTGTATGATGGGCAAGTACCTGGTATGTAAAGACGGTCCCGTTTTTACCTACGATGAAATTAAAGATCAACCTCATATCTGGAATTGAATATGGCACAAAAGATCCTGATCGATCTGGAAAAATTCCGTGTACAGCCGGGAAGAAGCTGTGATATATCGCCTCCCGAAGGTTTTTACCTTTCGTCCACTGGCCAGGAAGGACTGAAAAGTATCCGGGAGGAGGCAGTCTTCCGGTTCACCTGCAGAAGGTGTACCGACGCGCCCTGTGTGGCTGTTTGTCCGGCTGAGGCTCTTGAAAAAGATGAACATGGTTTCATATCCCGTGCCACCAACCTTTGTGTATCCTGTAAGTCGTGTGTGGTGATCTGCCCTTTCGGGACCATGATGACCGATTTTTTCGAATATCACAGGGACAAGGAGCATTATTTTGATGTGACCAATGCAAGGGAACTGGACCTTTTTATCCGGAATTCCCCTGAAGGAGCTGTCCGGGTGGTGGATATGGAGGAAGATCCCGAAAAGAATATTTATCAGTTAAATGACTTTGTCCTGGTGAGAGAGCAAATGTGGAAAACTGACACCTTGTAATTCAATTGTTATGGGCATGCAACTCTTCTATTTTCTCATTTTTCCGGGCTTCCTTTTCGTGGCAGTTGCAGGCGCCTTTCTCTCCTGGTTCGACCGGAAGATTACGGCCAGGGTTCAGTTTCGGAAAGGCCCGCCCCTGTTCCAGCCCTTCTACGATTTTTTTAAATTGTTGTTGGTGAAGGAAACCATCCTGCCGGCCCGGGGGGCAAAGGGACTTTTTATGGCCGCCCCCATTTTTGCGGTTTTCGGGGTCACCCTGGCAGGGATTTTCATTCTGCTGCCCATGCTGAATATTACAACCGGGTTTCGGGGGGACCTGATCGTCATTTTTTATTTGCTCACCATACCTTCCCTTACTTATGTGTTGGGAGCCCTGGCATCAGGAAATCCGCTGGCTGCCGTGGGTGCTTCCCGCGAGATGAAACTGATCATGAGCTACGAACTCACCTTCCTGCTGGTACTGGCGGGGGTTATTATAAAATCAGGGCAGAGCATTGATCTGCAGCAGGTCATCCGGATCCAACAGGAAGGAACTCCCTTTATCGGGAGCATATCCGGGGTCCTCCTCTTTATAGTTGCCATTTTTTGCCTGCAGGCAAAGCTGGCCATGGTCCCGTTCGACATGCCGGAAGCTGAAACTGAAATCTCTGACGGAATCTTTATCGAATACTCGGGCACACCCTACGCCATGATCAAGCTTTCAAAATACATGTTGCTGTTTGTCCTTCCGTCCCTGATCATTGCCATCCTGATGAATGGGTCCCGGCTTGAAGGGATACACATCCTCTATGCCATTCTGAAACTACTTGCAATTGTACTGCTCCTCACCCTGGTCAGAAATACAAATCCCCGGGTAAAGATCAAGCAGGCAATCCGGTTCTTTTTTGTTTGGATGAATCTCCTGGCAATCATTGCTATCGTGCTGGCAATTTTTGGTTTATAAACTCTGTAGTCGTGGGCTTTAAAAGTTATTGTTTCAAAAAATCACTCTGGCTGTTTCACTTTGGAGGCGCATCGTGCAACAACTGTGATATTGAAATCCTGGATTGCCTGACCCCCAGGTATGATGTGGAACGATTCGGCATGGTCCTGGTTGGAAGCATCAGGCATGCCGATGTGCTCCTGGTGAACGGATCCATCAATAAAAAGGATAAGCCCAGGCTGCTGGAGATCTACCAGCAAGCTTCCAAACCCATCCTCGTGGTTGCCATTGGTGCATGTGGATGCACCGGGGGCATCTTTGCAGAGGGGAATACCTTCGCAGGGCCTGTGGATCAAATCATTCCTGTGGATGCATACATTCCGGGATGCCCTCCGAAGCCTGAAGCCATCCTTGCCGGAATAGTGAAACTTCTGGGTAAAAACTGAAAAAATGGTCATTGACAATCTAAAAGATACTTTTCCAAAAGAGATCGTGGGGACGGAGATCCGGAATGACCGGCGGGCGACATTTACCATTGATCCATCGGCACTTGTGGCCATCTCCCGCTATCTTCATTACGAACGTGGGTACCGTTTTATCATTGCCTCCGCGCTCCATACCAGGAAAGGATTTGAGATCTATTATCATTTCAGCCTGGACCAGACCGGTTTGATCCTGAACCTCCATGTAATCCTCGATAGCGAACAGCCGGAAGTGGAGTCCCTTTCCAACATGTTCGAAGCCACCAACTGGATCGAAAGGGAGATGCACGAACTGTTCGGGATCAACTTTCTCAACCATCCCAACCTGGATGAATTACTCTCTGAAGGGAACTGGGCCAAAGGAGTTTATCCTTACAGGAAGGACTTTTCATCAAAAGGGGAGGCAAGCACATGAGCAAACAGACACTGATCCCGGTAGGACCCTTTCATCCCCTTCAGGAAGAACCCGAGCTGTTCAAATTATACTGCGAAGGAGAGATCGTGAAGGATGTGAAGTGGGAGACCGGCTATAACCATCGGGGCATTGAAAAACTGAGTGAGAAAAAGAGTTACGATGAGGTCTTTTTCCTGGTGGAAAGGATATGCGGCATCTGTTCCACTTCCCACCCCTTTGCCTTTGCCAACAGTGTGGAGGAGATTGCCGGGGTGGAGGTGCCCAACAGGGCCAAATACATCAGGTCCATCATCGCTGAACTCGAAAGGATACACAGCCACCTGCTCTGGGTAGGCCTTGCAGGACATTTCCTGGGATACAATACCGTATTCATGTGGGCATGGAAATACAGGGAACCCGTACTGGATCTTTTTGAAATGATCACCGGGAACAGGAACAGCTATGCCATGTTTAAGGTTGGCGGAGTACGAAGGGATATCGAAAATGCAAAAATAGCTGCCATTCAGGAAGTTCTTTCCCTGGTGAAGAAAAAGACGGATCTGCTCGTGGGGGCTGTCATGGACGATCCGGTCATCCATGCCCGGACCAAAGGGGTGGGGATCCTCACCCGGGAAGATATCCTCAACTTTGCTGCAGTGGGTCCAACTGCCCGGGCATCGGGGGTCGACGTGGATGTCCGCAGGGACGATCCCTATGCAGCTTATCCGCTGGTTAACTGGAAAGTGATCACTGCCGGGGCCGGTGATGTCTTTGCCAAGGCCGAAGTCAGGTTGCTTGAAATGTATGAGTCAGTCTCCATCATTGAGCAGTGCCTGGAAGGATTGAGGAAAGAAAAAGAGGGGGATATCGATGTAAAGGTGAAACACATCCCGCCGGGATACGGCACCGGCCATGCCGAAGCTCCGAGGGGGGAAGTCTTTCATTTTGTGGTTTCGGACGGATCAAACTCGCCTGCACGCCACAAAATTAGAGCACCCAGCTATACCAATATATCCACTTTTAAGAAATCCTGCGTGGGACAAAGTATTTCTGATGCCACCATTTCCCTGGCGGCAGTGGATCCTTGTTACTGCTGTACAGAGCGGTTGGCAGTAGCCATCGACCACCGGAGTGGCAAAAGGATCATGAATGCAAAAGAGATCATTGAGCATTCCGCGCTTCTGACAAAAAAGTTGCTTAAACATGCATAAACATTCACCATGAGCCAGGCAATCTATATTATTCTGCTACCTGTTTTAACCGGCCTGTTGCTGTTGTTTCTGCCTGCCAGCCTGAGGGTCATGAAAGGCATCTTTGCCATCCTGGTATGCCTGGTGACATGTTACCTGGGCCTGGTGCTTTACCGGGCAGAAGATCTGGTATTTACACTGAGGGACTGGGTAGCAGCCAGCGGATTCGGAGTATCTGAATTGGGGGCTGTGGCAGACGCAGAGCGTTACAGTTCGCTTTCGATTGACGCATTAAGCAGGCTCATTGTATTGTTTATCAGCTTTTTATCTCTTCTAATTGCCATCTATTCCCTTGGATATAAGATCAAAAGAACCATGAGGAACTTCCATGCCTGGTTCCTGATTACCCTTGGATTTACCCTGGGAGCGGTACTGGCCAATAACCTCTTGCTCCTCTTGATTTGCTGGGGCGTACTTGGTTTGACGCTCTACCTCCTGATCCGGGGAACTGATGAGGCAAGCAGTGCCGCTGCCAAGAAGACCCTGGTGATGATCGGGGCTTCTGATGGGATCATGATACTGGGTGTCGCCCTGATCTGGAGGATCACCGGGACCCTGAATATGGATGAGATTACCCTGCCCACCAGCGACCTTGTACGAACCATCGCATTTCTCGCTTTATTGACAGGTTGTTTCACCAAAGCAGGGGCCTTTCCATTTCACACATGGATTCCCGACTATACTGAAAAAGCGCCTGCTTCTTCATCAGCCTTCCTCCCGGCTTCGCTGGATAAGCTCCTGGGTATATATTTCCTGGCCAGGATCACCACCCAGCTGTTTGCCCTGGGGGACTGGATGCGGTTCATCCTGCTCACCATTGGAGTAATTACCATCATCACCGCTGTCATGATGGCACTGATACAGCATAATTATAAACGACTGCTCGGTTACCACGCGGTTTCTCAGGTAGGCTACATGGTTGTGGGTTTTGGCCTTGGATCTATGATCGGAGTTGCAGCAGGCCTCTTCCATATGATCAACAACGCCATCTATAAAGGGGGTCTGTTCCTGGCAGCAGGGGCAGTTGAACAGCAAACCGGGAAAGAGGATATGGAAGACCTGGGAGGTCTTTCCCGAACAATGCCCCTTACATTTATAGCTGTCCTGGTATTCGCCCTTTCCATTTCAGGAATCCCGCCCTTCAACGGATTTGCTTCAAAATGGATGATCTACCAGGGGATTATTGATTTCGGGGGCGGTATCGGGATCTCCAACAAACTCTGGGTTTTATGGCTTGGACTTGCCGTCCTGGGTTCTGCCCTGACCCTGGCCAGCTTCATCAAACTGGTGGGAGGGATTTTCCTGGGCCGCCAGAGAAAGGAACTGTCTGCTGTGAAAGAGGGTTCTCCCCTGATGGTTGGGCCCATGCTCATCCTTGCTTTGACGTGTGCAGGCTTCGGGGTATTTGCCAGCAAACAGGTGGTGCCCGGACTATTGATGCCGGTTTCCGGCACCTTTGCCTTCACCGGTGCATGGGCATCCTCCATGGTGGGAGTTCTTGTACTGGTTTCCATCGGATTGGGTATTCTCATTTATTTACTTGGGAATGTGAAGAATACCAGGTCGTCGGATAGCTTTATCGGGGGTGAAAAGCTTCAGGAGGAGACTTCCTTTTCCACGCTTGAATTCTACAGAACATTCCAGGAATTCAAATGGATTGCCTTCATGTACCGCAGGGCCAGGGACAAATGGTTTGACCTGTATGAGCTGTCCAGGCAGGGCTGTTCATGGTTGGGCCGGCTTCTCAGCAAAGCCCATTCGGGTGTGTTGCACGACTATGTCCTGTGGGTGTTTGCCGGTGTTGTGATTCTGTTGCTTCTGCTGATAACCTAATTTGATCAGATATGGATTTGACTATTTCCATGATATTGGTATTCATGATTGCCGGAGCCCTCTTTGCAATTCACGCGAAGGACCTGCTTTCGGCAGTTGTTGCAATGGGAATTGTGGGTTATGGCCTGGTCATCTGTTTTCTCCTGTTGAAGGCCCCGGACCTGGCGATCGTGCAGATTGTGGTAGAAACCATTACCCTGGTCATCATGGTTGCGGTGGTACTGGACAGCAGCCGGAATGAGATTGAGGCAACATTCGACAGGAGATCGATCCTGCAGATGGTGACCGGGTTTATTGTTTTCGCCGGATTGCTCTACTTTTTCCTGCTGGCCATTGAGAACCTGGATTCGCTGGGATCGCATACACTCAGAATGTCAGAGGCCTATGTGAACGGTGCAGTGGAAAAGACCGGAAGTGTGAACCTTGTGACCGGGGTCATTTTCGATTTCAGGGCCTATGACACCCTTGGAGAGGCAGTTATATTGTATACAGCAGCCCTGGGTGTGCTTACACTGTTAAGATTGAAAGGAAAAAAATAGTGCATTATGGAAGGAATGTCCGTTATTATAAAAAAGGTAACCCAGCTGCTGGCGGGGCTTATTTTCGTGTATGGAATTTACATCATTCTTCACGGGCATTTGACTCCAGGGGGTGGATTTGCAGGTGGGGTGATCATCGCCGGGGCATTTATACTACTGATACTGGCATTTGGAAGCAGTGAATTGAATCTGAAGACAGAGGTATCAGGTTCGTCCGGTACGGAAAGCCTGGCGATACTCCTGGTGGTCATTCTGGCACTGATGTCGCTTTTGTTGGGTGCAAAAGTATTCATTGTCAATTTTCTTCCCAAGGGCTTACCCGGGGAGCTGCTGAGCGCAGGAGTGATCCCCCTCTATAATCTGTTTGTGGGTGTTGAGGTAGCAGGGGCTATCCTGACCATATTTCTGGCACTGGTAATATTTAAAGAGGAGAGTTCAACATGACAGCATACATCCTGACTTTTATCCTGTTTTTGGTGGGCCTGTACGGGGTCATCACAAGGCGCAATTTGATCAAGATTGCCATTTCACTTTCGATCATGGAATTCAGTATCTTCCTTTTGCTGGTCCTGATCGGGTTCATTGACGGTGGGTCGGCTCCCATTGTAGATCCTGAAAAAGCCGGGACCCTGTACGTTGATCCCCTGCCACAGGCGATGGTCCTTACGGCCATTGTAATAGGTTTGGCTACCACTGCCATGCTCATGGCTATCGCCATACGCCTCTACAGGAAATATAAAACCTTTGATATTCGGGAAATTAAAAACTTAAGAGGATAGAAGATGAATGCGCTGATCCCCCTGTTTGTTGCCCTGCCGCTGATCGCAGCATTTCTGGTTATGATCCTGGGAAAACTGGTGAGCAAATTTCACAGGTTTTTTACCCCCCTGGTATTGCTCATCCTCCTGGCCATGGCCATTTATGAGTTTTCAATGGCGGGCATGGCACCCATCATCTACACCATGGGTGGCTGGAGCACCTTAGGGGGAATCCCTGTGGGGATTTACCTGGTCCTGGATGGATTTTCAGTGCTGATGCTCTGTATCATCAATCTGGTAGGGTTTATTGCCCTTTTCTATTCCCTCTCTTACATGAAACAATATACCGCTGAGCGTAACTATTATGCCCTCTTTTGCCTGATCATAGCCGGAATGAACGGGGTGGTACTCAGCGGTGATCTTTTCAACCTGTTTGTTTTCATGGAGGTTTCGGTAATCTCTTCCTATGCGCTGGTGGCCTTCGGTGTGGGCAAAACTGAACTTGAGGCTTCTTTCAAGTACCAGGTTTTGGGGGTCCTGGCTTCCATGTTGATCCTGCTGGCTATCGGACTGATCTACTGGCAGACAAAAACCCTGAACATTGCCGATGTTAAGACCCTTCTCAAGGGTGGCGCAGGCGATCCCTTCCTTGTTTTTATCCAGGTGCTGCTCATCTCCGGATTTGGGCTAAAAGCAGCCATTGTACCGTTTCATGCATGGCTACCGGACGCACATTCTTCCGCGCCTTCTCCGATTTCTGCCATGTTATCCGGGGTATTGATCAAGGCTGTGGGGATTTACGTGCTGATACGCCTGTTTTTTAATATGTTCGCATTCAGTCATGAAATAGCCGTGATATTTACCGTACTGGGTACGTTATCCATGGTGGCCGGGGCATTGCTCGCCCTGATGCAGTGGGATTTAAAAAGACTTCTTGCCTATTCCAGCATCAGCCAGATCGGATATGTAGTCATGGCATTTGGAATGGCCATGGTCCTGCTCTCCAGCGGAACCAACCAGGGTGCTGCGGTCCTGGCTGTCACCGGGGCTGTCTACCACCTTGTCAATCATGCTGTATTTAAAGGGCTGCTCTTCCTGAATGCCGGTGCCCTGGAACACCGGCTGGAAACACGCGACCTGAGAAAGATGGGGGGGCTTTCTACGGCCATGCCGATCACCTCATCCACATCATTGATGGCCTCCATGTCTATTTCGGGGATTCCTCCATTCAATGGCTTTTTCAGCAAGCTGATCATTATCATAGCAGCCATCCAGGGACACTTCTACCTTTTAGCCACACTGGCCATTGTCGTCAGTATCATTACCCTGGGATACTTCCTTAAATTCCAGCGCTATGCATTCTTCAACAAACCTCTGGAAAAAGCCTTGCAAAAGATCAGGGAAGTACCCTTTTCCATGTCTTTTAGCATGCTTGTCCTGGCTGTCCTCTGCTTTGCCTTAAGCCTGCTGGCTTTTCCGGCAATCAGCAATGAAGTGCTGCGTCCAGCCATTGATGTGCTGATGCAATCAGATCTCTATTCAATAAC
Source organism: uncultured Bacteroides sp. (assembly GCA_964453785.1). Taxonomy (GTDB): domain Bacteria; phylum Bacteroidota; class Bacteroidia; order Bacteroidales. Next base: position 21,769 of record CAYVRK010000042.1, read on the forward strand.
AATAACCGGACTATGATATGCGATACCTGACCCTGTTCATACTGGCCTTTCTGTTCTGGATGCTTCTTACCTTTGAGCTGTCGCTTTCAAACATCGTGGCAGGAGCAGTTACAGCCCTGGTTACTTCCATGCTGTTTACCCGGCACTTTTTTGACAAGGTTAATAAATTTCTGCAACCAAGGCGGTATTTCTGGCTGCTGGTTTACCTGGTGGTCCTGATCTGGGAGTGCGTAAAAGCCAATTTCGATGTGGCCTACAGAGTGCTGCATCCGGCCATGCCCATCAGGCCGGGAATTGTAAAAGTGAAGCTGGAACTGAAATCAGATTTTGCCCGGGCCATGCTGGCCAATTCCATCACCATGACTCCCGGGACCATTGCCGTGGATATCGTAGGGGATGACCTTTTTGTCCACTGGATATACGTGAGTTCTGAGGATCCGGCGATTTACCGGAGCAAGGTTGCAGGACGGTTTGAAAAATATATTAAAAAGACCTTTGAATAATGGACTTTCTTGAAATACTGTTATACCTACAGATTGCACTGAGTGCATCTTGCCTGTACAGGATTATACGGGGTCCGTCCATCGCCGATCGAATGGTGGCGATCGACATCTTTGGGGTCCTGGTCGTAGGCATCTGTGGCATTCTTTCCATCATTACTGAAAAAGGTTTTATCCTGGACATCGGGATTGCCTGGATCATTCTCAGCTTTATCGGGACACTCACCCTTGCAAAATACCTGAGCGGGAAAAAACTAAACGAATAAAATGATCAGTACTATTCTCATAACCGTTGGCGTACTCTTTAACCTGTTTGGATGTATCGGACTGATCCGGCTTCCGGATGTATACAACAGGCTCCAGTCAGCCACCAAGTGCGGTACCCTGGGTACATGCAGTATCCTGGCAGGAGCACTGTTCCATTATGGGTTTACGGATGCCGGAATCAAAGCCCTTATCGCTATACCGCTCTTGTTTTTCGGCTCCACAGCTGCTGCCCATGCCCTGGTAAGGGGGGCGTATCGTTTCGGAATCAAACTGGGAGATAAGAGCGTTAAGGACGATTATAAAGATGCAGTAAAATGAGGTATCCCAAAATCAGAGAGTTAAAGGAAGCAGTGATTTCACTGCTTACCCCGGCATATACTACAAAATTCCCCGGAGAACCACACACCCCGTTTGAAAATTTCAGGGGAAAACCCGAAGTGGACGATCTGAACTGTGTGGGTTGCGAAACCTGTGCCAACGTATGTCCGCCCAATGCCATTACTATCCAGGATGACAAAGGAACGGGGATGCGGATCATTACAAGGGATTATGGAAAATGCATATTTTGCGGCATGTGCCAGCAGCACTGTATCACAGGGAAAGGAGTGACTTTGTCAGACAAGATCTTCGACCTGGCTGTATTTGAGAGGGAGAAAATTATCGAACGTCAGGAGAAAAAACTTGTGATCTGCGTGCATTGCAATGCCATCATAACCACAGAGGAGCATATACATTATTTGCACGATAAACTGGGGGCCAAAGCATTTTCATCCATACTGAACCTGAACCTGCTCAATGAGAAACTGCAGCTTTCCAGAAAGGAGGATACGGATGTTGACATACAGGGTGGTTTGAAACGAAAAGACATGTTCAATATCATTTGCCCCAGCTGTTTGCGATCCGTGCTCATTCAATATATATAATCGCAGGTGCGTGAACTGAAGAATCTGCTGACCAGGGCCGACAGGCTTTTATTTGTGGGGGTCGGCAACGTACTTAAAAGTGATGATGGCGTTGGGGTGAAGATCAGCAGGCAAATCGTTAACCGGCCCAACATCTTTGCGATTACTGTTGAAGTCAGTATTGAAAATTATATAGGGAAAATTAATTCCATGCAACCCGGGGAAATTGTGATTCTTGATTGCATGGACCTGGGTGCCAGCCCGGGCTCCTGTAGGTTACTGGCAATTGAAGAGGTGGAAGACCTGACTTTCAATACCCACAATATTTCACTGGGCAGGCTGCGTGATTTCTTCCCTTACCCTGCTTATGTACTTGGAATACAACCACAGACAGTTGCATTTGGGGATGAATTGTCCACCCCGGTGCAGAAGAGAGCTGACATGATCATCAGGCAAATCAATGCACCGTTGAGCCAGGCCCGGTTATGAGATTTGCTGTTTATCCAGGAGCCATCGGATCCAGGGCTCCATACCCTCCCCGGTTTTTGCTGACATTTCCATGAGTTCCAGGCCGGAATTTACCTGAAACGCGTATTCCCGTACTTTGCTCACATTGAAATCCACGTAGGGCAGCAAGTCTGTTTTATTAATAATGCACAGGTCTGCATGCTGGAACATGGTCGGATATTTCAGGGGCTTATCCTCACCTTCCGTGACGCTGAAGATCACAATCCTGAATCGCTCTCCCAACTCAAAGAGGGAAGGACATACCAGGTTGCCGACATTTTCAATAAACAGGATGCTGCCTTCAGCAGGATCCAGTTTCCTGGTGGCATTCATCACCATTTGGGCATCAAGATGACAACCATTCCCGGTATTTACCTGAACCACCGGAGCACCCGAGGATTCAATTCTCAAAGCATCATTCATGGTTTGCTGATCCCCTTCGATAACCGCAACCTGCCTTTTATCCTTCAGGGCCAGGATGGTTTTCTCAAGCAGGGTGGTTTTCCCTGATCCCGGAGAACTCATCAGGTTAAGGGCCAGGATTTCTTTGGCATCAAAATACCCGCTGTTCCTGCTTGCAAGCAGGTTGTTTTTCTCCAGTATATCCATTTCCACCCTGATCAAACGCTGACCCTGGAGCCCGTCTGGGTGGGAATGATCATGGACGTGGTCATGGTCGTGATGGTCGTGAGTGTGACCATTATCATGAAGGTGATCATGGTTGTGAT
>CAYVRK010000042.1:24772-36900 GCA_964453785.1 uncultured Bacteroides sp.
GTGATGGTCGTGAGTGTGACCATTATCATGAAGGTGATCATGGTTGTGATCATGGTTGTGATCGTGGTTATGATCGTGGTTATGGTCGTGGTGGTGTGCAGGTTGCTCCTCACCTGGTTTACTGATCCTGACCTGGTTATCCGGATTTCCGCATCCGCATGTATCACACATAATGTTTGTTTTTATTCTACCAATATGGATTTGACCTGTATCTCTTTTCCACTGAGGATCCTGGTATTCATCTCGCTGCATGCCGGACACTGATGAATGAATCCTTCAGAAACAAATATTTCCCCGCAATCAAGACATTCAGATACAGGCTCAATCCTGTTTATCTTTACTACAGCAGCCTCGAGCAGGGTGTCCTTTGCCGCGATCTCAAGTGCAAAATTCAAAGCCTCAACCTCTACACCTGACATGGTTCCAATATCCAGTTCAATCTCGATGATCTTGGCAGCATGCGCTAAGTTTGCCTGCTCATCCGCCAGATCAACAATACTCAAAGCAATGGACATCTCATGCATCATGTACCCCAATTACATCGATTTCCTCATGGCTGCACCAATAGCCAGTTGCCCAAGGGCAATTCCCTGATCATTTACAGGGACCCTGTCGGGCAGGAAAATCTTAAAACCCTCGGAAAAAAGCAGCTCAACCAATTTACAAATTAATATGCGATTCTGAAAGGTTCCCCCGGACAATACAACCCTGTTTAAATCACTTTCTTTCCTCACGCGAATGGCCAGTTCCAGAACCAGTTGAGCCAGGGTGTTATGAAACTTTCCTGAAATCTTAGGCGGAGCAATGCCTTCCTTCAAATCCTGCAATATAGAGCAGATCATGGGTCGAAATGAAACCTGGCCCTGGTGGATCTCATAGGGATAAACACCTTTTTCAGCCCTGTCTGCGATGGCTTCCAGTTTCATGGGAGCCTCAGCCTGGTAGGTAGCCCTGTAATTGATCCCCAGGATTGCTGCAACCGCGTCAAACAATCTGCCTGCGCTTGATATCAGGGGAGTGTTCAGGGATTTATCAATCATATTTCTGATGTTTTTCAGGTCAGCAGCTTTCGCTTCCCTGATCAGGGGCAGAGGCAGTTCCTGAAACAAGTCGCCCACACATGCATACAGGTAGGCCACAGCCATTCTCCATGGCTCCCTGTTGGCTCTGTCCCCCCCGGGCAAAGGCATGTATTCAAAATGATACAGCCTTTTAAAATCGTGGTAACCGGCTATCATGACCTCAGCTCCCCAAAGATTTCCGTCCGTACCCAATCCCAGGCCATCGAAGCTGAAACCAATCACTTCCCCGTCGAGCCCCTGGTCGAGCATGACCGATGCGATATGGGCGTGATGATGCTGTACAGGCAGCAGGGGGATTCCTCCATTTTTCACGGAGAGCCCATTTACAAATCTGGTGGAAAGATAATCCGGATGGAGATCATGAACCAGAAGTTGCGGGTTGAACCTGAACATCCGGCTGAATCTCTCAAAGGTCTCCTGGTAAAACTGATAGGTTTCGAAATTTTTCAAATCTCCAATGTACTGGCTCATAAAAACATGAGTTCCCTTTCCCATGGAAAAAGAATTGACAAGTTCTGCGCCGGCAGCAAAAATGCCCTCTGTTTTCAAGTATGTCCTGATGGGAGCAGGGGCGTACCCTTTCGATCTTCGCAGGATCTGCGGCTTATTTTTTGTCACCATGACCACCGAATCGTCACTTCTGTTGTAAATCTCCCTGTTGTATGTGATGATCCCTTCGACCTGATGGCCAAACTGCCGGATTGCTTCCTGGTTGGAAATCAGGATCGGTTCATCGGATAAATTGCCGCTGGTCAGAATGATCCCGTTTGTGTCCAGAGCCTCGAACAGGAGATAATGCATGGGCATATAAGGCAGCATAATGCCCAGTGTGGACAGGTCATCAGCCACCCCCGGGGTGATGGGGGATTTATTTTTCAGCAGGACAATCGGCCTTCGCCATGACAAAAGGAGTTGTTCCTCCTCATGGCTGATCTCCACATGGATTTTTGCATCAGTCAGAGACCTGAACATCAAGGCAAAGGGTTTTCCGTCTCTTTTCTTAATGGATCTCAATGTTGAAACAGCGGTTTCATTGAATGCATCACACATCAGGTGAAACCCCCCCAATCCTTTGAGGGCATAAACCTTGCCCTCCTTTATCCCACCTCTTACCCTGGAAAGCAGTTCTGCCAGTACATCGGTCCTGCTTTCTCTCTCTTCCAGAGAATATACCGGTCCGCAATGCTTACAGGCCACCGGTTGCGCGTGAAACCTTCGGTCGCTGATATCCTCAAACTCAGACCTGCACAATGGGCACATGACGAATGCATCCATGGTGGTATGGGGACGGTCATAAGGGAGATTCCTGATGATTGAAAACCGGGGGCCGCATTGGGTGCAGTTGACAAAAGGATATTGGATCCTGTGGGCTTGTGATTTCATATCACTCAGGCAATCCGGGCAAACTGCAATATCGGGGCTGATTTCAGTAATGGCTTCAGACACATCCTCGCTGTTACGGATCAGGAATCCTTGCATCTTTCTGAAAGGATGCGGGGTAAGGGTCACTGTTTCAATATCCGAAGCCAGTGGGGCACTGTGCAGGATCTTTTTTCTAAATGATTCAGCCTCCTCCCTGGTTCCATTGATCAGGATCACCACTCCATCATTCCTGTTCTCAACCCAACCACTCAATTTATGCTCCTGAGCCATCCTGTAGATAAACGGTCTGAACCCAACACCCTGGACAAGTCCGGCGATCTGAATTTTGAATGTTTTAATATCTTGAATATCAAGGGCCATCTGTAGGGCAAATTACAGAAATATTCTCGATATTGCAGGGTACGAATTACTGTAATAGAAAGTTGATATCCATATCTAAATTCTGACTCATATGTGTTTGGCTGTACCCGGAAAGATCATTTCCATTGATGATTCGGATCCTGAATTGAGAATGGCAAGGGTAAAATTTGGTGAGATTGCAAGAGACATCTGCATCCAATGGGTCAATGACCTCTCTGAAGGAGATTATATCATTGCGCACATTGGTACAGCATTGAGTAAAATAGACGAGGCAGATGCGAAAGCAACCCTGGAGGCATTGCATGAAATGGGTGAGATTGATTATGATACCAATGCTTAATGGCTGGATTGAAGCACATTGATGAATACAGGGACAGGCGCCTGGTCGGGAATCTAACCAAAAAAATAGGAAGTGAGCTTACCCGGCCATGGACCATCATGGAAATATGTGGGGGCCAAACACATGCCATCATGAAATACAGCCTCCTGGACCTTCTTCCCTTGGAGATAACGATGATCCACGGACCCGGATGTCCGGTTTGTGTTACATCTGTCGAGCTTATTGAGAAAGCCATTGTGCTGGCCCGGCAGGAAAATACCATTTTGGCTTCATTTGGAGATATGTTACGGGTACCGGGTTCAACAAGCGATCTTCTCAGCACGAAAGCGAAGGGAGGGAACGTCAGAATGGTCTATTCGCCCCTGGATGCAGTCCGGATGGCAATGGAACACCCAGTCAAGCGTGTTGTTTTCTTTGCAGTAGGTTTTGAAACCACAGCCCCGGCAGTTGCTCTGGCGGTCAAACAGGCAGCGATCAGGAAGCTCGAAAATTTTTCAGTCCTCGTGGCCCATGTACTGGTGCCCCCTGCCATGAAAGCATTGCTCGCAGCTCCTGAAAACCGGATCGATGGATTCCTGGCTGCGGGGCATGTATGTACGGTGATGGGATACGAGGAATACCTGCCCATGGCAGAGGAGTATAAAATTCCCATTGTGGTTACAGGATTTGAACCTGTAGATATATTATTGGGAATACTCAGAACGGTACAGATGCTTGAAAAAGGCAGGCATGGGGTTGAGAATGCCTATTCCCGGTGCGTTAAGAAGGAAGGGAATGCACCGGCCCGGGAATTGCTCGGTGAGGTCTTTGAAACCTGTGACCGGACCTGGCGGGGTATCGGGCACATCCCCGGAAGCGGTTACCGTTTGAGAGATAAATACAGGCGCTTTGATGCAGAACATGTATTTGATCTCGGAGGCATCAAAGCGGAAGAACCAGTCCAATGTATCTCGGGGGAAATCCTTACCGGGATCAAGAAACCCACTGAGTGCCCTGCATATGGTAAGCTTTGCAATCCTGAAAAACCACTGGGTGCCCCGATGGTAAGTTCAGAAGGAGCTTGTGCGGCATATTATAAATATGGAAAATAGACTCACAGTGAAACCCGGTCCAACCCAGCGGTTTGAATCCTCGTGTCCGATCCCCATATCGGATTATGAGCACATCCTGCTGGCGCATGGTGGTGGAGGGAAATTGACCCGGCAACTCATCGATAAAATGTTCTACCCCCTGCTGGACAATGAATTACTAACACGCGGTCACGACGGGGCTTATCTTCCAGCTATCGAGGGAAAGCTGGCGTTTACCACCGATTCTTTTGTTGTGGACCCCATCTTTTTTCCGGGAGGGAACATCGGGGACCTGGCTGTCAACGGGACCGTAAACGACCTGGCTTGTTGCGGGGCCATTCCCAAATACATTTCACTGGCATTCATTCTCGAGGAAGGATTACCGATGAAAGATCTCTGGGAGATCGTGAAATCCATTAAGAAGGCAGCCGATCAATCAGGGGTGATGGTGGTTACCGGCGACACCAAGGTGGTGGGAAGAGGAAAGGGCGACAGGATCTTCATCAACACATCGGGGATCGGTCAGGTCATGGAAGGAACGAACATCGGTCCGGAACAATGCACACCCGGAGATGTCATTATCATGAATGGCTCTGTGGCGGACCATGGGATCGCGATTATGTCAACAAGGGAGGGAATGTCCTTCGACACGGAACTGGAGAGTGATACCGCCCCTCTCAGTGGTATGGTCGAGCAAGTCCTGCTCAGGTATAAATCGGTTCACGTTCTGCGGGATCCTACCCGGGGAGGCGTGGCCAGCGCCCTCAATGAGATCAGCCAGGCTTCCGAAACTGGAATGATTCTGTATGAGGACAAGATCAAAATCAATGAAAGTGTTCGCGGCGCATGCGAGATCATGGGCTTTGATCCCTTATACATCGCCAACGAAGGAAAAATATTAATGATTCTGCCGGAAGAAGATGCCCCCGGGGTACTGGACATTTTAAAATCACACCCTCAGGGAAAAGAGGCTGACATCATTGGCAGGGTTACCGGGGAACATCCAGGTGTCGTTAAGCTCATCACAAGCATCGGCAGTTCACGCATCGTGGATATGATTACAGGTGAACAGCTACCGAGAATCTGCTAGCAAAAATCTAATTTTTAATTCATACCTTTATTAGCCCAATTCCCAACATCATGAAAAAGAGGATATTAATTGCGATTCTATCCATCCTGGTGATTTCAGCATTCACACAGGCACCCAATTCTTTCAATTATCAGGCTGTTATAAGGAATGCAGATGGTTCGGTCATAGCAAACGAGACTTTGGCCATTGAGATCGGAATACTACAGGGGACGATTGACGGGTCTCCTGTATATTGGGAAGTTCATCTGGGGACAACAAACGCATATGGAGCTGTAATACTGGAAATAGGAAAAGGTTCCAGCCTGGATAATTTTTTAGATATTGACTGGAGTCAGGGGCCCTATTTTTTAAATGTAAAAGTAAACGGATACAACCAGGGAACTGCTCAATTGTTGAGTGTACCCTATGCGCTGCATGCTCAAACAGTTGATGTTATATCAGAAACGGACCCTGCATTCGGCAGTTCACCATCTGCCGGTATAACACAGGCTGATATTGCAAAGTGGGATGCAGCCGCAGTTGGGGAGTTTACAGAGACAGACCCCGTATTTACAGGCAGTCAGGCATCAAAAATCACACAGGCGGATGTTGCCAATTTGGCACATCTCTCCGGGACCAATACCGGAGATCAGGATTTAAGCAGTTTTTCCACCAAAGGAGCATTGAACGATACTGCATTTGCGATTCGGTCGGACATTCAAAATCTAAGCTATGATGATTTAAGCAACACGCCTTTAACCATTACCACTTCACAAGCCGAGGCAATTGTTGCTAATTCCGGCAAAGATACTACCGGGATTTACCACGCAAATCGTGCTGATATCGACTTGGTTTCCGGGACCAACACAGGTGACCAGGTACTTTCCGTGGATGGTGGTAATTTGTCTATCTCCAATGGCAATACGGTTGTAATACCTGATGAGGTAAATGATGCAGATATGGATCCAACCAATGAATTACAGGATATTGCCTATGTTCATGATACACTGAAGATAAGCAATGGCAGTTCAGTCTTTCTACCTGCGATACCCGTTGGGACCATTCTGTCATATGCCGGCATTTCAGTTCCCGAAGGCTGGATTTTATGTGATGGTTCAGAACGGAGCAGGTCAGATTTTGCAAGACTCTATTCGGTCATTGGGACAGCATGGGGACATGGCGATGGTTCAAGTACTTTCAATCTGCCGGATCTGCGGGGAATGTTCCTTCGGGGTGTTGACAACGGTGCCGGGCATGACCCGGATTCGGGAGAGAGGACTGCACTAAATCCCGGCGGTAACAGCGGCGATCATGTTGGCAGTTATCAGACCGATCAAATCTCAAGTCACTCACATGACATTCAAACATACAATGGTGGAAGTGGGTTGGATGTAATATCATCTCTGGCTTCTACGACTGAAAGCAGTTATGTGGCAAGCAGTAATAGTTATGGAGGCAATGAAACAAGGCCCAGGAATGTTTACGTCTCCTATATTATCAAGTACTAAACACTTATTGAAAAGGGGTCATTTCGACACGCATCCTGGGCAAGCTCTGGGGATAGTTCTCCTGCAGGAAGGTGATCAGCTTTTCCCTGACCAGTACCCTCAGGTCCCAGCCGGTGGGAGAATCGACCGTTGACATAAGTGCACGAATCTCTATGGACTTATCGGTAGTATTGGTCACCTGCATCACATTGACCTTTCCGTCCCACAGATCACTTCCTTCCAGGATCCTGGTCAACTCTTTTCGGAGTTCCTCTACGGGAACCTGATAATCCGTATAAATAAATACCGTTCCCAGGATGTCAGCAGAAACCCGCGTCCAGTTTTGAAAGGGCTTTTCAATAAAATAGGTGGTGGGTACGATCAGCCTTCGTTTATCCCATATCCGGACCACCACATAAGTGAGTGTGATCTCTTCAATCCATCCCCATTCATTTTCCACGATCACCACATCTTCGATCCGGATGGGCTGGGTTAATGCGATCTGGAAACCGGCAAGTATGGATCCCAGAAGTTTTTGCGCGGCAAAACCGATAATGATACCTGCCACTCCTGCTGAAGCAAACAAACTGATTCCGATTCTTTTGATCCCGTCGAAGGTCATTAAGGCAATGGCAGTAGCAATCAGAATCACCGCAAATATGATGATCCGCTCCAGAACCCTGAATTGGGTATAGACTTTCCTGGCTTTCAGGTTGTCTTTGTCCCCGAGGTCGTATTGACGCAGGATCACTTCCCGGGCCAGGTTGATCGCCTTGATAAGCAGCCAGGTGACACAGAAGATAATGGATACCGTGATAAATTGATTGACCGATGCAGCAGCCTTCTCGCCCAGGGTGAACATTTCTTTCAGGAAAATGAAATCAACGAGCAGGACAACCACCAGGGCCGGATTTTTGAACTTTTTCCAAACATTTTTAAGTGTTTGATCGGGCGATCGTTTTCCAATCCTGACAATTAGCCTGGAAAGCACATAATAGACCAGGAGACTCCCTGCAATCACAGCAAGGGCGATGATCCATACAGAAACTTCCGTGTTTGCCGCGAGGGCCCATTGTTTAAAGAGTTGCTTGAGATCCCGGATCATAGGCGATAGTGTGCGATTCGTTTATTGTATTTACCAAGGTAAGAAATAAATTTTCAGCATCATGAGGCTAATCCTTCACACAGCGGACGGAATACCCTATTTTCTTAAACCGGTCTTGCCTGCAAACTGAAGCCCTAATGCGGTCCAAGCTCCGCATGAAGGCCATGTCAGTACTGCCCTCTGAAGAACTCCACCAATTTCCTTCTTCTGAAATATACCAATCCGATCCAGTGTAGTTACGGTTACCACCTGGAAGAGCTGTGAATCCACTCTGATTGGTTGCTCCTGTATTCGGACCAATCCAGTGGGAGGTGCCGGCTTCCTTTAGTTTACCACCTTCATTTGTTCCACGGCAGCCTTCATCATCTGCTTCAGCCTTACTCATGCCCAAGTACATCTCCAGTTGTTTCCACTCATCATCACTTGGCAAATGCCAATTGGAAGGACATGCCTCAAGGGCTGATTCGAAATTGTACAGCACACCATAGGTCTTGTAATTATCGGTGGCTTTGGCTCCACTCACAGAATTATCTTCAAAATCATATACGAAATACCCACAGTCGCTGTTTCCAGAACAAACTTCAGGCAGGTAGGCCAGATTCTCGGCCATCCATATTTGTGATCCAATTTGGATTGTTGTATAATTTATATTATCACGCGAATCAGTAAAAATCCCTAATGTTGTAAAACGCTTCTCTTCACCATAGATTATCCTTCCACCATTTGTTATGGCATAGGCCCTTACATAATACATAGATAAACTGTTTAAGCCGGCAAGTTCAACACCGAATGGTCCTAAACCTAAACCTGATGGAATTTTGTTGTCATCTACTGTGGGTGTTGGTGAGGTCGACCAACAAATACCCCGCTCGGTAACTAAAAATCCATCCTCGCGTAAAACTTCGGAAAAGCAATTTGCTGAATTATTCGTAATCTCTGATATTTCTTTGGTTATTATAATAGGGATTTTTAAATTCCCTAGCAGCCACTCTTCCACATCAGCATAAACAACAGCGGATCCACTTTTGATTTTAACATAGGAAGTGAAGAACTCACTAGATAAACATGCTTCCGGTTCGCCTCCATAAAATGTCTTGGAATCTAGAAGATCTCCTGTTGAAGCTATATAAATTGAAATTGAAACCTCATTTTTATTGCGATATAATTTGTAAAGTCCACCATCTCCATACGAGCAAGTTTGTATTGTATTCCAGCTAACATCTATACACGCTACAAGTTCCACTTCGTCCTTTTCATGAGGCTGGTAATAAGGCGGTAAATCGCTATTCCAATAATGTTCATTTCCGTCGCTATTCAAAAGGATGATCTTGTAAAAATCATCAGCCTCATCATATATGCCGCTGCAGTTTAACGGATTACCCCCGCAAACAGTGTCAAGAATATCATAATTAATAGGACAATCAAATCCATCACAATTTTGGTCAATTCCGTCACAGCATTCATTCTCAGTTGCCCCGGGATGTATCAGGCTATCCAGGTCATTACAATCCTCATCAGAGTTATAACCATCATTGTCTGCATCGATGATTAAGGCTATACCATCGCAATCTTCATCAACATCGTTGTTGGGTATCTCAGTTGCCCCGGGATTTATTTCCGGAATACTATCATTGCAGTCACCCTGGTTTCTTGAGAACCCGTCCGCATCATTGTCATTATTCCAGGCATTGTCGATATATGCAATCTCTGAGTAAAAGGGATCGCAGATGCCAACAGTCACCATGGCCCGGAAATACAGATTGTCATGGACAATAATACGCAGGCTATCCGAATTCTCACCTTCCAAATCAGTCCAGGAAAGCGTATCAGGAGAACTTTGCCATTGTATTTCCCCTATGTAGTCATTTAGTATAAATACAACAGTGTCATTCTCATTGACCAGTTCATTGATTAAATCCACTCCCTGGCCAGTCATCATAAAATGCACTGCCAAAAACAACACAATTGATAATATATTCTTTTTCATCACTTGATGAATTAATATATAATCAATTGTGCATTGAAGAAAGCTTTTGGCCCTCCAACAATTTGTATGAGATAGGTGCCTTTGCCAAATCGTGATAGGTCAAGCGTCTTTTTGTAGTTTCCGGGGATTTTCAATTTCTCCTTCATAATCTCTTTGCCGGAGATATCATATACAGCCAGGTCTAATTGCCTCCTGCCGGATAGCATATTGAATTCAAGTGTAAATACTCCCTGGCTGGGATTCGGAAATATTTCAATATCACCCGTCCTGAATGTGTTTTCAATATGGGTAATGCATTGTTCAACATTTGGCTGGCTGATATTCAACCGGACATATTTTATCTGAGCAAATCCTGTAAATGATATACAGGTCATTACTCCAATAAGTAATAATCTTGGATGTGGAATTTTCATAATTGTTGGAGTGTGGGGATAACAAAGTTATGACTTGCCTGAGAGATTGTCAAGCTGAAGGACAGAAAGGTCTCTAATTTCTCTTCGGAAAGAAGTTTAAATTCATTTCAGAAACAGAGTGGATTAGAGTTGATATATAAACCGGTGTGGGAGTTCAGTTATTTAACTAATTCCATGGTTCCTGTTGCGTCAATTTCAACGGGAAACGTTCTTAAATCTTTTAAAGGGTTCACTAGGACATTGCATTTCAGATTTAGATCGTATTTTACCGTATCGTTATCCGTTAAAACCAGCCAAACTGTATTAAAAGGTCGGATGTATTCCATAATGATCGGTATATCGACTATTTGGCTGGAACCTGGTTTAATATCAATCGGCCGGGCAACAATCCCTTTCGAATAGAGCGTATTTAGTATTTGTAAATTGTAGCTGATCTCATTCATCTGCAAATTAATATTCTTCCCATTATTAATGATTTCAATGTTTAAAACAGCCTCTGAAGTCTTTTCATTCAAGTCATATTTCTTATGCTCTAATTTCAAAATTGTTATTTGGGGGGAGATTGGAGATGGGATTCTGATTTTTCTGTCAATGTGGATTTTCTTGTTTCCTATGATCGTTTTATATGCAATCCAGAAATTTACATCCATGTCAGTTGAGTCCTGCCCCTTCAAATCGCCTATCGTCTTTTTTATTTCCTTAAGTGATATATTAACGGGAAGTTCAATCGTATCTGTTTCGAAAGATTTCTGGTCAATCTGAACTGGTACTGTTTCTTCAACCATTTTGAAGCCATCTAGTTTAATTTCAAAATGGAGTGTGTCAATGACCATTTTATAAGGCATTTTATTCTGGACGAAAACATATAGTTTCACCAATGCCGAATCTTTTTTCAGATCAATATGAATATAGCTTATTTCTTTTATGCCGGGGAAGATCAGATTGATTGCTTTTCTGGGATTAAGAATATAATAAGAGATCATTGAAATAATCCCTAACAGCAGAATAATCAGGAGTATTTTGCCTGTTATATATTTTATTTTCATCAGGAACTAATTTGTTTCTTAAGGCCAGATAGCCCGTCCCGCAAGGAGGGAGAACTACACATGATTAATGGTGAACTATCTTCATTCGCCTAAGCAAAATCCTGAATACATTTCCTGAGCAAATTGAATAATAGTTATGGTTGTTTCTTCAAACTCTTTTCCCCTGGATAACTCTCAAAAGAACAGCAATTACTGCAATTACAAGAAGAATATGAATTAGACCACCGGCATGAAATCCGACCAACCCGATCAGCCATGCTATAATGAGCACTACTGCGATAACATAAAGTAAATTCCCCATGATGAATAAGTTTTAATTAATATTTCATTTTTTTTTGCTCAAAAGAAGGATGACACCACCACCAATCATGATGCCGACTCCAATATATGGAGACCAGTTTACATGGTGAGGCCTTGAGGCGGTGACTTGAAGGGAACCTACATCAACAACTTTTTCTCTTGTAAAGTATTTGAATCCGGTAAAAGCTGTGAATAATAATCCTACAATTAAAAGTGCAAAACCTGCTTTTTTCATATTAGATAATTTCGATGATTACAAATATGGGAGCATTCTTAACCGTAAGTATTACAAAACTCTAAGAAAGAGTTATATCATTCACACATTTTCCAGTGGAGCTTTTTAAGGAGGGGCCAGCCTGTGGCGGTGGCCGTGTGAGGGTAGGGTTCGATTGGCTTTGCCGAGCTACGGTTCAGAGTTAAAATATATAAAACAAAAAAGGAGAGCTGATTGGCTCCCCCTTGGTGTATGCAGTCCGTAGGGGAATC
>CAYVRK010000043.1:0-36406 GCA_964453785.1 uncultured Bacteroides sp.
CCCTTAATAACCCAATAACCCAAACCCTTAATAACCCAAACCCTTAATAACCCAAACCCTTAATAACCCATTTCATCATGAAAAAACTGCTACCCAATCTGTCCACCTACTCCCTGCTAATTGGTATCTCCCTTGTTGTTGCACTTGCGGTAATCCTAGCGGGATGCCAATCAGGTAGTAAGACCAACAAAGAAACTGTGCCAAAGAATCCGAACTGCAAAGTGGAGAAGTCGTTTTTCGGCATTACTCCCGATGGAGATTCTGTCACCCTGTTCACCCTGAAAAATGAACAGGGGCTCATCGTCAGGATCACCAACTACGGAGGGATCATCACTGAAATACAGACCCCCGACCGGGATGGGAAAATGGGGAACATTGTACTCGGATTCGATAACCTTGATCAGTACCTGGCTGGCCATCCCTATTTCGGGGCCATTGTGGGCCGTTACGGCAACAGGATTGCGAAGGGCCGGTTCACATTGGACGGAGAGACTTACCAGCTGGCCATCAACAACGGAGCCAATTCGTTACACGGCGGAATCAAAGGATTCGACAAAGTGGTCTGGGATGCAGAGGTGATATCCTGCAAGGAGAGGGCTGCACTGAAACTTACCTATGTGAGCCAGGACGGAGAAGAGGGATACCCGGGGAACCTGACCGCCACAGTAAGCTATGAATTGCTTATGGACAAGCTGTTTATCACCTATGAAGCTGAAACAGACAAAGCCACTGTGCTAAACCTGACCAACCACACCTATTTCAATCTGGCTGGTGAGGGTACCATTCTTGACCACCTGTTATACATCAATGCTTCCCGCTATACGCCTGTGGATGATGAACTGATCCCCACCGGTCAGCTGGCCAATGTGGAGGGAACACCTTTCGATTTCAGGAAGCCCCGGGTCATCGGCGAGAGATTCATGGAGACCGGGGGAGAGACCGGAGGATATGACCACAACTTTGTGCTGGACACCTCCTCTGAGGAGAACGTAATAGCAGCCAAGGTGATGGATCCGAGGAGCGGCAGGTTCCTGGAAATGTCCACCACCGAACCCGGTGTACAGTTTTATACCGGCAATTTCCTGGATGGAACATATGCTTCAAACGGGCGAGTTTATATCGCCCATTCAGGGTTGTGCCTGGAGACCCAGCATTTTCCCGATTCACCCAACCAGCCGGATTTCCCGTCCACTGTCCTGCGGCCGGGAGAAAAATATAGTTCCCGGACCATTTTCAGGTTCGGTGTGGAGAAAAATCCAATCTAATTAAGAATCAGTCAATATAAAACAAAAATGAAAGGCAAATGTCACCAAACCAGACATTTGCTCTCTATATATGCCGGTCGCCAATTGCTGTTACACATAAAATTTTTGCATTTTGGTTCACTTCCATGTGAATGAATTGTAACACTTTTTAACTTTTCTTTTATATTTGAGCTCAAGACCTGACTAAAACTAACTATTAACTGACAAAACTATGCTTCTTTCACTTTTGCTTTCCGGGCAGAGGGTTTATGAATCATTTATATTGGCTGAAATAAATTTAAGAACATGAAGAATTCTTTAGGGCTCTTCCTGACTGCTATGGCTGTTGGGATATTAGGGATCTCGGGATGTACTGATCATCAGGAAAGATATGATGACCCACCCTGGCTAGGTGGTTCCAGTATAGAAACCCTTGAAGAAAGAGGAGACTATACCATCTTCCTCAGACTGATGGAAAAAGCCAACTACAAAGATCCGATTACCAAACAGCTGTTTACGCTGTTTGTTCCGAACGATGAGGCTTTCGAAGAGTATTTTGCTTCAGCGGGGATCAATTCCGTGGAAGACCTCACTGATGATGAGGCAGTACAGCTGTTTACCCTTCATGTGTTGAGGAATCCGAGGTCCAGATACTACCTGATCTATGAGTATGCCTGGTCTGAGTTCCAGTCACCCAAAGCAGAGTATGCTTCCCTGTTTCACAGGAAGATCACTCCAAGCACCTCCATTCCATACAAGGAGGTTGTAAGGTACGTGCCCGGGCAGGTGGGACAGGAACTGATGATCTACACGGGGAACAAGAATGTTCCGCTCTTTTCCGCAGAATGGTTTGACGATTACGGCGGGGCCGATGACGGGTCTGACTATACATTCATGTATCCCGGAAGTACCTGGGAGAAGGGATATCCGGAAGGGATGAAAGGGATGAACTGGCACAACGCCATGATCATTCCCAATCCTGAAATCCCTGAGGAAATGGAAGTCCGTACCTCCAGCGGATTCATCTATTTCCTGGACAGGGTGGTCCCACCCATGCCCAGCATTGAAGAGTACCTGATTGCAAACCAGGACAAATATGGATTGTATTACGACATTCTCCAGCGATTTGCCTCCTATGGGAACTCCAAGGTGGATGAGGAACGGAATGTATTATACCGTAAATCCTACGACCTCATCTATGACCTGGCAGAAGAGTTGGCCTCTTCAACCAATACTGCCGTGCCTCCCCAGAACATGTGGTCGGCACTGCTTCCTCCTGACAATATTTTGCAGCCCTACCTTGATCAGAACCTGTTCAAGTACTATAGTTCCATTGACAGTGTTCCAAGGGTAACCCTCTTCTACATATTACAATCCCAATTGTCCAGGACACTGGTGCTGAAGTCAAAAATGGCCAACGGGTATTTCAACGCTTTTGGGGATCCCACTGACTTCGGTCCCGATGACATTGTATCTGGCTACATGTGCAGCAATGGTGTTGTTTATGAGACCAAAAGGGTCATTGAACCCAATGTGTTTACCACGGTCCCCGGGCTCCTGTTTTTCGATAAAGACTATTCTACACTCCTTTTCGTATTCAACCAGGCAAACATGCTTTCTTCCATTTCCAACCCGGATCTGGATGTGACCGTTTTTGCCACCACCAATGAGAAGCTTGAAGAGTATGGGATCAGGTACGATGCCACCGATGATGTGGTTCAATTCAGGGGTCCGGTGGATGGCAAATGGAACCCCATGAAATCAACGGAAGTGACCTTTTTTGCACAGGATCAGATCTACAAAGGCATTCTGGATCTGCAGGGTCCGGATCAATATGCAGAAATGGCCTCCGGAAACCACATCCAGTACGGGAACAACGTGGCACAGGCAGGCGAGAACATGGTTTACAGCCATCCGTCCACAGTGGGTGATGTCATTGAAAATGATCAGAATGGTTTGCTGGTCAAAGTAGACTATCCCATTGAATCCAGGATGATCATGGGTCAGATCCTTACTTGCAACCCTGCCGACGATGTATGTTTATTGGCTGACCCGGATATGTCTGAATTTGCGCAGGTGCTGGTTGATCTCAGGTTGCTGGATGACAGGTTCAAGGACCCTATTACCAAGGAGAGCCAGCCCAGGCTTAAATTCCTGGCAGGAGCCGATTACTGGACCGCTTTTATTCCTACCAACGCGGCCATGGACCAGGCAAGGGCCGATGGGATCATCCCTTATGGAATTCCAAAGACAGCGGATGGCAAAGACTCCCTGGAGAATTTCGTGATGTACCATTTTATAAGGGATAAGGTCGTGTTCGATAATGGGGTTGCCTCAGGCGAATTCAAAACCAATTACGTGTATAAAGATACCATAGATAACGTCAATGTGTATGCCCTTCTCAAGGTCAACAACGTACCGCAAAACCTTTCCCTGATAGACCGCAGCGGTCAGGAAGTCTTTCTCGATCATGCAAAAGCCAATATCCTCGTCAGGCAAGGTACAATGCACAAAATCGACGCAGTTTTAAAATATACCGAGGATTAAAAAAGTATAACCCATTCTACTATGAAAAATATCATACGACTTTCCGGATTGCTCATTTGCTTGTTCTCCGGTGTAGTAGTTGCCCAGGGCCAGTCAGCAATTATCCAGGGAAAGATCACCGATGCAGAAACCGGTGAGACATTACCCTCGGTGAACATTGTTGAAGTGGACGTCAATGGCAGGTTCATTGGCGGTACCGTATCGGACATGAATGGTAACTACGTTTTCAGGGTGTCCAACGTAAACAACAATGTGCAGGTATCCTACATCTCCTACCAGAAACAAACCATCAAGGTGGCCGGAAGGACCCAGATCGATTTCCAGCTTCGTCCCGAAGCCACAGGGCTTGATGAGGTGATCATTGTAGGTGAAAAGATGGGGAATGACGGGCTCACCAGTGTAAGGGACCGTGCCACAGCAGTGGCGCGGATTGAAATGGACGGGCTCAAGTCCGTCATGTCCACCACGGTGGAGGACATGCTGCAGGGACGGATCGGAAACGTGGATATCTCCTCCATTTCGGGTGACCCGGGTGCCGGACTGAACATCAGGATTCGGGGTACGGCCTCATTGAACGCCCGCAACCAGCCCCTGATCGTCATCAACGGTATTCCCTATGATGCCAATATTGACGATAACTTTGATTTTGCCAGCGCCGACATTGAGAAGTTCGGCAGCCTGATCGATGTTTCTCCCGAAGACATTGAGTCCATCGAGGTTCTGAAGGATGCAGCCTCCACTGCAGCCTGGGGATCCAGAGCCTCCAACGGGGTGCTGATGATCAAAACCAAAAGGGGCATTAAATCGAAACCGATCTTTGACTATACGTTTAAAACAACGGTGGCCAAGGAACCGCCTCCCATTCCCATGCTTGATGGTGCCGGTTATGCCCGCCTGATTACAGAAGAGCACTACAATGTTGACTATAATACATTTTACAGCGATGAAATTGCTTACGACCCGGAATGGGAGGAGTATTATAACTATTCCCAAAATACAAACTGGGTGAAAGAAATCACAAAGACAGCCTTTACCCAGCAACATGACTTTTCGGTCCGCGGGGGTGGTGACAAAACCCGGTACAATCTATCTGCCGGCTTCGTGAACGAGGGCGGAACCACCATCGGGAATGACCTGAATAAAATCAACCTGCGAAGTTCACTTGACTATGATCTGTCCAGCAAGCTGCAGTTCAAAACGGACATCATGTTTACCCGTTATGACCAGAACAACACCTATGATGTGGAAGATTTTGAGTTCAAAGATAATAAATCGCTCCGGTCGGTGGCATACCGGAAAATGCCCAACCTTTCCATTTATGACAGGGATACCGCCAACCAGCATTACGGAGAGTACTTCACTCCCTACAGTACCCTGCAGGGAACGACCAGGGATACTTACAACCCGGTTGCCTTCGCCAACCTGGGAAAACAACACAGGTACAAGGACAATGCCAGGGCGCTGTTCACCGCCAGGTACTATATTACTCCACAACTGATCTTCAACTCCACGGTAACCCTGGACATCTTTGATAACATCATTGAAAAGTTCCTCCCCTATAAGGCCATAGGGGACAATTACAGCAGCGATATCTCCAACAAGGCCGTGAATGAGTTTTCCAAAAAAAGCTCCATTTTTACATTCAACCAGCTGATTTACAGACCTGAGGTTGGAGACAATCATGACCTGGTATTCATGGGTCAGATCGATACGGAAGGGACCCAATCCAGGTGGTACAAGACCGAATCCAGCGTATCCGCTTCGCCTCATCTCACCCAGCCGGTCAACGACAAGCACCTGAATTACTTTGGATCCAGTTTCAGCCAGTACCGTTCCATCGGCTTCTTCCTGACAGGCAGCTATATTTACAAGGAAAAATACAGCCTGATGGTTGGTGCCAAATATGAGGGGAATTCCAAGTTTGCCCAGGACAGCCGTTGGGGGCTCTTCCCCACAGTGGCTGCATTCTGGCGTATTTCAAACGAATCCTTCCTGAGCAACGCCAGCTGGATTGACGATTTGAAACTGAGGTTCAGCTGGGGGCAGAGTGGTAACCAACCCAGTCAGAATTATCTCTATTTCAATACATACGAAGCCGGAGCAGACTACTCCTACATGGACATGCAGGGTGTGAGGCCCACCGGGGTTGAACTGACCAGTTTGAAATGGGAGACCATTGACCAGTTGAATCCCGGGCTCTCGTTCCTGGGTCTGAACGGCCGCATGAACGTGGAAGTTGACTACTACAGGAAGAAAACGCTGGATCTTTACCTGGAGAATTCCAGAATTCCCTATTCTTCAGGATTTTCTGATGTCGACAGAAACGACGGTGAGATGGAAAACCGCGGATTTGAATTCCTGATCGATTACACGGTTGTACGCAGGGAGAATTTCCAGTTTAGTTTTAACCTGAACCTTTCCAGGAACCAGAACCAGGTTTTGAGGCTCCCTGAGAACTACAGTCTGGTCTATGGAAACATGCTTGTAAACGGAAATTATAAGATCAGTATCGTTCCCGGGCAACCGCTAGGCGGTTTCTTTGGCTACGAATACGCAGGGGTATATCTGGACAATGATGATGCCATTGTCAGGGACGAAAACGGCGAACCGGTTTATGGCCTGAATCTGGATGAGCCCATGGTCATGATCATGGGAGGACCCTCAGGATATGTTTTTGAAGGAGGGGATGCCAAATATGTTGATCAGAATTATGATGGAAAGATCGACGAACTGGACCTGGTTTACCTGGGCGACCTGAATCCTGATTTCATGGGAGGTTTTGGTTTCAGGGCACAATACAAGAACATCGTTCTGAACGCATTCCTTTATGGAAAGGTGGGGCAGAAGATCATCAACCAGACCAGGATGGATACAGAGAAGATGTATAACCACGACAACCAGAGTACAGCCACCAACTGGAGGTGGAGAAGGGAAGGCGATGTGACCGATATGCCCAGGGCCCTTTACAATGAGGGCTTTAACTGGCTCGGTTCAGACAGATTCGTGGAAGATGGTTCCTATATCAGGCTGAAAACCTTGTCCCTGAGCTACATCTTACCCACAAGGCTTATCCAGAAGATCAGGCTGAAGGAAATGAGAATTTTCGGAACTGCCTATAACCTCTTTACCTGGACCAACTATTCAGGCCAGGATCCGGACGTGGCTCCACCCTCAAAACCTGACACGCTGCCAAAGGATTACAGCAAAACACCTCCCAGCAGGAAAATCATGTTTGGTATTAACATTAGCTTCTAACATTAATTTAACATCCGATGAAAAATACCAATATACATTACGCACCAAAAACTGTCATCCTCATGGTTGCACTGATGCTTACATCATGCAGCGACTGGCTGACCGTTGTGCCGGAGAATGATCTGGTCAGGGAGAAATACTGGAGAAAAACCGAAGATGTGGAGAGTGCTCTGGGCGCATCCTACGATGCACTGCGAAATGCAAGCCTTAAGTCTTTGATCTTTGGTGAGCTGCGGGCGGACCTGGTGACCTTCACGGGAGCAGCATTTGCAGATTATGCCAAAATTGCCGGATCTGATATCAGTCCCACCAACCCTGTGATCGACTGGCAAGATTACTACAAGGCCATCAACCTGGCCAATACCTTGATGTTCTACGACGATGAGGTATTTGAACTCGACCAGACCTTTACGCCTGAACTGAAGGATGCCATCGAGGCTGAAGCCCGGTTCATCCGTTCGGTGGCCTACTTTTACCTGGTCCGGCTCTGGAAAGATGTCCCACTGACACTTGAAGCCTCCATCTCGGATACTTCCAACCTGTACATTGGAAAAAGCACGGAAAGTGAGATCCTGAGCACCATTATTGATGATTTGCTTACAGCCAGGGACATGGCTTATTCAACCGAATACATGGGTACTGACTACTTCTATGGAAGGGCCAATAAGTATTCAATCACTGCCCTGCTTGCTGATGTCTATTTATGGGACGAACAGTACCAGAAATGCATTGATGCCTGCGATTACATCATGGGCTCGGGATTGTACGGACTGGAACCCACAGAAACATGGTTCAATGTGTATTACCCCGGCAATTCAGTATCTGAAAGCATCATCGAGATTCAGTATGATGATAACCTGGAAAAACAGGACAACCCGCTTTATACCACCCTTGTTCCCGTCGATGGTTCACCGGGAGCTTCCCTGGACATGCAAAGTGTCAGGTTGATTATGGATATAGAAGATGCCAGGAATTATAACGGAAAAGGAGCCATCTGGAAATACCAGGGAAAAGACCAGTTTGGACTGCAACCCAGGACTTATACAGAAAGGGACGCCAACTGGATCCTTTACCGCTATGCAGATGTGATGCTGATGAAGGCCGAAGCATGCATCGAAGTTGGCAGATACGAAGATGCCAATGAGTTGATTGGGGAAACCATGTTGCGGGCCAGCATGCCCTATGCAGGCGAAACAGATAAGGACCTGCTCAGGCAGGCACTCCTGGATGAAAGAGGAAGGGAATTCCTGTTTGAAGGAAAGCGCTGGTTCGACCTGCTGCGTGCTGCCAAAAGAAATCATTTTGAAAACAAGCAGATCATCATCGATATGATCCTTTCGGGAGCTGACATCAAACAACAGGCCATTCTGAAGACCCGTGTATACGATACCCTTAGCTATTACCTCCCCATTCAGGAGAAGGAGCTGATCTATAACCAGCACCTTGTTCAAAATCCATTCTATGACCGGTAAGATATTATCAAACGACACTGTTATGAAAAACGTCATCTTCATATTTATATTTGCCTTGTTGCTGACCGGCTGCAAGGAAGACCCCATTTTGTGGAAAGTTGACTCAACCCAGCAGGTAATAACTGAATATGTTGAAAGCCGTGAAGACTTCACAGAATTTGCTTCGATTCTGAAGGAAACCGGGCTCAACAGCCTGCTGAGCGTCAGGGGCCCCTTTACCCTGTTCCTGCCCAATGACTCTGTCATGCAGCTTTATTATGCCGAGAAAGGAGCCTCCTCTTACCTTGATTTCACGGTTGACGAACTGAAGGAGCTGGCCCTGAATCACATGGTACCGATCCAGGTAGAGTCCGGTGAAGTGGGTCTGGGCGCCCTCA
Organism: uncultured Bacteroides sp.; assembly: GCA_964453785.1. Taxonomy (GTDB): domain Bacteria; phylum Bacteroidota; class Bacteroidia; order Bacteroidales. The sequence continues at coordinate 8,896 of CAYVRK010000043.1, forward strand.
GGGAGCTGAACGGACTGGGCGATTACCTGGTGACTGAATTCCGGGGATCGGATATCATTGTGAATAAAGAAAGCATGGTCATCAAAAGGGACATCAGGGCAGCCAATGGCGTCATCCATCACATTGACAGGGTCATCAAACCCGTAACCAGAAGCGTTTATGAGGTCCTGGCAGGCGATCCTTCCTACACACTGTTCTCAGAAGGACTGAACCTAACCCATCTGAAAGACACGCTGAATGTCATCGACTTTCAGTATGGTCAGAAACAGGCGCGGACCAGGTTTACCATTCTGGCAGTCGCTGATACCACTTTCAACCGGCATGGTATTTTCACCATTGATGATCTGATCGCACACTACACGGATGCACCGGACAGCATTACGTTCATTGACAATGGCTTTTACAGGTACATGGAATACCATTGCCTGGGTGGCACCTACTACCTGAATACCTTTGAAACACAGATCTATCCCATCCTTTCATATGATAACAACATATCGGTAACGGTGACCGACGATTACAAACTGAACTGGGATAAACTGGCCGATACCTATACCGGTTTTCTGGTAGAGCTGTCGAACAATCCGGGGAAAAACGGTACGGTGCACACCATTGCTGACCTGCTCCCCGTGTTCCAGCCGGAACCCACTACCATCGTGTTTGAAACCACCGATTATTTTGACATGAGACAGGGAGACTATTTCGGCAAGTATTATGCCAGGTGGTTCGACGGACAAAATACTTTTCAATACATCAAGTGGGAGGGCGATTATATGCTTTACTACTTCAAGGATCACGACACCGGGAAATTACTGAACGATGACTGCCTGAGCATGAGTGGCTGGTGGTGGGTGGAGATTACCACACCCAAAATTATGAAGGGGAAGTACATCCTGACCTCCAACCTGTGGAGCGGAAACATTACCTATGCAGTTTACGTGGATGGAGTGAATACAGCGCTGATCGATATCAATGATCCGGCAGAATCCACTCCCTGGGGTGAGTTTAACTGGACCCAAACTGAAATGCATACCATCAAGGTGGTGGCCAAGAGTCCGGGATTGTTGTTCTGGGATACCCTGATCTTCACTCCTTCAAAGTAATATGAATCCTGTTCTATCCATATAATATAGCATAGAAATGACAAAGAAAATCTCATATTCGACCTGCTTGTTCCTGATCACTTTGATCCTGACCGGCTTCTCTTTTCAGATGTTGAATGCACAGTCTTCAGGGGTTGAAATAACAGGTACGGTTTCAGAATCGGGGACCGGGCTCCCCCTGGACCAGGTGGCCGTATCGGTTTCCTCAACAGGAACAACTGCCATCACCGACGAACAGGGAACCTTTACCCTGACTGTTCCAGACCTCCAGGCAGAGATCAATGTAAGCCTGCCGGGCTACAACAGGCGAAATATCTACCTGAACGGCCGGGAAAGCCTTGATATTGTTATGGTTTCAGATCGGTACCAAACCATGGATAACGTGTATAACACACCGCTGGGGACCCAGTTGTTGAAAGATGCAACCTTCCCGGTCACCTCGGTGACTCAAAGTGCAATGGCTTATTCCAAAGCCTCTTCTTTCGACCAGGCGCTACAGGGAAAGGTTCCCGGAATGATGTTTACTGAGCAATCGGGGATGCCGGGACACCGTACCTTCATGAATATCCGGGGCTACTCTTCCCTCTACGGCAATACAGAGCCCCTGCTGTTTATCGATGGCATGATACACAACTACTCCTATGCAGTAAACAGTCTCATGGAAGGCTATTCACTAAATCCCATGGATGTGGTTGACATTGATGACATTTCTGACATTTCTGTCATGAAGGATGGAAATTCCTACCTGGGAGCTGCCGGAGCAAATGGCGCCATCTATGTGAATACAGAGCAAAAAGCCGAAGCCAGTACAGTGATCAAGTTCGCTGCATATGGTGGCATTTCCATGGTTCCAAAAAACCAGGAATTGCTTAATCCCGACCAGTTTAGCACCTATTTTGAAGAGGTGCTGCTCTCCCAGGGTTACACCTCCGGCGCTATCAACACCATGTATCCCTGGCTGCACGGCGATCCATCTGCCGAAGGATATTACAAATACAACAATGAAACCAGCTGGCAGGATGAAATATACAAGCCGGCAGTCATTTCCAAATTCCACTTCTTCCTGAAAGGAGGTGATGACGTTGCAACCTATAATGTTTCAACAGGCTACCTGTCTCATGAAGGTATCTATGAGAACTCCAAATATTCCAGGTTTAACCTGAGGATCAATGGAAAGGTGAACATCACCGACAAGTTTTCAATCACTCCCAACGCAAAGTTATCGCTGGCCGACAGTTACCTGGCCAACCAGGGACCCACCAGTTGGAAAAATCCCATGGCATCTGCTGTGATGAAATCACCCGGGATGGATCCCATGGCGAGGGATGGCGCCACCGGCGAATATCTTACCTATTTGGATGATGTGGGGGTTTTTAATGTGAGCAATCCCACTGCCATTGTGAACAATGCCATGGGGGCAAACCGGAACTATCATTTCCTCAGTTCCATCAAGGCCGCCTACCAGTTTAACGAACATTTCAACCTTTACACCCTGGTTGGTCTGAATTTTAACAATGCCAGGGAGACCATTTTCCTTCCCGACCTGGGAATGGTACAGGTGGACTCGGCCTACAACAGTCCCGGTGAATTTGTGAACGAATTCCGTTCCACCCAGAATCACACCGCCCTTACTTACACCAATAATTCCGGTACAGGGCATTCCATTCTGGCCAATCTGGGGTTCAGGTATGTATCAAACAGTACCAAGCATAACCTCAGCAAGGACCTGAATACACCCTCCGATGACTTCAAAAGCCTTGGCGATGGTTCACAGTTCAGCTTTCTTCGCTCCACCGTGGGTGATAACAGGGAAATGGTATGGACCTCCTATTTTGCGGATGTCCACTACAATTTCAGGAACAAGTATTTCCTGAGCACCAGTTTATCCTATGATGGAAGTTCGGTGACCAATGCAGAAAACAGGTACAACTTCTACCCTTCGGTAGGGGCTGCATGGAGGCTGTCATCTGAAGGGTTCCTGAACGGTGCCAGCTGGCTGGAAGATTTGAAAATCAGAGGATCTTACTCGGTCACCGGGAACATGTTCAGCACCATATACGACTATTCCAAGCTCTACTATACCGACAGGCGGATGAACGTCGATGGGGTATTGACCCGCGAGGCAATCCCCAATGGAAACATGGACCTTGAAAAGAAGAACACCATCAATGCCGGACTGGATCTCTCCATACTGAAACAAACTGTAAACCTGCACGCAGATTACTTTGTCTCCAATGTGAATAACCTGATCATCAGGCAGGAGCTGCCATCCACATTCGGTTTTACGAACTACTATGACAATGGAGGAAAACTGAATTCCAATGGTTTTGACATCGCTCTGGACGCAAGGTTGCAGACCAGAGATTTTACCTGGACCATCGGAGGATCGGTAAGTAAGATCCTCACCAGGGTAACCAGTCTTGAATTCCTGAATGAAGCCACCGAATATATTGTGACCAACATACCGGGAGCCCAGTTCATCACCGAGGTGGACGGACCGGTGAATGCCTACTACGGATACAGAACCGATGGCCTGATCTCTGCTGCAGAAGCCGGAACCATCATCGGGCCCAAGGGGCTCCCCCTGGAAGAAGGAGATGTGAAATTTGTGGATGATGGAGACGGTATCATCAATGAGGCTGACAAAACCGCCATTGGTGATCCCAATCCGGATCTTTTCGGAAGTATCTATACAGCATTCGCCTGGAGAAATTTTGAGCTTTTTATAAATTTCAACTACTCCCTGGGAAATGACCTCTATAACCACATGAGGTATTACACCGAATCCATGACCAATTATTCCAATCAGTCCACCTCGGTGCTCGACAGGTGGACCCCCTCAAATACCGGAGCAACCATTCCAAGGGTAAGTTATGGGGATCCAACCGGTAACGCAGTATTCTCGGACCGCTGGATAGAAGACGGTTCTTATTTGCGGCTGGGTCAGCTTACGCTCAATTACCACATTCCCCAGCGGGAAGGATGGTTTAAGGGAATCACGGTATATGTGACTGCGACCAACCTGCTTACATTTACAAAATACAGCGGTTATGACCCTGAATTCATTTATATGAACAGTCCGTTCTACCAGGGAGTCGATTACGGGATGATGCCCCAATCCAAATCGTTCATTGTTGGCTTGAAACTTGACTTATAACGGGTAAAATACAGATAAGATGAAAACCATATCAAGAATAAACCCATATCTACTGACCATTGCAGGCGCATTGATGATATCGCTGGCAGGTTGCAGCGACGAATTCTTCAACAGGCAGGCAGGGGACCGGATCACTCCCGATCAGCATTTCCAGGATATTTATGATGGACAGGCATCCTGGGAGGGAGCCATTATATCGCTCCAGGAGGCCATGCCCAGGTGCATCATGCTGGACGGACTCCGGTCCGACATGATGGATGTGACCCCGAATGCCGACCAGTACCTGAGAGAGATCAATGAGCATAGTTACTCTGATTTCAATCCGTATTTATCCCCGGCTGACTTTTACAAGGTCATTATCAACCTGAATGAGGTCCTGGCCCACCTGGATGAGCTTGCAGCTAATGAAAGAGAGCTGGATGATTACACAACTTATTATGCCAGGGGCGAACTTCTGGCCATGCGTGCCTGGACCTATTTTACCATTGCACGCCTGTACGGTGGGGTAACCTACATTGAGGACAATCTGACTGAATTGCCGGAGAATCTTCAGCAGAATGTACTCACCAAAGATGTCATTATAGATACCCTGATCAACCAGATCCTTCCCTACATTTATGATCCGACTGTGGGTATCGAAAGGGTAGAAATCAAGATAGACCATTATGTAAATTCAAAAGGCCTTTTGGGTGAGATGTATCTTGAGGTGGGTGACTATGCCAATGCTGTCATATATCTGAAGATGGCCTGCGAAAGCTACGGCAACCTGGGGCCCCTCTACAAGGTTGACAATTCCTATAAAGATGCGGGATGGGCAACCATGTTCATGAATGCTGAATCACAAGAATTGGAGCACTTCTCGGTGATCCCCTTTTCTTCGGTTGAAGATCAGTACAATCCGCTGGCAAGATGGCTGGGCTACGGATATGACTACGTTGTGAAACCCACCCAGATTCTCGTTGACTCTTTCATGGCCCAGATCCCGGCTGCCGGCGCTCCGGGAGACCTGTACAGGGGACTGGGGGTTACCTTTGGCGTGGATACGGTATCCAAAACATCCGAGTCCAACTTCGTGACTGAAAACTACATCACCAAATATGAAATAGACCAGGCAGATCCATTCAGTTCAGATATTATTCTCCAGCGGGCCGGAGACCTTCACCTTCTGCTGGCCGAAGCATACAACCGCATGGGGGATGACAAGTCCCAGGAATATGCTTTGATGCTTCTGAACCAGGGGGTCAATAAAGAGTCTCCCAAACCCCCTGAATTTGCCAAATGGTCCAGGAACATCGGCATCAGGGGACGGGTATACCTGGCACCATGGGAAGTATCTGACGAAGTTGTTGGAGAGGAAAGGACCCGCCTTATCGAAGACCTGATCATCCAGGAGCGGGCTTATGAACTGGCCTTTGAAGGGAAACGGTGGTTTGACCTGGTTCGTGTGGCCAAACGCAGGGGTGAACCCGAATTCCTCGCCGACAAAGTGGCCGCAAAGTTTGAAGGGACACCTCAATTTGATGCCATTCATGCAAAACTGATGAATGACCAAAACTGGTATTTGCCCATAAAATAAACAGCTTCGTGATAAGAAAATTCAACCTGGGGCGGTTCAGATCATCCAGAACATACCTCTTTGTTCTGGGCCTGTCTGCCACCCTATGGTTCTTCATCAGGGTGATCCCCAAACCAAGCAGGGCCACATACCCCTGTATGCGGGCAGCAGCCCCCATCATGTCGACCTTCATTGTTTACCTGCTGGCGGTCAGCACTTCCGTCTTTTCATTCAGGAAATTCAGGCAGTCCATACGACGGTCCAGGTACCTGGCAGGTTCCCTGTTTCTGTTTCTATCCTTGGCAGCATTTGCATTCATTTACCTGCATGACCAGAAGGAAACCATTGCCGGTATGCTCAATCCGGTGGACAACACCTTCCCTGTTGCATCCAACAATCCTGTGGGCGTTGCGCAGGGGCTGCATCCCGGCCGGGTAGTCTGGGTACAGGACCGCAGGGCGACCAACGAGTACTATGTTCCCGTGAACGGGTCCGACAATTACTGGTACAACGACGACAATACCGATGAGAGCGTGGTCATGGCCATGCTGGAACTCTCCCTGATCAAATATGCAGGCACAGACAGCATCTCCGATGCATGGGATGCTATCTTTAAACATTTCAACGCTACCCATGGCCGGGGAGAAGTGGGATATACGCCGGGGGAGAAAATTGCATTTAAGATCAACCTGACCAACCAGAGTGCCCGCCAATCGGAGAGGCCTTCCAGGATGGATGCAACCCCGCAGCTGCTCAATGCCATATTGCATCAGCTGGTCAATGTGGTGGGTGTGGACCAGACCGACATCACCATGGGTGACCCCTACCGTGAATTCAGGCCTGAATACCAGGAGTTGGTCAGGAACAAATTCAGCGATGTTAATTATGTGGATGGCAGCGGAGACGGCTATGTTTCACAGACCGTTCCCTCTGAAGAAGCTGTGCTGAAATTCAGTGACAAACAGTATGAATCAACCCTGCCCCAGCAGTACCTGGATGCCACCTATGTGATCAACATCCCCTGCCTGAAAACGCATAATGAAGGGGGAATCACACTCATCGCCAAGAACCACCAGGGTTCTTTTCTTGAGAAAGGCGATGATCCCAAAGGTCAGTATGCCATTAACATGCACTACAGCCTTCCGGCTAACACGCGTGGTTCACGAAAATACCGGCATACGGTCGATTACATGGGACATGAGCAAACCGGCGGTAAGGGATTGATATACATCATCGACGGCCTCTGGGCAGGGGATAGCTGGGAGGGCTGGATCACAAAATTTAAGTCAGACCCCTTTAACAACGACTACCCCAATACCCTTCTTGTGGGACAGGATCCCGTGGCGCTGGAATCGGTGGGCTTCGATATCCTGTTCCAGGAAAACATCGCTGACGGGGCAAAAAGAGATTATCCCATCACCTTCAAAGAGGAGATCGCCGACTGCCTTTTGCAATATGCCAGCAGTGACTACTGGCCCGACGGCATTCAGTATGACCCTGAGGGAGACGGCACTCCCATTGGCAGCCTGGGCGTTTTTGAGCACTGGAACAATGCCACCGACAGGAAGTACTCACGAAACCTGGAGAGCGGTGATGGCATTGAACTGATCTATGTGGACAGCGAAACAGAACCAACAGCTCTTGGAAATATGCCCTCTGTTGAGAATCATATGGCTTCACCCAATCCATTCTCCACTCACACCCGTTTCAGCAGACCGGAACAGGTTTCGGAAAAAGCAGCGCTGGAGATCTACACCATCAAAGGGGAGCTGGTATCCACCTTCAGCTTTGAGCTTACAGATGTGATTACCTGGAATGGAACGGATGCAGGGAACAATCCCCTTCCCGACGGGATCTATCTCTATTCAGTAAGTGATCCGGAGCATGTCAACAGGTACACCGGGAAAGTAATTCTTAAAAGATAATGCAACTTTACGTGCGATTTTTGAAACAGGGAATCCTTATGTTCTCTGTCCTTGCTTATTTTACAGGCTGTGACCGGGGGGAACCTGAACCCAATATTTCATTCGACATTGTAACCGGCTTTGTGATCAGCGAGCAGGGAGAAAAATTTCTGGCCACGGACAATGGCCTGTTTATCCTCAATGAAGGGAAGGGAAAATACGAACAGGTTCAGGACACTGAATGCAAAACAGTTCTGAATGACCTGGCCTTTGCCCCTGCACAGCCACAGGAAGACTTGTGGCTTGCCACCGACGCCGGGGCCTACAACTGGACGGCCCAATACCTTGTAACAAAAGAGAACAGCGGATTGAGCAACAACCTGGTCACTCACCTCTATTTCGATCACAACCTGACGGGTTATTTTGCCACCCGCGAAGGACTTGATATCCTGGTACTGAGTGAATGGACCCACACCACAGGCCTGGATGACTTCTTCCTGGATTTTGAGATTACAGACATGGGGACAGCCACCAACGGTTACACCTATGTGACCACCCTTGGTGGCGGGATCGAACGTTTCAAAATGGATGTGGACGGCATCAGCGGAGCCACACACATCGACACGGACTGGTCGTGGCTGGCGTCCAACAACATTCTGACAATATATATCGATGATACGGTCCAGGCCTATGGCACCGACCAAGGTGCAGCCCTCCATTTCAGCGAGTACACCAAATGGGATTGGGAAGTCTATTCCACTTTTGACGGATTGATCAATGATACCGTTCTGGCCATTGTCAGGGACAAAGCGAAGATCTGGTGGTTTGGGACCTATGGCGGAGTAAGCAGGTTTGATGAATTAACCTGGACCGGTTTTACGGTTGAAACGCATGGCCTGCTCAGCAACCACATCAAATTCATGGCCGTTGATACCGACGGATCCATATGGCTGGCCACCGACCTGGGATTATCGCATCTTACCGGTAACCAGAGTATCAATTTCCAAAAATAAGTCTTTCCAATCAGCAGTAATCTGACAGGCACAAAAAAGTAGGAGTACAGGTAAAGCCACTTTACTATAAGGCTACCAGGTCGTCGCTGAAATCCTTCCTTGATCCGGTGCCGCCGGATCCAATAAGGAGATGACGGGTCCCAACTCTTCCATCATTCTTTCATTTTTGGTTGTCCATTCTAAACCCAATAAATCGGAAAGGAAATGGAATCTCTTTTTTGTAGTATCCACGATAGTCTTCTCCAAGTCACTTACCATCGCTTTCTCAAGCTGGTTTATCCAGATGCTGCTGAAACCGAAAAACCGCATTGCTTCATGCCTGCAAGTATCCTGGCCAGATACAGGTTTATTCTCCGGAAATTCCTTCGCCACATCCTGAAATGTGAAACCAAACCTATTTCTGCTTGAAAACTGCTTCATCATCTACCAGCTCAATGAACTACTCATGGGAAAGGGTCCGGGTAGAGCGGGTCGTTACCTCCCCGCTCCCCCACAGATCCGGACGAGCGGCTTTCCCGCATCCGGTTCCTCAGAAGTCAGGTTCGCACTAAGGATACATATGAATGTTTGATAAAGGGTTTCACTAACGGGGTATATTTATCAACGTAAGCTGAGAACTTGTCCCAGTTAAGTTTAATCTTCCCCCCTCTGCGATTCAACCATTTGAATAACCTGTACCTCACAGCCATAAAGAAGCCATTCAGACTCCTGCTATTGAAAGTGACACCATAGTAGCTATAGTGTCCCCGTAGCTTGGCGTTGAGTGCAGCTATCAGGTCTCTGAGTTTCATATGACGATTCTTCTGTATGTAATTACTTACATTCATTATAGCCCTGGTCAGCCGTTTGGTGCTGGTCTTACGCTTCAGAACCTTGAGACCCTTCTGGCTTTTACTCAAAAAATGCGTAAAGCCAAGAAAATCAAAGCTCCTGCCAATCCCATCCCGTTTGTTGTTCAGGTCTATCAGCTTCGTCTTCTCCGGGTGTATCGTCAGTCCATATTTGGCGAACCGTTTCAGCAGGACTGCCATTACCCTTTCTGCATCCGACTTGTCTGTAAATCCCAGTACACAATCGTCTGCATACCTAACTATAAAACTCTTACCCCTTAACATTGGCTGGATTTGTTCCGAAAACCACGCATCCAGCACATAATGTAGATAGATGTTACTCAATAGCGGCGAGATCACCGATCCCTGTGGGGTGCCATGTTCAGGATAACTTATATTTCCTGATTCCATGACTCCTGCCTTGAGCCATTTATCTATCATCTTTCTTATTACTCCATCCTTAACCCGTTTGTCTAAAAAGTCCCGGAGCATACCATGATTAATACTTCCAAAGTAGTTCTGTATATCGGCGTCTATTATATAGTGCTTCTTTCCAAAACTTACCTCTTTAAACATGTAATCAATGGCCTGGTGTGCTGATCGACTTGGTCGAAAACCATATGAAAAAGGCTTAAAGTCCTCTTCATAGATGGGTTCAATGACCTTTCGAACACTTGCCTGTAGTACCTTATCTTCGATAGTTACAAGTCCTAATGGGCGTTGGCTATGCTTATCTTTCGGTATATATACCCGACGGATCGCCGGGGCTCTATATCGACCAGATTTAAACTCCCCTAACAGGCTTTCTCGCCTCTCAGGAAATTCTAATCCATATTGCTGCCATGTCTTCCCATCAACTCCTGCGGCACTTTTCTTGTTGAGCTTTTCATAGCTCTCCTGCAAGAGTGCCTCATCTATGTAATGATGAAGGTTATGCAAGGCCTCTCCTTTGTACTTCCTAGCTCGTTCGGCTATTTGCAACTCTACTGTTGACATCTTCTCATGATTCTGGCTCATTTGATGTTTCTAAATTACAATTCTGACTTCCGGCATCTCCCTTCCCTAATCACCGGCTTTCGGCGGTTCCCGATTTCCCGGCTTTCAAACGGTACTATGAGGTTGCTAAGACTGCCTTCGTCCTTCTCTTTCCCTTCGGTTTCCCTCGGTAATGATACCACTATCGCCTGCTGCTTTTCTTCTCGTTACTCCAGGAGCAGCATGTTTCCTGGGTAACCCGGTCCTTTAGTCTAGCGGTGGACCCTGCTCCGCTTCTCTGCGTGTGGAGACGGTAGGCTCTCCCGTGTTCCCGTGCCTCCCTATTCTGACTCTGATATGTTCTCCGACCCCGACCAGACTCCCGTATCTTACCCTTAACGATACTTCAGTGTTGCCCCAGGATAAATATAGATCCGAGGCTCCGGTATTTCGATACTTTCGAGGCTCAATACATACCTTCATCAGTCGCTGTCTACGCTTCGTGCCAGCATCTCTGCTGACTACGCAAGACTTGCTTCCGGTGGGTGGTTAGCCCTTGCCGGACAGGATTGGTTACCTGCAGGGTGACTAAGAGGTGTTTCGTTATTATTTATGGTTCACCTAATAAGTCCCCACCTCACGGACTTGCACGGCGCAAATATTTTATATCTATTCCTGAGATATATGTCAGGGATGACCCGGACAACATCCTGTGAAATCCGTCCAGGGTGTCCCGATGACAAAAACAGGTGCCTGGTAAAAAAAGGGAAGGCCATATAATACTCACAGCCACTTTTACTTTAAAACTACCTGGTCATCGCTGAAATTCTTTTTCAAATAATTATGGGCACCCTTCCCTGGTAGCCTTAACATATAGCCCCTTTGTTACAGTTGGGAATTTCATAGCTTGATATCACTGACAAATCAGACCACTGAACCAGTATATCTAAGGCTATACCCTATCAAACCTGCCCTGACTGTGCCACGCTGCAGAGAACTACCCTTAAAAATGAATCGACTGGCTTAAGAATGCCGGTGAAGCCCGGAAATTGGAAAACTATGAAAAAAAGAAACCGCCTCATAATAACTATGAGACGGTTTCTAAGATCAATTAAAAATTATTCTTACTTCTTTATAAGAACACGGTTGTAAACCTCCTTGGAGTCGAATTGTACGGAAATAACGTACATTCCGGCATCAAGGGTTCCAATCCCAATCTCGCTGTTAAATGAATTAACAGGAACATTCAAGACTGTCTGGCCCACAATGTTCGTGATGGTCACAGCGTGAATTTGAGCTGAGCTTCTGATATTTACCATATCCGTTGCCGGGTTTGGATAAACATACAAGCTGAACACTTCATTCATCTCAATTCCTACCCAGGGAGAATAATCGCCATCGTTATAAACTAAATCAACAACATTGTCGCCTTCTACAACGGTGTAGGTCCTGTTGGATCCACCATTCGGAAACTCTTCCGTTCCATCCCACTGTCCGTTGACCCTGAACTTATACTCAAGTACTGCGTCAACTTCCTGGGCGGCAACCACAATGGTGTAAATTCCATCTGCATCGGCATCCGCTGCATTCTGGACAGGATCTCCCCAATTGTTCATGGAACCTGCCAGGTCAACCTTATCCACTGCCGGATCGAAAATGTTGTTGCTGATCATACCCGTCATGTCCACATTGAAGGTAACGTCCTCCGGCGGAGTGATGGGCGTACCCATAAATGTACCATTGGCTTGCAGGGTTACTGTACCCATATAGCTCGCATTGTGCCAGCTTTCGTCCGCAATCTGGTTCCAGGATAGCTTGCCATCAAGGTTACCATCGCCGTCATTGTCACCGATTTTTGTATCAAAACCGATTTCCATTCCAGCTTTCAGGTTAACACCGATTGAAGAGAAGGGAACTGCCAACTCCAGAAGGTAACTGGTACCGGAGTCAATTACCTCAACAAAATCAACACCCGGCATCAATGTATCTTCATTGATTTTCAGATTGAGAGGCAGACCACCGGCCACACTCCAGATTTTTTCAAGCATGAACTGAACCGAATCCATCGGTAAGGCCACATCATCCACCAGGTCAGCATCTTGCTTCAGGTTGGAAATGTCGAAATAGACACTGTAATGATCCCTTTCCCAGGGATTGTTCAGTGTAGTGACCAGGGTATCATCCTTCACCTGCAGCAGGATATAGACATTGTCAGCATCCCACAGCGCTTTGACAGTACCACTGAAATCAGCAGCATTTGTTATTCCTGTAGCAAGGTTTTCCCTTAACAACGGCATGGCAATGGCCTGTTCCCAGTTGCCCTCAATCTCACCATCAATGACCATTTGTTGCGGGGCTGCTTCGGTAGAACCCAAATCCACAAATACAGGCAGTAATTTCAGGTTACCCAGATAACCGGCATTGTGCCAGCCCTCATCGGCACTCTGGTGCCATGACAGTTTGCCATCAAGGTTACCGTCGCCGTCATTGTCACCGATTTTTGCATCAAATCCAATCACCATGTCCTCAGTTAATGTAACACCGATTGAAGAGAAAGGAACTGCTACCTCTAACCTGTACATGCTTCCGGTATCAATGATCTCTACGAAGTCAACTCCCGGCATCAATGTATCTTCATTGATTTGCAGATTGAGCGGGAGGCCGCCTTCGACACTCCAGATTTTTTCAAGCATGAATTGAACCGAATCCATGGGCTCGGCCAGATCATCCACCAGCTCACCAGCCTGTTTCAGGTTGGAAATATCGAAATAGATGCTGTAATGATCCCTTTCCCACGGGTTGTTCAGGGTAGTAACCAGGGTATCATCCTTCACCTCAAGGTAAACATAGATGTTATCAAGGTCATGCATCACCTTGAAAGTACCACTGAAATCGGCAGCATCGTCAATGCCTGTTGCCAGGTTCTCAACCCCAAGGGTATAACTAGCAGCTGAATGCCAAGTGTAATCAGCAACACCGTCGATAACCGGGGCGGTCATAACCTTTGACAATGAACCGTCGGCTTCCAGCTTAGCTGTTCCAATGTAACTTGCATTGTGCCAGCTTTCGTCAGCAGTCTGGTAGAGTGAAAGCTTACCGTCCAGATTTCCGTCGCCATCATTGTCACCCACTTTGGCGTCAAATCCAATCACCATATCAGGAGTTAATGTAACCCCGATGGCAGCAAAAGGAACTGCGATCTCCAGCGTATAGCTGGTTCCAGAGTCAACCACCTCAACAAAATCAACACCCGGCATCAATGTATCGGTAAAGGCTGCATTTAAGCCAAGCGGAAGACCTCCGGCTACACTCCAGATCTTTTCGAGCATGAACTGCACCGAATCCATGGGCGCGGCCTCATCGTCCAACAGATCGGCATTCTGCTTGATGTTGGACATGTCGAAATAGAGGCTGTAATGATCCCTTTCCCACGGGTTGTTCAGCGTAGTGACCAGGGTATCATCCAGCACCTGCAGAAGACAGTAGATCCCGTCTGCATCCCAGACGGCTTTGATGGTGGCACTGAAGTCTGCAGCATCTGTAATGCCTGTAACCAGGTTTGGCCTTAGAAGGTCCATGGCCGTTACTCCGGCCCAGGCAGCATCACTTCCGTCCCCGTCAATAATCGGAGGCGCAGCAATCTGTCCAAAAGTAATTGAACCAATTAAGCCTATTGCCAAGGCTAGAATTGGCACTTTTAGTAAGGTTCTTTTCATAGTAGTTAAATATTAATGATTCATTATACCCTACTAAAATAGCAATTTCTTCACATTAGTTTTCAATTATTTGCAACAGATTCTTTGTTGTTGACAATTTATTTCTGGCAATTATTATCATAATGCTCATTTATAGGAATTTAACCTAAATTTTGACAGAATCTAAATTTAGCTGATTTATGTATTGACGGCTTTCAATGTGCCGGTTTAACCGTCCATTATCCTTTTACAACATCTGGTACAAAAAAAAATAGGCTGCCGAAACAGCCTATTTTTAATCCAATTATATCTCCGTAGAAACTATTTAATGAACTTGGCAACTGTATTGCCCGTTTTCACGAAATAGATCCCCGAAGCATAGCTGCTGATGTTGAATCTGTGCTCGGTCCCGGTAACGGTAACCTCCTCCATTTTCATACCCACGCTGTTGTAGATCGCAACAGTTAAATTCTCACGGGTGAGAACCACATTCAGCTCATTTAATGCGGGGTTCGGATACACCTTCAGGGTATTCATCTCGTGTCGGGGAACGCCTGCCGGCCAGCTAACCGAAACATTGTAAGTTCCCGTTACCTTGCTGTCATCCATGGCCGTAGCTACCACCGTTACTGTACCTGCGGTATCACCGGTCAGCAGTCCTGCAGCATCAATGGTGGCATCACCGGTTCCGGGTAACACGCTCCATCGTACAGCAGTAAGCGTTGCCTCTGCGGGAGTTGCAACCGCACTCATTTGTAATGTACCTCCCATCTCAACCGAGCTTGCCTCGCCTTCAGCGGAAACTTCAATCAAGGTCACAGGCACATAGCCCGGTGTGATCAATTCCAGATCCGCATCATTGAAGAGTTCAACACTGTCGATGTAAACAACCGGATCATGATGTCCGAGCATAAACTGGAATTGCTCATTGGCATCAGGCACCCATTCCGGGAACTGCAAATCAAATACATATTTAGTTGGTTCTGTTTGGCTTTGGAATTCCCATTCTGATACACCACCGTTGGATAACTCGCTATTTGAGGTACCATACCTGTTGTAATTGATTGGATCCGGTCTGGCGTCCTCAAAGTCCAGGTTCATGGTGTCCGGTTCGTCTGCCCAGAGCACGAAGCTTAGTGTATAACTATCTTCAGTATTCAGACCCCAGCCACCAACCTGCTGAAATCTGAAGTCCCAGATATTTGTACCTTCAGTTGGATCAATCATAACAATACCTTCAACCACAGAAGTTTCGCCCCAATCATTCCATTCAGCCGGAGTTCCATCTGCGTTCAGGTCATCAAAGTAACCGTTTCTGAACATGTTCAGTTCAGGCGCTGTAACGATCTGGTTGCTGATGTTAATATCCACCGTTTCCTCGATGTATGAGCCGTCGGTGGTTGACCCTGTGATGGTCACGGTCCCGTCAAGGATTCCAGTAACCACACCCTCTGCACTGATGGTGACCCTGCCGGTTCCTCCATCATTGATGGACCACAGAATCTTTTTGGTGGTGGCATTTTCAGGAACAATTTCAGCCTGAATTTTTACCTGTCCGTTGTTCTCTGTGATGTCCCCGGCAGTCAGAGTGAGGGATTCAATCAACGTGGCAGCTTCAGTCCCTTCGAAGGAAATGAGCCCGCAGTCGTCCATGTTGGCCCAGGCCTGGTCAATGTTTCCCACATTGGCCCAGACTGCACGCTTGCGGTCCTCATCGCCGGGGTCCCGGTCAATGATGGTCACATCGAATCCGATCTGCAGGGTTCTGTCAATGGCCAGGCCATCCACGTCAATCAGCTTGTCCCATGGAATTAAATACTCCACATTGTAATTGGGATCATCCACCAGGGTGGCGGTAGACCATCCAGTCTGGTCGATGATGGCTCCATCCATCTCGCCTTCCACTATATCAGGGGCAAACTGATAGTGCCCCACATTTCCGTCTGCACCCGATGTGGGCCCCAGGCCATCATTCAGGTTGTAGCTGTTGCAATCAAAATAGATCTCGGTTTTGTCGTACTGCCAGGCGTTTGCGCCCACCGGATCGTCCATCCAGTTGGTGAAGAAGACATTATCTGTCACAGAAAGCAGTATGTAGATACCCTCATCTGCCCACAACGCCTTCCAGTAGGTATCACCCGGATTTCCCAGTGAGAAAACCCGCGGTGCATCTCCAACGAAGGCCTGGTCAATGTTATACGGCTCGGCCTCGTCCCATACCGCATCGATCTCCCCATCAAGAACCGGGGAAACCGACGCTTTCGGAGCAACGCCTTCCGGTTTCTGGGCATAGGCAGAAACCGCAAACGCAGCCATAAGTAAGAGCGTAAAAGTCCTGATTTTCATAGTAGTTAGGTTTTTAGTTAGATAATGGTAATTTCTCATCAGCTTGTTGATGTCCGAAATGTATTAATTTCTTTTCACAATAAAAAAAGGAGTGTCCCGGTTGAGACACTCCCCTTCTTCTAAATGAATTGAGATTCTATTTAATAAACTTCACAACGGAATCTTCGGTCTTCACGAAATAGATCCCCGAAGCATAACTGCTGATATTGAATTTGTGCTCGGTCCCGGTAACGGTAACCTCCTCCATTTTCATACCCACACTGTTGTAAATAGCAACAGTGGAATTCTCACGGGTGAGAACCACATTCAGCTCATTCACAGCCGGGTTCGGATACACCTTCAGGGTATTCACAGCATTCTGCTGGATACCTTCAGGCCAGCTGACCGATACCTGCATCGTCCCAACCACCTGGCTGTCGTCCGATGCGCTGGCTATCACGGTCACCGTACCTACGGTATCACCGGTAAGAATACCATCGTCATCGATGGTGGCATCACCCGTACCGGGTACAACGCTCCAGTAAACCACATCACTGTAGTCCGCCTCTGCAGGCAGCACTTCGGCAGCCATTTGCAGGGTACCTCCCACCGGTACGGCAGTTGCTCCGCCTTCACCGGAAACGGTAACCGATTCCACTTCTGTGTAGGGGTCTGCAAGCATGCTCAGATCATTGGAATTGATCAATATCAGACTGTCGATAAACACGCCGCCGTTGTTATGACCACCGCCCATCAGGTTGAAGTTCTCACTGGTGTTCTCTACCTTGTTACCGAATATGAGGTCATCAATGACATACTTGGTGGGGTCCTGTTCCGTGATAATCCACCATTCTGAGGTTCCACCGGGGGACCATTCACTGGAAGTGCTACCATACCTGAGGTAATCGTTGGCCGGGTCCTCAAAATCTATATAGAAGCTGTCGGCTACTTCGGACCACATGACGAAACTGAACAGATAGGTATCTTCGCTGTTGCACCCGAAGCCGGTCTCACTAGCTCTTCTGTTACCATCCCAGGGATTAACAAATATTCCGTCTGCGGCTGGCATGTACAGTGCACCATCGATCACTTCAAAGCCGCCGGTCCACTCGCGCGCGATACCATCCTTATCCACATCGTTGAAGTAACCGTTCCTGAACAGGTTGAGCTCATGCATGGAAACGATCTGGCCGCTGATGTTCACATCAACGGTCGCTTCCTCCCAGGAACCATCCACGGCCGAAGCAGTGATTTTTACCAGACCGTCAGCGATGGGAGTCACAACCCCGTTTTTATCGATGGTCGCCTTGCCGGAAACTTCTTCAACCGCCCAGGACAGTTTCCTGTTGGTGGCTTCTTCAGGAAGCACCACTGCGGAAACCTTCATCGGTTTGTTGTTCATGGTGATATCCGATGCAGTCAGTGCAATGGACTCCACATAGATTTTTTCACCGACTCCTTCGAAGGTCAGGATACCGCAATCGTCCATGCTGTTCCACGACTCATCGGCAGCTCCACCAACTCCTGTATTGGCCCATACGGCGCGCTTACGAGGATCATCGCCATCTTCCTCATCCCGGTCACAGATGGTAACATCAAATCCTACCTCGCTACTTGGGTCGGCAATAAAACCATCCTTATCTGTCATATACTCCATGGGAAAGAAGTATTCAACGATATAGTCGGGATCATTGAGCATGTATGCATATTTCACACCCAGATCATCCGAATCAGCCTCACCATCTTCACCTGCATCCAACATGGTTCCGTCATTTTTTCCATCGGTTGGAGGTGGTGCGCACTGGTGGTGCCCGTTGCCGGGCTGGCCCTCACCTGAAGCTCCTCCGCCATCCTGAAGCTCGTAGTTGCAGTCGAAATAAACCTCCGGTTTGTCATAAAGGTAGGTAGCAGTGGATCCATCCACATAGGGTGGATACCAATAGTCATCAGCGACCACCACGAGGACATAAACGCCTAAATTCTCCACCCAGACCATTTTCCAGTAGCTCTCACCGGGGTCTCCGATGGTTGGCAATTCCTCCTTGAAATTCTTGTCAATGAGGTTGGGTTCCAGCGTTTCCCACATCGCATCAATCTCGCCGTCAATGATCGGTCCGATGTCCACCCTTGGCACAGAGTAGGTGGGCCGGTCCTGGGCCGTTACTGCCGCCACGAACAGGGTACATAGAAAAAGTGTAAAAATTTTGATTTTCATAGTAGTAGGTTTAAGTTAAACATAGTAATACAAGTAAAATATTTTTCTTTCTGCTAGACCAATAAATTGTGCAATCTGTTGCATCCCATTAAAAAAGTTCTCTTTCTGATCAATCCCAGGTAAAAAGTCCCTTCACCTTTTGAAGATCGAAATGTATTAAATTCTTTCAAAATTCAAAAGGATTTAGCACCAAAGTATACGTATTCACTGCAATTTATCCGAATATTGATAGTTTTGCAGGCATGAAAGACTTTTACAAATTGTTCCTGGCCCTGTTGCTGGGTATATGGGGACTCCCCTTATGGTCCCAGTGTTATGAATTGATCTGGGCCGAAGCGTTTGACTCCACAGGCCTGCCGGACACCGAGACCTGGAATTTTGAGACCGGCGGCGGCGGGTGGGGGAACAATGAGCTTGAGTACTACAAGGCTGATTCCTCCAATGCCTATGTGGAAGACGGAACCCTTGTAATTACAGCCAGGAAAGAGAGTTATGGGGGTAGGGAATACACCTCGGCCCGCATTACCACCAAGGATAAATTTGAATTCCAATATGGGAAAATCGAGGCCCGAATGCGCTTGCCTTACGGCCAGGGGATCTGGCCGGCCTTCTGGATGCTGGGAGAAAATATCACTGAAGCGGGATGGCCCGCCTGCGGTGAGATCGATATCATGGAAATGATCGGTGGACAGGGCCGGGAAAATACCGTACATGGGACGGTTTTCTGGGACCACAACGGATCCAATGCCAATTACGGGCAGCCCTACTCCCTTCCCACCGGGATATTTGCGGATACATTTCACCTGTTCACCGTCGAATGGACACCGCAATCCATCCGGTGGTTCGTGGATGGAAAACAGTTCAATGTGATTGATATCACTTCTTCCCCACTGAGTGAATTCCACAATGAATTCTTTGTGATCCTCAACCTGGCCGTGGGGGGAAACTGGCCGGGAAGCCCCGATGCCACCACCCAGTTCCCGCAGCACCTGGAGGTGGACTATATCAGGGTTTACAAAAATGGCGGCGATTTTGCCATAGCGGGCGAAACCCGGGTGGGACAGCGAAGCATGGGCCTCTCCTACGCGTTGCCTCATTCCGATTCGCTGGAATATATGTGGTCTGTCCCGGAGGATGCTGAAATTATAAATGGTCAGGGTACCGAAGGGATTACCGTAAACTGGGGATGCACCGAAGGGGAAGTAAGCTGTTCGCTTACAGGAAAATGCGGAACGTATCTCCCCACCATCCAGGTGGCCGTGGAGAATTCTGTCAGCGGCCCAATGTTTGCCGATGAAAATGCCGGTGATCTTCTGTTTTCTGTTGAAGCCATGTCAGAAACCTCCTATGTCTGGAGTGTTCCGGAGGATGCTGAAATTATGGAGGGACAGGGAACCCACGCCATACACGTTGGGTGGGGTTCACTATTTACGGATGTTTCGCTCATGACAACCAACAGTTGCGGAACCCACACATTCAGCCGCAAAGTTTTAAAGACAGGGCAGTATCCTTATCCGGATCCGCTGGTTCCCCATGCCATTCCGGGTTCCATCAATGCCACCGATTATGACTACGGAGGTGAAGGGGTAGCCTATCACGACCTCACCGCAGCCAATGAAGGAGACGGGGTCAGGCAGGAGGAGCGGGTTGACACCCAGAACAGCGACAACAATACGCCCAACGTGGGCTGGATTGTCGATGGAGAATGGTTGGATTATTCTATCCGCCCGGACTCCTCCCGGGCCTATAATGCAGTATTCCGGGTGGCATCCGCAAATGCATCCGGTGGACCCTTTATGGTCCAGGTGAACGGGGAACAGCGCATGGGCCCCATCCAGGTTCCGGGCACTGGGGGCTGGGATAAGTTCATCACCCTGCGTCCGGGTACCATCCTTTTGTATGAAACCGATACAGTGATGAGGATTCATTTTACAAAAGGAAGCTTTAACCTGGGAAACATAAGCTTCACCCCGGCGGCCACCACTTCCACAGGCCTGGCTCATGCCGCCAGCAAAATTTCCATCCATCCCAATCCCGCCACCGGGGTTGTGATGATGGATCATCCTTTGGAGGGATTCAGTTTTCAGATCATCGACCTGACCGGATCTGTGCTTATGGAAGGCATGGCAACAGAGCACATGAAGGAGATCGATATCAGCGGATTACCTGCAGGAACCTACCTGGTGGTATCCCGCTCGGTTGCAGGAACCGTGCAGACCGGAAAATTCATTAAACTGCCCCAATAATACCTGTCAGTTTTTCACAATCAGTTTGCGCACTTCCATCTTGCCGCCCCTGTTCAGCCTGACAAAATAGAGCCCGTTGATCCAACGGGAAGTATCCATTTCCAATCTGTCACCCTCGATTCGCTTATTGAAAACGATCCTGCCCATCCCGTCCAGGACCTCTACCTCCACAGATTCGGAGGATGATGAATGTATCCGGACAGTTGTATGGCTCATGGCCGGATTGGGATAGAGGTCGAAAGAATTCATAGCCGTATATTTTTCAAGGGAAACCGGGACCTTGTTGAACTCAAACCAGTTCAGGTTGTGCTCATTCCCGGTCACCAGCAGCCTGAAGAGATATTTCCCGGCTTCAAGGGTTACTGTGGTGGTTTGGGTAGTCCACGCCTGCCAGCCCCCTGTCTTAATGAAAGTCATGGTGCCGATGTTTTTAAATCCATCGCCTTTGTTCGCCTGAAGGCTTAATTTTGCCCCGGTCTGCTCTGTAGCCACCCTGAAATCCAGGGAATAATCCCCGGCCTCAGCCACATAAAGAACATAATCGAGGTAATCACCCACATTGGCATATCCTGTATTCTGGCCTCCTCCTATATCCGAGCACGATTCCAGTACAAGCCCGTTGTTCCGGAAAAAATCTTCTGCCTGTATCCTGCCGGAAGTCTCAAAATGCCTGGCCAGCTGGTTGTTCACTGCCTCCGATTGGAATGCGGACAGATGTTGAGATCCATTGACAATTCCCTGGCCGGAGTAAGAGACTCTGAGGTTTTGATCATAAAAAAGCGGCCCGGACAGGGTGATGACCAGAATCCGCGGGTCCTCCCCGCTCAAAATCACACTTTCGATCACCTCCTCCGATCCGTCCTGGGTCAGGATAAAATCTGATATTTCAAATGAAGCGGGTGAAGTCACCGGCTTATTCAGTGACACATATACCACATTATCAAGTACTTCCGTTCTTGCTGAGGCAAATTCAAAAGGAAGCAGGGAATCGGGTTGCGGATTGGTGAACCTGATGAAATTCAGGTTGGAACCGGCCTCGTCAAATACAATCTTCAATTCTACCCGGCCTTCCGGCAGAATCACATGTTCAATTGTAGAGGTTTTCCAGCTATACCAGCTGCCTGTTCCCGGCAGGGCAACAGTTCCTGTTGCATCCACACCGTTCACTTCCACGTGGATCTGTCCGCCGCTGCCCTCCGCAGCCGACCTGACCTCCATGGTATAGGAAGCCGCTGTGTCGTTGGTCAGTGTATAGGTCAGCCACTCTCCTTTGTTGGTCCACCCCACACTATACCCATTGGTCATGGCATCACTACAGGACTCTATATCCACACCGTCGCTCCGGTAAGACCAGCCTGCGTTCCAGGCAGTGAAATCAACACCGTTTTCTCCATGATAATCGGCCGTGTCCCGGTCAAAATAGGCATACCCGTTGCGTCCCATATTGTAATCAGATGCAAATACAACATCATCCACCGATCGCGGGACAAAGGGCTGTGTTTCGGTGGTATGCGGCTGGCGTATCATGGCATCCACCACATCTCTCTGAAAATGGCAGTTCCCGATCCGGTGGTTGCGGGCAAAGGTCATGACAGCCTGAAATGCCTGTTCCTTTGAAAGCACAGGCCCGGTTCCCTTCCAGTTATCAATCAGCTGGAGGTAATCAGCATTCACATCCACTTTCAGGGGATTGTTGATCCCCCCTTTTTTCACCGGCCACCAGGACCACCCGATGTTCTGAGACTCGCTCAGGGAGATGAGATTGGTGAACCAGGTGTTGGAGTTCTCCCCCGATTCTCCCAGCCAGAGGGGTACATTGTACTTGTCCCGTACATTTTTTGTCACCCATTCCAATGAATTGGCATGATTGTAGGTCCAGTATTTATGAAAACTGTATGCCATATTCGGATCCCACGAGGGGAGCAATCCTGAATAATCGTTGGCAAAGGAGTTGCCCTCGATAATGATCATGTGGTTCGGATCCACAACCCTGATTGAATCGGTAATCCTGCCAAACAGTGATCTCATCTGGCTGTTGTTGCCTTCGGGAAAGGTCCAGTTGGTTTCATTGATCAGATCGTAACCGCCAATCCAGGGCTCCTCGCTGTACCTTTCCGCAAGTCTTTTCCAGAGTGCCACCGTCTTGTCTTTGTTCTCCTGGCTTTCCCACAGGGATGGTTTGGTGGGGTCGTAATCGGAAATATCTGCATTTTTTCCCTGTCCGCCGGGAGCCCCATGCAGGTCCAGGATCAGGTACATCCCGTTGTCCCCGCACCAGTCCAGCAGCGAATCGATCATTTCAAATCCCCTGGTAAGCCAGGTCTGTTCTCCCGGAACGGGTTCTTCCTCGATGGGAAGGGTGAACCACTTGTAGTGCATGGCCACCCTGACACTGTTAAAACCCCAGGAAGCCATGGAATCCACATCGGTCCGGGTGAAATGATTCTCAAGCCACACCGTATAGAAGCTGTCCGTCAGAGCTTCGCCAATGGTGCTGACCAACTTCGCCCGGAATTCATGCTGGGTCCCTGCCACACCAGCTGATTCCATCATATAACCTTCCTGAAGCATCCAGTTCCCGGTGCCGATCCCCCTGAGAATCACATTCTCCCCGTCCCCGTTCACAATCCGCTTGCCATCGGCATGTAAAAATCCCTGGGCGCTGACCACTGAGAGGGCACTCCAGCCCAGTATAATAAGAACCCAAACCTGCCTGCTCTTCACAGTTTCTCTCATTTCTTTGATCTTTCAGATGGTTATCTATTGAACGTTTGCAAAGATAGTTGAGTTCATATAACTTTCGGCTTATTGCGGATCATTCAGAATGAATCCATCTATGATGAAACACTTAAGCGCAATTGCAACCATGAAACACTCCACCTTTGCCATTCCGGCACTCCTGCTGGCGCTGGTCACAGCCCTCTATTCATGCACCACCCCTGCCCCAGGCAAGGAATCAGAATCTGCATTTCCCCAACTCAGGGGCCCTTATCTGGGACAACCTCTTCCCGATTCCATCCCCACGTTGTTTGCCCCCGGTGTGGTATCTACCGGAATGTTCACCCGTGATATGGCCATATCCCCGGACGGGAAGGAGATCTGTTTTTGCGTGGCCATGGGCAATTACACCTATGCCACCATTCTATATTCTAGGGAGGTGAACGGGATGTGGACCCGGCCGGAGATTGTTCCCTTTTCGGGCGGACCGGGTGTCTTTGATTTCGAACCCGCTTTCTCAGCGGACGGATCCAGGCTCTTCTTCCTCTCCACAAGGCCCGACGGGGATGAACCCGTGGGCGACCAGGACATCTGGTACGTGGAACGAAGCGGTGCAGGATGGGGCCAGCCGGTGAATCTGGGGGCACCGGTCAATACAGACGGAGGTGAGTATTTCCCCTCCCTGACCCGTGACGGCACCTTGTACTTCACCAGGAATGAAAAGGGCAGTGCCCTGAACCAGATCTTTCGCAGCAAATATATAAACGGAACATACACGGAACCTGAATTGCTTCCTTCACAGGTCAATTGCGGGACCAACCGCTTTAACGCCTATATTTCGCCCGATGAGAGCTTTATCATCGTTTCCTCGGCAGGCATGGAAGATGCCTTTGACGGGGTGGATTACTACATCGTATTCCGGGACATGAACGACCGGTGGTCGGATCCGGTCAACATGGGTCCGCAGATCAATGCCGATAATGCCCGGGGATGGTCACCCTACGTTTCACCCGACGGAAAATATTTTTTCTTCATGGCTGTACGAACCCATGAAATTGAGCCGGAAAACTGGAATTACAAGACCCTGAAAAATCTCTATAACAGTCCGAACAACGGAAATCCGGACATCTACTGGATGGATGCAGGCCTGATCAGGAGCCTGAAAGAGAAAGCACGGGTGGAGGAATAATTCCTATATTTGCGGATCAAATCCGCTCCCATGGACCGCCATACCCTCTTTCTTGGCTTCATTCTGCTTGTTTTTTCGCTTGCATGGAGCACTGCCCAGGACAGGGTGAACGCAGTCCGGTTTGAAAATCCCCCCATCATCGACGGCATTGTCTCTGATGAAATCTGGCAACAGTGCAGCCCGGTCAACCGTTTCATCCAGCGTGAACCTTACAATGGAGAACCCTTTACAGAAAAAACCGAAGTCTACCTGGGCTATGACCAGGAAAACCTCTACATCGCATTCCGCTGTTTTGGGGATCCGGAGCTGATCACCGCCAAGGAGCTGGCCAGGGATGTAAGCCTGGGGAATGACGACCGCGTCCAGGTGATCCTGGACACCTATATGGACCGCCGGAATGCATACTGGTTCCAGGTGGGCCCGCGGGGTTCTATCGGGGATGCCATCGTGAGTGAGAACGGTGCTGCATTTAACAAGGCCTGGGACGGGTTGTGGACCGGCAAGGCTTCCATTCATTCAGAAGGATGGGACGTGGAGATGGCCATCCCGTTTAAAACCATGGGATTTAAAAAAGGGAACAGTACCTGGGGCTTGAAGCTCATCAGGAATTATATGCACAATACAGAAACCGGCTACTGGCCCGGAGCCAACCTGAACACGTACAGGTTCCAGGTATCGGATGCAGGTACCCTGGAAGGCCTGGAAGGAATCAGTCAGGGGGTCGGGCTGGAACTGGTCCCTTACGGCCTCACGGGTGCCGATTATTCCAAAGAGGAGGGAGGAACTGAGCCAGTTTTGAATGCCGGATTTGAAGCCTACTACAACATCACTTCCAATCTGAAAGCTGCAGTGACTGTAAATACGGATTTCGCACAAACAGAAGTGGATGCACAGGAGATCAACCTGACCCGGTTCAGGCTCTTTTATCCGGAAAAACGTGATTTCTTCCTGGACGGTGCCAACTACTTCAATTTTGGCATCAATGGCGACCAGGACAATCCATGGAATACCCGGCTGATCCCTTTCTTCTCCAGGCGCATCGGCCTCGATTCAACAGGCAATCCCATTCCTGTACAATACGGAACCAAAATCACGGGTCAGGCCGGCCCGTGGAACATCGGTGCCATGTACATGAAAGACAAGCGGGAGGATTGGACCAACTCCCATTTTGCTATGACCCGGATCTCCAGAAATTTCGGGGACCAGTCCCAGGCCGGGCTGATCAGCACCTATGGGAATGCCCAGAAGGATGTGCTGAACTACCTGCTTGGATTTGATGTAAGACTGGGGACCTCAACATTCAGGGGGGATAAAAACATGGGGCTTACCCTCTACGGATTGAAGTCCCATTCGGAAACCGAAGCCCCTGACGGCGATTCCCCCGGCAGGGAACTGGCTTACGGGGTTGAATTTGTCTACCCCAACGATTTCCTGAACCTGCGGGCAGGTCACATGCAGATCCAGGAAAATTTCGTTGCCGGGGCCGGGTTTGTTCCCCGTCCGGGGGTCCGGCAGACCTATGGAAATTTCCTGGTGGGACCACGTCCAAACAAATGGGGGATCATGCAGATACAGGCTGGATCGGGACTGGACCACATTTCGGATTTCAGCGGGAAAATGCTGACCCGGGAATGGACTGCCACTCCACTGAAGATCAGGTTCCTATCGGGAGACGGGATTGGATACGTGCTTCATTCAAGCTATGAATTCCTGGCGGACTCCTTCTCCATCTATAACGATCACATCATTCCCGATGGGGATCATCACTTTTTCTTCCACTCGGTTTCCCTTGCTTCGGCCCAGAGACGAAAGGTTTGGGCCACCATTGATTACCGGTTCGGAGATTTTTACAACGGCACAAGAAATGAGATCAAGCTCAAAGCCGGTTACAAGGTGATGGTGCCCCTGTTTGTGGGAGGAGAATTGATAAGAAACGATATCACCCTTGCGGACGACGGATTTATCGCAATTGTCTACAGGCTGAATCTGAATGTACTCTTCTCGCCCGACATCACCCTTTACAACTTTGTGCAATATGACAGCCAGTCAGGCCGGATGGGCTGGCAGTCCAGGTTCCAGTGGATTATTGTTCCGGGAAAGGAGGTCTTTCTGGTCTGGAACAGCATTGCCGCCGATCCCTATGACAGGTTTCAGCTGGTGGATGCCAGCGCCCGGCTAAAGGTCAAGCTCACCTTCCGCTTTTAAATATCAAATAGGGTATTTAACATAGGCGCCTATATTTATTTGCGGTAGCAAAGAAATTCAGCGCCGGTTAAATTACCCTATTGATATTTATTCATAGTGGAGGGCAATAGCCGGATTGATTCGGGCTGCTCTGAGTGTGGTGATGGTGACCGTCACCATGGCAATGATGATGGCCAGCAGGGCCGCACTGAGAAACAACAGAGGCTGGAATCCTACATTGTAGGGAAAATCCCTCAGCCAGTCCTGCATCATGAAGTAGGCCACAGGCATGGCGATCAGGATGGAGATCCCCACGGCGTAACCCACACTTGTTGAGATCACCGTGATGATGTTGCCCTCTGTGGCACCCATCACCTTCCGGATGCCGATCTCCCTGATCCG
>CAYVRK010000044.1:0-34540 GCA_964453785.1 uncultured Bacteroides sp.
AAACCCAACATCATGAAAAAAACGATTCGTTCGGGACATATCGGCATCCTCACATCAGGCGGGGATACACCGGGATTGAATGCAGCCATCAGGGGTATCGGTAAGACAGCGGCCCGGGGAGGTTCCATGCAGGTGGTCGGATTCAGGGATGGTTTCAGGGGATTGATGGAAAACCGTTCTGTCCGGCTGGACAACCAGATGCTTTCCGGAATTCTTACCCTTGGAGGAACCATCCTGGGAACAAGCCGGGACAAGCCCCACAAGATGCCTATGGGCGGCAAATTGGTGGACATGACCGATGTGATTGTAGAGAACTACCACAAGAATCACCTGGATGTACTGGTCTGCCTGGGCGGTGGGGGAACCATCAAGAATGCATACAAGCTTTCCCAGAATGGCTGCAACATCATCACCCTTCCGAAAACCATCGACAACGATATTGTGGGGACTGATGTGACCTTTGGTTTTGATACGGCACTGGGTATCGCTGTGGAAGCCATTGACCGCCTGCACAGTACTGCCTCAAGCCACCACAGGATTATAATCGTAGAGATCATGGGGCACAGGGTAGGCTGGCTGGCCCTGGGAGCCGGACTGGCAGGTGGAGCCGATGCCATACTGATCCCCGAGATCCCTTACACCATCGACAGGTTGGCAGAAAGTATACTGGAACGGGTGAGCAGGGGGAAACGATTCAGTATTGTGGCTGTGGCCGAAGGAGCCATTACCAGGGAGGGTGCCAACAAAATCAATGTGGTGGAAAAGAAGCTGGAGAAGGCAGAAGGGGAGGAGCGCTCTGTCCTGAAGGCGCAGCTGGCCCATCTGGACAAGGAGTACCGGGGTTCGACCATGAAGATGTCTGAGGAGTTGCAGGCGATTACCGGGCTGGAAACCCGGGTCACCATTCTGGGGCACCTGCAGCGGGGAGGCACCCCCTCGGCAGCTGACCGGATGCTGGCAACCCGGCTGGGAACTTCGGCAATCGATTACATCCGAAGTGAACAATTCGGGATCATGATTGCAGTGGACGGGGAGCATACCAAGGCTGTTCCCCTTCAGGAGGTGGCCGGGAAAGTAAACTATGTGCCACCTGATCATCCATGGATCATCAGTGCCAGGAACCTGGAGACCAGTTTTGGTGACTGACCTGGTTTTCTATTCAGGTTTGTATGACGGATGCCTGGGGCCCTGGCCCAGGTAGGGAACCTCATCAAACATATCTCCGCCTCCAAGGACCCTTGGATCGCCGGTCAATTCCAGTAGTTCCATCAGCTGGACTGAGAGTTTTTCCCTGACCTCCTCATATTCGGGATCCGCGGCCAGGTTCACCAGTTGCTCCGGGTCATTCTTACAGTCATATAACTCCTCGGCAGGCCTAGGTCCGAACGCCAGCTGCCAGAGTTCCAGGTGATGCGCATCTTTGTCTTTGTTCTCCACCATATAGGTTTTGGTCGGACCATTGTCGCAGTCACCCAGCCAGCAGTAAGGAAGGGCGGCTTTCAGGTAGTTGGGTGTGCCGTTGGGCCAGCGCTCGGGTTTGAAATTGCGGATGTAGAGAAAGTCATGGTTGCGGATGGCGCGGCTGGGATACCCGCCCATGTTTCCCTCCTGTGCGGGCACATGGCGCTCCTTCCCATGCAGAACAAAGCTTCGGTTTTCAGTGTCTACGAATCCCTCTTGTGTACTCCGGATGATACTTACCATGCTTTTTCCTGTCATTTCCTCCGGTATATCCACACCCGCCAGTTCCAGGAAGGTAGGGGCAAAGTCGGTGAAACTGATAAAATCGTCGAGGACCCTGCCGGGTTTCTTGATCCCTGCGCCCCATCTGACTGCAAGTGGCATCCGGACCCCTGCATCGTAATTGTTGGCTTTGCACCTGGGAAAGGGCATGCCGTTGTCACCGGTTACCACGATGATGGTGTTCTCCAGCTCTCCGTACTCCTCCAGGATCTTAATGGCGCTAGCCACCAGGGTGTCGAATCGCTGCACTTCATAATAGTAGTCGGCCACATCGCTCCTGACAACCTCATCATCGGGGAAGCAATTAAAAAGGCGGATTTTGTCGAGGTCCATTCCGCTCTCTGCCCCTGTCCCCGGGTCGTAGGGCCTGTGCGGATCCCATGATCCCAGCCAGAAGCAGAAGGGTTGGCCGCTTTCCCTCTCGGCCATGAATTTTGCAAATCCACCTTCGTTATAATTCGGGCCGGCGGGGTGCCTCTCCCAGTTGGAAATGTCACCGGGCCCCCAGCTTTTCCTGTAATGCCCGATTTTGTACCCTGCATCTTCAAGCAGCAGAGGGTAGACAGGGATGGCGGGATCCAGTGTGCTCCAGAGATCAGCTCCCGGCCCCAGCCTCCAGTGGTACTGACCGGTCAGTACCGCATTGCGGGAAGGGGTACAGGAAGGGGAAGAGACATAGGCATGGTTGAAAAGTATCCCCTCCTGCGCCACCCGGTCAAAGGCCGGCGTCTGCACGACCGGATCACCGTATACTCCTGCATGGGGCCATCCCCAGTCATCGGCAATGGCAAAAAGAATGTTGGGCTTCTGAAGGGGTTCTTCCTGACAGCCGGAGATCAGCAGGCCGGTAAAGAGGATGATTAACAGGGCAGTTGCGAGGATTCTGTGTGATTTCATCATGTTATAAAAATAGCATATTCTTCCAAATTACCTGTCAAGCCATTGTTTAAAAGGATGGATCCGCTCCCTGCTGATATAAATTTCCTTATCATCAGAATGGAGCAGGGTCACTTTTAATTTGCTTCCCGAGAGGGTGATCAGCTCGCTGATGGCTGAATGGGAAATAATGTATTGCCGGTTGATCCTGTGGAAATGAGCCGGATCAAGCAGGTCCGTCAACGCATCCAGGGTGAAGTCGATCACGTAATTCCGGTTTTCAGCGGTATGCATGAAAGTTCCCTTCTGCAGGCTGAAGAAATAGAGGATATCCTTCACATCCACGGACCGGATCCGGTCCCCCACCTTCACCATGAACCTGGACTTGTAGGGACTGGAGATCATCTGCCTGATGCTGTCAAGCAGCTCCTTTTCAATGACCGGAGGACCCTGACTGAGGGAGAAATATTGTTTGTATTTGGTCAATGCCATGCGCATCTCATTTTCCGATACAGGTTTTAGAAGGTAATCCACGCTGTTGACCTTAAAAGCTTTGATGGCATACTCCTGATAGGCTGTCAGGAAGATGACCGGGCAATCGAGTCTGACCTGATCAAAAATTTCAAAAGACAATCCGTCGGCCAGCTGAATATCCATAAAAGCCAGGTCAGGTTTTTCATGCTGCTGGAACCATTGTACAGATGATTTCACGGAATCGAGTATGGCCGTGATCCGGATCTCCGGATCAATTCCCTGCAGCAGGGTAAGGATCCGGTCGGCCGTCAGGTGCTCATCTTCGATGATAACGACATTCATGGTTGGCGGATTAGGAGGTGATCGTTGGAATTGTAACCGTAAAAGCATCAGATCCTTCTTCGATAAGAAGGGGTTTATGGGTGAAAAATGCAATTCGCTTCCTCAGGTTCTCAATGCCCATTCCAGGAGATTTTTCTGTCACCGTCTTCTTCTGAAGATTGTTGCTGATAATCACATCCCCCTGCCCTGAAGAGATAACTTCAATGGCCAATGGATGTCCGGCTGAAACTTCGTTGTGCTTGATGGCATTTTCAACCATCATCTGGAGGGCGAGGGGTATCATCATCTGCTTTTTATCCAGGTCAAGCTTGATACGAACCTGCAGATTTTCACCAAAGCGAATCTTCTGGAGGTAGACGTAATCTTCCAGGAATTTTACTTCTTCATTCACGGGAACAAGCTCATTTTCTCTCTGTTCCAACAGGTAGCGGTAAACATCTGAAAGCTTGTGGACAAACTGGGTTGCTTTTTTAGGATCTGTATTGATCAGCGTGACCAGGGAGCTGAGGCTGTTAAAAAGAAAATGGGGTCTGACCTGGTCCCTGAGCGACTGGTATTGTAAAGCCAGGTGGGCTCTTTTCAATTCCTCCTGTTGCTTGACCGATTCCTGCCAATTCTTAAAAAAAAGTATGCTGTTGCCAACAAGCAGGGAGAGAATCATGAACAGGTATGCAACCTTGAGGATTGGAAGAATATGCGCTCTTATATCACTGAAATTTAAGCCCCCCGGGATCCAAATCCAAACGGCAAATCCCAAAAACATAATGATTCCTGCCAAGACGGTAAGTGTTATAAACTGGATGACCAACCGTTTAACCGGATGGGTGAGCCACGGTATTTTCCGGTCAAGCAATATGACCGCATAGGCCATTACATGCCATGCCGGAAAACCAATTCCAACAGCGAAAGCGGAGTTTGTAAGTACCAATTTCATGGACCAGGCGTCCCGCGGGATGGTAAAAATGTTGAGTATATTACCCACCAGGACCAGGATCAGGATTTCTACCAATAACCTCACGATCTGTTTATAGGGCTTCTTGAGTGTCATCCGGAATGTGGTTCAGTGATTAGGTTACCAATATACTTATTTGCATCCAAAACCTAAAGCTTCTCCAACTCAGTCCTGTTGACTTCCTTTCCCCAGTTGGGCCAGAGCGGATTGTCATTGTGAAAAGCGGTAAATAATGAGTCAGCCTTCTCAAAAATGGGTTTGGCAATTTCG
Source organism: uncultured Bacteroides sp. (assembly GCA_964453785.1). Classification (GTDB taxonomy): domain Bacteria; phylum Bacteroidota; class Bacteroidia; order Bacteroidales. Next base: position 4,658 of record CAYVRK010000044.1, read on the forward strand.
GGACCGCCACCCATGGCAGGAGGCATGTTCAGTGTATGGATCGCCTCCAGGAAAAGGGCCCTGGGATTTTCCGGGTTGGACGCTTTTGCATTTTTAAGAGATTCTGCCATTTTTTCTATATACTGCATACCCCTGGCCATGGGGTCGACCGCCACCCAGGAAGGATAAAGGAAAGCCTGCAATGCATGCAGTTCTGACTCATCCGGGTTTAAATCAAATGCTTTGTCCAGGTTTTGCTGTGCCCTGTCCAGAATCTGGTCTTTTTTTATTCCGTCAGTTTCACCAAAGCTCATCATGATCAAACTGTAAGCACTATAGTAGTAAGGCAGCCACAGGTTTTTCTCTGCACCGGCAATTCTTTCGAACTGGCTTACACAGGCAAGGGTGGCTTCATTCTCAGTTGCATGATCCAATTTTTCAATGGTCTCCAGCATGGACTTTGTGTACTTGTCCTGCTGAGCAAATAAGGTACGAGGAGCAAGGAAAAAGGTAAAAATGAAAAAGGTGAAAGTGAAAGCTGTTGTTTTCATCGTATTGAAATTTAAGGTGATGTGAAGTTTGGTTATAGCGATAACATGAACAAAAGGATGGCCTGGCGACCGGCGTTGGGTACGATGGCCTTCGAGGCATAACATCCATCCTCGCCCGGGGTGTTTGAATAGCGGTATCCAAATTCGTTCTGAAAATTAAACAGGTTGGTAATACCCAAGTGCACAATACACTCTTTTTTGAAGAGCTTCATGAGATAGGTAAGATTCAGGCTGATGTCGTTGTAGGGCTTTGTCCGCCCTGCCATAAATTTCTCACTGTTCCTGTCATTATAGGGCCGCCCGCTGGCAAATGAATAGGTCATTCCCACAAAAGTGTTCAGGGATTTGATAAATTGCTTATAGACCAAAGAGAGGTTATGGGCTGAGGCATAGGAAGGGACTGTGCTTTCAAGATAGTCTTTATAATCCCTCGCTGTGTTCAGAAAGCTGTATGAGATCCAGTAGTCGACCCCCTTCAGACTCTTTTGATCCCTCCAGAACAGATCCACGCCGCGTGCATAGCCAAATCCGTTGTTGTTATACGTTGTGGCATCGGGGCTGTACAAAGCATCATACTTCACCAGGTCATCGTAGTGTTTTATATAGGATTCAATTCTGAAGATCCTGTTCTCCTTTCTATACTGAAAATTAAGAATATAGTGGTCGGATTCCTCGGAGTGCAGCATGGGTGCAAACAGGAGAATTGTATTTTCCGGCTTCTGACGGTATTTTCCCCAGGCCATGGAAATCTGACTGAATTCCCCTGTCTTAAAGGCTGCTGATACCCTTGGCAGCAGGTTCAGTTCACCCAGCAGAGAGGAGTATTCGGACCTGGCCCCCAGGCGCAGCGCCAGCTTATTTGTCAGCTTCAATTCTGATTCAATAAACATAGAGGGTTGTATATCAATCACCTGCATGATCATGACCGTATCCAGGAACACCGACTTCCGGCACACTTCCCGGACCATATCGCTGCCGGCCCGGATCTTTATCTTGTTGCTTGTAAGATGCGTGAATACAAGTTTGGCTGTAGTTGCCGATTTGCTGGTCTGGACGGGCAGATGGTTGTAGTTCATATCTTCCGTATCACCGCCATAAGCCACTCCTGTTTTGATCAGCCATTTATCGTTTGGTTGACCGGAATAGGTGGTGTTGGCATAGAGTGCACGGTCCTTCAACGCTATTCTCTCCATGGTTCCCTCTTCAAAGTTGTCGTAGTTCATGGCCATTTCATTGGCGTTGACAGAGATGAAAGATTTCAATAACCCGGTCTCACCAATCCGTTGCCGGAACATGGCCATGCCATCCCACAGCACGGGGTCACTGATCCAGTCCACTTGCTGTTTAAAAAGCCGGTGGTGTAATCCGTTGTTGGCATAGAGTCCAGTCATGGCCAGCGAACTGTTTTCCCATCGTTTGGAAAAGGATCCGTTGGCACCTACGGTCATGATGCCGATGCTGGCTTTGTCCCCGGGTTCCAGTCCGTTGGTGGTTAGATCCACAACCGATGAAAGGGCGTTCCCGAATTCGGCCGAATAACCACCTGTGCTGAAAACGGTTTCCGAGAAAAGCATTGGGGAGAACCGCCCCCTGGTGGGAATATCCGGCATGGAGGAAAAATAGGGTGACTGGACCAGCATGCCATCCATATAGGTTTTGGTTTCATACCCCTCGCCCCCTCTGACAAACAACTTGCCCTGTTCACCAACTTTCTGGGAACCGGGCATGGTGGCGTATGCCCCGTAGATGTCACCCACAGCACTGGCGGTGGTAGCAATATCAAAGGAGGAGAGTGTGGCAGATTTCTTCTTGTCGCTGGCACTGAACACACCTGCGGTGATCGTTACTTCGTTCAACTGGTTCATCTCTTCTTCCAGGACAACATGAATGGTGGTGTCTTTTCCGGTAACAGTCAGCCCGATGGCTGACTCTGCATAGCCCACTGAACTGATCAGCAGGACCTGTGGACCGGAGGCGTCTGAGATATAGGAAAATTCGCCCAGGGTGTCGGTGATGGCCCCGTCGTACGATCCCCTGAAATAGATGTTGGCATAAGGAATGGGAGCATTCTTCCTGTCGGTTACCGAACCGGATATGGTCACCTGGGCTCCTGCATCAGCAATGGCCAGAAAGAACAGAATAATGGTCAAGGTTTTCATGGGTACACGCATTTTTATTGTAAAAGTACCAGGTGTGATCATGTGTTGAAAAGAAAGGATGCCGGGCTGTCAAATGAAGTGGATGAGCGGTTGATTTTTTCAGATGAACAGATATATTCCCCAAAAAAGAATATTCTTTAACCGATTTTATAATATACTGGAACTGACAATGGACTTGTTTTCATAATTTACATATGATATCCTACTGACATGCAAACCAAATCCATCACAACAATGAAAACCTTCCAATTGGTACTTTTTTGTTTCCTGGTGCAGGGCGTTGCTGCACAGGGTGTACTCCCCGGAGACTGGGGACTCAATGCATACCAGATCCGGGATCCCGAACTGGGTGAGATCAACTACTATGTAACCCGGAATGGGATCGACCTTGACAAACCGGTGTTATTTATGGTAAGCGGTGTACGTGGACTTCCCGTTATGCTGGTTGTCACCGCCGGGGATCAATCCACACAGCTTGGATCCATACCCCCCGATCAGATCTTCAGTTTTGCCGATGCATTCCACGTGGCGTTTATCAGCAAAGCCGGAACTCCCTTTTGTGACACTTTCATGGTGGATGAGATCAATCCCATGAAAAACCTTGAAGAGTACCCGCCCTCGGAAGCGTATATCCAGAATTGCGGACTGGATTGGGAGGTGGCTGCCAGCATCAGGGTCATAGACCAGCTCTCTAAGCAACTTCCCAACTCCCAAAAAAAGATCATAGCCCTTGGAATCTCAGAAGGCGGACAGCTGGTTCCAAAACTGGCCCATGAGTGCAGCAGCATTACCCAACTGGTGGCATTGGCTAGCACCGGACTGAACCAGTTCTATTCAAGCATCATCAACAGGCGCATGGATGCCGATGCAGGACGGATTACCCACCAGGAGGCCCAGGAGGCCATCGATGGTCTGTTTGAGACTTACAAAAAGATCTATGCCGATCCTGAAAGTACAGAAAAGTGGTACTACGGGCATCCCTATAAAAGGTGGGGCAGTTTTTGTAACGATATTCCCCTGAACCACCTGGTTGAACTGGATATCCCGATCCTGTATGTGAAGGGCACAGCCGATCGCAACTCCCCCGCATTGCAGTCGGACTATATCATGCTGGAATTCATAAGGCTGGGGAAAACAAACCTGACTTACAAGACCCTGCCCGGAGTGGATCACTGGTTGACTGAAACGGTTGAGAAAGACGGCAAGGAAGATCATATTTCCCGGAGGAAGGATGTATTCGATTCCATCATGCTATGGATTGAAGAGAATTAAATGATATCAGATGAAACGAACCTTAACCATCATCATTGCGCTGGTGTCCCTCTCCGGATTGTTGGAAGTGCAATCACGGGATACCATCTTTACGCTTGATAACGGGTATGTGTCAAGGGAACTGAAATTCAGTGAGGGTAACTTTTCATCGATCCGTTTTCGCATGGCCGGATCGGAGGATGAATATATCCTGGCAAGCAACGAATTTGCGTTTTTGCTGAACGGATCGCAGGTGGATGGCCACTCCGGTTGGGAACTGGTGAGATCGGATAAGATCAGTGACGACCGCTCAGGCATGGGGATCAGTGTGACCCTTGGGGGAAGGGATGATCTGAGTGGTTTGGAACTGGAGGTGTACTATATGCTCTATCCCCGCTTGCCCGTTGTTAAGAAATGGATCAGGTTCCGGAATGTGGGTGAGGATGACCTGAAACTCGAAGGGCTGAATGTGGAGGACCTGGAGACCGCTTTCTCTCATGTGCATACCATCGTGCTTCACGACTATGCGCGGATGAAACAGATAGGCAGGTTTACCGGGAACTGGCACGATCCGGTGGTGGTGCTGCACCAGCAAACAGCGCGGATGGGCATGGCCGTGGGAAACGAAGCTCCCGGGATCATGAAGCGTACAGCCTATCATACCAGGGGGAACAATGTGGAGGCAGGGCTCACCCATCCCGATCAGGACTTCCCGTTCCGAAGGTGGCTGGGCCCGGGGGAGGAGTGGGAGAGCCCCAAGACCTTCATCTGCCTCTACAGGGATACGGATGATGGTTTTGAGGTTGTGGACGGTGCAGTGAATGATTTTGTCAGAACATGCATGTTCCCGCAGATTGTCCGCAAAGAGGACAAGCCGGTGTTTGTCTACAACACATGGAATCCTTTCCGGACCTTTGTGAGTGACTCCCTGATCAGGGATGTGGCCCTGGCAGCATCCGAGTGCGGTGTTGAGGAGTTTATCATTGATGACGGGTGGCAGGTGAACAGCGGCTCTGAATCCTCTCCCGATGCATGGGGGAACAATTACGGGGACTGGCATGTGGATGAGGAAAAATTCAAAGGTGGATTTGGCCCCACATTCGAATTCATCAGGTCCCTGGGGATGAAACCGGGAATCTGGATGTCCATCGGTTCTGCTACAGAGGATGCGGCAGTGTTCAGGGAGCACCCGGAGTGGTTTGTGGAGAATGTGAAGCATGAACCGGGGAACCTTCACTCCGAAGGTGACGCTGATTTCCATACCAGTTGCTTCGGGACCCATTGGGTGGAGTATATCCGGGATGTGATCACCGGCATGTGCAGGGAGTTCGGGCTGGCATATACCAAGCTGGATTTTGCCATAGCTGCCAGTGCCTATGTGAACGATCCGGCCATTTCCGGTTGTTATGCCACAGACCATCCTTTTCACCGGGACCAGCCCGAATCGCTCCTGGTAATTTATGAGCGGCTTCTGGACATGTTTGACCAGCTGCATAAAGCCAATCCCGGACTCTTTATTGACTGCACGTTCGAGACAGCCGGGAAACTCCAGTTGATGGACTATGCCATCGCCAACCATGCCGACGGGAACTGGCTTTCAAACTTCGAAGAGCCCTCTCCAACCGGTCCGCTCCGGATCAGGCAGATGGCCTGGTGGCGCTCTCCGGCATTGCCGGCCAGCTCACTGGTCATCGGAAATACACCCATGGATGACCCGGATTTTGAGTTTGCTCTGAAATCACTGATCGGAACCCTCCCCATCGTGCTGGGGGATCCCCGGAAGATACCTGTGGAGCGAAGGATACGGATCCGGGCATGGTCGGATTGGATGAAGGAGATGCAGGACAAATATGATTACATGTCCTACCGGAGAGACCTGCCGGGGTTCGGTGAGCCCCGCGAGGGTGGCTGGGACGGATGGATGCGGATCAACAATGATACACGTGAAGGCGGGATCATAGGGGTTTTCAGGCAGGGGGCCCTGGAGGTTTCCCGACAGGTATTTGTAAAGGGACTACTGCCTGAACGGGAATATAAAGTCAGGCTGGCCCCCCGGGGCGATGAGATTCTTAGTGCCTCCGGGAAAACGCTCATGGAGCATGGGTTCCGGGTGGAGATCCCCGGACTATATGATGGAAATATCTACGAGATCGGCCCGGACTAATAGAGTACCATTTTTCTGGTTTGCGAAAAACCGCCGGTTTTCATGGTGTAAAAATAGATTCCGTTGTCGAGGTCATCGCGCTGGATCTCTATGGAATGCCGGCCGGCCACCTGTCCCTTTTCCTGGAAGGTTTTTACTTTCATCCCTTGTGCATTGAACACTTCAATGAGCACATCACACGGATAGGGAACGGAGTAGCTGATGACGGTATGCCCTGAGAATGGATTGGGTGCATTCTGTTCCAGGCTGAATCCAACCAAAGGGTTTTCCTTCAAGGCTGTAAAATCAGGCAGTTCAAGATATTTCTGTGCTGCCAGGTCTGCATTATCCTGCAGTTCCATAAGGTTGGCTCCTGCCACAATGGCAAAACAGACCTGTAGCGATTCATTCTCTCCAATGTCAAACGGTCCTGAACCGATCCACGTTTTCAGATCATCCGGTTCTTCGGACTCGTCTTCATTGATGGTGGACATCCATACCAGCGAGGAATCCCGGACATACAACGGATGGCATTGATTTCTGATCCGTGTACCCGACAACCCCTCCAGGGCAACAATCCCGTAATAGCCCCGATCAGGGTTGCCGTCCTCCAGGTACTGGTATGCCATGTTCCTGGAAAGGTCAAATCCGCCAAGGTTGTTTTTGCAGTAATCTCCTCCTCCCACGTCCCAGTCAGCAAACATTCCCGCAAAGAGGCCCTCCACAGGTCCGGATTGGTGTTCCAGCGTATAGCTTAATATCAAAATATCACTGCCGCTGTTTGAATAGGAACGCTGAACCACCTTGATCCCCAACGGAGAAGGTGAAGAGAGATCGTCAAAGGTGCAAAAGGAAACCTGGTCCCATTGTCCCGGAACCGAGGTGAATCCGGAAATGGGCAGCGTGTTCCGAAAATCGTTTACCAGGTAGGATCCCCCTCCCAAAACACCGTTGGCAACTCCCAGGTCGGGCAATCCGAGAAAGAGCCCTCCGTAAAACAGGGCATCGATGTTGCCATTGTATGACAGGCCGTCCCCATAGGTCCAGTTCGGCGAAGAATGCCCTATGGAACCGTTCTGAAAGACGGACATCTCCATGTTCCCGGTCTGATGGGTCATGAAAGGCGGAACGATTTTTTCGGGCAACGGCCTGGACCAGATCCCTCCATAACTGGCCGCGGCATAGATCATCTGGCCTGAAATTTCCAGGTTGGTTATGGCCAGGTTCTCCAGGCCGTTGTTGTATGGCATCCAGCTTTCGCCACTGTCATCCGAAAGAAAAACACCGTCCTCTTTGCTTCCCGCATAGAGTACCGATGGCGTTTTGGAGTGGTCCATGGCCAGCGCTGTGATGTTGTCCGCCAGGCAAACGAGCGAATCCCACCCTGTTTCCCCAGCCCTCCACAAACCGTTGCTGGTGGCCACGAAATAGTTTCCCTGTTGATCAAACGCAATGTCCTGCACATTTTCAATGCCCCCCTCGGGTTCCACGTTGGAAAGAGACAAGCTGTTCCCGTCAAATTCAAACAGAAAGACCTGTCCGGACCTCTCTTTTCCCACATAAACTTTGTCCGGATCAGCCGGATCCATGGCCAGGCATGAGCCTGAATAGGGATAATAGCTCCAGGAGCTTCCGCCGTTGGTGGTGTGTGCCACTGCCCCGAACCCGGTTAATCCGGTGGACATGAACCAGGGCTGGGAGGTGACAAAGAGGGTGTTCGAGTCTCCCGGTTTCACCATAATATCCGTGATCTCCGTGCGGTTGTTCGTTGGTGTGGTATTGATAAAATCATGGGGTCCCGTCCAGTACTGGCCGTATTCCTCAGCCTTGAACAGTTTGTACCCCCCTGAAATGTAACTGTTATATGCGGCCCAGAAGGTGGAAGGATGGTTGGGGTCCATTGAGAGGACATCGAAAGAGGTAGAAAGATTGCTAGGCTGGATCTCCCATGTGATCCCTCCATCTGAAGAGTGCTCCAGCTTCAGCGATTCGTAGGTTGCTGCATAAACATCTGAAGGGTTGTCAGGGTTTACCACAAAGTCATTCACCACGCAGTTGTTGATTCCTGTATTGATCTGGTCCCACTGGCCTTCCATTCCTGCGGACTTGTAAATCCCTCCATACAGTGTGGCCAGGTACCAGGATGGTTCATCCCCGGGAGATAATACGACACAGGTTGGTGATATGGCTCGGGGAAGGCCGCTACCGGCAATAAAATCCCATTCCCCAGTCTCTTCCGTATAGAGCCAAAGGGGCTTCGCGGGGTCCATGGAACCGATGATCACTGTTCCCGGTTCCCCTGGGTGCGCCAGAAGCACATTCGGATTGATGGTTCCGTTGTAGGGAATCTCAACATCCTCCCAACTCTCTCCCATATCGGGGGATTTCATCAGTTCAATTCCGGATGAAAGGGGACTTCCGCCTGTAATGGCAAACAGGGTCTTTTTTCCCTGGCTGTTTTTGACCAGTTCTATGTTGGATACATCATCTCCATTGGCAGTCCCTATATCGATATCCGTCCATGTACTACCGGTATCCTGGCTGATCAGAATGCCACCGAAATTGCTGCAATAACCACTGTTGATACCAGCCGCAAAAATCAGGCTTGAACTGTCAGGGTCCACCAGAATCCGGTTCACCTGGCTCCACCCGCACACATTCCAGGATTCCCAGTATTTGAGATAATCCCCCTTTTTCCAATGATCGGATATCCGGTAAATAGCAATGAAATTTGGTCCCCCATACATACATTCACCTGTTCCGAAGTACAAAATCTCCGGATTGGAAGGATCCCGGTCAAGCGAATTGATGGTACTCTCCCAAAGTCCCTCATATGTCCAGCTTCTCCCCCCGGTTTCGGTTCTGTAGAGCCCTTTCCGTAAGGTTCCAACCATGACGAGATCCGGATCTGTGGCGTGGACCTGGATGGAGGTTACCTCATATTCTACAGGAAAGTTCGTCCTCGACCATTGAATACCTCCATTTACGGTTTTATAGATCCCGTATTTTGTGCCGGCATACATGATCTGAGGATTGGATGGTGAAATGGTAAGGCAGCTGATAGATCCACCGTCGGGCCCGTTGCTGGTCCAGCTGGAATTCTGTGCCTGGAGGGAAAGTTGAGAAGAAATGGAGAGAGAAATGACAATAGATATAACAATCTTTACAGTTGTTTTACACATAACGCTATGCTAAAAGAAAATAAACCAGTGAGGAAGACTTGAAAATCGTTGTTGAAAGAGGGTGGACGTTGAGGTCAGGGTGCAACTTCTATATGCGAAGTTTATGGAAAATTTGCCACAAAGTCAAGCCGTAGTGGCCTGGTCCGCTTTCCCGGGAGGTGTATAAAATGATCCGGAGATTTACCTGGGAGTTTTATTGTCCTTTCTTCTGCAACAGGATTTGAACCGGTTCCAGGGACACCAGGCAACCCTTGGGCATGGCAAGCAGCTCCTCCTTGATCTCCCTGTAAAAAGATTCAAGTTTTTCGGTGGTGTCCACCAGTTCGATAAGCACGGGAAGTTTTTCAGTCAGTTCCCAGAAACGGGATGAACTGATGGCACTGCTTGATCCGTATCCCATGATCCCCCTGTAGACGGTGGCACCTGAAATCCCTTTCTGACGGGCCAGTTCCACTATGTGCTGGTAGAGGATTTTTGAACCGATCCGGTCGGTGGTACTGGCATGAATCTTCAGGGTGCTGTGTTTGGAACTTTGCATGACTGTTTTTTCTGGTTAATGCAAAAGTTTGGTGGCCAGATAGCCGAACCATACTGCTGTGAATCCCAGCAGAATGCTCAGCCCGGTATAGAGAAAGAGGGAGAGGAACTGCCCGCTGCGCATCATCATCAGGTTCTCCCCTGTAAAGGAGGAAAAGGTGGTGAATCCGCCGCATAAACCGACCATCAGGAACATTCTGAGTTCCACGGTGAGGATGGGGCTCTTTTCAGAAATTCCAATCAGGAATCCGATCAGCAGGCTTCCCATGATGTTGACAATCAGTGTGCCGATGGGAACAGACAGCCATTCCACATGGGTGCAGAGTCTGGATATCAGGTAGCGGGCCATGCTACCGATGGATCCGCCCAGCCCGACCAAAAGGAGGTTTTTTATCATCTGCTACTCGTTCATGAGCCACTGGTCCAGCCAGTTCTTGAATTCCCGTTGCCAGAGGATCCCATTCTGGGGGCTCAGTACCCAGTGGGTTTCAGACGGAAAGAAAAGCAATTTGCTGGGAATTCCCAGCATCTGGGCCGAATTGAAGGCTGCCATGGCCTGGGTGTAAGGGATTCGGTAATCGTGTTCACCATGAATGATCATGATGGGTGTATCCCAGTTTTTTACAAAATTGTGGGGTGATCCGGCAAAGGATTTCATGGCCACCGGGTTGTCGGTCTCCCATGGAGCGCCCCCTTTTTCCCACTGGTCGAAAAACATCTCATCTGTGGTCATGTATTCCATCTCCTCATTGAATACCCCGCAATGGGCGATGAAAGTCTTGAATCTTTTCTGGTGGTTACCGGCCAGCCAGAGAACCGAAAAGCCTCCGAAACTTGCACCGATGGCCCCCAGTCTCTCTTCATCTATAAATGGTTCCTCCTTCATCACATCGATCGCTGTAAGCAGGTCCTTCATGGCCTGACCGCTGTTGTCCTTGCTGATCTGGTCGGTCCACTCCTGACCATGGGTCAACACCCCCCTCCGGTTGGGTGCCACCACAATATAACCGTTGGATGCCATCTGGCTGAAGTTCCAGCGATAGCTCCAGAACTGGCTTAACGGGGATTGGGGGCCTCCTTCGCAATAGAGCAGGGCGGGATATGTTTTGTTTTTATCGAAATGGGGCGGATAGATGACCCAGGTAAGCATCTGCCTGTTATCGGTGGTGGTGATCCACCGTTTCTCGATGGTGGGCATGGTCAGCTGATCAAGCAGCTGTTTGTTTTCGAAAGAGAGCTCTGTGGCTTTCCCGGTGGTTGGATTCACGCTGTAGATCTCTTCGGGTTTCGTCATATCCACACGTGTGGCAATCAACCGGTTTCCTGCCACGGCCATCGAATGATAATCATGATCACCCGAGGTAATGGCTTCGATGGCTTTTGTGCCCACATCCATTTTGAAAAGCTGGAAAGTGGATTGCACCCCTGCCACAAAACCCAGCGTTCTTCCCTGGTCCAGCCATACGGGCGAAGTGGGGCTGTAGTCAAAGTTTTCAGTCAGGTATCTTTTAACACCGGTGGCAAGCTCCATCTCAAACAGCCGGTCTTTGTCCGATTCAAAACCGGCCCTTTCCATGCTGAGCCAGTACATTTTTGTCCCGTCGGGTGAGAAGAAGGGGGCCTTGTCATACCCCGGCATCCCTTCGGTCAGGTTTCGTGTGGCTCCTGTTTCCAGTTCGTAGAAATAGAGGTCAGAATTGGTGCTGAAGGTATAATCAATTCCGTACAGTTTTTTGCATGTATAGACGATTCCTTTGCCATTGGGGGTCCAGGAGATCTCTTCCATGCCCCCGAAAGGCATCAACGGAGTATCGTAAGGTTCACCAGGCATGATATCTATTCCATCGCTAAAATTCGTACCGTCGAAATCTGCCACGAAAATATGGCTGTATGCACCATCTTCCCAGGTGTCCCAGTGGCGGTACATCAGGTCGCTGATGACCCTCCCGTCGGCTTTGGGAAGGTCGGGATAAAGGTCCCGGGTGGTCTTGTCGATCTGCACATCTTTGGTATAGAGGACCCTGTCCCCGGCCGGGGAAAAGGCCAGGCTGCTGATCCCGCCCTCAACACGTGAGATCTGCTGCTTCCCTGTACCATCTGCATTCATGATCCAGGCCTGGACATCTCCTGAGGCGGATGAGAGGTAGACGATCCGTTCACCATCGGGATGCCAGACGGCACCGTGCTCATTCTCAGGTGTTTCGGTCAGGCGGAGCTTCTCCGAACCATCTGCGTTCATAACAAACAGTTCGCGGTTGCTCCGGTTCTCTTCGATGCTGTAATAGCTCACCCCGTACAGGATCTTACCACCGTCGGGCGAAACCTGTACATCGCCCAACCTCCCGAAGGACCACAACACTTCGGGTGTCATGATGTCGGAGGAAAGCTCGGGTGTGTTTTTAAAAATCAGGGGTTCTGCCTCTCCCTGATTAACGGATACCTGGCATGAAGCCAGCAGGGAGAACAGGATGACGGGGATCAGTTTTTTATTCATGGGATGCGGATTTGTTCATTTCAAAAGTATGAAATTATCCCCTTTGAACAACAGGAAAACCCTGCAGGCTTTATCCGGGTTTTATGTTCTTGAACCTTTGAGTTAACAATGTTTTGTTCATTTCTTGGTTGATATTCAATTTCAATATGGTTAACTTTGATTGTAATCTGCGTTTGTATCCAATTTTTAACCTTAAAACACATATTGACATGAAGCATGATTTTTTTACAAAAGCAATGGCCATTCTGTTATTGCTGACCGTGGTAGCAACAGGATGCAAAAAAGATGATCCTCCGGGACCGGGAGAACTCCAGGATATCTCCTTTGATGCGGAAGAGGTGCTTGCCCTTGTTCCGGACGGACTGAAGAATTCAAATGACCAGTATGCGGAGGAATGTTATTCATTCATTGAGTCTGCAGTGGACATGTCCAGTTTCATTGATAACATGGAGGTGCCTGAAGGTGCTTCCAGATCCAGCACCAAGGCAAGCGGCGAAACCTGGCAGTGGAGCTGGAATTACGGTGGGGAGAGCTTTACTTTTTACTGGACCTATGAGGAGAAGAATTCCAAAAGGTACTGGTCCATGGACATCCAGTTCGGATCGGGTCCAAGGTACGATTATATCGATGCCTGGGAGAACATGGAAGGTACCCAGGGCGAATTGACTTACAATTTCGGATGGGCTGCCATTTATGGCGGTGAGGAACCCGAAGCGTCAGATTTCGTCTACTGGCGATATACATGGAAGCAGAATTCTGACGGAGGGTACAACCTCAGCTTCATCTGGGACGGGGATTCGGAATATAATGAATATATCAGGTATGATTGTGTGATCAATGCCAATGGTTCCGGGACCATTGATTACTACATGATGGATGCGCTGTTCTACCACATGGACTGGGATGTCATTGGCAATGGAACCTGGGTATATTATATTGACGGAGAGGAGTTTATGAGCGGATTCTGGACCGTTTAGCGGCCAGATTCATTGTCATATTTTTGAAGCAGTTCAAGCCAGTCATTTACGTCCTGGTTGAACTGCTTCTTCATTTGCAGGTTCACCGCGTTCCTTATTTCTGCCGGGAAGACCTCCGGTCCGTGGATGGCCCCCAGGATGGCGCCCAGGACCTGTGCATAGGAGTCGGTGTCGTGGCCAAACTCCATGATGATCTGCATGGAGGCCAGGGGATGATACGCTGCAATCTCTGCCACAGCCAGTACCACCACGATGGGTACCCAGGATTCCCACCAGTAATTGGTTTGTAACTCCTTTTCCATGATCAGAAAGAGGCTGGCAATGTTTTTGTCGGCCCTATGTGTAAATTCATGGGCCTTGTCCATCCATTTTACCAGTTCCCTTTCAACGTAAAGCGTCTGGTTATACCGGTAAGGATCAACGGTTCGCATGGCTTCCTCCAGGTTCTCCCATGATCCGTCGGGCTGCAGGGCCCGGGCCAGCCCGGCCACCAGGGCAGAATTCATGTCCTTGGCCACACCATTGTCGAAATATCCCAGTTCATAGGTCTTTCGGTAACACCACTCCGGGTCTCCGGGATATATGGCCGCCACCGGCAGGAAGGGCATCTGTCCCTCCATGGTGGGAATGCCTCCCCAGATCCGCTCCACAGGGTAGGCATTGTCACGTTCCCCCAGCGCCCACCTGGTGGCATATTCGATCTCAGGTATCCATGCATCATATTTGTCCCGGTATTTTTCAGGGAGTTCTTCCCTGAAATCCAGGACGGATTGGGCAAAAGTTTTTTGGGTCAGGAGGCCATCATTGTTTTTCAGGCAGTTAAAGAGAATGATTTTAAATCGGGTATCGTCCGTGATCGTACCGGCAGGAGCATAGGATTCCCACTGGGCAAAGGGTTCCCATTCTTTTGGATAGCTGCTGAGCCGGAATAGGGAAGCCAGTCCTTCCAGGGCTTCTTCATTCACCTTTTCACCGGTAGTGGTCCATTGGCTTCGAACCGGAGGATAAACGAATTCAACCGGTCCTCCGGCTGCATCTCCGATGGCCGATCCGATAAGCATACCTTCGATCTTTTCTTCCCTGGATAGGGATTGGGCCATGGCAAAAAACCGGGATGGCAGGAGAAGCAGAAGGAGTAATAAGTATTTCATGGGAAATTTTTGTTAAATGTAAAAAACAATGGGGTAACCGGATGTCATCTTAGTTTCTTATATTTATTTCAACCAACTGACAATTGCTAAACCTGCTGATCATGAAACGATTCATCTTCTTGCTGTTTGCCGGAGCCATGGGACAAGCTCTCTCCGCCCAGGAGACTGTTGATGTCCTGTCGCTCTCGGGACGGTACGGACTACCACAGAATTATAAGGATGCAGCTTATGCGGGGCAGGCTACCGAATGGGGATCGATCAACTCATTCACAGCCGGATTTCATATAGCCAGTCAAACGATGCTTGTCTTCAATGTGAATCACTTCTATTTCAATGTTCAGGGTGACCCTGAGCCGGATTTCCCAAATGATATTCCAATTGCAGATCCGGTTAAGGTCAACGGTATCATACTGAGAACCGGATTGCTGCAAAAATTCAGCAAAGGAAGGTCACTGCAGATTCTGGTAGCACCAAGGCTCATGTCTGATTTTCAGAACATGGACGGGAACAGTTTTATGCTGGGTGGCGTGGTTGCCTATAAAAAGAAACTCCGGGATGAACTGAGTATAGGTTTCGGGGCCATCTATAACACCGAGTTGTTCGGACCCTATATGGTCCCGTTTCTGGATCTGGACTGGCAGGTGTCGTCCAATTGGCGGATCAAAGGGATGATCCCCATCACGGCGAGGGTGGAGTATACGGTGAACGAAAACATGCTCGTGGGATTCAACCACTTTGGTCTGATTACCACCTACGCCCTTGGCAATGAAGACTATGCAGGAGATTACATGGAGAGGCAGAGCATCGACCTCTCCCTTTTTGTCAGGCAGCGTCTGGCAGGAAATATCTTTGTTGAAGGAATGGCCGGGTATGCAGTAGGAAGAAAATACCGCCAGTTCGAAGGGGACCAGAAGGTGGACTTTGCCATCCCCCTGGTTGCTTTCGGAGACGACAGGGTAATCAAGAATGAGTTCGCCAGTTTCGATAACGGCATCATCCTGACCCTGAAACTGATCTACAACATGCCCTTGCCCGACTGATCCCTATTCCACCGGTGTAAGAACAAAGGCCACATCCTGCCCGATGTATTTTGCATGTCCGTCCTCTATTTTAAGGACCGGTATCCTGAAACTGAGTTTGCCTTTGCTTGCCTCTACGGGAGTGCCTTTTGGCTTCGCCTCTTCACCGGAGGGTTGCCTTCCGGTGAATCCTCTTCCAGTGTCGTCCAGAAAGCTGCCTCTCCAGGTATGATAAATCCGCAACCTATATGAACCGTCCTGGATTCCGGAAAGGATGATCTCTTTTCCTGACATGTCTGTATCTGCATTGACTGCCCAGCCGAAGATTAACTGGTCGCTTCCGATGGCATAGGCATCCCCGCCCGGCGAACCGGCCTCCAGCGGCTTCAGATGGGTCAGTTTTGAGAACGGGATGCCGTCTGCAAATCTTCTAAGACTATTCAACTGGTTGGTCACCACATTGTCATTGAGTGCATTGGAGTAGGACCACCAGAAAGGGGACATGGCCGAACCGGAAGAGAGGCATGTCCAGAGCGCATTGTGGAACTGGGCCTGGTAGCCGGGCATGCTCATTTCATAGAAGGTATGGTCCCATCCGGTCTCAGGGATAATGGCCGGCTTTTCCCAACCACCCCAGAGTTTCTTTACCTGCCCGTGGTAGTTCCTGTAACTGTAGGTAAGCGGATGAACCTTGTCGGCATCGATGCGGCCTGTGGCATTGATCGGGAAACCCTGGGCCTCATAGATCTCACGGCCGGGCAGGTCGAAAATCTCATAGCCCCGGTCCCACCACTCGTCCACACCCCCGCTGCGCGTACCGGTGGTCAGGTGCTGCCAGGGATCATGTTCCTTAAAATAGCGATGGACCTTCCCGGCCCATTTTGCTGCCCCGATGCTGTCGCCTGTCACCCAGCCATCGGTGCCATTGACTTCATCCACCACGAACCAGATGGCCAGTGACCGGCTGTAGCCCCACCGGGCGATCATATAGCGGTACAATTTTTCCTGGTATTCCCAGGCCTCATCACTGCTGTAAAAATCCTTCGCCTCACATACCAGCTGGTAAGGATTCCTTGGCCATGCGATGTTCCCGCCGCCCCAGACTGTTTCGGAAAGGTAGGAATGGAACCAGAAATTCAGGGCCAGCTGCATATCACGGCTTTCCAATTCCTGCAGCAATTCATCGATCATGTTGCAGCTTACCTGGTCATACCTGCCCATGCCGCTGCTCCAGGTCTCCAGGGGTGCGATCAGCCTGCTGATGTAATTCACGCCATTTCCTTTCAGCTCATCCAGTACCTCCTTTTCCGTTCGCCCGTTATACCACAATCCCACTCCATACCAGGGCATCCCGTCGGCATGCTCCAGGTATCTTTTGTTCTCTGCAATCCGGATGGGGCCATGATAGGTGGAAGGCACAGCAACAAATTCCTTCAGTTCACTGGTCACTTCTCCATTCCTGTCCCTGACTGTGACGGAATAGCTCCATGTTCCCGGTTCATCTGCCGAGAACCTGATGCTGAAAGCACTTCTGAAATCTCCGCCGTAAAATCCGGGAACTTTCCATGTGGCACCTGACGGAGATTGGAAAGTGGCCATGATATCCAGCTGTGAGGGATCAAACGGATTTTCAAATTCCGCATCAAACGAAAGGAAGACTTCCAGTTTCTCATAGAGTCCGACGGTGTCCTGCCGCTGGATCACCCTTTGAAGTTCAGGCTGTGCAAAAAGTGAAGCGAAGCAAAGTGCTGCGATGGCCAGGACAAAGATCTTTTTTTTCATTTTTTGGTTTTTAATTGAAAAACAGCAGTGAAGTAAAATACAATTTAGGATTAATTCCAGATTTACTATCTTGAAGTCACCAAGTTATTCAAAGAATCATGTCGTTCCATCATCCAACAATCAGAAACCTGATCATGCTGATGATCCTTTTGATATCATCCTGTTCGGGTTCGCAGGAACTTAAAAAGCCAGGCCCTTCATGGAAAATGGTTGCTGGTGGCACCCACGGTGGAATCATCGAAAATACGGACCTGGATCTGATCCAACCCATTTCTCCGGATGCATTCAGCGGGGCCACCCGGGTGGGGGTACAGGCAGGTGTTCATTATGAATATCCCCTGCGCCGGATATCCCTTGAGGCCGGGATGGACTATTTTGTGAATTCGCAGGTCTTTACCTACCAGGATGATTTCCCCAGGTTTTATGGTACAAGGAACCTGGTAACTTCACAGATCAGGTTCCCGCTGGCTGTGAATTTCAGGTTTTTCAAAAGGGTTCAGGAGGACGGACTCCTCCAGATCAGGCTGGGCCTTTCCACCGGATTGGTATTTTACGGTTTGAAGGACCATGGGGAACAACTCCCTTCCTATACCAGTTATCTGTTCAGCATGGGACCCCTGCTTGGAGCTGATCTATTCCCATTTCACTTTGAAAGCGGTTCTGCACTGGGATTCTCATTTGAGCTTTCCAGATCATTCCAGAAAGCCTATGATGATTACTACCAGGTGGGAGAAATGCCAGGGGCGAGTTATTTGAAATTTGGTCTGGTTTACAGGTTGAAAAGGAAATAAAAAAACGATGCAATGAATCTCCCCAATCTGAAAGCGCTTCGCATCATGACCATTCTGCTGGTTGTCTCCCTCTCGCTTGTATCTGCGGCTGGTGTATTCCTGCCCGGAACATATGCCCGGGACAGCGCATCCATGGCTGCCCAGGGAGTGGGTCAGGATGTGGTGGACCTTTTCCTGGGAGTGCCTTTGCTAATAGTGACCTTTGTCTATACATCACGGGGGAGTCGTCTGGGTACACTCCTGTATGCAGGAACGCTGTTTTATATCCTCTATTCATTTATCATCTATTGTTTCGGTGTCTTTTTCAACCAGTGGTTCCTGCTTTATTGCCTGACACTGGCCCTTTCGCTGTATTCTTTTATATTGGTAATGAGTGGATTGAAGGGATTGAATGTGGCAGGTTGGTTTGACCGGGCACCGGTGAAGACTGTATCGATATTCGTTTTATTCGTGGCCCTGGTTTTTTATGCCATGTGGCTCAAGTCCCTTGTGCCTGCCATCATCAACAAATCGGTACCTGTGGAATTGATGGAGTACAAACTTCCGGTAAATGCGGTTCATGTGATTGATCTGGCCTTTGCACTACCGGGCCTGGTCCTGGGTTCTGTGCTTTTATGGAGAGGGAAGGGGATGGGTTATGTGATCGCCTCGGTGGCACTGGTATTTATAATTTTGCTCTCCCTTGTCCTGGCAGCCATAGTCATCGTACTGGCCAGAAGGGAAATCAGTGAGGACCTTTCGGTAGCCTTTGTATTCGGAGGACTCACCGTGGTGAGCCTGGTGGTTGCCGTGCTATGGTTCAGAAAAATCAAATCGTGAAAACCAGGGCACTTATTCTGGCATTGATGCTGTCTGTGCCGCTTTCTGCCCAGAAATGGGAACGACTCGAGCAGGAGTTTAGTAAGCACATTGAACAGCAGGAGTTTCAGAAGGCGGGTGAGCTTGCCGTCAAACAGGTGAATTTTTCTGTGGAGGAACTGGACTCCACCGACACCAGGTACATGATGTCCTACTACAATCTGGCCCTGGCAACCCATGGACTGGAAGCATGGGAAGAGGCCAAATCGTACCTGGGTGTTGCCTACAATCTGCTTGTCCCTTTCTATTCCAGCCACGGTGCCGAACTGGCCCGGGTGTGCGAACTCTACGGCCGGATTGAAACCCAGTTGGGCCTGCATGAATCAGCAGAGAATTTTCTGTTCTATGCCCGGGATGTCCATGCAGCCGTTTACGGGAAGGAGAGCTATAATTACATACGTACGCTTTACTATATCGCCGACCTGGAGATGGCAAAAGCAGATTGGGAACAGATGGTGACTGTGCTCGTGGAGGCACTTGAGATCCATGAACAGCATTTTCAGAAGAACCAGGATTTTGCACGCTATGCCAATTTCCTCGGACTGATCTACCTGAACAGCGGGGGCAACCCGGAGGCAATCGAAACTTTCAAATGGGCACTGGAGGCTTTCGACGAACCAGGGATTGAAAAGAACTTTACCTATGCTCATGCCAGCAACAACCTGGGACTTGCCTTTTATTACCAGGGAGATTTTGAGCAAGCAGCCTTCCATTTTGAGAGGGCTGATTCCATGTACATAGTCCTGTTGGAAGGTTATTCAGAGAATTACATGATGCTTCTGAGCAACATGGCCTCCCTCTATTACAGCTGGAAAAAACCGGATCTGGCCAGGGAGGCTTTCCGGCAGATGGAAGATTACCTGAAGAAGTATCCAGGTCCGACGGATCTCCATTATATCCAGGCCGTGGAGAATGCAGCCAACTACCACGCAGAGGTGGGTGAACTGAAGACCGCAGAACAGTACTTCAGGAAAGCCATTGAACTCAGGCGGAATACCGAGCCGGTGGATCACAGGGAACTTGCCGGGGGTATCCTTTTGCTGGCTTCCCTGTATGCAGAAGGGGAAAGGCCTGAACTGGCCGCTGAGACTTCTCTGGAGGCTTATCAGATCCTTTCCGGGGTGTGTGCGTCCGGTGATCCCGACCTGATTACTGCACTCTATTTTCTGGGCTATTATTATCAGCAGTCGGACCAGCCCAACAGGGCCTTGTTTTATTACGAGAAGGCCAGGGAGGAGATCGGGTTGAACGACGAATCCGTTCCGCACGAAGCAGCTATGGTTTATAACAACATGGGGGTGCTCTACCTGGGCCAGATGAGGTTGGCCGAGGCCATTCCCTGTCTGGAGAGAGCCCGGGAGCTGAACCCGGGGGATCCGTCGGTTCTTTACAACCTGGGATACGCCTTCTTTGATATGGAAGATCCGGAGGCAGCGCGGGAAATGTTTGCCGAGGCAAAAGTGATCTATGCAACAATGTATGGGACAAACCATCCCGAATATGCCCAGGCAATTGTCATGGGCGTTGTTTCCAGGGCCCGGTTTGAAGACTTCGGTGATGAAGTCCTGGATGAGATCAGGGAAGCGGAGAGGATCTTTCTCAACAGCAAAGTCGATACAACCGGTGATCAATTCATCGAATGCATCGATGCCTACAGACTATACTATTTTGAACGGAAAGCGTATCAAAAGGCACTGGAATACGGGGAAAGGAGCCTGGCACTTACCAAAAAGAGATACGGGAAAAATTCCGAAGCCTACGCGATAAAAATGCTGGGTCAGGCTGATGGTTATTCCAGGCTGGGTGACCTTGAGAGCCTCGCCCGACTTTTCAATGAGGCCACCAGGATCGCATCTGCCCTGGAGAATGAAGAGAGGGAGAACCTGCTTTATTCCATTGAGTCATTCCGGAATTCCAACTACTACTACCTGGAGGAGTATGACGTGGCCCGGAGAAGCATGGAGTGGGTGATCGAGCGGGACAAGGCCCGCTTCCTCGAGAACCAGGGCATCATGACACTCCAGGAACTCAGTCTTTATTCACAGAATCTGACCAGCCTTGTGGATTACAACAACTACCTGATGATTTTCCCTGACGACCCGGAAGTGATCTCCAATGCAATGAACAACCGCCTTTTCGTCAAATCCATCCTGATGGATGCCCAACGAAGGCAAAAACGGGCGCTGGCTCAGTCCAGCGATACAATCCTGTTGTCGCTGAACACCAAGTACTCTTCCATGAAACAACAGCTGTCAAACATGCGCTCCCAGTTCGGGGTGAATAAGCAGGTCCTGGATTCCTTGCAGTCGGGTCTGCAGGTGATTGAAAAGGAAATCAGCCGCCGGCTGGCTGGTGAGATGGAACTGTCAGACCGTTCCTTCAGGTGGCAGGATGTACGGGATGCCCTGGGTGAGGATGAGGCGGCAGTGGAGGTGATCCGGTTCTACCACACCACAGCCCCTCCAAGGATCACCTTCCATCCCTGGTATTTTGCTTTTGTCATCACCCGTGAGATGGATGCCAGTCCGCTGTGCATCAGATTGTATGATGCCCTGGAGATCATTCCGGATTACGAGTTATACCGGGGTGCTGTAGAATCGGGTTCAGGCGGTAGAATGGATCCCGGAATCTATGACCGGTTGTGGTCGGCCATCGACAGTGCAGTTGCAGGAAAAAAGAGATTGTACTTCTCTCCGGATGGCATTTTCCATGAGCTGAATGTGGAGGCTCTGACCGACAGGGAAGGGAACTTCTTGATCGATAAGTATGAGATTAGAAATGTATACACACTGGCGGATCTGCTAGAGGAGAAGCGGGAATACGGCGACAACAGGATGGCTTTGCTGGCCGGTGATCCCACTTTCCGGATGTCCCTGGCCTCAGTCCCGGATCCGGTATCCCCAGAGTCCACAAGGACGGTGAGTGAATTCCAGACCAGGATGTTCCCCGGAACCCAGCTTTCGGCTCTGCCGGGTACACGAACAGAGGTGGACAGCATCGGGGCCATGCTGGTAGCCAATGGATGGGAGTGCACCACCCTGACCGGCACTTCTGCAACGGAGGATTTGGTCGCCTCGGTAAGGAATCCGAGGATTCTGCATCTGGCTACACACGGTTTTTTTGCCCAGGAGAAGGTTGAAATGGGTGATACAGTTACCAAAACCTTTAGCCGCTCCTATGACTACCACGATGCCGGTAACCAGTCAAAATCCTGCCTCTTTTTTGCCGGCGCCCAGAACACGCTTTTTTACGCATACGACTATGGGGTGGGCAAAAGGGATGGGATACTGACAGCATGGGAAATATCGGAAATGGAGTTGGACAGTACCGAACTGGTGGTCCTGAGTGCCTGTGAAACAGGGTTGGGAGACGTGCTTAACTCGGAGGGAGTGACAGGTCTGAGGAGGGCGTTTCATCTGGCAGGGGCGGAACGGATCATGCTCAGCCTGTGGGAGGTGGATGATCAGGCAACCCAGATAATCATGCGGGAGTTTTACTCCAACTGGCTCTCCGGAATGGACATGGACCAGTCCCTGGCCAATGCCAAAAGGTATATGATCAATGAGACTGAATTCAGTCATCCCCGTTACTGGGCAGCGTTTATCCTTTCCGGTATTTGAGCTGCCGGGGGAATGGTTTATCTTAGAGCCTCACTTATTTCAAAATTGCTATGACACTTACAACTCTTCTTATCTCAATGATTTTATTTTCTTCAGGATCTCCTCACGTTCCCGGGTATGACCAGAAAATGACAGCCGGTGAGGTGATCGACAGGATCAAGGCGCATGTTACCTGTGACTGGAGCAAGGAGACCGTGGACACATTTAAAACCGGAGATTCTGGAGATGTGGTTACGGGGATCGCCTGCACCTTTACAGCCTCCATGGATGTATTGAAGGAGGCAGCTGCGCGCGGTTGCAACCTGATCATTACCCATGAACCCACTTTTTATAACCACCTGGATTCAAATGAAAATCTCGAAAATGACCCGGTCTATCAAGCCAAGCAGGCCTTCATCCGGGAGCACAACATGATTATCTTCCGGTTCCATGATCACTGGCACCGGACCTCCCCCGACGGAATTTATGTGGGAATGATCAACAAACTACAATGGGAGTCCTACCTGGTTGAGGGAACCCACAATGTGTTTGACCTGCCCCAGTCCACGTTAAAGGAAGTGAGGGAAACCCTGGAGGGAATTTTCCCGGAGGCCAACCTCAGGGTTATCGGTGACCCAAACCTGGTGATTGATAAAACAGTATTTCTGGCCGGAGCACCCGGCTCCATGGCGCACATCACAGCTCTGCAGAAGAGCGATGTGAACCTGATCGTGATCGGAGAGGCCAGGGAATGGGAAACCGTTGAATATGTGAGGGATGCTTCACAGGCAGGATTACCAAAAGCAGTCATTATCATGGGCCATGCGGTTTCGGAAGAGGCCGGAATGGCATACTGTGCATCCTGGGTGCAATCCTTCATTGACGGGATACCCATCCACTTTATCCCCGCAGGGGATCCGTTTCAGGATTAAGACCTGAGCAGCCCTTTTGATCGTGATCAGACCATGGGGTACCTGAAGATGGGATTGGTATTGGCAGCCTTCTCCTTCATGGCTTCGATCTCGGAGGGGTCCATGGGTGTAAAATCCTTGGCAAGTTCCAGGGCCATGGAAAACAGATCCTCATGTCCGGGTGGTATGGCTGCAGTGACCGGATGAGAAAGGGTAAACCGGAGCCCCTTGTTGGCCTCCTCCCTGTTTGGAAGTGGTTTGTACCAGGTCTTTTCATTGGTGCGCTCTTCGCCCTCTTCCCAGGGGCGCCATGCCATGGCCTTCAGGGCCAGGATCCCCATACCCTTCTCTTTGGCCTTCTCCAGGACCTGAGGTCCGAAATTGCCTGCATACCAGGTGGCAAAATTAAAGGGGAACAGGATGGTGTCGAAATCAAATCCATCCATCAGCGCCAGGGCGGCCTCCACCGAATGGGCAGAAAATCCCAGATAGCGTATCTTGCCTTCATCCCTGGCTTCTTTGAATGTTTCCAGGGCCCCACCGGGACCCAGAATGGTCTCCACATCTTCCAGGGTGGTGACTGCATGCAGCTGGTAGAGGTCAAAATGGCCGGTTTTCAGATATTTCAGCGATTGTTCCAGCTCTTTTCGTGCTCCCTCTTTTTTTCTCTCTCCGGTCTTGCAAGCCAGGAACACATCTTTCCGGTAGGGTTCCAGTGCCGGTCCAAGCATCTCTTCGGCATTTCCGTAGGAGGGGGCCACATCAAAATAGTTGATGCCATCATCGATGGCCTCCTTTACCCTTGCAGCCGCCTCAGCCGTGGTCGCTTTGTCCACAACAATTCCCCCGAATCCGATCATGGAGAGTTTCTCCCCGGTTTTACCCAGGGTACGTTTTTCGATCTTTCCTATCCTTTTCTCGCGGCCGATGGAGGAGAGCTTGGCGGGGAACATGCTGATCAAAGGTACGGACATGGCTGAAATTGTTATGAATTTTCTTCTTTTCATGGTGTTCTTATTCAAAGGTTGCGTAGAAATCGGCCAGGATCTTCTCCCTGTCAAAGTATTCCCAGATCAGGATCTTTCTTGTGTTTTCGGGTTGTTCCACCCACTGGCCATCCAGGTAAACGGGTGCCGGGATCACCGAGGCGGTGGCCCAGGAGGAATCTTTCACGATGGCTACGGCAGCCATGTCAAAGAGGGACCTGGTTTTGCTGTCATCATCGTATTCGATGTGGCTGAACAGGCTTACAGAATAGTCACCGAAACAGGAGAAGGTACCTCCGTGCCTCCCGGTAACCGGTTCTTCAATGTGGGGCCCAAGTCCCGGCATCTTTCCGAAAATATCCTCCTGTGTTACCGTGACCGCAGCGGTTCCCGAGGGTTTTCCGTAGCGGACAGTTGCTATTTCAAAGGGTACATCGGTGCCCAGAACATAGTTCATGGATGCCGTATCGTTCTCCTGGTTGTATTCGCCCGGATCAGGGTAGTTGGAACCCAGCCAGACCACCCGGACACGTTCTGCAATGGCAGGCTCTTTTTTCAAAGCCAGGGCGATGTTGGTCAGCTTTCCCACCGGTATCAGCACCAGCTTCCTGTCCCGCTTTTTCATGGCCTGGTCGATAATGAAATCCACCGCCTCATGTCCATCAAAGATGGAATCACCGGTAAACTCCCTGATCTCCGGGAAATTGCCATTGGCACCGGCCAGAACAGGGATCTTCCTTTCCAGACCGCAAAGCTTTACGATCCGGCTGGCTTCTTTCACATGTTCTTCGATCTCCCCGCCACCCCAGGTGGCATTCACCGTGACCCCGATGGTTTGAAAGGCTTCCGTATTGAGCAACAGGTATGCAATGGCGTGCTGGTCGTCCAGTTCGTTGTTGGCATCGGTATCGATGATCACGGGGATTGGCCGGGCCGCTTCCGGTTGATTGGAAGGCTTTGTTTTACAGCCTGCCATCATGAGCAGGGTGAACAGGAAAGCATGAAGTAAAGCAGTGGTTCTCATTTGCGCCAGGATTTTATTAATATTGATGGAATGCATCAGAAACAAAGGAGAGGACTACGGGCAGTGATTCCCTCCAGTAGGTCCAGCTGTGATGCCCGTCCCGCGTCCTAAATTCATGGGGGATCTCCTTTTTCCGCATGGCGATATGCACCAGGGAGTTCCCTTCATAAAGAAAATCATCGTCGCCGCAGTCGATGTACCAACGGACCTCATTTTTCTGGTCGTCCGGCATGTTGTTCACCAGTTCCAGGACACTGTGCCGGGCATACCATGCTTCTGCCTCTTTCTCTGAGACATTCTCCCAGCCCCTGCGTTGCCTCTGTCCCTCCATATCTTCCTTGCTCAGGGGGCCGCAACTGGCACTCAGCGGACAGGCCGAGGAGAAAAGTTCGGGATGGTGCAGGGCGTACATAAAGGTTCCTCCTCCTCCCATGGAGAGGCCCGCTATGGCACGGTACTTTTTCTCGCCCTTAATCCGGTAGTTGGATTCGATATAAGGCATGAACTCCTCGAAGAAAAAATCCTCGTACCTCCACTCATTCTTCGGATCGTTGAAATAGCCCCGCTTTCCGGTGTTGGCATCAGGCATCACAATGATCATGGGTGTGGCACTTCCCTCAAGGATGGCTTTGTCGGCGATGTGCATGACCTCGCCGAACTGCACCCAGCCGGTCTGGTCATCCCCGCCACCATGCAACAGGTAGAGAACCGGGTAACTGCGCTGGGAATGTTCATAATCCGGTGGAAGATAGATCGCGTACTTGCGTTCCATTTTCAGGATTTTGCTCTCCATGGAGAGGTCATCAGAGACCTTGCCATATTGCGCGGATAGGGTTGAACAGACAAGGGTGCTAAGGATAATAGCGATTGTGGTGATCCGGAAAGTAGTTTTCATGGCAATGAAAAAGTTTGCTTGGGTTTGTCATTGCCTTAAAGATAAAATCAAAAATCAATAAACCGGTTATTTAATGATCATTACTTTGTATGTTTCGTATCCAACTTTGATCAGCAGCATACCGGCGTTATATCTAGAGAGGTCAACAACGCACTTTCCTTCTCCGTTCAGTTCGAACTTATCCAGGAGCTGACCTGTGAGGTCAACTATTTCCAATTCCTGATGAGCGCGGTCCAGGCCTTCAATGGTGATGATGTCCCTGGCCGGATTGGGATAGAGCCTGAGCATTCCCTGTTCAGGCGTATCCGCGCCAAGTACCTGGAAAACCTGTTCGGTTTTCCAGCTTTCGGGAAAATGGTTGTCAAGTGCCGGACTGATCAGTTGCAGGAATATATCTCCGGTGAAAGCCGCAGCCGGCCAGAGGCCGTTGTTTTCAAAAGCCAGGTGATCCACCACAATCCCGTAACTGTCCTCCAGTTGAAGTGCTTCCCCTTCGTTGGCCAGCCGTCCGCTATCCCATTTCAGGACCTGCCCCGGTTTTTGTGCCCAGTTGTAAAGGGTCAGGTCGCTGGTGAGGTAAAGGATCTCTTCGGGCTCCAGGAACACCCCTTCCGGAATGGTGATGGCAATTCCCTTTGTAAAGGCGTATCCGGAAAGATCCACTTTTTCCGTTGATGGATTGTACAGGCCGATGAACTCGGGGAGATCCAGGTTTGCCCCGTTCAGGTAGATCTGGTAGATCATAACGGCGGGTTCGGGCTGGAGGGATCTGTAAGGGAAGCCTGCATCCACGGGCGTGCCGTCTTTTATTCCTGAAAGAATACCGGGTGATCCAGGGAGCAACCCGAAATCATAAAATGTGGGGTTTGCAAAAAGCGGGTTGCCCGATTTGTTGGAGGCGTGTTCGGGGAAGACCTTTGTATCGGTCAGACTGTAGGTGATCCGGAGGGTTGATTTTGAGTCCGCATATATTGGTGCATCCGTAGAATTGGAAAGAATACAGTTGGTAATCACTGCATTCCCCCCGGCCTGACCCAGGTTTTTCTCAAAACAGGAAATGGCATCGCCATTTGCATAGAATACGGATTGATCCACCCATACCCTGCTGGAATCTTTCACGCCAATACCCAGGTTACAGTTCACAAACACACTGTTTTGAACTGTTGCAGTGGCACGTTGTCCCAAGGAGACACCCTTATCCGTGATCCGATAGACAAATATGCTGTCAATGAAGATATCAGATGCATTTTCCCCCAGGTCCACGGCATCGCTGTTGAAGCCCAGGAGGCCGGTGATAAAGCAATTCCGGATGGTGCCATTTTCAACTTCATCATAGTCAATGGCATCGGTATCGGGCCGGTCATTTCCCACAAACCTGCAGTTTGAAATATCTGCATGCCCGTATTTCACATTGATCAGGTCGCCGGTTATCTCTGAATGAAGGGAGCTGTGGGAGAGTTTGATATCCGAATACCTGGCCGAAATTGGATTGCCATGATTGTTTTCCAGGGTCAGATGATCGAGGACCAGTTTCGCATGGAAAGCAGAGATTGCAGCCACTTCCGAAACCGGATCGGGGCCTTGGGAGGCATCCTCAATGGTCACGTAATTCAGGCTGGAAACCCGGGTTGTATTGCGGAAAGAGAGGCCCCCCCAGCTGCCCGGAAGATAGTCGGGATTAAGCTTGATGACGATGCCGTCTGCCGCGTTTCCGTCAGCAAGGATGGCCCCCTGAATCAGCATGTTTGCTCCCGAAGGCATCCATATCTCCACACCTGGTTCAATGGTGAGTGTGGCACTTTCGCTGATCAATACATCACCCTGTGCCAGATAGGGAGAACATTCAATACCCAGGGTCAGGTCCCCGTCTATGGTGTCCGGTAAAAGACAAGAGCTGGTTTGTTCATACAGTGCGGTGATCATGAGATCACTGTCCAGGCTGAACGTATAGTCAGGCGATGTGGAAACATAGGTTGCCTGGTCGGTCATGTAACCCGAAAACTCAAGATCAAAACTCACATCGCTGCTGTTGACAGTTCGCTGATGAACCTCTACGGCCCATACGTTTTCACCTTCATGGAGCGAGGCTGTAGGAATGAGATAGGTAAAGGATGCTGATTCGGATGCTCCGTCCATGGATGACAAGGCCACGGTCTGATAATTGATATCCCCGCAACCCATATTGGATCGCAATACTTCGGTCCCGTTCAGATAGGCCACGGCTCCATCATCTCTGACCAGACTGACCGCAAAGTGAGAGGCCTTCAGGTCATCGGCTGTCAGGGTGAATACCTTCCTGAAATAGGATGTTATGTATTTGTGTTGGCTGTCTCCGCCGAAACTGATCACAGTGGACTCATCTCCGTCGCCGTAACCCAGCTCACCTGCACCCGACTTCCAACTGCTGTCATCGTAATTCAGGTCACTCCACTGGGTGCCCGGATTTTCGCCGGTATCCAGGTATTCCCATACCGACCCCATGGGAATGATCACCTTCTTCGCTGGTACGGACCAGCCTAAAAACTGATGACCCGGTTTGCTTTCTGCTTTCAGCTTGATCTCCAGATCTCTCACATAGGGTCCGCTCCAGGTGGCCCCGGGGACCGTCAGTCCGTTGATCAGAATGGAGCCTGCATCTGCGGGGTAGGTTATCAGTGACAGGTTGGCCGTTCCGCTGAGGCCATAGCGCTGCAGATCGTTCAGCAATGCTGCAGGCCTCAGTTCGGTAAAAGACCTGAGGTCACAAATCTCATCTCTCCAGTATTGTTCCGAGGGCATAGCGTTTCCATAGGAGGAGGTGGTGCCTTCCCACCGCTGGATATGCCTGTAAATTTCAGCTTCAATGAGGCCTGTGTGTTCATCAATCAGCTGACCCATCCTTTCCGGGTGGAAGCTGGTATAGAGCTGTGAGGATAATCTACCGGCAAAGTAGTTGAGGTAGGATGGATTCCGGATCAGGTCGTTCAAATGAAGCATCCCTTTGGATTGGTAAAAGCTGATCAGGTTATTGGTTGGATTGAAAAATCCCCTGTCAAGGTCCATGACCACCCACTTCCATTTTCCTCCCTCTTTTGGTTTCCAGGCCATCACGTTGTGCTCAATGGAGGTATTGGCCGTGGCCATTTCCGTGATCAGATAATCAGTCAGATTCTCTATGTCCACAACCTCGGCCACTGCATTGTAATTTGCATCCACAGACAAATCCTTGTTAAACAAGGTAATCAGATGGTTGTATGCATCCAGGTCACCGGCCTCGGCATAATCCTCACTTTCCACCAGGTCGAAACTGCCTGGCTCCATGTGGTGCCTTTTTTCGATAAAGTCATCGTCCACCTTCTCCCTGATGTTGTGGATCCCCATGTACGCTCCGTTGAAATAGGCTACTGCAGGTTTGAATCCCATGACATCCAGGTCCATGTTCAACAGGGTGGCATGCTGCCCAAGGATATCCCTGAACAGGGTATAGCTCCAGTCGCTCCCCGAGGCCCTGAGTGCAAAAGATTTATAACTGTCTCTTTTTCGCTGATGGGTAAGGGGATAGGCAAGGTTCCCTGTCCCATACTGTTTTTTGAAGTAGATGCCCACCATTTTCTG
>CAYVRK010000045.1:0-28588 GCA_964453785.1 uncultured Bacteroides sp.
CTTGCTACTTAGATGTTCATTTGCCGGTTGCGGATCTCTTTGGTGGTTTCGATGATCAGGCTGAGGGTGGGGTCATCCATGATCACGTGTGATGATTCGCTCTGGACGACCATCATCATGCCGTCTTTTTCGATGGTTTCCGGTTCGCCTTTTTCGTAGGTGATCTTTACATCGGCGTAGGCGGATTTGATCTTCTCAAAGTCGGCGATGTATCCCTGGATGGCAGTGATGTTCTTGTAGTTGTTGAGGATCAGGAGCAGGTCGTTGAGGATTGTTTTCTGCTCACCGATCATGGTTTTCAGGTCCTCGTTGCTGTTCTGGACGGCCACCTGTGTGGCCAGGAAAAGCCCTTCCATCCAGACCCCCGCGATCATCAGGGCACTCAGGTTGCTGCGGTCGGTCTCCCGCAGGTAATCGTCCATGTTGTTAAAGCTGTTGATGGAGATAAACATGAGCGAATCGAGGTCGGAACTGGTGGTGGCCAGCCGTTTGATGGTGGCGAAATCGAAAAATTGCCCGATCTGCAGGGCATCGGCCAGGCGGTTGATGCTGGAGAGGTAGTTCACAGCGGTTCCGGTCTTCTGATACATGTTCAGGTAACCCAGGTCGGCGCTGAGGGCTCCCAGGCTGTAGGCCATTTCAAAACTTGTGGTGTTGGTGGAGAGGCGTTCCGGATCGGCCAGGTATGAGGTTGAAAACGGAATGTTCATGGAGCTGATCAGTGCGGCCACTTCGATGGGGGAGGCAATGTTCTGGATGATATCATTCATGGTCTCCGAGGAGATCTGCAATTCGCCTGCCTCGGCTTCATCCATACTGACCTCCAGGTTCTCCGAAGGCCGCTGTCCGCATGCTGCAAGGAGCAAAGCCGCAATTACAAATAAGCTTAGGTTTTTTATCATGGCACGTTTCTTTGAATAATCAGTCTCAGGTTTGAATATAAAAATACACAATATACGCCAATACGGAAATAGCGGTTACGAACTGGCCTTTGGTTTAAACAATCCGTGTTTAAATAAGCGAAGTTTCACAAGTCTGCCAATCAGATCGAAATAGAGGATGAAATAGAGAACAACGGTCAGGAACCAGATAAAAGCCATGTTGAAGCCGAATGTATCGTAGTACCTGCCCAGGAAATATTTCCGGGGAGCAAAAAAGTGGGAGCGGATCCCGATCCCGTCCGGCGAAGGGTCCATGAATACGGGATCGATTTGCTGATAGAGCCTCCCCCTGTACTCGATGATCTGGTTTTTCTCATAGATCTTTTTCACCTGGTCCGACACACTTTCGTTGTGGTATTTGTCCAGCATGGAAAAGTAGACCGAACGCTTTCCCTCCATCAGTTTGCCCAGATGGCGCTCTTTCTCACGGCTGGCGACGGAGAAGAGATTGATATAGTACTGTTTCAGCACGCGAAGGAAGCGGGTGGCTTTTAAAATGGTCAGTTCGCTGAAAGCACCGGGGGTCAGTTCACCCTCCTTGAAGGTGATGTCCTTGACCAGCGGATCGGCCCTGGCAATCTCATTTTTAAGCACTTCCAGCGCACCGGCACTGTTGGCGATCTTACCGCTTTCCCTGAATTCATAGACGCATGCATTGAGCCTGTCCTCCAGTTCGGGCAGCAGGTAAGCCGATTTAAAATTGTTGATGCTGATCTGTTTCTCGTAACCGTAGAAGTTTTTTTCAAACTGGTTGGCCTTGAACTGGTGGACCATCAGGGCCTCGTACGACCATTTGGTGGGCATCAGTTCGGCGATGAGTGGCACCTTATCCACGGTGGTAATGCTTCTGTTCAGCTTTTCGAAGGAGAACATGGCTCCGCTGAGCACCATCATGGGGATCATCACAAGCGGGATCACGATGTAGATGGTCACAGCCGAATTGAATGCCGAGGAGATGACCAGTCCGATCAGGTTGGCGCAGACGGCCGTCGAAAAGAGGGCCAGCCAGTAAGCGGCGGTCATGTTCCGGATCTCCAGGATCCCGTTGGCCACCAGCACGAATGAGATTGCCTGGATGGCAGAGATCACCACCAGTGTGCCGGTCTTGGCAAGCAGGTAGGAGGAGCGGCTCAGGTGCAGGAACCGTTCCCGTTTCAGGATCTTCCGGTCCCTGAAGATTTCTTCGGCGCTCACAATGAGGCCCAGGAAGAGGGCCACGATCAGGGCCATGAAGATGAAGATGGGGATGTTCTCGTTCTCCCTGAAGATATAGGTGTGGCTGGCAGGGTCGGCGATGTACCTGGTGATGAAGGCAAGGATCAGTGCCAGTACCGGGCTTACCAGCAGGGTCATCAAAAGGTACTGGCCATTGTTGAGCTTGGACTTCACATCCCTTTTCAGGTAGTTGGAAAACTGCCTGAACCAGCCGGGAACTTTCAGGTTGACAGGAGGAGCCGAAGCAGCGGCTGCCCCTCCGGCCGTAATCCCGGAAAGGGTGGGTGGGGTTGATTTTTTCAGGGCCTCCGCTTCCCGGGCTCTCCATTCCAGGAAGATCTCTTCCCACCGGTCGGGGCTGATTTTGCGCTCACCGGTGTAATTCCCGAATTCATCCACCTTCATGGCCTCCATGATGTTGAAGATCAGTTCGGGATTCACATTGCCGCAGACCGGGCACTGGCCCACACCTGCATTGACCTGGTTGTCGGCCTGTTTGAAATGAATCACCGCTTCCACCGGGTTCCCGTAATAGACCATTTTGCCGCCGCTGTCGAGGATCAGCACCCGGTCGAACATCTTGAACAGTTCGGACGAGGGCTGGTGGATCACCACAAACACCAGTTTTCCCTTCAGGGTAAGCTCCCTGAGAAGGTCCATCACATGCTCCGAGTCCCTGGAAGAAAGGCCTGAAGTAGGTTCGTCCAGGAAAAGGATGGAGGGCTCCCTGATCAGCTCCAGGGCAATGTTCAGCCGCTTTCTTTGTCCGCCGCTGATGGTCTTGTTCATCACCGATCCCACCCGCAGGTCCCTTTTTTCATGGAGACCCAGACTGGTGAGTGTCTCCTCCACTTTCTCACGGATCGCTTTGTCTGAAAGCTCCCTGAAGCAGAATTTGGCACTGAAGTAAAGGTTGTCGAAAACCGAAAGCTCTTCAATCAGCAGGTCGTCCTGGGGCACAAATCCCGATACGCCATGCAGTCTGGCCGCATCTTTTCTCAGGTCCAGACCATTGATCATCACCTTCCCGAGAGAAGGTTTGTACATTCCCGACAGCACATTCATCAGGGTGGTCTTGCCCGATCCGCTGGATCCCATGATCCCCACCAGGTTCCCCTGGCTGGCTGTAAAGGAGACCCGGTCCAGTCCGGTGACCCGTCCCGGAAACATGAAAGAAAGACCGGAAGCTTCCAGCGTGATTTTTTCCCGGGTTCCGCCGGACTGATACTGGGAGGCAATGTCGCTGTACAGGATGGGCTGGCCTACCGGAAACCTCAGCGTGCTGCCCGAGGCAAAAAGATAGACCACTCCCCGGTGCACACCCAGCCCGTTGAGGAGGCACTCCTGCTTTCCTGTGTACCTGAGGAAATAGAGATCCACCGAAGGGAGCCTCAGGAAGACCAGGGGAGCGTCGAGGCCCGGGAGGAGGTATTGATGGGTCGAAGGCTTTCTCTCACCGGGAGTCAGGGGAAGGTCATCCGGGTCGGGCCTTTTCCTGGAAACAACCAGGAGGTTCTCGTCATAAAAGGCTTCCGTATCTTCGGAGGAGACAAAGGTCAGGATGCTTTCATACTCCTCATTGCTGATTCGGAAAATATCCGATACGGTCTTCACGATCCCCAGGCGCTGGCCGGTGAGCTTATACTCGGCATTGATCAGTTCAAGGATGCGCACCAGTACGACCACTTTTTGACGCTGGTTGATGGTTTTGCTGATCTGTTTGCAGAGTTTGAGGACTTTGACCGAATCGAGCACCGAGGTGAGTTTCTTTTCTTCGCCATCGGTGGCAGTCTCCCTGTAAAGCTGAAGGTAGGCCTGTGCCGATTCTATCCCGATCTGCTGAACCAGGAAACGCTCCACATAGGCGATCTCTTTTTCCCCGATTCCCCCATCCTGTTTGGTGATCAGCGCAAACAGCTGCATCAGGGCCTTCAGGATCTCTTCACTCATGTGAGTGCGGGATTAAGGTTCATGAGAAACATGTTCGAATGGAACATCGATCATCTCCTCATATTCGCGCCCGGCCTCCTGCATATCTTCATCGGAAGAGAGGGAGAGCCACCGGATCAGGATATCCTGCCCCTCCTCCACCATCTCTTCGAAGATGATCAGGATATCGAGGATCAGTTTGGATGAAGCGGTATTGAAATAGAGGAGATTGAAAGTGAAAACGGTCTTCGGGTTGGGATTTTTCCGGTATTCACCCAGCCAGTCGAGCACCGGCTGGTAAAAATCCATCACATCTTCGGGAAGGGACTTTCCGGAGATTTCAAAATGATTTCCCTCCTGGTCCAGGATCACCTCCGGACTGTCGTCTGTCTGTGCAATTCTTAGAGCTTCCATTATCGCTATCTTGCAATTGTTGAGGTGAATATGAAAAATGAAGTTTCGTCGTCTATCTTCACAAAACTGTAGTCAAGCGGGTTCCCGGTTTTTCTCTTGATGTCGATAAAGCCCAGTCCGGCCCCTCCCTGGGGCGACAGGATCCCCTCACGCATCTGCTTTTTATAGAGGTCATCCAGTGAATCCGGATCCAGGTTGTTCAGTTTTCCCAGGAACATGGAGATCTCCTCTACATGTGCGGTCTCCACAATATTTCCGGTGGTCACCTGGAAGCGTTCTTTGTTCTTGGCTACCAGGACCAGGCCCATACCGGGATAGGGGTGACCCCTGTATTCATAGGACTCGGCATGCCGGTTGATGTTCTGCAGGGATTCAACCATCACATGGTACACCCTGCGCAGCACCATGTCGTCTTCCACTTCGTCCAGTTGTTCTTCCACCAGTCCGGTAAGGGCCTTCATCACCTGGTGGGTGATCTGGCCTTCAAATACAAGACATATATCCTTGATCTGCAGATGGGTATAGCGATCGTAGATATAGTTGATAAAACCTTTGCTTTCGCCTGAAAAACTCATAACAGGGATAAATATATAATTTTTACACCTCAATCCCAATGAGGAGCAGATCGTCCAGCTGCCTCTCCTTTCCCATCCAGCCGGTGAAATCGGTCCGGAAAAAATCGTTGAACTGGGGCATGGTATACCCGGCATTCTCCAGCAACACCTGTCTGACCCTGGCCGATCCGTACTTCAGTCCCCCGGATCCCCCCATCTGGTCGGTGAGCCCGTCGGTGAAGAAGAAAAATTTATCGCCCCCCTGGTACTCCACATGGACATTGGTAAAGGGGAGTTCCGGTTTTTTGGGATGCTTCAGGCCCCCGATGGCTTTCCGGTCCCCTTTGTGGACGGTGATCTCCCCTTCGCTCAGCACATAGAGCGGACGGTGTGCCCCGGCAAATTCCATAACGGGCTTCTGCTTCATGAACCGGCAGAGGGCCATGTCCATTCCGTCGCGGGTTTCGGGGTTTTCGCGGTCCTGCTTCAGGGTTCTGCGGACCTCCTGGTGGAGTGCTTCACACAGCTCTCCGGCTGAAATTTGCGGATTGAGGCCTGTGATGTTGTTCATCAGAAAAAGTCCCACGAAGGAGAGCAGTGCCCCCGGCACCCCATGCCCGGTACAGTCCACCGCGGCAATGTACCAGGCGTCGTCTGTTTCAAACAGCCATGGAAAATCGCCCGAGATCACATCCCTGGGTTTGTAATAGACAAAGCTCTTGGGAAAGGCTTTGCGGATGCGGCTCACCTCCGGCAGGATGGAGGACTGGATCCGTTCTGCATAGTTGATGCTGTCCTGCACCTTCCGGTTCTGCACCTTGATCTCCTTTTCGATGCGTTTGGCCTCGGTTACATCGTGCCCCACGATCAGGATGGTTTCCAGTTCGTGGTCCTGGAACTCCGGGATGGCGTCCACATTCAAAATCCGGTCGGTCCGGTATTCGCCCATCTGCAGGGGAAGGGTTACCTGGATGTTCTTTTTCACAGGCGCTTGCTCCATGGAGCCGAGGATCTCCCGCAGCATATCGCCGAATACCTTGTTGAAGGGGACTTCGCTCTGGTTCCTGTTCACCATGGTTTGTGGCGTAATATCCGTATAGTCCTCCACAATGGGATTGGCATAGTAGATCACTCCCGAGCTGCTGATCCGCAGGATCAGGTCCAGGGAGTTTTCGGAGAGGGACTGCATCCGGGTTTTCAGCCGCTGTTCCTTCTCCATCCGGACCGATTCGGTAATGTCGGTTGTGTTGAGTACAAAACCCTTGATAGCCGAGTCGTCCAGCATGCTTCTGATATAGATCCGAAGAAAGATCCTTTCCCCGTTCTTCTTGATGAATGAGGTTTCCATGCTTTCCATCTCATCGGGCCGGTCCCTGAGCTTCTCCATGGTCTTCATCAGTCTGGCAGATTCATCTTTCCCGATCCGCTCCTTGTCTTTCCCGCCCATCATCTCCTCCACCGAATAACCGTAGATGTTGATCACGGACGGACTGATGTAGGTGAGGTTGAACGATGCATCATAAATGGAGATGATCTCGGATGCATGTTCCAGCAGCAGGTGGATCCGGTCAGTGGCGTGCTGGGCTTCCATCATTTTTGCTTCAAGCTGAAGGTTGGCGCTTTCGAGCTTTTCCTGGGCCAGTTTCATCTCCCTTGCATTTTCCTGAAGCCGGATCCCGTTCTCCTGCAGTTCGTCGGTCATCTTGCGGGATTCCTCAAGCAAGTGCTGGGTACGGAGGTTCATTTTCAGGTTTTTCAGCGTGCGCGCAATGATCTCTCCCAGTTCAAGAAGGAACTGAATGGTCAGCTTGGGAATGCGCTCACTGAGGAATGCAAATTCAACAATCCCGTGCAGCTCTTCATTGGAGATCAGGGGAACCAGCAGTATGCTTGTGGGTTTCTGATCACCCAGGATCCCCGATGTGATGGTGATATAATCCCCGGGGATCTCGGTGCGGTATATGAAATCCATCTCATAGGCACACTGGCCCACCAGGCCCTCCCCGATTCTGAAAACCTGGGTCATGTACTTGCGCCTGTTGTAGGCATAGGTGGCTTTGTTGGTGAGTGTCTTCTCCTGCTCATCATACAGGTAAAAGGCCCCCTGGGTGGCCTGAATGTAATGGTTCAGCGATTTCAGCACCTGGTAGGAGAGCTCATCCAGGTCCTGTTGCTCCCGGAGGATCTTGGAGACAATGTCCCTGCCCTCGGTGATCCATGTCTGCTCCCGCTCTTTGCGGCGGTTCGAATTGATGTTCAGCTGGATCATCCGCAGTGCTTTGCCAAGATCGGTTTCCATCATCTCCTCGTAGGGTTCCGGATGCTCCCCTTCGGACAGCTGCTGGGCAAACCTGGTATTCCGCTTCAACAGCAGACTGGATTCCCTGACACGCTCCTCATGGTCCGCGATGGCCCGGTTCATGACCTTGTGCATGGGCAGGAGAAATGCCAGGATGAAAAGGGGAAGAAGGTCGATCAGGAACAGCGAGGGATGTTCGCTGTGGATCCTGGCCAGGTTCCTGAAAGTAATGGTCAGACCGCTCTCCATCATAAAGACGCAGAGGATCAGGATCACCAGGATGGCACTGATCACGGTGACCACAACCACCCTCCTCAAGTTGATGCGTTTGATGATATATGGATCCCGCTTCAGCAAACTGTCCTATTTTAGGTTGGGTGAGATTTTCTCCATCAGGTCCCTGGAAAAGATTCTGAACATGCTTTCTATCTCATGGGGTTCGTACCTGTATCCGGAGCACTCCACCACCGCGATGGTAAGGTGCTTATGGACCAGCGGTACGATGGCCAGGTAAGAGGGCGCAGCTTTACCCAGCCCTGAACATACCTTCAGGTAGTCTTCCGGCAGTTGTGTGAGCATCATGATCTGCTGGTTGGCTGCAACCTGGCCGGTGAGCCCTTCACCTTCCCTGAAGGTATAGGGCTCGGTGAGGGTCGACACGGCATAGGTGGCAACCGCTTCAAATCCCGTTTTCTTCCTGATATAGAAGACCGCCGACATCACCTCCAGTTCCCTGGCCAGGTACTTCAGCAGTTCTTTACCCATCTCTTCCAGGGGAACATTCTCGGGTATACGCCTGACCAGCTTTCGGGCAGCGGCTGTAAAATCCAGGGATTTGTTTTCACGCGTTGAACTTTTATACTCCGGGGAAGGTTCATTTTCTGCCGCATCCGACAGCTTCTTCCTCCGCTCTTCATCGATCCACAGGCGATGGGCTTTCTTCACCGCAAGCATAAACAGGAAAATACCGGAGGCCGACATGAGCACCCATAAAAGGACCATCAGGAAAAGGGAGAGCTTTCCCGTCACCGCCCCGTTCCATGCCGTGGCCATCAGTCCCGGTCCGGCTGTCAGAAACACTGCGGCCGAGACCCATGTCATCACATATTGTATCCTGCTCTTCAGCATTGATTTATAATGATTCATAATCCTTTAACCGTTCCCTGAGCCGTTCGATCTCCTGGTTGGCATCTTCCAGCAGCTGGTATTTCAGCTTTTTCTCGGTGATGTCCAGTCCCATAAAGTAGACCTTATAAATCACGCCGGCCTCGCTGATGACCGGGGAGAATGTGGAAACCAGCCAGGCCTCCTCACCTGTGGGCCGCGAACGGCGGATCACCCCTTCATATACCTTCTGTTTGGAGACCTCCTGCCAGATCTTCTCAAACTGCTCCTTCTCCGATTCTTTCAGAAAGAGGCGGTAGTTCCGGCCCAGCAGCTCCTTCCTTCCGTAGCCGGTCACCTCGGTATACTTTTCATTCACCTCCATGATGATGCCATCCGGATCCAGTTCACATTTGATCAATGACGAGTTCACGGCCGCATTCAGGGTCTGCATTTCCATGCTGCCCCGGGTGATCTCATGGTTCCGCGATTCGAGTTTCTCCTGCAGCGACCGGGTTTCAGTAATATCCTCGGCAATGTTCAGGATCTTGTAGACCCTTCCTTCCTCATTGGTGATGGGTGTGAAAGTCTGCTGAAGCCAGACCTCCTTTCCGGAGAAGAGCTTGTACATCTCCGTATTGGAGATGCTGCTGCCCTCTTTCAGGGTGGACCAGAATGATTTATAAGCATCTGCGTAGGGATCAACCTGGGCAAATTCGCTGTGCTTCTTTCCCAGGATCTGATCCCGGTGCGATTCCAGCACCTGCAGGAACAGGTCATTGATCTCCGTATACCTTCCGTTCAGATTCAGTTCAGCCATGAGGGTCGATTGGTTCATGGCGTTCAGGATCCCTGAAATTTCTCTCTCCTTCTTGCCCGATTCGGCCTGGGCTTTCTCCAGCTGCTTCATATTCTCGATCATGACAGTCTCCTGGGTCTGGAGTGTCTGCGCCTGTGCCTGGGACTGTTCAAGAAGTACTTTGGTTCGTTCATTGGTCTGAACAGTCAGCAAGGAGGAAGCGATGCGCTCGGCCAGTGACTCGACGAATTCGATCTCAAACGGCCTGAGGAGCCTGACCGTGGCAAGCTCGATCACCCCGCTTACCTCATCATTGATGATCATGGGAACCAGCAACAGGCAGTTGGGCCTGGCTGAACCGGTTCCCGAGGAGACCTCAAAATAGGTGTCGGGAACATCGGTAAGGAAAATCCGCTTTTTTTCCTGGGCACAGGTTCCGGGCAGGCCCACGCCCCATTCAAGCCTTCCGGATTGGTATTTCCGGCGGTCGTAGGCATAGGAGGCGGCCAGCTCCAGGACCGGGTTTTCAGGATCTTCATGATCGCTTATAAAAAGAGATCCCATCTCCACATTCATGTACTGAACCAGTTTCTGGATAATTGTAAAGGAGAGCTCCTTCACGTTTTCGCTTTCCGAACGAAGGACTTCCCCCAGTTGGGCCACACC
The DNA here is from genome assembly GCA_964453785.1 of uncultured Bacteroides sp. Classification (GTDB taxonomy): domain Bacteria; phylum Bacteroidota; class Bacteroidia; order Bacteroidales. The sequence goes on from CAYVRK010000045.1 coordinate 9,922, forward strand.
TTCGGAGATCCAGTTCTGTTTTTTATCTTCCCGGTTCCGGGTCACCTCTTCCAACTCCTTGCGCGTGAGGGTATCCGACAACTTCACAAGGGAATTCCCCAGTTCATCTTCCGCTTCGGGGGTGAAGACTGAAACAGGCCCCTCCTGGGAGAGGGCCGTGATGTATTTTATTTTTTTCTGCAGGTCTGATGTGTGGGTGTTCAGGTGGCCGGTGATCAGACCAAATTCATCTGCCGCTGGATGAACCAGCGGTGGTGGTAAGATCCCTTCTTTCAGGCTCCGGGTATAGGCAATGATCTTTCCAAATGATTTGTTCAGGTTGTTCGAGAAAATAAAAAAATAGCATCCGATCAGCAGAATTCCCAACGCCATGATCACTCCCAGCCGGACCCGGTTTTCCGTGATCGAACCTGCCAGACGTTCGGCCATGAGCCTGTCAAATTCATGGACCTGGCTGCCCAGCACAAGCATGTCTGTCCTTGCCCGGATCCATTGGATTGATCCCCCGGACGGCAACTGCAGATCGCTGATCAGCCGCTCAAGTGTGGCATGGACCTGGTCCGATTTGCCGGCAACACCGGCATCCCCGAAGAGGGATTCATTGCTTTCCAGCGTGGTGAGGATTGATTCAAACGAACTGGCGTGGCCGAGACAGCCGGCCAGCATCTCCTGGTTCTCTTCAGCAAGCATTTGAAGGAACGCCTGCTCCAGGGAACCCATTTCATAGAGCAGGTCGGACCGGGCTCCGATCATCCTGTTATATACAGAGATGCGGCTGTACGAATTCATGAACACAAGCGTAAGAGCCATCAGCAGCACCAAGGTGGCCAGGGTGGCCAGCAGGAGCTTTGAACGAATGGATATGCTCATGATGTTCATACCGGGTTTTTAAAATAGAAAGGGTCTTTTTTGGTAAATTTCCTGGAATAGGGCCCTATGATCGATTCGTGTACCCCCAGAAGCAGTACACCGTTGGGTCTCAGGTTCTCGTAGAAAAGATCAAACACCCTGTTCTGGAGTTGGTTATTGAAATAGATGATCACATTTCGGCAGATGATCAAATCGAAATTAACCAAAAAGAGGTTCGGATCTTTCACCAGGTCCAGTTTCTTATAAACGGGTTTTGAGCGGAGGGATTCCCTCATCTGGATGGTGTCCCGGGCTTCATCCACAGTGAAATATTTTTTCCAGTACTTTTTATGGTCCCTGTTGTTTTCGCCTGTACCGTTGAGAATGACCTTGTCAAAATTCTCCAGGTAACTTTGGTTGAAGTGGTATTTGTATCTGCCCAGCCGGGCAGCTTCAAGCACATCCGGATTAAGATCGCTGGCATAAATATGTGATTTCTCAAGCATGCCCAGGTCATCCAGGACCATCATCATGGAATAGATCTCCTGACCGGCCGAGCATCCCGAATGCCAGATATGAATGGAGGATTTATCCTTCCATGACGGCAGCAATTCCGCATGGATCTTCTTCCAGATACCGGGATCCCTGAAGAGTTCGGAGGTATGGACAGTCAGTTTCTTTACGATCTTCTCCATGAACAGGGGATCGGATTTCAGGTACTGTATAAGCTGATCCATGCTTATGTCATATTCCATGAGGATCTTGGTGAGGCGCCGGCGGAGGGAGGAGGTTGAATATTCTGTAAAATCGTATCCAGAGTGATCTCGCACGGCTTCCTGAAAGCTTCGTATGTCCTTTTCAAGGACCTCCATGGGTTGGCTATCCGGTTGCGACATGATACTCCTGTAAATCTAACGATTTAATAATTACCTTCAAATTTGGATAAAATCCTATTGTAGTTATCTTTGAGAGAGATAATCCGCAAAGCAATGACCTTTGGTATCCTCATATTTCCCGGAGCACATGGCGACAAAGACCTGACCAGGGTGATTGCCGGTTATTACGGAAAAAAAGTGCTTCCTGTCTGGAACACGGAAACCAATCTGAAAGGTATTGATGTGCTGATGATACCAGGTGGATTTCCCTGCAAAGGTTCCTCCAATTCATCCAAATGCATCAGGGATTCACCGGTGATTGAGTCCATGCTGGAATATGCCGACGGGGGAAAGATACTCATTGGCATCGGGAACGGATTCAGGGTATTGTGTGAGACCGGGCTTTTGCCTGGAACACTCAGGATGAATAAGTCCCAGCGTTTCATCTGCAGGAACACCTTTATCAAGCCCGACAACGATTATACGGCAGTGACCGGTAAACTCTCCAACGATCTGGCCTACAGCATTCCCATTGCCACCGGGTATGGCCGCTATTCGGCCAGGGAAGAGACCCTGGTTCAGATGCGGTTGAATGAGCAGATCCTGTTCAGGTATTGCGACGAATTTGCAGTGATCTCGGAAGAGATCAATACGACCGGAGCTGTGGATAACATCGCCGGAGTTTGCAACGAAAGAAAGAATGTATTCGGAATGATCCCTCAACCCGAGCGGGCTGTTTTCACCCATGGGGGGAATACGGACGGCTGCGCCATCTTCGAGTCCATCTTGTCCTACGTCTAACTTCCGGGTTTGGTGGACCTGCGTTCAGAAATCCGCTCCCCGGCACCTTCAGCCTATTCACCCGGCTTTTCTTTCAGAGAGAACCCTGTGTTTTCTCCCCCATGGGTCATTTCCACCACGTCGAACAGGACCAGTTTGGTCATCAGCGAGACCAGTTCGTTCCTTTTAAAACCTGAGTCTTTTTTTATTTCGGACAGGGATCTCCCCGGATGCATCTCAAGGGTTGCCAGCAGGATCTGCTCTTTCCGGGTGAACTCCAGGAGCCGCCCCCGAGCCAAAGGTTCCTCTTTCCAGATCCTGAGCTGGACAAGGTGGGCCAGGATGTTTTCATCGGCCACCCTTATGTAGGCCATCCAGCGGTTCTTCTCATCCCTGGCATAGAGCGGTTTTTGTTTTACCTGGGGGATGTATACCTCCAGTACGCGCTTTCCCTCCACCAGCAGGTTTCTGGTTTCGAACCTTGCCTCCGGTTTGCAGTAGAGGGATGCCGCTGCCTCTACCATGTAGTACTCCTCATCGGAGCGGATCCCGGAGATGCGTCCGTTGTCCTTTACCCCCACAAGCAGCCGTCCACCATCCGTATTTGAAAAAGCTGAAAATGTCCGGGCAATTTTCCGGGCATCGCTGATCTCAAATTTGAAATCCAGTTGCTGGTGCTCCCCCTGGGCAATGAGCGAACGAAGGTATCTGTCGTCGGAAGGTTCCATGGTCAGGCAAATTTATAAGTTCCAAAACGAAACGGGCGCTTTTTAACAGTCGATTTGCTAACTTGAGGATCTTATACGATCAATGGCTATGACAAGAGCACCCCTGCTTTTATTGGCAGCCTGCCTATTTGGATGTGACCGGAGCCACACGAATTCTCACTGGGCTCAGAAAAGCAATATGGAACAGGCCAAAATTGCCTTTGCAGAGCTGGACCGGGCACTGCAAAAGGAGAACAGCACATTGTGGAAGCATTCACTGGAAGGTCCCCTGATCATGGTTGACAGGGATACAAGGGAGGTCATTGCCAATGAAAAAGACAATGCCGGGTACCTGGAGGAGAAGGGCACATTTTTTACCGGAATCTTGCCCAAGGATGTAATTATTGGCAATACCACATCGGAATGGGCAGGGAAGAACTGGACCATGGTCACCTTGCCGCTTCCCGACTCAAAGGAAGATCGTTTGAGATTGTTGATTCATGAATCTTTCCATCGCATACAACCGTTCGTTGGCTTTGATTCTATTCCAAATGAAGATAACCCCCACCTGGATACCGAGCAGGGAAGGATCTTTATGAAATTGGAGTGTGAGGCCTTAAAAATGGCCCTGGATTCAAAAGATTTCAATAGTCACCTGGAAAACGCTTTGCTTTTCCGCAGTTACAGGCACCAGTTGTTCCCGGGTTCAAAAGAGAGTGAAAACAGTCTCGAATTGCTGGAAGGGCTGGCTGAGTATACAGGCTCCATCCTTGGCATCAGGACTGCTTCGGGATTACGGAAGAATTATATCTCCATGATCGAAACGTTCTATCAAATGCCAACCTATGTTCGTTCTTTTGCCTATTTCACCATTCCCGTCTATGGTTTTTATATGCAACAAACCAATCCCACATGGAACCTGGACATCGGGCAGGAGACCAATCTGACCGATTATATCGTTGATTTTTTTGGTTTTGAATATCCCGATTCGATCGCATACACTGCAATAAGGGAGGCCGGACAAGGCTATGGAATTGATTCAGTCATGGCAAGTGAGCACAGGCGGGAACTGAAACGTTTGGAAACAATTTCAGCGTACAGGAAAAGACTGACGGGAGATAGCATAACGGTCATTGACCTGGAGGATATGGGAATTGGTTTTAATCCTGCCAATCTTGTTCCGCTGGATTCCCTGGGGACTGTCTACCCCGTTCTAAGGGTCACCGACAACTGGGGGAACTTGATGGTGGATAGCGGCGGCGCATTGTTGAGTCCCCGGTGGGACCGTGTGACAATTTCTTATCCGGTAACCGTTTCGGATACCCTGGCATCGGGGGTTGGCTGGCAGCTGAAACTCAACGATCCATGGCGACTTATAAAAACAGACACAAAATACGTTCTCAGACAAAACAAATAGAAACAAAATGAAAAATTACTATCTGATTGCCCTCGTGGCCATGCTTGTGGCCATGCCGGCCTGTAAAAACGTTGAAAAAGCGGTTACAGAAGAATCCCGTCCCAACATTGTAATGATCTATTGCGACGACCTGGGGTATGGCGACCTGGGTTGTTTCGGGAACCAGGTGATCCGCACCCCCAATGTGGACCGGCTGGCGGAGGATGGCATGAAATTCACCGAGTTCTATTCGGCCTCACCCGTATGCTCCCCGTCCAGGGCAGCCCTGCTGACCGGAAGGATCCCGCAGCGCATGGGCATCCACGGGGTGTTTTTTCCAAGATCCTATACGGGCATGCCCGTGGAGGAGATCACCATCGCCGGTCTGCTGAAGGAGAAGGGTTATGCCACAGGCATTGTGGGCAAGTGGCACCTGGGCCACCGCCATGAGTTTCTTCCCCTCCAGCGGGGATTCGACGAGTATTTCGGGATTCCTTACAGCAACGACATGAACAGCGTGGTCTACCTGGACGGGAATGAGGTGGTGGAATTTCATGTGGATCAGCATTTCACCACGAAAACCTATACCGAGAAGGCGGTCGATTTCATCGACCGGCATGCAGGGGGTCCCTTCTTCCTCTACCTGGCCCACTCCATGCCCCATGTGCCCATCTATGCCTCGCCCGGTTTTGACGGCCGGTCCGGGAACGGGCTCTATGCGGATGTGATCGAGGAGATCGACTGGAGTGTGGGGGAGGTGCTTGCAAAACTGGAGGAGCATGGCATCCTGGAGAACACACTGGTGGTCTTCTCCAGCGACAATGGTCCGTGGCTGGTGATGCGCGAGTTGGGAGGATCGGCCGGAATACTGAGGGAAGGCAAGCAATTTACCTTTGAAGGGGGACAACGGGTACCCACGCTGGCCATGTGGCCGGGGGTGATCCCCGCCGGATCGGAATATGGTGACATGGGTTTGATGATGGACTGGTTCCCGACTTTTGCGGCGATTGCCGGGGCAGAGGTGCCAACGGACAGGGCGTATGACGGGGAGAGCCTGGTGCCTGTGCTGAAAGGCGAACAGAAAGAAAAGCCCCGTGAGTTTCTCTATTACGACGGGGGCGATTTGCAGTGTTACCGGAACGGTGACTGGAAACTGAAACTGCCCTACGCAGGGTACAGGGGCTCGGCCGGGAAAAAGGCGGTGGCTCCCCACGACACCCTCCTGTTTAACCTGAAGTCCGATCCGGGCGAACTGGAAAACCTGGTTCAGACCCATCCGGAAAAGGTGGCGGAAATGACAGCACTCATGGATGCCTGCCGGGCATCAAAAGGGGAGATGCCTCCCGCTTTGTGCATTGGCGATCCGGCCGATCATGAATTTTATAATGTTCTGGCCAAGCGACACGGGGAGGGGTATTTCAAAGCAGACTGGTAAACAACAGCCGGGCAGATATCTTTTCCTGCATCCCTGACAGGATTACTCCTTTTTGTTGATCCGGCTGATCACTGACAGGAACAGCGGGATGTCATTGGCGCTGAGGGTGGCCATCCTTTCCAGAATGCGGTGGAAAAGCGGTGTGCCTTCAAGGATGCCTGCCTCTTCCAGCAGCTCTTTGGTCAAGGTCTTAAGCGCACCCCAGCCTTCTCCCGATTTGTGGACGGATTGTCCCGGTTTGTCCAGCGCATTCAGGGGAGAAAGCTCATAGGCCGTCACCATCACCGACTGGGCCAGGTTCAGTGACGGGTAGGTGGTGTTCATGGGTATGCTCATGGCTATGTCCGAATGAAGGATCATGTGGTTCGGCAAACCGCTCTCTTCGGTGCCGAACAGGATTCCTACCCTGGCAAGCTGGCCGGCCTTATTTTCCAGCAGAGAGCGGAGGTCACGGCTGGAGTGGTATTCGTGTTTGGCGCTTCTCCCCTTGGCGGTGGTGCATACCAGGAGGTCCAGATCAGATACAGCCTCTTCAAAGGTGGCGAAGACAACAGCATTTTCCAGGATATCGTGGGAGCCATGGGCCAGCATCCGCGCCTCTTCACCAAGGTGGTCACAGGGATCGATCAGGCGCAGGAGAGAAAATCCCATGGTCTTCATGGCCCGTGCCGCGGCTCCCACATTGCCCGGCACTGCCGGTTTGTATAGTATGAAGTGGATTTCCAAAGATTTGCTTGTTTACCTGTTCTGTTTTAGCCGGGATGGATGTTTTTTTCCAGCTGCCTGACAATGCGCATGCCCCTGGACCGAAATCCAACCGTGTTGTTGTCCACCTGGTCCATGATCACCGTCACCAGCTCTCCCTTCAATTCAGGGTAGATCAGCACATGGTTGAAAATAATCTGCATGGCATGTACTTTTACCGCAACGGGGTAAAGCTCCGACACCATGTATCCGAAACAGAGGTCGATGAGAATTCCCTGGTCCATTTCATCAATGGGGTACCGGCACAGCAGCCTGAGCAGACTGCGCAGGGACCCTAAGGATTGTATGTCGGGCAGCCTTCGCACAATCCTGGACAGGGATCCGGCAGCCAGTCCGGGATGCTGCTCATCGCTGCCATCAAGGATCCAGCTGGCCCTCCAGGCCACGGGATCGGTTCCATGAAGCGCCAGATCCAGGAGGACGCCAAACTTCTTCCTGGAATCTCCGACATCCCTGATCATAAGATCCTTCTCCGCTCCCGACGGGAAGTTTTCCAGCAAAGACCTGTAGTCCATGAATCTTACTAAAATTGGCCCATGGACATTACATTGTATCCGCTGGTCGAGATGGAGTGTGATTCGTTCAACGCAAGCCGGGTGATGGTCAGCGAGTTTTTCTCCCCGCTTTTCTTATCCATGCTATGGAACTCCATGACCATCCCATTCACAAATACGGCATGGGTAAAGGCGCCTCCGAAGGTCTGCTGGTTGCTCAGTGCCTCCTTTCCAAGCTCCTCTCCGAGTTTTTCAGAAGCCCAGACACGAATTTCACTGGAACCCTCTTCGATCAGGTATTCATCGCAGGGATACCCCAGGATGGATTTTGAGTTGCCCGTTTTGACCGGCTCAAATGAATCCGCTCCTGATTTCTGCCCGGATCCTTCTGAGAGTGCTTTGATGGCATCAGCATTTACTGCCATGACCATGCCCATTTTATTTCCATCTGATTCTGTAAGCAACAACAGGGAACCGTTTTCATTATCCAGGATAATCGTCATGGGGGTGCCTTCCTGGGTAAACGCCATGGCATAGGAACCACCCCCTTTGTTGAGGTATGAGTCAAACAGGCCCTTTTTGCCCTGCGTTCCATCCTTTCTGGTGGTGGTCAGCTCCATCTGGATAAATCCATCAAAAGTATAATCTGATTTAAATTCAGCCTTTTTGGTGGGATCGGCTACCTGACCCATGATCTCCTGGAGGTCCTGGGACCGGAGGGCGGTTCCGCACAGGATCAGGGCCAGCGCGCTCAGTGCAAACAGTACTCGTTTCATGTCAGCCAGATTTACAGGTTGTCTTTGTACTCAATGCCCGGGGTTGTGCACAACGGTGAGGTTTTTGTCCTCGGCATACTGATAGGCCTGGTGCATAAAGGCCTGCAACCGCAGCTCAATGGATGCATCTTCCTGTCCGTCGTAAGCGATGTTTACATAGGGGATGTTTCCCTTGTCCTTCCGGAGCTGGTCGGAAACCGACGCCACCAGTGTACCCGGCATGCAGGTGAAGGGCAGGATATTGGCAATGCCTGAAATTCCCTTATCCGCCAGGATGGCCGAAGTGCCCAGGTTGAGGGCCGGGTCGCCGTCATAATGGCGGTGGACGTAAGGCCCGCAGGCATTGAGCATGTCTTTTACCGCCACCTCCTTGTCCTCGTCGAACAGGCCATGGAAAGGTTTGGCAATCTTTTTGGCAGTTTGCTCCTGGAAATACTCCTGGAGTTTGGATTTGACCACGCCTTTGAAATCACCCTTCCATTTGCTGTCGCGGGTATAACGGATGGTGGAGTAGGAAAGCCACTCTGCGAACGGGGCGATCCACGTTTCGGCACCGAATTTCTCCAGCCTGGATACCAGGTGTCCGCTGCAGAAATCGTTGTCGCGCATGAAGATCTCACCGACCACAGCAATTACCGGCTTGCGCTTTCCGTTGGAGATGGGGATCAGGGTAAATGAATGCGCAATTTTGGCCAGCGTATCGGTAAGGCCCACTGCCTGGTTCTCCATGCAGGCCACCAGGTCGGCCAGTGCCTGCCGGTACACCCGTTCCGTATTTCCGGGAATCAGCTCATAAGGTTTTTTCTCCTGTTTCATTTTCCGGAGCATGTCCATGGCCACGAAGCCCTTCCAGGCATTGAGCCTGAACTTGGAGCCGTGACCACCCGAGATATCCTCGTAGGACCCGTCATTGCTGGGTGCGATAATCTCCGTCTTGTTATATCCCAGCCTGTCAAACAGCACCCGCTGGAACCGGTTGTACTGCCCGAAACGGCAGGGGCCGTTGTGGTCGGGCATGAAGAAACTGACTTTGGCCGGATCCACCTCGGGCTGGGCAAGCTTTTTCAGGAAACTTCCTGTGGTACAGATCATGGGGAAGCACTCCCTGGCCGAGGTGTATTTCCTGGCCAGGTCAAGGTCCTCCTGGGTCTGCATGGGAAGAGACTCAGCTTTCATCCCGAATCCCCTGCAGGCAGCCGCCATCACGTAGGACGCATCACTCATGTATGGAAAATAGAGGATCCGGTCCAACATGGGAGAAGCGGTCATTTTGCCGGGAACATACACCTGCTTTTTCCTTGACTTGGACAGCCTGGAACCCTTCAGGCTGTCCAGAAAGGCCTCATAACGGGTAATCATCCCTGCATCGGCACCATGTTCGTCGATTTCAATCTCCATATAGGGTTTCCCGGCCATCTCCTCATGGACAAAATGGGCGAGAAATGAATCGGGTCCGCAACGGAAGTTCCCCATATAGATGGCATGCAGGCGGTCATCCCGCGCGATGATCCGTGCCGCTGCCAGGATACGCTGACCATTGGGCCAGTACATTTTGTTGTAGTCATCGGTGATGTGTTCCTCTGCCAGGGGAAGGTAATCCATGGGGATGGGAAGTACATCCAGGTTGATCAGTTTCTCAACCATGCTCAGGTTCAGTGCAGGATCACTGGTATTGTAAGGGCGTCCCATGATGGCCAGCACCTCTTTGTCTTCGGGCAGACTGGCCATGACTTCACTCCCCCGCTCCTTCACACGTTCCTCAAATTGTGTCTGTTTATAATCCGCCTTTTCCATGGCTGCGGCAATCTTTTTCCTGCTGATCCCGAACTGCTTGCCAATGGATTCATAGAGCTCTTTTTCCACCACTTTCCCGTAATAACGAAAGTTCAGGGTGGGGGACAACAGTTTTTCCCGGTGTTCTTCGGGAAGGGAGGCCTTCACCATGAAAGGTACAGTCTGAACCCAGGGACAGTTGGTGTTGCTGGTGGGATTGTCGGCCGTAGCCCTGGAATTGATGATAAAGGGTGTGAATACAAAGTCGGCCTGACTTTCCAGCATCTCATAGATATGCCCGTGCATGACCTCTACGGGGAAGCAGGTCTCGGCCACGATCATGCTGAGCGATTTACGGATGGTCTGGTTGCTGGTCTCCTCAGAAACGATCACGTTAAACCCGATTTCGCTGAAGAAGGTACTCCAGTAGGGGAATTGCTGGAAGAATACCATCAGTCCCCTCGGTATGCCGATGGTTTTTCGCTCCGGGTCTATAAGAGGCGTATATCCGTCGGTAAGCATTCCGATGCGTTCTTCGAAATAGTTGGGAATGCCTTCACCTTTCCCTTTTCGCTCGTCCAGTTCGTATTTCTCGCACCTTCCGCCATAATAGAGGGGTTTCTTTTCCCCTTCGATCCGGATGCGCCTGATCTCACACTGGTTGGAACAGGCCTTGCAGGTGAACCTGTCCACTTTATAGGGGATTTTGCTGATATCGAATCCCTTGAACCGGGTTTCGAGTCCCCTCTCCTTCACATAATCCCTGGCCAGCATGGCCGCACCAATGGCACCGGTAACGTCGAAATGGGGCGGAATATGTATTTTCTTACCGGTGACCTTCTCGAAAGCGGCCACCACAGCCCGGTTGTTGGTCACTCCGCCCTGGAACAGGATGTGGTTGCCCACACGTTTCTTGCGGACCACCTTCTGGATATAGTTGTGCACGATGGAGTAGGCCAGTCCGCCCACCAGGTCATCTTTGGCCACACCCTTCTGCTGGAAAGCATTCAGGTCCGACTCCATGAATACGGTGCAGCGGTCTCCCAGTCCTGCCGGCTGACGAGCTCCCAGGGCCATCTCCCCGAATTCTTCGATGATGTTGATGTCCAGTTTTTCCGCCTGCTCTTCCAGGAAGGAGCCGGTACCTGCTGCACAAACCTTGTTCATTTCGAAGTCCACCACCACCCCATTGTCGATGCTGATGTACTTGGAGTCCTGTCCCCCGATCTCAAAAATGGTGTCCACCTCAGGATCGAACCGGATGGCTGCAGTGGCCTGGGCGGTTATTTCGTTCCGGATCAGGTCGGCTCCGACAAAGTCGCCGGTCAGGTAACGTCCCGAACCGGTGGTCCCCACACCTTTGACCACCACCCTGTGTCCGATCTCATCCTGGATCTCGGACATCCCCCGGCGTATGGCTTCCAGCGGCTTGCTGGCAGTAGGCAGGTACCTGCGGGCGATTACCCTGTCCTGGTCGTCAATCAGCACCACATTGGTGCTCAGAGAACCAATATCCAGGCCCAGGTAAACTTCATACTTCTCGTCCGATTCGGGGATCGGATAGACCTCCTTGTTGAGATCCGATGCGGGGGCTGTAAGGGGCTCGAAAGATTTCCCTTTGGACTTTTCGCTGGTGAGGTACGTGGCCAGTTCCTGGATTCCCTTGTATCCTTCCCCCTCTTTTGAGCCCTCTTTCAAATGATTCAATACGGCCCCGATGGCACCCATGGAAGTATTGTGTTCGGGGATGATCAGATCATTGTCACCGGCCTCCAGCTGTTCTTTGAAAGCCCGGATCATACCGATGTTGGAGGAGACCCCCCCCTGGAACAATACGGGAAACCTGATGGTCTTTCCCCTACCAAGGGAACTGATGAAATTTCTGGCTACAGCAAAGCAGAGTCCGGCTACAATATCATGGACCGGGGTGGCGATTTGCTGCAGGTGGATCATGTCACTCTTGGCAAAAACGCTGCAGCGTCCGGCGATCCTTGGAGGATTGGTCGATTTAAGGGACAGTTCGCCAAATTCCTTTTCAATGGAAACACCAATCCTCTTGGCCTGCTGATCCAGGAAAGAACCTGTCCCTGCCGCACAAAGCGTATTCAGTTCAAAGTCGGACAGCCTGGATGCATTGTTATCCAGTTCGTCCATGAAGATCAGTTTGGAATCTTCCCCACCCATCTCAATGACGGTCCGCACTTCGGGATGAAACCTGGAGACGGAAGTGGACTGGGCCACAATTTCATTTACATAGGTTCCTCCAACCAGCTCGGCAGCCAGTTTGCCGCCGGTGCCGGTAAAACTCACCGTTTCAAACTGATCGGGTGAATAGGTTTTTTCCAGGGTCTCGAGGATCTCTTTCAGTTTCTCAAAAGGCTTGCCGTGGCAGTAATGATAGTGATCCAAAAGGATGGTACCGGCAGTATCCATGACCACAGTGTTGATGGAGATACTTCCTATATCAAATCCGAATTGAAACTTTGGCTTCATCACTTCAATTTCAGGTTAGTTAGGGTCTCAGGTTACGTAACCGACTAAATATCAGAAAACAATTGTCAGGGTTGCGCAATCATAAGTTTGCTCAATCTTAAATGACAAAATAAGAGAAAAAAGGAGAATTCTATTAGAATGGGTCCCTGAACCGATATTAATTATAATCGATCTAAATAACAGGATATTGATTTTTACAGGGAAGAGAGGAATTCCACTACTTTGCCGCTGTCCTCAGCAGCATTGACCTCCATGTCTTTGTAAATAAGCGTGCCCCTTTTGTCGAGGATAAAGGTCCACCGCTGAAGGGTGGAACCGGTAATCATCTCCAGGGTTTGGCCTTTTACTTCTATCTGCCGTGTCTTGCCCTCACTCACAGGTACACCAAACATGGTGGCAATCTCTCCCGATTGGTCAGACAACAATGTAAAATTGAGCTGGTGTTCCAGGGCAAACAGTCCCAGCGTTTCCGGCTTATCTCCCGACACACCTACCACAGAAGCATTCACCGCAGCCAGTTCGGCTTGCTGATCCCTGTAAGAACAGGCCTGTTTGGTACATCCTCCCGTAAAGGCCGCAGGGTAGAAATAGATTACCAGGTACTCGTTGGATTTCAAGCTCTTTTTCAGAACCCATTTTTCGCCGTTCTGGTCCAATGCAGTGAAGTTGGATGCTTTTTCGCCCAGGGAAACCTGCGCATGAGAAGTTGTGATTGTGGCCATGAGAAATATTGAAATAAAGATGGTTTTTTGCATGATTCCCGGATGTGATATAGAGATAAAACAATTATAGGACGTAAAAGTTATAAATTTTATTACATCTGTTTTGCAGAATGAAGCGATGTCCCTTACTTTGACCTGAATTTCCACGATATGTACACACACCTTTTTGGTCCGGTTCCTTCCCGCAGGCTGGGCATGTCACTGGGGGTGGACCTGATCCCGCACAAAATCTGTTCGCTCAATTGTATCTACTGTGAATGTGGCAGCACTACCCGGCTGACCATGGATCGTGGTGAATATGTACCGGTGGATGATGTGCTCAAAGAACTGACCCACTTCTTTTCTGAAAATCCCGATCCGGATTATGTCACATTTTCCGGGGCAGGGGAACCCACCCTGCACACAAGGCTGGGGAAGGTCATTGGATTTCTGAAGAAATTGAGGCCCCATGTTCCTGTGGCGGTACTGACCAACGGAACCCTCTTTTCTGATCCGGGTGTCCGGAGGGAACTGATGGAAGCCGATGTGGTTCTTCCTTCGCTGGATGCAGCCACCGATAAGGCGTTCAGAAGGATCAACCGTCCCATGAAGCATTTCAATATTGAGGAATATGTAGATGGCCTGATCCGTTTCCGGAAAGAATTCAAGGGCCGGTTCTGGCTGGAAGTACTGATCCTTCCGGGGTACAATGATGACATGGAAAACATCCTGGCTTTGAAGGAAGCCATCCGGGCCATCGGTCCGGACAAGATCCAGATCAACACACTGGACAGGCCGGGAGTAATCGAAGGGCTCAGGCCGGCAACGGGACCGGAAATGGATCGGATTGTACAGGAATGGGGATTTGATGATGTGGAGATCGTATTGCCGGCAGTGGAACGGCACAAGACCACGGCATACCGCTCCGATGTGGAGGCTGCCATCCTGGAGACCATCTCCCGGAGGCCCTGCACCCTGGAGGATATTCAGAAGATCCTCGGTCTGCACATCAACGAGATCAACAAATACCTGGGCACCCTGGAAGAGGAGGGCCGGATCGAAACCACCCGGCAGGAACGCGGGGTATTTTACCAGCTCAGAAAATCCTGACTAATTCTCAGCATTTCCGAACGCCGCTGCCAGAGCATTCATGATGCATATGTACAAGAATATGTATTAGCAATACAAAATAATTTGTATTTATAATACATAAAAACTACATTTGTAATGTAAACATTTGATAACATGATAAGTAAATCGATTATTGCCGAGATTGCCAGGGATCAGAGAGAGGGATTTTTGAAAAAGAGGTGCATTAAGAGGAGCATTACTGTTCCGGTATCATCAAAAAGGATTGTGATTGTCTCAGGTATCAGGCGATGCGGAAAAAGCACTTTGGTCAGGCAAAGTTTTTTAGGCGACGATACTGCCATTTATATCAACTTTGAGGATCCAAGGTTGGTGAGCTTTGAATTATCAGATTTTATCCGTTTGGAAGAGCTGATGCAGGAGGGAGGCAAAACACACTTGTTATTGGATGAAGTGCAAAACGTAGATCAATGGGAAGTGTATGCCCGGTCGGCTCATGAGAAAGGAATAGCCCTTGTGATTACCGGTTCAAATGCCAGTTTACTAAGCAGGGAGCTTGGAACAAAGCTTACGGGGCGATACAGCCAGATAGAATTATTCCCTTTCAGCTTTACAGAATTTCTCAGCTATTTTGAATTAAAGAGGAGCAAGGAGAGTTTTGAGAAGTATTTTCAAATGGGAGGCTTCCCTGAATATCTGGAGGAAAATGATTACGATTACCACAGACTTTTATTACGGGATATTGTGACCAGGGATATTGCTTTGCGAAGGCACATCACCAATGAGAATCAGCTGATGCGACTGGCGGTCCATTTGTTAAGCAACATCGGGAAACAGTTTAGCTATAATAAAATATCGAAACTGCTGGAGATCAAATCTGTGAGAACAGTGATTGACTATTGTGATTTTTTGAGCGAAAGCTATCTTATGGAATACATACCCATGTATTCAACCTCTATCAGGAAGCAAATAGCAAATGCAAAAAAGGCTTATTCCATCGATCCTGCCTTTGCAAAAGCCAACAGCATTTCGTTTAGCCAGGATTTGGGCCGCAGACTTGAGAATTTTGTTTACCTGAAGCTCAGGCGGGATCATAAGGAGATCTATTACTTTAAGAATCAAAGCAGTGAATGTGATTTTTTACTGAAGGAGAATGAAAAAGTTACAGGATTGGTGCAGGTGTGCTGGGAGCTGAACAATGACAACCAGCAGCGTGAACTCAGCGGGATCAAGAATGCCTTGGCTGAAACCAACGCGGAAAAAGGCATTATTATTACCAGTAACCAGGAGGATATCCTGGATGGAATCCCCTTGATTCCTGCCTGGAAATGGATGTAGGAACCAGGGCACAGTAACTGAAAATATTTTTTTAGTTTCGCACAGAATATCTCCAAACCCGGGAATCCTTATCTTAATGAAAACCCACACATGAAAAAAAAGATATGTACCGCATCCCTGTTTGCTTTTGTGGCCATCTTCTCCTCTTTGCAGGCAAATGGGCAAAACACACCGCCCTCCTGCGTCATTACTATTCCCCACAACAATGCCTATTTTGAGCAGGGCACCGATATAACCCTCCGGGTCTATGCAAGCGATCTGGGAGGAACCTATACCGGAGGCAGCGTGACGAAAGTGGAATTCTTCCAGGACAGCATCAAACTGGGAGAGACAAGCACTGACACTTCCAACACCTTTTCATATGTATGGAGGGAGGTCCCGAAAGGAAGCTACAGGATTACCGCAAAAGCCACGGATAATGATACGGCTGTATTCACATCTGCCGGAGTCATCATTACTGTGGATTCCATGGCTGTTCCATCCATCGGTTTGAGTGCCGGGAAAGGCAAGTACCTGGCAAATATTGTTCCGAACAGTGTCCGGTCAGATTTTAACAGGTACTGGAACGGTGTGACATCCGAAAACGCTTGTAAGTGGGGGTCCGTGGAAGCAGTCCGTGATGTGATGAACTGGACAATTGCTGACAGAGCTTACAATCATGCAAAGGATAATCACATGGTTTTTCGCTACCATGTGCTTGCCCGGGGGAGCCAGTATCCTTCATGGATTGAATCTTTGAGTCCGGAAGAATTCCAGGCTGAAGTGGAAGAATATATGGCCGCTGTTGCTGAACGTTATCCGTTGATCGATCAGATTGAAGTATTGAATGAAAACATGGTCCTGAATACGTGGAACAGGGAGGAACACGCACCAGGAACACCCTATTTCAGAGCCGGATTGGGCGGTCCGGGTGAAACAGGTTACGATTGGGCGATCTGGCTGTTCGAAAAGGCCCGGTTTTATTTTCCCAATGCCAAACTGGTCATCAACGATTTTGAGCTTGAGACGAACAGTGCCGGCAGAAACGAAATTCTGGATCTTGTAAAAGTGCTGCGCGACAGGGGTTTGGTTGATGGCTTTGGGACCCAGGCACACTACTTTAATGTGGATGGGATCAATGCCAGTAGTCTCAAGAGTGCGCTGGATGCCATGGCCCAATCGGGTCTGCCCATTTATGTAACCGAATTGGATTTAAAAGGCAAAACAACATCGGAAGCCGGCCAATTGGCCAGTTACCAGACTTCGTTTCCCGTCTACTGGAACCATCCGGCAGTTGCCGGCATTACACTGTGGGGCTATGTGGAAGGCAGCACCTGGGTTTCGGGTACGGGCATATTGAATAAGGATGGATCGGAGCGTTCGGCCATGACCTGGCTCAAAACGTATATGGCTGGCCTGCCTGATGTGGGATACCCGTTTAAAGCTGCGCCCCAGATTGTGGATTCAACCGGGAACCTGCTCACCAACGGCGAATTCGATGCAGGCAAAGATCCCTGGCAAATAGATAATTATAATAATGGAATTGGCACCATCAGTGTTGTGTCAGATGCGAATATGTCGGGCACACATGCGCTTAAGATTTGTCCGTCGATTCCCGGCTCGGAACCATGGTATGTTCAGGTTTTCCAGGATGCACCGTTTGTTGACGGCAAACATTATGAAATATCCTTTATGGCAAAAGCCGTAGCACCGCGGACCATCGTTGTCACAATGCAACAGTCAGGCAGCCCCGATACCCAGTACCTGGAGGAGACTGTAAGCCTTTCAACAACGAATCAAACCTTTTCATTTCCCTTTCATCCGGCCACTTCGGATCCCACCAACAGGCTGAAGTTTTTTGTGGGAACGGACGCAAAGTGCCTGTTTATTGACAGTGTGCATTATAAGGAAGTTGAATGGACGGGGTATGATCAGCCAGTCGCCGGTCCAATTGTTTCTGTGTATCCGAATCCGGTGGTTTCCGGGAGAGTTACAGTGGAAAATTCATGCACCGAAAAAATAGAAACCATAGAGCTCATAGACATTCAGGGCAAATTGGTTCAGACCATGCATCCGGATGATTCCAGAGTCAACATAGATGTATCTCATTTGAATAAGGGAATCTGCTTTCTTAGAATATTTACTAACAATTCACTGGTGAGTGAGAAAATCGTAATCCTTTAATTTTTAAAAAGCCTTTTTCGTTACTCCTGCAGTTTCATGCTCAGGATGCTGTATCCTTCGGTACTGATGGAATGATTGCGATTCAGATCCAGATCGGTTACCAGCATTTCGGTTTTTTCGCCATCATTTTTATCAATAAGCTCGTATTCCAGTGTCATGCCGTTCACACTCCTGGAATACTGAAATGAGTTACCGAATGCATTGGGATTGCTTAGCATTTCCTTGCTGATTTCCTTTCCCAGCTGTTCAGAAACCCACATGTGCACTTCAGCCTCTTCATCCTCGATCAGGTATTCTTCGCAGGTGTAACCCAGTATCTTCTTGGTATTTCCTGTTTTGTAAGCATTGATATCACTGCTCTCAGGGGTTACTTCTTCATCTCCTTCCAGCGTTCCAGGATCAAACCGTGTGGCAAAACCCGTCTTTTCTTCATCGTCATCAGCTAAAATGATCATTGCAGAGCGATCCGAATCATAGATGATGGTTGACCGGGCGTCCTCATCTTTAAACTCCATTCCATAGTCACGGGTGCTCTTGCTTACGTAGTTGTCATATACACCCCGGGTGTCCACTTTTCCGTTTTTCTTGTATTCGGTGACCTGCATCTGAAACCATGCGTCAAACTTGTATTCACTGTCAAACTTGGCATCTTCCTCAATCCCATATCCTTCCATGATGGCTTTGGTAATCTGCTTTTCAGCCTCTTCTTCAGCTTTTTCCTCTGCAATGTCATTGGCCACCCTCGAGGGTGCAATAACGGTTTTGCGGATAACACTCTTCATGCTTTGTGCAAAGGCACCGCCCGAGGCCAGGATCAGGCTTATCATCAGTATGGGGAGAACCAGTTTTCTCATGCGTTCTGAGATTTTGTGATACTTCATTTTGGTAATATTTCTATCAATACAAGGTAAAAAATAAACTTGAGATTGGGATCAATGAAAGTAAAATGAAAAGCGGGGAGTCTTATTAGATTCTAGTAGAAACATCTGCCACGGCCTCTTCCATAACCGGCACCTCTTCCATAACCGGCACC
>CAYVRK010000045.1:28688-33428 GCA_964453785.1 uncultured Bacteroides sp.
CCTCTTCCATAACCGGCACCTCTTCCATAACCGGCACCACATCCGGGACCCAGTCCGCGGCCATACCCGCGGCTTCTTCCATAGCCGGCACCACATCCGGGCCCCTGTCCGCGGCCATAACCACGACCATAACCTTCCCGGGCCTTGTAGTTACTATTCCTGTTTGCATTACAGGTTTGGTCGTACCAGGTTTTTTGCTCCGGGTTAAGTAGTGCGGTAACCTTCTGGTAATGGTTCTGCATTTCTTCGTTCATCTGAATTTTCAGATCAGCTGCTTTCTGAACATTGCTTTCAGAATGAAACTGCAATCGCAATTCATCCATTTTTTTCTGATGGGCAGAACCCAGTTTGTCTATCTTTTGTTGCTGTTCGCTTGTCAGATCCGGGATGCTTTGGCAGATGTCGCCCCTGTTTGCCTGTTGTGCATAGGCACTGGTAAAAATCAAAAAGGCAAGTGCAGTGAATATCACATTTGCAGATTTCATGTCATCATATTTTTGCTTGAAATTTAGTAAAAACATTTGTATTATGGACATATGTGCAATATTTTTATGTTTTTCGTAAATGAAAGATCCCATTTCTTTAAATACCCAGGAGAAACAGGAATCCCTTGAAGTTCTCAACTACCAGATCAGGAGCTGTGAAAGATGTAGCCTGTCTGCAACACGGAAACACACGCTTCCGGGTGAAGGGAATATGGATGCCCGTCTTCTGATTGTTGCCCTTTCTCCCGGGGCAAAAGAGAATGTTGCCAATCGAATGTTTGTGGGTCCTTCGGGTCAAGTCCTTGAGAAACTGTTTCATGCATCAGGATTAAACAGGGAAATGATTTATATGACCAATCTGATTAAATGTATGCTGCCCGGGAATCGGAAACCTGAACCGAATGAAATTGAGCTGTGTGGTCAGTATCTGGAAGATGAAATTGCAATTCTTCAGCCTGAGGTTATTGTCCCATTGGGCCAATATGCAGCCAAGGCAGTATTGACAAAATTTCATTCAGATTCAATGAATCCGGACCGCAACAATTCCAACATAGTATTTGGAAAGCTGTTATGTATGAACAACCAGAAGATATATCCCCTGAGCCATCCTGCAGCATTGTTGTATAATCCTTCATATGAAGCTAATACTATTGAGATGTACAAAAAACTTAAGACTTTCCTTTGAAAGGAAAAACAGTGTCAAATATTCGCAATATGAACATATGTGCATTATATTTGTATCAAACTTCAGCATATGCCCAGACCACAATATAATAGAATCGTCAATGAGCCACCTCTCTATTCCCAATTCAAACCCATGGGAGTAAGTGGTCAGGATGTAAAGCAAATTATTCTGACACTTGATGAATTTGAAGCCTTCAGACTGGCCGATCAAATGGGCTATTCACATGCCCAGGCTGCTGATGATATGGAAATTTCCCGTTCTACATTCTCGCGCCTCATTGAAAAGGCAAGAAAGAAAATTGCAGACTTCATCATCCTGGGAGGAGTACTTACCATCGGGGGTGGTTCTGTTCACTTCAGGGTTAACATCCTTCAGTGCAGGGATTGCGGACATATGTTTAAGGTACAGTTTGATGATCAAATTTCGGAATGTCCTGAATGTCATTCGGGAAAAATATTAAATCTGGCCGGAAGTTTCGGCCATGGGAAATGTTGCATTCAATAATATAAAAAAGGAGGTAATTATGCCAGGAGGTGACAGAACAGGTCCATCGGGTGAAGGACCCATTACAGGAAGAGGAATGGGATATTGTCGGGGTAACGACTATCCAGGAACCAGGAGTTCTCAATGGAATCCGGGGCGCGGCTTTGGAAGGGGATTTCAGAGGGGCCCGGGTTTTGGCCGGGGACGCGGATTCAGATTCAGGGGAGGTATCGGGAATTATTACGATGATCTTGGCCCTGATGTATCTGATAAAACCTTGATTGAAAACGAGATCAGGATTCTCAAAGATCAGCTGGCCGCTTTGGAGGACAGGCTCTCCAAAAGCAAAGAGAAATAATAAAGGCTTTTCATTGAAATTTGCTGGTAGAATAACTTTTGGGTGTTGAAACCGTATACAATTTCATCACACCAACGTATTATTCATGTCATGAAAACCCTCTCTCTATTTCTTGCTACCCTTTTTGTATCATTATTTCTTTCATCATGTGATCGAAATGACAATCAACCTGAAATAGCTGACCAGTTATTTTACCTGGATGAAAATAGTGAAACCGGGACCTTTGTTGGTAAGGTGGAAGCTGAGGACCTGGATGAGCAGCAGACCTTATCATTTGAGATTGTCGAAGGGAATACAGATAATGCCTTTTCATTGGAAAA
This sequence comes from uncultured Bacteroides sp., assembly GCA_964453785.1. Classification (GTDB taxonomy): domain Bacteria; phylum Bacteroidota; class Bacteroidia; order Bacteroidales. Next base: position 31,020 of record CAYVRK010000045.1, read on the forward strand.
GAAAACAGGGAACCTATGGGTCAACAATCCTGCTGTACTTGACTTTGAGAAGATCCATAGAATAGACCTTCAGGTTTCAGTAAGCGATAACCACCCCAACGATCCCCTGGAGTCAACCGCCAGAATATCGGTGCTTATCAATAATCTGAATGAGTATGCCCCTGAATTTGAAGAACAAACGTTTTCTGTTAACGAAAGGAGCCAGACAGGAACAATCATTGGGAAAATTGTTGCCACAGACCCTGATTCCGGTCAATCTCTCTCTTTCAGGATTGAAAGCGGTAACGAAAACCAGGTCATTCAACTTGATACCCTAAGCGGAGAACTCTCCGTGAAGGATTCAACCTGGTTCAATTACGACATTAATCAGGAGTTGGTATGTATGGTCTCAGTTTGTGACAATGATAGTGTGCAGCCTTTTAAATCCTATGCTCTCATTACTATTGAAGTCGTAGATGTTCCTTTTGAAACGATTGATATTGTCGGCTATGTTCAAAAGGGGCCTTTTATCCTGGGATCACCAGTTACTATTTCTGAATTGGATCATGATTTTCAGCCAACGGGGCGGGTTTTCTCAACCCAGATAACCGATAATACAGGAAAATATGAACTTCCCGATGTGGAATTGGAATCCCCGTATATCCTCCTCAAAGCTGACGGGTTCTATTTTAATGAACGAACCGGTGACCTTTCTGAAGCGCAGTTAACCCTTCACAACCTGGTTGATATTACGGACCAGGAGTCTTTCAATATCAATGTAATTTCATACCTCGAAAAGGATCGTATCGTTGAATTGATCAATGAGGGAATGGAGTTTACAGAGGCCAAACTCCAGGCAAGGGATGAAATCCTTGGGATATTTGATTTTGTGAGTGCTGACCAACTTCAATCTGAACAGATGGATATTTCAACTTCGGGAGATGATAATGCCATGCTTCTGGCGGCCTCTATTATTCTTCAAGGGGCCAGGACAACAGGTGAGTTTTCCGAGCTAATGAGTCAATTAAGCCTTGATATAAAAGAAGATGGTATTCTGGATAATGAATCCATTGGTACAGAACTTATCAATGGAATTAATTATGCGGACCTGCAGGAAATCAGACAATTTATTGAGCAGAGATATGACGGGCTTGGGATTGAATATGAGATTCCTGATTTTGAGAAGTATATAAACCAATTCATCAACCAGACCAGTTTCGTGGCGACAAACCAATTCGTTTTCCCAGAGTATGGAAAGTATGGTTTGAATTTGCTTCACCCGGATAATAGCCAAGCCGAATCCTATCATATAAATGATACGTACTATTCGCTGGCCGTAGATGTCCCTGAAGGGCGTTCTTTTAAAATCAAAATTCTTGGACGTTGTCTTTATGTTTCGGGATCCCTAATTAACATGAGTAATGCTTACGCGACAGAACCTGTTCGATTCAGTTCGTTTTCCACAACTTCATCCGGACGTTGTGATGTCAAAGTTCAATTCTTTTATGAGGAAGACAATATCAGGGTATTTGAGTATTATGCTGACGGTCATACGGAGCCATTCTTCATCAAAGAGGTGGAAATTACAGGCGAATAGCTCCCGGTGGGTTCAACCCGGTTCAGATCATTGGAAGGTAAAAAAATAGTAACTTACAGAGGTGTTCATGCCAATAACTGATCTGGTTTAAACGGTTTTTATATGAAAAAGATACTTCTATTCCTCGTTATGGTCCCGGGTATTCTGGAGGCCCAGGATAAGGGTATTGGATTGGAAATTGAAGGGTCTTATGGAGTCTTGTCTTCTGCACAGATCCTGACCGTTACAAGAGATGTATTTGTAGAAATAATCACATTGGGAACTGTCGTGGACAAGGACAACTATCATTCGACCGGCCCGGGATTTCTATCTGCAAGGTATTACGTCAAATCCTGGTTGGGCATTGGGCTGGCTCTTGGAATGGATATCATCAAAGCAGACCTTGTAAATGGGGAGGACGAAATAATAGGGGATTATAGATACAGATCACAGGTGATTGCTGCCGAATTCAAATTCCGTTACCTGAATACCGAATTTTTGCAGCTTTATTCGGGATTAGGCAGCGGCTTTAGATTTGGTAAAGAAAAGACCAGACATCTGAATGATCCTCCTGATGAAAGTTATGCAGGTTTGTGGACCGGCCATATAAATCTTCTGGGTATCCGGATAGGCAAAGGCTTTGGCGGATTTCTTGAGCTTGGGTACGGTTATAAAGGGATATTTAATATGGGTTTCTCCTGTCATCTGTAATCCCGGTCAATTCCATAGGTAACTCTTTCAAGGAAGCAGCCGTTAAAAAAGCAGCTACAAACGAAATGCCTGTAACTGCTTTATTTTCTTTGTGGAGCATATCGGAATCGAACCGATGACCTCTTGACTGCCAGAGACAATAC
>CAYVRK010000046.1:0-30814 GCA_964453785.1 uncultured Bacteroides sp.
AAGTAAAAAGGGAAAAGGATATGATAAAAAAATTGAGTGAACTGGAGGTCTGGTTTGTAACTGGAAGCCAGCATTTATACGGGGAGGAGACCCTGAAACGGGTGGACCGGGATTCAAAGGAAATAGCCACTGCACTGGATAAAAGCAAAACCATCCCGGTGAAAGTGGTGTTCAAACCTGTACTGACCACTCCCGAGGCAATCCATGCTATCTGCAGGGAGGCAAGCAACAAGGAGAATTGCATTGGCCTGATTACCTGGATGCATACATTTTCGCCGGCAAAAATGTGGATAGCGGGACTGAAGTCCCTATCCAAGCCTTTTGTGCACCTGCATACCCAGTTCAACCGCGATATTCCGTGGGATACCATCGACATGGATTTCATGAACCTGAACCAGTCCGCACATGGCGGCAGGGAGTTCGGCTTTATCGGGTCCAGGCTGAGAATTGAACGAAAAGTGGTGGTCGGACACTGGGCCAATCCTGAAATCCAGGAGAAACTGGGAGTCTGGATCAGGGCAGCTGCTGCGTGGTTTGACTGGCAGGGAGGAAAGGTGGCACGTTTTGGTGACAACATGCGGGAGGTGGCTGTTACTGAAGGCAACAAGGTATCAGCCCAGATCCAGTTCGGTTATTCGGTGTCGGGTTATGGTGTCGGTGACCTGGTGGAACGGATCAATGCAGTCAGTGAAGCTGAAGTAAACCGGCTTCTGAACATGTATGAAGCGCTTTATAATCTCCCCTCCGAAGTCCAGGACGGCGGGAGGCTTTGGGACTCACTGGCTGCGGCAGCCCGCATTGAAGCCGGCATGCGGAATTTCCTCCAGGAGGGAGGTTTTACAGCTTTTACCACCACCTTTGAAGACCTGCATGGTCTGGCTCAGCTGCCTGGACTGGCGGTCCAGCGACTCATGGCCGAGGGGTACGGGTTCGGGGCGGAAGGTGACTGGAAAACCGCTGCACTGGTTCGTGCCATGAAGGTGATGTCCATGGGCATGCATGGAGGGACTTCGTTTATGGAGGATTATACCTACCACCTGCACCCCGATGGAATGAAAGTACTGGGAGCCCATATGCTGGAGGTGTGTCCTTCCATAGCAGAAGGAAAGTCGAGACTGGAGGTCCACCCATTGGGAATTGGGGGCAAGTCCGATCCGGCAAGACTGGTTTTCAACGTGGCCTCCGGACCGGGGGTGAATGCATCCATCATGGACATGGGCAATCGTTTCAGACTGCTTGTTAATCCATGTGAAGTGGTTCCCCCCGATGAACCGCTTCCGAACCTGCCAGTGGCAAGGGTGGTCTGGAAACCCGAGCCAAACCTGGAGGTGGCTGCCGGAGCATGGATCCTTTCCGGAGGAGCCCATCATACCGGGTTCAGTATGGCAGTGACCAAAGAACACCTGGAAGACTTTGCTGAAATGGCAGGCATTGAATACCTGGTCATTGACAAAGATACCACCATCTCATCCATGAAGAAGGAGCTGAGATGGAACGACCTCTACTACCATTTGGCAAAAGGATTGTAACTTTCAGGATCCGAACAGAGAAAGACATGCATGAGCAAATCAAGGAATTGGTACTGGAAGCCAATCTGGCCCTGGTGAAACACAGGCTGGTTTTGTTTACCTGGGGCAACGCCAGCGCCCGTATCCCGGAAACCGGTCACATCGTCATCAAACCATCGGGAGTTCCCTATGATCAGATGACAGCCAGCCAGATGGTGGTCCTGGACAGAGAGGGCAGACAAGTTGAGGGAGCATTGCGGCCCTCTTCCGATGCACCCACCCATGTATACCTCTATCGACACTTCAGCCAGATCGGCGGCGTGGTTCATACCCATTCTCAGTGGGCCACCTCCTGGGCCCAGGCCGGACAGGCACTGCCGCCGTACGGGACTACCCATGCCGATTATTTCTTCGGGACCATCCCCTGCACCAGGCAACTCACCAGGGAAGAGACGGAAGGGAACTACGAGGAGGCCACAGGGGCAGTGATCGTGGAGGCATTTGACAAACTGGATTACAGGAGCATGCCCGGGGTCCTGGTGCACGGACACGCTCCTTTTACCTGGGGGAAGGATGTGGACGAGGCCGTGCACAATGCAGTGGTCCTGGAAGAGGTCGCCAAAACGGCGTTCCGGACCCGGATGCTGGGAAATTCCAAGCCCATCGACCGGTTCCTTCTTGACAGGCACTACAAGCGAAAACACGGAAAGGATGCTTACTACGGACAGGATCAATGAGCCTGTCCCATAACCCACTATCTATTATCTAATACACACTATCTATTATGGCATCTTATACGATTGGAGTTGACTACGGAACTGATTCGGTACGAGCCCTGGTGGTGGATACCAGCACAGGCGCAGAGATGGGAACCCATGTGTTTTACTATCCCAGGTGGAAACGGGGATTGTATTGCGATCCCGGGACAAACCAATTCAGGCAGCATCCGCTGGATTACCTGGAAGGGTTGGAAGTGTCTGTCAGGGAAGCCCTGAAAAACTGTCCTGAGGGTGTGGCCCGGAATGTGGTGGGTATCTCTGTGGATACCACAGGCTCTACTCCGGTGGCTGTAAACCGCCAGGGTGTTCCTCTGGCTCTAACCCCCGGTTTTGAGGAGAATCCCAATGCCATGTTTGTGCTTTGGAAAGACCATACAGCTGTTGGGGAGGCTGATGAGATCAATCAGCTTGCCCGCAGCTGGGGGGGCGAGGATTTTACCCGGTTCGAGGGGGGCATCTACAGTTCCGAGTGGTTCTGGGCAAAAATCCTGCATGTGCTTCGCCAGGATGAAGAGGTGAGGAATCAAGCTTTTTCCTGGGTTGAGCATTGTGACTGGATCCCGGCCATCCTTGTGGGAGACACCGATCCTCTGAAACTGAAACGCAGCCGCTGTGCTGCCGGACACAAGGCCATGTGGCATAAGCAGTTTGACGGATTACCGGATGAGGGTTTCCTTGTGAAACTGGATCCCCTGCTGGCCGGAATTAAAGAGCGCTTGTTCAGTGAAACCTTTACCTGTGACATCAAAGTGGGCCAGCTAACACCCGAATGGGCCCGGAAACTCGGATTGCCCGTTTTGGTAAGTGTGGGGGCGGGGGCCTTTGATGCACACCTGGGTGCCCTGGGTGCTGAGATTCAGCCCTACTACCTGAGCAAAGTGATGGGTACTTCAACCTGTGATATGATCATTGCGCCTCCAGACGAAGTGGGGGACAAACTTGTGGGAGGTATTTGCGGACAGGTAGATGGTTCCATTGTGCCCGGAATGATTGGCCTGGAGGCTGGCCAGTCGGCCTTCGGAGACATCTATGCCTGGTTCAGCAAGGTATTGATGTGGCCCCTGGAGAACGTGGTTTCCGGTCTGGAGGGTGTGGATGATGCGGTGAAAACAAGAATCATTGACGAAACAGCCGGGCAGATGATTGGCGAACTGAGTAAATCTGCCAGTCTTATAGATCCGGATGAATCTTCGCTGCTGGCGCTGGACTGGATGAATGGCCGTCGGACACCCGATGCCAATCAGAACCTGAAAGGGGCTATCATGGGACTTACCCTCGGTTCCGATGCACCCCGGATATTCCGGGCCCTGGTTGAATCTACTGCTTTTGGCGCAAAAATGATCGTGGACCGTTTTGTAGATGAAGGCGTACGCATCGACGGAGTGATCGCACTGGGGGGTGTGGCTAAAAAATCCCCGCTGGTGATGCAAATTGTTGCCGACGTATTGAATAAACCCATCAAAGTGGCCCGGTCCGAGCAGGCTGTTGCCCTGGGAACAGCCATGGCTGCCTCGGTTGTTGCCGGAGTTCATTCCTCCATTGCCCGGGCACAGGCTGCCATGGGAAGTGGTTTTGAAACCGAATACCATCCCGATCCCGCCATGGCAAATAAATATAAGGTGCTTTATGAGAAGTACAAACGATTCGGCATGTTTATTGAAGAAGAGACCAGGAGGTAGAGAAGGGGGGAGAACAATTTCTTTTTTATATTTGTGTATTGATGGTGGGTCAAAATATGAAGAAGTTTTTTTTAATCACAGGAATGCTTGTGACAGGAATTTTGGTTTTGGTAGGGCAAACTGCCGAGGAGGAGACCATTCGTCTGAAGCAGTCCACAGCGTTGGAGCAGTGGCAGCAGGAAGCCCCATTGATTGACCAGGTCCCGCCAGCTCCGGATCAGAAAAGGGGGAGCCTGAATATGTCAGTGGGTACCAGTTATACCTACATGAGTGGATACGGATCCCTCATGGGTCTCTATGCTGCGCCCACCTATACATTATCGCTGAACAAGCGTTGGTCTCTTCACGGGGGACTTCTGGCCACAGGATACACGGGACTGAATCCCTATTCGGTCGCCGGAGAGTATCAGAATACGCCCACCATGTCAAGCCTGGCTGTTTTTGCTGCTGCTTCCTACAGGATGTCAGACCGGCTGGTTCTTCACACGGCAGGAGTAAAGCACCTGCTTTCTGCACCTGCATCTCCATTGATCCCTTACCCGGCAGATAATCTGTCCTTTGGAGCCACCTACAAACTTGGTGATAACATCTCCATTGGTGCTGCCGTTCAGATGAACAGAGGGAATGGGTATTATATGGGATCTCCTTTTCAACCATCCTATTTGACCTCACCTTTTGGCTGGTATCCATGGTAGTCTTTCTGGCCTCCCTGGCACCCGTGGTGATCATTGCTTTCTACATCTATTTCAGGGATAAGTACGAAAAAGAACCGGTTGGATTGCTGATCAAAGCGTTGGTATTGGGCATGCTTGCGGTCATCCCCATCATAGGGGTGGAAAGACTTCTGGTCTGGATCATGCCCGGACTTGGCAGTTACGGGGAAGCTGCCTACAGTGCCTTCCTGGTGGCAGGCACAACAGAGGAGGTATTTAAATTCCTGGCACTTTACCTGCTGATCTGGAAAAGTCCCAGCTTCAATGAACAGTTTGACGGGATTGTTTACGCCGTATTTATCTCCCTGGGGTTTGCAGCTGTGGAGAATGTGATGTATGTCATGGATGCGGGCTACCAGACGGCTGTCGTCAGGGCCATTACCGCGGTGCCTGCCCATGCCCTTTTCGGGGTAACCATGGGTTACTATTTCGGTATTGCACACAGGTACAATGAATTGAGGAAAGAATATCTGATCAGGGCCCTGGGAATTCCCATTCTGTTGCACGGGGTTTACGATTTCATCCTGATGGTTGGGGTGGACTGGCTGCTCTTCCTGTTTGTCCCCTATGTAGTTTACCTGTATCTGGCCGGTGCGAAAAAACTGAAGCACCTTTCCGATGCTTCCATTTTCAAACCCAACAGCGGGGAACTGGAGTAATCTTCTTTCATTTTTAGAGGATCTGTATTTACGAATCCGGACCATTTTTCCTATCTTGGGATAAACCCTAAACTCATATCATGTATGAATCGATAATTCCTTCGGTCGATACCATACCGGTACACTGGCTTTGGTTCGAAGTGCTACTGATCCTTACATTCTTCATTCACATGGTACTGATGAATTTCCTGCTGGGCGGAACACTACTGTCTGTTTGGGACCTGCTCCGGGGAAAACCGGTGAAGAAAGCTTCAGGGGCTCTGCCCACCCTGGTGGCCCTGACTGTTAACTTTGGCGTACCCCCTCTGCTTTTTGTACAGGTTCTTTATGGTCACCTTTTTTACTCAAGTTCGGTGATGGTGGCGGTGCCCTGGATTCTGGTCATCCCTATTCTGATCCTGGCCTACTATGCAGCCTATATTTTTGTGCGGAAGGCAGAAACCGCCCCGGGTTGGTCAAAAGGGGCCCTGATGCTTACCTCGCTTTTCCTGCTCTATATTGCATTTGTATTTGTAAACAACAACACCCTTTCCATCCGGCCCGAACGCTGGAAAATCTACTTCGACAATCCCGGAGGATGGAACCTGAATCTCGGGGAGCCGACCCTGTGGCCCCGGTACCTCCATTTTGTACTGGGAGCCCTGGCTATAGGAGGACTGGGTCGGGCCATCTTCTATTACTTTTCAAAGATGGATGAACAGGAGAAGAATACCGAGATCAAAGCAAACCTGAGGATATTTGGCTGGATTACACTGATCCAGCTGGGGGTGGGGACCTGGTTCTGGCTCACCATGCCTGAAAATGTATGGAAGACATTTATGGGTGGATCCATGTTTGCGACCTTCGTTATGGCCCTTAGCTGGATCGGCGCCCTTCTGATCCTTCACTCCTCCTTTACAGGCCGGTTTAAGCTTTCCATGTTCCTGGGAGGGTTCCAGATTCTTTTAATGGTTGTTGTGCGCGATCTGGCCCGGGCTGCTTACCTGGACCAGATATTCAGTCCAGCACAGCTGGAGAATGTGAAAGAGTTCTCACCCCTGGCTGCATTCCTGCTTGTCTTTGTCGTTGGCCTGGTCGCGCTTTACTATATGATCACCCTGATATTCAAACCTGAAACTCAGCCATCATGAATTATCCTGTTTGGTTCCTCCCCAACACAGGAGGGGGATTACTGATCGCCGTCATCGCTATTCTTCATGTGGTTATTTCACACCTGGCGGTGGGTGGGGGCTTGTTCCTGGTTGTGACCGAACGGAAAGCTGTGCTGACTAAAGACACGGCACTTTTTGAGTATGTAAGAAAACATACATGGTTCTTTCTTTTGCTGACCATGGTTTTTGGCGGTATGAGCGGAGTGGGTATCTGGTTTATCATCTCCCTGGTGAATCCGGCTGCCACATCAACACTGATCCACACTTTTGTCTTTGGATGGGCCATCGAATGGGTCTTTTTCATCGGGGAGATCGTGGCGCTGCTGATCTATCACTACCGCTTTGGCAAGATGGACCATAAACCGCACATGATCCTGGGCTGGCTCTATTTTATTTTTGCCTGGCTGAGCCTCTTTATCATCAACGGAATTCTTGGATTTATGCTCACTCCCGGGAAGTGGATTGAGACAGGGAACTTCTGGCAAGGATTCTTCAATCCCAGTTTTCTTCCTTCGCTGATTTTCAGGACCAGCATTTCCCTGATCTTGGCCGGGGTATTTGGTTTGGTGACCGGATCAAGGCTCAAGGATGCTGATACCAGGAACAAGGTGTTCAGACTCTGTGCAAAGTGGATGTATATTCCACTGGCAGTGCTGGTTCTGGCGGGTATTTACTATACCAGGGTAATCAGCGATGAGGCTTTTGGAAATCTGTTTCATTTTAACAGGGAAAGTTCACCCTTTGTCACCCTGCTTCTGGTCAGTTCCATTCTGCTATTTGGAATGGGTCTTTTCTCCCTTGTCAGGACACCCCAAAGTGTTCAGAAAGTGGGCGCTATTTTTCTGGTGGTGATCAGTTTTGCCTGGATGGCCGGTTTTGAATACATGCGGGAGATCGCCAGGAAGCCTTTTGTTTTGTACGGTCATATGTATTCTACAGGGATTTCTCCTTCGGATATGGATGTGATTAACAAGGAAGGATTCCTGACCCATGCAAAATGGTCCCGGGTGAAGGAGGTGACAGGGGAGAACCTGCTTGAAGCAGGTGCTGAAATTTTCAGGCTTCAGTGCATGGCATGCCATACACTGGATGGATATAATGGTGTGATGAATAAGTCGGATAAGCTGACTGAAAGGGGTTTGGAGGCATTGATCACCGGAATGGGAAAGGTGAATTCCTACATGCCACCCTTTGCGGGAACCGGCGATGAGAAGAGGGCTGTGGCAGCATATATCTACAGGGAGGTGCTCGGCAAAACCACAGAAACAGTAAGCCCTCATCAAGCCCCTGATTTGCCCATTGAAATTCCCGGGTTTGATCCTGCCAGTGATGAATATGTGCTCCTGGTTTGGAACGACCTGGGGATGCATTGTATATCGGATAACGAGAAGTACTTCTCATTTTTGCCGCCAGCCAACACATTAAACGCCCAGTTGTTTAAAAGGGGCGAAAAACCCGAACGGGTAAGCTCCGGTGTCATCATAGAATATGCGGTTGAGGAAGGATTCCGCAATCCCCAGGATCATTCCATGTTCTGGGATTATGACGTCCAGATCTTCGGGGCGGACCTGCCCGTTGGAACTGGCCTGATGGGGAAGGGAGTCACCGGAACCATGGAGCCTGAGGGTCCGGTCTGGGCTGCACACCTGATTCCACTGGTGCCCTACAAGGATGATGGCACTTTCAATCCCTACCCCCTGTTTACCATCACAGCCAGGGATGAATCCACTGGTGAAGTGCTGGCTGTAACCAAAGCAGTGGCTCCCACATCAACCGAGATGGGATGCCGGAATTGCCACGAAGGAGGATGGGCCTTTAACAATGTATCCGGCATGGCAGATCTCACTGCTAAAAATATCCTGATGGCCCATGACCGTTATAACGGGACCACACTGCTGGAGGATGCACTGGCAGGAAGTCCCAGGCTTTGCCAGTCCTGCCACGCCGATCCGGCTGTGATGGCAAAGGGCAAGCCCGGAGTCCTGAATTTTTCATCTGCCGTTCATGGGTTTCATGCAAACCTGCTTTCAGGGATGGATCAGGAAGCCTGCAACATGTGCCATCCCAGCAGGCCCGAAGGCAACACAAACTGTTTTAGGGGCCGGCACAGCCAGGTGGGAGTCAATTGTACTGAGTGTCACGGCACACTGGAAGATCATGCGCTGGGTCTGCTGGCAAACCAGGGAGACATTGAGGCGGCAGGTAAGCTGTCCAGGGGACTGGAACCGGTATATGCCTATACCAAAGCGGAAATTAAACCCAGGATGCCCTGGTTGATGGAGCCCGATTGTAAGTCATGTCACACCAATTTCCATATTTTTGATGATGGTTATGCGGGAACCTCCTTCAATATGTGGGTTCCGGGATTTGAGGCACTCTATCGGAACCGGACGGATAACCATGGTGTGATGTGTATCGGGTGTCATGGTTCCACCCATGCCGTTTATGGCGCTTACAACAAATACGGGCTTCAAAGAGATAATCATCAACCTTTGCAATACCAGGGGATTGCCGGAACCGTCGGAACACATGAAAATTGCATGGTCTGCCACAAGAAAAGCATGAGTACAAGCGGTCACCACCGGTACATGATCAACCGGGACCCGGCAGCCGTTATCGTAGAATAGACAGATGAATAAAAGGATAGGACAAATTTTGGTCATGCTACTTCTCATTACCGGGTGCAAATCCCGGGAAACCGGATTTCAGGTTGGGACTTTTCACGCTGAAAGTGAACGATTCTGGAATGTGGTCTCCAGGGAAGCCGTTGCTGAAAGAATTGGAATCGACTTTCAGTTTACCGAGGGCCCGGCATGGCATCCCGACGGGACACTTCTGTTCAGTGATATTCCTGCCGGGACCATCTACATGTGGGATGGCAAAAGGTATGAGGAATTCCGGAATCCGAGCAATCATTCCAACGGACTGCTGGTGGAGCCTGACGGGTCAGTACTGGCCTGTGAGCACGGATCAAGGAGCATTACCCGGTATTCGCCCAAAGGGGAGTTGACAACGCTGGCAGAACGTTACAATGGAAGAAGGTTCAACAGTCCCAATGATCTTTGCAGGTCATCCCGGGGAGTGATCTATTTCACGGATCCGCCATGGGGCTTAAACGGTTTAAATGAAGACCCTGAAAAGGAGCTCCCTTTCAATGGTGTGTATATGTTAAAAAACGGTGAAGTGACTTTACTGGACAGCACCCTTTCGTGGCCCAATGGTATTGACCTTTCCCCTGATGAGAGGTACCTCTATGTGGCAAACTTTGAGGGAAGCCCCGATTCAGATCCGGAAGGATGGGAAGTCTTTTGGATGAGGTATAAACTGGACCCGGAAGGGAACGTGGTTGATGGATCACGTTTTTTCCAGGCCATGGATCTTTCCCTGCCGGGGGGGCCGGATGGGATGAAGGTGGACAAGAATGGAAACTTGTTCGTTACAGGTCCGGGGGGGATCCTGGTGATTGACCCCGGTGGAGAGCACCTGGGAACCATCGGGTTGCCTGTCCCGCCCGCAAACCTGGCCTTCGGGCCCGGACAGAATACTTTATATGTAACTGCCCGGGATCTGCTGATCAGGATCAGGCTTCAAGAACGAAAGAAATAAATGCATGTATAAACCTTCCAGCCATGTCCTGGTAATCTTTGGTGCATCAGGCGACCTTACAAGCCGCAAATTGATCCCGGCACTGGCCGAACTGAAAAAGCGCGATCTGCTACCGGATCAATTTGCAGTGTTGGGCACCGGGAGGACCCCGTATGATGATCAGGGTTTCAGGGAGATGATTTCCGGACACCTGGAAGGCGAATCTGAAATCCTGGATGTACTTCATTATCATTCCATGGATCCGGAGAAGAAGGAGGGTTACCCCGGGCTTGTAAACCGGCTGGCCGGGCTGACCCGGGAGACAGGAGCTGATCCCAACTATATCTTTTACCTGGCCACTCCACCCTCCCTGTACGAAATGATCCCTTCCAGTTTGGCCGTTGCAGGGCTTATGAACGAGAAGGACGGAACCTGGAAACGTGTTATCATTGAAAAGCCCTTCGGTACCGATTATCAATCTGCCCTGGACCTGAACAAGATCCTTCTGCAACATTTGGAGGAACGACAGATATACCGGATCGACCACTACCTGGGAAAAGAGACTGTTCAGAATGTCCTGGTGACCAGGTTTTCAAACGGGATATTCGAACCCCTTTGGAACAGGAATTTTATTCATCATGTGGAGATCACTTCCTCGGAAAGTCTGGGAGTGGGAAACAGAGGCGGATATTACAACCAGTCGGGGGCATTAAGGGACATGCTTCAGAATCACCTTTTGCAACTGGTCGCACTGGTGGCCATGGAACCTCCAACTGTGATCAGTTCCGATTCCATCCGCAACGAGGTGCTGAAAGTTTTCCAGTCATTCAGGCCCATTACCGGAGAAGGTATCAGGGAACAGGTGATCCGTGGACAATATAGTGCATCCCATGTGAGGGGTGAAGCCATGCCCGGCTACAGGGAAGAGAAGGGCGTTCCCGGGGAGAGCAGAACGGAGACCTACGTGGCCATGAAACTATTTATTGACAACTGGAGATGGGGCGGTGTACCCTTTTATATACGCACCGGTAAAAGACTGCCAACCCGTGTCACAGAGATCGTGGTCCATTTTAATCCCTCACCGCATGCTTTGTTTTGTGATAACGGTTCCGGTGATGGAAAGGGGAACCAGCTGGTGATCCGCATTCAGCCCGATGAAGGGATTCTCCTGAAATTCGGAATGAAAGTGCAGGGGGCAGGTTTCAAAGTACAGGAAGTGAACATGGACTTTCATTATAAAGACCTGACTGACAGCTATATTCCTGAAGCATACCAACGGCTGTTGCTGGATTGTATGCAGGGAGACAGTACCCTCTACTCCCGTGGTGATGCCGTTGAGGCAGCCTGGCGGTTTGTGGATCCCATTCTTGTGGCATGGGAGAAAGACAGGCATATCCCCCTGCACGGGTATCCGTGCGGTACCTGGGGACCTGAAGTGGCAGACAGGATGATTGAGGGTGAGAAATTCACCTGGCGTTATCCCTGCAAGAACCTGGCCGATGATGGCCTTTATTGTGAATTATAATGCACAGACGCAGACACTATATCTATCCGGACCTGGACACACTGGCAGCTGCCTTTGTATGTGATCTGAACCGTTTTCTAAAAGAGACCGGGGAGATCGGTAAAACAGTTCATATTGCCCTGTCGGGCGGAACCACACCCCTGTCTGTATTCAGGCGGCTTGCGATTTCCACCCAGACCGAAGAGTGGGACCATGTGCATCTCTATTGGTGCGATGAACGCTGTGTCCCGGCTGAAGACCCGGAGAGCAATTATGGAAATGCCCGCAGGCTGTTTATTGAGGCCCTGGGCATTCCCCCCGAAAGGATCCATTTCATCCGTGGCGAGGAAGAACCTGAAAAAGAGGCTGCCAGGTACAGCCATTTGTTGCTGGAAAAGCTTCCTGTGGAACAGGGATTTCCTGTGTTTGACTGGATCTGGCTTGGCATGGGAGCGGATGGACATACAGCTTCCATTTTTCCTTCCGAGCTTCATCTGTGGAAAGCTGATCAACCTTGTGTGGCCACAACACATCCCACCACAGGCCAGAGACGGATCAGCATCACAGGGGGAGTGATCAACAGAGCCCGTCGGGTGGCATTCCTGGTTTCGGGAAAAAGCAAATCAGGCGTAGTCAATGAAATTGTGATGAAAGAGGGAAGCTACCTGGCGTATCCGGCCTTCTATGTGGCTCCTTTGAATGGAAATCTGGAGTGGTACCTGGATATGGATGCCACCAGCTGGATGTAAATTGCTCATATTTTTTAAAAGCCATCATATTCAAGCCATGAGTGACCACCATTCTCTTTCCCTTGCCAGGGAACATGATCAGCAAGATCCTTTGAAGAGTTTCCGGGACCGTTTTAAGATCAACGATCCTTCATTGATCTATCTGAATGGGAATTCACTGGGGCGCCTCCCCCTCGCGACTGTGGATTATCTTGATGCAGCCATCCGGGAACAATGGGGAGAGCGTTTGATCCGGAGTTGGAATGAGGGGTGGTATCAGCAGTCCATGCGCCTGGGGAAAAAGATTGCCCAGATTATCGGGGCTCACCCCGAGGAGGTGATTGTTTCCGATTCCACCACCATAAACCTGTATAAACTGGCCTACGGAGCACTGAAAAAGATGGAAGGTCGGAGCGAGATTCTTTCCGATGACATGAATTTCCCATCCGATTTATATGTGTTGCAGGGACTGGTCAAGCAATTTGGAAACCGGCATTCGCTGAGGCTCCTGAAATCCACCGACGGAATATCTTCCGATTTAACGGAGCTTCTCAGGTTGATCAGCAGGCAAACTGCCCTGGTGACCCTCTCGCATGTCACCTTTAAAAGTTCCTACCTCTACGACATGGAGAAGGTCACAGAACTGGCGCATATGCACGGGGCCCTGATGTTGTGGGACCTGAGCCACTCGGTTGGAGCAGTTCCGGTCAGCCTGAAAAAGGCCAATGCGGATATGGCCATCGGCTGCACCTATAAATATCTGAACGGGGGACCGGGATCACCTGCCTTTCTTTATGTGAAGAAGGAGTTGCAGGAAGAGCTGGAGAATCCCATACAGGGATGGTTCGGTGAGAAGAATCCTTTTGAGTTCAAGCTGAATTACCGCACACCGCAAGGGATCAGGAAATACCTTACAGGCACCCCTCCGGTGCTTTCAGTCTCGGGTCTGGAACCGGCCCTGGATATGGTGCTGGAAGCGGGGATTGAAACCATCCGGAGGAAAAGCCTGGCCCAGTCGGAATACCTGATTGAATTGGCCTCAGCGTGGTTGATTCAATATGGTTTCAGGCTGGGTTCTCCCGAATTCAGTGAAAAGCGGGGTTCGCATGTCTCCCTCAAGCATGCGGAAGCTTACCGGATCTGCAAAGCACTCATAGATCCGAGGGTTGGTGAACACATAGTGATACCCGATTTCCGGGAGCCCAACAACATCCGTCTGGGAATCACTCCTTTGTATACCTCATTTGAGGAGATATTCAGGGCCATGGAGCAGTTGCAGGTTATAATGGAGCAGAAAATATATGAACGGTATCCACAGACAAGGGATGCCGTTACTTAATACCCTTAGAGAATGAAGCACCAAATTGTTGTCCTGGGCGCAGGCCTTGTGGGAAAAGCCATTGCCATTGACATGCATCGAAACGGTCACCAGGTTACTGCCGTGGATCTGAACAGGCGTGTCCTGGATGAGTTGGAGGCACTTCACGGAATTCGTGGGGTTTGTACGGACTTTACCGGTGAACAGCTAACCGGTGTCATCAGGAATTCAGATCTAGTCATGGGGGCCACGCCAGGCCAGTTCGGGTACCGGGTGATGGAGCGGGTGATCAGGGCCGGGAAAAATATGGTGGATATCTCCTTTTGTCCGGAGGACTTCATGGAACTTGATCTGCTGGCCAGGGAGCACGGAGTGACAGTGGTAGCCGATATGGGGGTGGCACCGGGCATGTGCAACGCCATCCTTGGATATCATCAACGTCGCATGGCGGTGAATTCATACCGGTGCCTTGTGGGCGGTCTGCCCTTTGAAAGGGAGTGGCCCCTGCAGTATAAAAGCTCCTGGTCGCCCATGGACTGCATCGAGGAGTATGTCCGGCCTGCCCGGCTCAGGGAAGGTGGAGAGAATGTGGTTAAGCCCGCCCTGTCGGATCTTGAAACTGTGGAATTCCCAGGCGTCGGGCCCCTTGAAGCATGGAATTCGGATGGCTTGCGCTCCTTGCTGGATTCCTTTCCGGATATTCCTGACATGGTGGAAAAGACGCTCCGCTATCCGGGAACAGTGGAGTACCTGAGGGTCCTGCGGGAACTTGGGTATTTCAGTCAGGAAGAGGTCGATGTGAAGGGCACAAAAATCCGTCCGGTGGACCTGACAGCCTCGCTCCTTTTCCCGATTTTCAGCCTGAAAAAAGGAGATGGCGAGTTTACGGTGATGCAGGTGGTCATTGAGGGGGTGGAGGATGGAAGGAAGAAACGGTATACCTATGACCTGTATGATGAATATCACAAAGAAAGTGATACCCTTTCCATGTCCCGTACCACAGGATATACAGCCACCGGCGTGGCCGGGCTGATGCTCGACGGACTGCTGAAGTCAAGCGGAGTGATCCCCCCGGAAGGTGTGGCTGTAGAGGAAGCTGGATTTCAATACCTTCTCAGGCACCTGGTGCAAAGGGGAGTGATCTATCAAGTGAAAGAGGACTAAATAAGTTATCGTTTTTTGGGGTTGGGTGTGACTGAGCCAAATTTTCAAACTGTGCCCCCCGGGAAGAGATGGTTGATTAAATCTCCTTGCGATCCACAGCAGGAATATTTATCTTGAAAAAGAATTTTCATCCGATCCCATGAAGCCAGTTCACAAGTTTCTTTTACTGCTCATTCCATTTCTTTGCGTGGCATGCGGTAAAAAGGAGCCTCCCATTTCCAACCAGCAGCTGGCCATCCGGGTCAGGCATGATACCAAACGATCCTGGGATGCATACAAGAAGTATGCCTGGCCAAAGGATGTTTTGCTGCCCTTGAGCAAAACAGGCATGAACTGGTACGATGAATCACTCCATATATCACCTATCGATGCTTTCAGTACACTTGTGGTAGCAGGACTAACCGGAGAGGCTGATGAGGTATTGAACTTTGTAGCAGACTCCCTCAGATTTGACAAGGATTTTGATGCAAAAGTATTCGAAGTAAACATCCGTATCCTTGGCGGACTGGTCTCCATGTATCAGCTGTCAGGGGATGAGAGAATCCTGGAAAAGGCAATTGATTTCGGCGACCGGCTTATGCCGGCATTCCAGTCAGAGACCGGGATCCCATACTACTGGGTGAACCTGAAAACCGGGCAGGCCAGAGGAAAGCAGGTGAATGTGGCCGAGGCTGGCACATACCTTCTTGAGATGGGCATGCTCAGTTATTTTTCGGGCGATCCGGGTTACTATCGGGCAGCCAAACGTTCCACCAGGGCCATCTTTGACCGCCGTTCCCAGATCGGGCTTGTGGGGGAAGTGATCGATGTGGAAACGGGTCAGTGGCTCAATACATCAAGCCACATTTGTGCAGGAATCGATTCATACTTTGAGTACCTCTACAAAGGCTGGCTGCTGTTCGGGGATCCTGAACTGAAGGCCATGTGGGATGAAAGTATCGAAGCAGTACTGAAATATATTCCCGAAGTGATTGATGGCCGGACCTGGTATGGACGGGTGGACATGCAAACGGGCCAGCGGACCAGTTCGGTGGTGACCTTGTGGGACGCCTTCATGCCTGCCTTGCTGGCTGTTTCAGGCCATCTGGAAGAGGCTGGAGAGTTACAGAAGACGTGGGACTGGCTGTGGAACAAAAACGGGTTGGAGCCCATGATCTACGATTACGTGTCGGACTCAATCCAAAATCCGCAGTACGATCTGAATCCGGAGATTATTGAATCGGCGTGGTACCTGTGGGAGCTGACGGGAAAATCAGAATTCATGGAGATGCTCAAGGGTTATTACCGGGACCTTCTGGAATACTGCTCCACCGAAGAGGCATTTACAGCCTCAGCCAATGTGGTCACCAAGGAGAAACGCGACTACATGGCCACCTATTTCCTGGCCGAAACGCTGAAATATTTTTACCTGGCATTTGCCGACCAGGAGATGTACAACCTGAAAACAGTGGTATTCAGTACCGAGGCTCATCCATATCTGAAAGCGGCACTGGATCCGGAAAAAGTTATCAAACACCTGGATATCCGATGAGGCAGGTGATGCATGAAATATCGGAAGAATTAAGGAACAGCAGAAGTCCGGAGAAGGCAGACTGGTGGAATAACTATATGAAGGGGGAGATCCCCTTCCTGGGCGTGGGAACCCCTGAGATCAGGAAGCTTTTCCTGGACAGGAACAGGGAATCGGCGTTTTCGCAACTGGCCATGAATAAGCAGGTGGCCCTGGTCAACGGACTGATGCGGGGAGATTACGGTGAGGAAAAGCTTGCAGCCATTCTTTATGTACAGTTGTTCTGGCTGGATCATATGAAAAGCAGTTTCCTCATGAACCTGATATCGGACTGGTTTGACGACAGGTATATTCACGACTGGAACACTACCGACTGGCTCTGTGTCAGGATCCTTACACCCCTGGTGGATTCGGGGGATGATGAGGTGATCTGGAGGCTGAAGCGGTGGAACCGGGATCCTTATATCTGGAAAGCCCGGGCATCGATGGTTGCCTTTGCCAGGGCATCAACCATTACAGAACATACAAAAGAGATCGAACGGTTCGCTGATACCCTTATCCGGCGCAAGGAACGGTTTGCCAAAACAGCAGTGGGTTGGGTGCTGCGGGAATATTCCAAACATGATCCGGAGTTTGTACTGGACTTCCTGAGCAGGCACGTAAAACATACCACATCGGAGGTGAAGCGGAATGCACTCAGATATTACCGGCAATACCTCAGGAGTGTTTAAATACCTGCGTGAAAAGATAAATCCCGTATATATGAAAATTCATCAGATATTGTTTTTTACAGGATGTCTCACCCTCTTTTTTTCGTGCCAGGCACCAGAAAAGAAAATGGGGGACTTTCAACTTCTTCCCTTGCCCCGGCATGTGGAATTTTCCGGCACCAGCTCCCTGACTGTTGAGGAGATCCGGTTCTGCCATGGGATGGACGGATGTGAGCTTCCGGTGCGGGGAGAGCTCCTGAATGATCTTCAACCGGTAAAAGATCCATCCCTGGCCCATGTTCTTTTCCAGGTTGGCGCGTTCTCCGGATTGAAGCCGGAGGGATATTCACTTTCCGTTTCAAAGAAACAAATATCCATCAAGGCCATCGACAGGGCAGGCCTGATGTATGGATTTATGACCCTGGAGCAACTATTGGAGGATGCCAGCGAACAGGATGTTCCCCTGCCGGTTTGTTCCATTGAGGATTACCCGTTACTTTCATACCGTGCCATTCATCTGGATATGAAACATCACCGTGAGAAGACGGAGTATTACTACAGGTTGATGGATAAGCTGGCTTCCTACAAGGTGAATGCCATCATTGCAGAGGTGGAGGACAAGCTGAGATATGTTCGTCAGCCGTTGGTTGCTTCAGAAGATGCCCTGAGTATTGAAGAATGGAAGAAGTTGTGTGACTACGCTCTGGAAAGGAACATTGAGATCAGTCCACTGGTGCAGGGCCTGGGACATGCTTCCTTTATCCTGAAGCATGAGGAATATAAGGATTTGCGGGATGATCCTGCAAGTGACTGGGCGTTTAATCCCCTTGACCCGGAAACCTACAAAGTGCAGTATGACCTTTACCTGGATGCGCTGGAAGCGATGCCCCATGGAAGGTATCTGCATGTGGGAGGTGACGAAGTGCATACCACGGGCAGGGGTAGTGGAATGACTGAGCTGGAGTTGCAGTTAACCTGGTTAAACAAGGTATGTCAGTTTGCTGAAGAAAACGGCAGAATACCCATCTTCTGGGATGATATGCCCATTAAATATGCAGGGCTTTACAGTCCCATGTTCGACACCCGGTTTACCCGGGCACAGGTGGACAGTATGTGGGCGGTCAATGACCACAAGCTTCTGGAAAACCTGGATCTTTTCCCCAAAAACTGCATCTATATGCGCTGGAACTACAGTTCCCCACAGGCCGAAGGCAACATCAAGGCCATGGAATGGTTTTCGGAGAACGGACTGCAGGTGATGGGAGCTACAGCCGGACAGACACGCTGGGTGCTCATGCCCCGGAATGAAAGCAATTTGGATAACATCAGATCCTTTGCCCTGAGTTCCATTGAAAAAGGTATTGACGGGTTGCTGCTCACACTTTGGGACGATGATTCGCCTCATTTTGAGCTCTATATGCGTGGCATCCTGGCCTTTGCAGAGTACAGCTGGTCGGGCGACCGGAGAAGTAAGGATGAGATCAAAGCCGCTTATCGTCACAGGGAGTATGCCAACCTACTCTCCGGAGATGCATATGCATTTGTGGATCAGCTGGAAAAAATGGCTGGATGGTGGAATACCGCACTTCTCAAGGGACAGGAACGCAATGCGCTCCGGTATCTTGCCGATCCGCTTCAGGATGGTGTGATGGAACTCCCCGATGCAGCAAATCCGGGTGCCTGGACAGAAACACATGCCCTGCAGCTTGAAGCTGCAACAACAGTGATTCAGGAATGTGATGCTGTAGCTGCCACCATCTCCAGCATGAAGGAAATAGCGATACGTAACCATTACAGGCTTGAGGTATACGAACAGGTCAATGAATTGGTCCGCTTTTCCGCCCGGGTACTGTTGACCCTTCAGACCTATGACTCCGCTCAGGATAAGCAGAAGAAGGGGATGGCCTTTGGTCAGATTCAGCTCTTGAGGGATGAATTCATCGCACTCAGAACCCAACTGGAAAAAGTGTACGGAGAAACCCGCATCCTCAACAAGCCTGCGGGTTATCTCCTGGACCAGGATCACCACCATCACCTTGCCAACCAGACCCTCTCATTTGACTGGCAGTTCACAGCCGAGTTGTTTTTTCTGGATAAAATTGACCGGGACATCTTAAACAGGTAACATGAAAGGAGACACTACAAAGGTTTTGGCTGGCCTTCTGTGCATGGTCAGCATCTCTTTGGCTGGTCAACAAAAAGTAAATTTGGCCGATGAACTGGAGAAGGCGCAGATGATCGCAGTAAACCGAAACATATCACTTTATGCAAAAAATTCCGGTGCCGTGGAAATGAATGCTGCAGAAGGTGATGGTCTGGGCATCCTGCAAGAGATAGAATTTGAAAAAGGGACCATCCATTTGGAATTGCTGGGGGAGAATAGCCCGGGTAGGAGTTTTATTGGTATTGCTTTTAATATCAAGGACAGAGAAGCATATGAAGCCATCTATTTTCGCCCTTTTAACTTTGTTGCCACCGAACAGATCCGGAAAGACCACATGGTCCAGTACATTAGTCATCCCGAATATACATGGTTTAAGCTCAGGGAGGAGAGGACCGGGCAGTTCGAGAATGAGATTGCAATTCCGCCGGATCCGGATGAGTGGTTCAGGGCACGGATTGAAATTTCTGAGAAAATAGTCCAGGTATATGTAAATGACATCGCTGAACCGGTCCTCAAAGTGGACAGGCTGGACACCTCCAAATCGAAGAAAATAGGACTCTGGACGGGAAACGGCTCCTCAGGGCGGTTCAGAAACCTGGTTCTTATTCCGGGAGTTTAAGGATCATCGATTCCAGGGGTTGGAGTTCCACCCGGATGGTAGCCACTCCATATGCAATCTCCATTTTAAGGCTTCGATTTTGGAGTTGTCCCTCAAGGGTATAAATCCCATCCTGCAAGTTCCATGCCTCCATGATCTCCGGTGGCACCTGAAGGTTGAATCCATACGTCTCGTTTGCATCGAAGTTACAGACTATGATCAGCCGCTGCTCATCTTTCCAGCGCACGAAGGAGAATACACGGTCGTTGTACCACTCGGCATTTGCCCTGTTGAAGCTGTGAATTTCCCGGTATGTTCCTGTGATGGCCCTGCTGTTGAGGCAGAAATTCAGAAGGGTCCTGTAAAATTCCCTGAGTTCCTTCTCCTCCTGATCCAGAAGTCCTCCGTCAAAAGCACCCCCGTTCATCCATCTGACCTGGTTCGGAACCCCCCAGTAGTCATAAATGGTGGTCCTGGTTTCGGATCCGAATCCCGCATTCCCATCACCCGGTTCTCCCACCTCCTGGGCGAAGTAAACCATTATTGGTGAGGAGCTGATGGTGGCTGATACCACCATAGCAGGCTTTCCTTTGAGGGCGTCTCCGGCAAAAGCTGTACTGGCGATACGCTGCTCATCATGGTTTTCCAGGAAATGGAGCATGTGATGTTCTATATCGGCTAGTTCGTTCTGTATATGTACCAGGGCATCCGTGCTGCCATGGCCCTGCATGACTGCTTTCAGGCTGTCGTAAAATTGTACCTTGTCGTAGAGGTAATCCATCTTGCCCAGGTGGATATAGTCCCGGTACATCTCTGGCGTATAGATTTCGGATACCAGGATGGCATCCGGGTTCTTTGTTTTAATGGCCGAATTGAGGAAACTCCAGAACTCCACCGGTACCATCTGTGCCATATCGTACCTGAATCCATCCACCCCCTTGTCCAACCAGAACATAACGATATCCCTGAATTTCATCCAGGTGTCCGGGACATCTTTACCCTGCCAGAAGGCAAAGTGCGTTTTGACAGATTCATTTTCATAGCCGGCAGGAAGTCCGGGGAAATCTTTTGTCCCGTCAGGCTTCACCCCGAAATTGAGTTTTGCGGTCTCGTACCAGTCAAATTCGGAGGGCTGAGGGCTCCTTGCCCCGTTCCCCGTCCATTTGGCCGGATTTTCGTCAAAAAATCCGTCGCTCAGGGGGTGGGCTTCCCCGCCCAGGGGAAGGGGCCGGTTGTGCCATTCCGGAACCCTGAATGGTTCTCCCGGGATGTAGTAAAAATTATTATCCCTCAAATATTCCTGACTCTGGTCATCCGATTCCCCGAATGATTCCACACCCGGAGGGTTGGAAATGGAATGGTAAGCCCTTCCCACATGGTTGGGCACAATATCAATGATCACCTTCATTCCGTGCCGGTGGGTCCTTTCAACCAGGGCCTCGAACTCTTCCATTCTTTTTGCGGGATCCACAGCCAGGTCCGGGTCCACATTATAGTAATCCTTGATGGCATAGGGAGAACCCGCCCGTCCCTGAACAACATCCGGATCATCAGGCGCAATTCCGTATTTCGAATAATCAGTGATCATCATGTGATGCAGGATCCCGGTATACCAGATGTGCGTCACGCCCAGGTCACGGATCTGTTCCAATGCCAGGTCGGAGAAATCGTTGAACTTGCCCACACCATTCTCCTCCAGGGTTCCCCAAGGTTTGTTGGTTGTATTGGTATTCCCAAACAGGCGTGTAAACACCTGGTAGATGACGATTTTATCTTCTTTTTTCTGATCCACTTTTTCTACCTGTATTTTATTGTTACATCCTCCGAGCAATGCCAATGCTGCAAATCCAATACATATTATCCGCTTCATAAGGTATGGTGTGTTGGTTCATCATCCAGCTCAATGGCTTTCAATGTGGGTTTCGCAGCTGTCCCGTCAAAATCCTCAATGACCACATCGGGGCAATCCTTACAATAAATGGCTTGACTCATATATTCGGGCAGGTTATTGCCCCACCGGACTTTGAATCCCGTGATCTTCAGTCCTCCGGTATACTGGCTGTACAGTGCCGGTATGTCATGCTTAAAGATACCAAGGTTTCTGTCATATACCGGCCGAAGGTCAAAATTCCCTCCATAGGTTTCGCTGTATACCCCGGAAGTTATCTGCAGGGTGATGTTTTCGAGCGAAAGGTCCGAAATCAAAGATTCGTCCGTACCATAAATCACAATACCGCTTTCACTTTCCGATATGATGTTTCTGAAGCGGATATGCCGGATTGGTCCTGCCGGGATGTCCGGATCCTGTTTGATGGCTGAGACATGGATGGGCTCACCATTGCCCCACCAGTGTCCGGAATGTATGCGGTTCCGGATGGTTATATCACTGAAAAGGATGTTTTCGATGGCCCCTGCATCCCGTGAAAATATGCCAATTCCACGGTTTGAATCGTAGATGACCAGGTTGGAAAAAATGCAGTTCCGGATGGGATTAATACCATAGCCCACGCGGATTCCGGCGGAACGTGACTGGAGCAGGCAATTGGTCACCGTTACATTCTCGGCATAACCGGTCTTGTTGCCAAACTCCCGCGATGTATAATCAAGTTTTGTATTGATATCACCGCTCACACCCACCTGTGTCCCAAACCCTGTTACAATAATGGCATCATCACCGGCGCGGATATCACAATCGGAGATCCTGATGTTCCTTGATGTGGTACAATGAATGCCATCACTATTGGGAACCATCAGGTTGTTGTGGATGGAGATGCCGGTGACAATCACATCATCACAATCGGCAATGCGGAAGCACCATTCGGGAGAATCTCTGAACGTCACATTTTTGATGGCAACCTGCTCGCACTGAAGAAGAACGACCATCATACCGGGCCTGGCATCGTAGCCCATGGGACCATCCGGCGGAAGCGGGTCGGCTGGCAAATAATCCTCTCCCTGCCGGGTGGCTTTCCTGTTGAAATCCTGACCGATGTGGGCTTTCTGGGCCAGGTGGAATCTGGTACCCCTGCCATCAATTTCTCCTTCGCCTGAAATGGTAATCCCGGTGGACTGGTAGGCATAGATCATGCCGTGTTGCTGACCTTCGATCCGGTAATCGGCCGTGTCCAGGCTGCCCAGCAGCCTGGCTCCCTGTTCAAGGTAAAGGTTCACATCGGACCGGAGTACAATGGTTCCTGTAACAAAGTCCCCGGGGGGAACGACCACTTTGCCTCCTCCATGATCAAAACAGGCATCGATGGCTTTCTGAATGGGGATTGTATTGAGGGTAATGCCATCAGCTTCTGCCCCGTAAAAGGTAATAACAAAGTCCCGGTCCGGTTTTTGACATCCGGTCAAAACCGGAAACAGGATTACAACGAAAAGAAGTCGTTTAAGCATGGGTATATGATTTTGGATTGCCACTTAATTGCATGTTACCTGGCCAGGTCGGCATATGAGATCAGCCTGATTCCCCTCTTTTCTATCATCTTCTTAATTTCTTCACTGGTGAACATATCTGTGACCATTTGGCGGTCCTCGTTCACATTATTGTATCCTTCATGTCCCACTGCCGACATCTCCATGCTTTCCAGTGCCGGGTGCTCCACAAACAGGTATGTCTTCCCCGCTTCCAGCTTGTTTAAGCCCTCAATGAATGCTTCTATGCGTGCCTCTGCTGTTTCTGCCTTCTGACCCATGGGAAATCTTTGAACATCATATTCACTGGTATTGATATCCAGTCCATACTCTTTGGCCAGCTTTTCAAAAACAGCAGCCACCCGGTCATCCCATCCGGAACAACCCATGTGGCACGACAGGTGAGAAACCTGGGGGATATGTTTGAGGGCCATTTCGATCTGGGCCCTCATCTCTGCTTCGATCTCCTCCAGCTTCCAGTCCGCTCCTTTCAGGGCCCGGTTTTCGGGAAACCTTTCGTTGGGCCAGATCATGGGGAAGAAATAGCCATCCTCATCGGTGATGCTGGGGGCTTGGGTAAGGGGCCGCCACTTCACGTTTTCCCATTCGCTGGTGAAGGTGAGGTGAACCCCCACATCCAGACCCGGGTTTTCGTTTAGCATGCGCACAGCTTCGGGGAACCAGGCACAGGGCACCATGATCTCCACCGATTGCATAATGCCCTCCTGGTATGATCTGATGCATCCCAGGTTGGCTGCATGGGCGGAACCGATATCATCGCCCCTGATGATCAACCTGATCTCATCCTGTGAAATACACTGCTGGCTCATGAGCGTCAGCCCGATGACAAGCGATAAAGTGAATAGTTTCATTGGTGTTTTTTATTGAGGTTAAAGAATGTCCAGTGGTTTTCATTGTTGTTTCAAGGATTTCTCTGGCTTTTCCGGGAATCATGGCTTAAATTTAAGGGAATTTTATCACAACCCTATCATGCAAAATTCTGCAAAACAAACCCGAAGACAAATGCTTCTCACCTCTGGCGGCGTGCTGGGGGCATCCTTGCTGGGGGGGCCTGTATTTTCTCAATCCAGGGTAAAAGGTCAAAAACCCGTAAAGATCCTTGTGGCCGGGGCCCATCCCGATGATCCGGAGAGCGGGTGCGGGGGCACCATCTGCAGGTTTGTATCCCTCGGACACGAAGTATCTGTGCTGTATCTGACCCGTGGTGAGGCTGGAATAGAGGGGGTTTCACATAAGGATGCAGCAGAGATCAGAACAGCTGAGGCCCTGGAAGCCTGCAGGGTAATGGGTGCGAAGCCTCTGTTTGCCGGACAGGTTGACGGAAATACCCTCATTAACAAGGAGGCTTATACAATGATGTCCAAGATCATGACAGAAGTGGCCCCCGATGTGGTCTTCACCCACTGGCCCATCGATACCCATCCCGACCACAGGGTTTGTTCCAATCTGGTATACAATACCTGGAACTGGTTTCGAGGGGATGAATCAAAGGCCTTTGAACTTTATTATTATGAGGTAATGACCGGGGAGCAGACCCAGAATTTCCATCCCACCCACTTTATTGATATTACAAAGACAGCTGATCTTAAAAAAGAAGCGACCCTGAAACATGTCTCCCAGAAAGCGGTTCAGTGGTTCCCCTTTCATCAGAAAATGGATGAATTCAGGGGGTTTCAATACACCTGGGAATGCAAGGCAGCGGAGTCCTTTGTTCACCAGGGTTTTACGGGGATTATTTAGAATTCCTTCCTTTTTGCTACAACTTATCCAACGGTTTTTCAATCTGAACGATTTGAAAAAATGGCATACCCTTTTTCTGGTATTCTTCCTTAAATTACCCGAAATTGTTGGGAATTCAGGAATAAACTCTTGGCATGAAAAGAAAGCTTTTTTATTTGAACGGCATTGTCCTGGTTCTGCTTTTCGCAAGCAATGGCTGCAAGCGGACAGAGTACGACAGAATGAAGTCATTTGTGGATGCCATCCCGGTGGTAAATACCCATTCCCATCAGGGAGATCCCTGGAAGAAGAGATACAACTGTTTTGATTCGGGTCTATATCTCCATGCAGATCTTATTTCTACCGGGATGACTGAATATTCCGATTCAATGGAAATGTTGCATAATCCTGAAGCCTATTGGGACCATACTGAAAAGTATCTCCGGTTCAACAGGACAACATCTTACTATACACAGTTCAGTTATAATTACCAGGTTTTGTACGGCCTTGATCATCCTTACATTACAAAATCAGATTTTCTGGAATATTCAGAACAGATGGACCAGAATTTCAAACACTACGATGATTGG
Organism: uncultured Bacteroides sp.; assembly: GCA_964453785.1. Lineage (GTDB taxonomy): Bacteria > Bacteroidota > Bacteroidia > Bacteroidales. Next base: position 25,518 of record CAYVRK010000046.1, read on the forward strand.
CTTGACCATGTGTATGAGAAATGCAACATCGAGGTCATCTTCTCTGACAGGCTCTGGCAGGCTTTCGATCCAGACTTTGATCCAGACCATTTCAGGTATGTGTTTCGATTTGACCAGCTGGTACTTGAGGCGCCCGCTGCTGCACTTCAAAACAGGGTGCAGAATGTGCAGGCGCTTGACCTCCTGGAGATGGACAACATTCCAATAACTGATTTGCAATCCTACATTGATTACATTGATCTGGTTTTGGATAAAGTGGTTCAAAATAAAGCGGTTGCTTTTAAAATGGGGCTCGCTTACCACCGCTCCCTTGATTTTGAAACAGTGGATGCGTCTCTGGCCCAAAAGGTTTTTCTCCAGGATAAGTTCTCAGATACGGACAAAACCCTCGTACAGGATTATATGGTATCACATATCGCAAGGAAAGCAGGAGAATTTGGAATTCCTGTCCAGATTCACACCGGGTACCTTCACGGAAACCGGAACATCCTTGACAGGGGGTATCCCATGAATTTAATCCCCCTGTTGCGATCAAATCCGAAAACTCAGTTTGTTTTGTTTCACGGAGCCTTCCCGTGGACAGGGGAATGTATGGTATTGGCTAAAAATTATCCGAATGTGATACTCGATCTTGTCTGGCTCCCTCAATTATCAAGGACCGCGGCCATACGGGCATTGCATGAAATCCTGGATTGTGTCCCCTATAACAAAATTTGCTGGGGTGGAGACACTGGAAATATTGATGATGCAGCAGGTTCCCTGGAATTGGGAAGGGAGGTTGTGGCGATTACGCTGGCAGAGAGGATTGAATACGGGTGGGCAACCAGGGAGGTTGCTGAAGATATAGCGAGAAGGATTTTCCGGGAAAACGCAATTGAGATCTATAATTTGAGCAAATGAAAGATATTTCAATCGCAACAGCACAGTTTCAAACCAGGAACGGTGATAAGGAATATAACCTCTCCAGGATTGAAGCAATCACGGCAAAAGCGGCTGGCGATGGAGCGAAAGTGGTCTGTTTCCATGAACTCTGCATTACTTCATATACATTCCTGAGAAACCTGAGCAAACAGGAAATAAGTGTGCTTGCGGAAGAGGTTCCAGGTGGTGAAAGTGTGTTAAAACTCACACATCTGGCAGGAAAATTCAATGTGGCCATTCTGGCCGGTCTCATTGAGGTGCAAGGAAAGAAACTGTACAACACATATGTGTGCGTAACGGGTAAAGGCGTGGTTGCTAAATTCAGAAAATTGCATCCTTTTATTAGCCAATATCTGTCGCCTGGCGATGGTTATACGGTATTCGATCTTTTTGGGTGCAAATGTGGAATCCTCATCTGCTATGATAACAATGTGATCGAAAATGTACGGGCAACTACCTTGCTTGGAGCAGAGGTGATTTTTATGCCCCATGTAACCTGCTGCACTCCCTCTTCCATGCCTGGCAGGGGGTGGGTTGACAGGGAACTATGGGAAAATCGCCTGAAAGATCCTGTTTCACTCAGAATGGAGTTTGACGGACCAAAGGGGAGAGGGTGGCTCATGAGATGGCTGCCGGCCAGAGCCTATGACAATGGAATCTATGTTGTTTTTTCCAATCCCATAGGGATGGATGACGACCAGGTTAAGAATGGCAACTCGATGATTTTCGATCCCTATGGTGAGGTCATTGCTGAATGTCGCAGCTTTGAGGACGAGGTAGTGGTGGGCCACTGTGTTGCTGAAAAACTGAAACTTTCGGGAGGATATCGGTATAAAAATGCCCGAAGGCCCGAACTCTACGGCGACATCTTAAAGAAGGATAATAGTGCTTCCACTCAGGTAGACTGGATGAAATAACTGGTATTAAACAAAGGATAATTATCATGAAGACTCATTTTCTTTATTCCCTGTTACCCATTTGGTTATTGCTCTCTTCATTGCAGGCATATCCCGGTCAGTATGAATTTGTTCACATCGGTCTCCGGGATGCCGCGAATATGGGATTTTATGATCCGGTTGCAGGAGATGGTACGGGAGGATGGGCTGACTTCGGTCCCACAGACTGCGTGAAAGGGATTCCATACGGGGTACAGAAATTTGAGGATGGTATTATTCCGTTTGACATCATTGATCCGGATTCCAACCACGGAAAATCAGTGGTAGTACTGAACGGCCCCAACCGGGAATCCACTTTTCCGGATCAATCCCCCAGGATCAAAGTCAACAGGAGGTTAGACGAACTGTTTTTTCTGCATGGCTGTATGTATGCAGAAAGTTCCGGCGAGCCACTCCCGCTTATCAAATACAGGATTCATTACGAGGATGGAACCGAACATATGTTTATCTGTTACCGGGGTCTTGAAGTGGATGACTGGTTTGACCCATCCGAGAGGATGCCCAGGGCCATAAGGACCTACAGGGAGAACAGGACCTGGTTGATGAATACTCCATGGCTCAATCCACAGCCTGACAAGACGATTGAGTGGATCAGAATGGAATCCACCGGCAATGCCATCCCCATCCTGGTTGCCATCACCGGATCAGAGGGATCAGGACCCTATTTTACTGTGATGAACCAGATCAACGAGAGGATCCAGAATCACAGAACGGGTACTTTACGCGTTGCATTGGTACAGCCGCGGAAAGAGCCAGACCAGGATGAGAATCTCAGGAACGGAGAAATATTTTGCCGGCAGGCCAGTGAAAAAAATGCCGATATTGTTGTGTTCCCGGAGATGTATAATATTGGATATAACGGGATTGATTTCAATGCACCCAACGCTATAGAAAACTGGAGCGCTAAGGCCATCGGATCGGAGCATGCATTCGTGAAACGTTTCAGGGAACTGGCCGTGGAACTGGATCTGGCAATTCTGATTACTTATCTTGAGCGCTGGGAGGGATTGCCTAGAAATACTGCAGCCCTGATTGACAGGAATGGAGAGATAGTGCTCACTTATTCCAAAGTGCATACCTGTGATTTTATTGATACGGAGCTGCATACCACCCCTGGTGATGGATTTGTTGTGGCTGATCTGGATACGCGCCTGGGACCAATAACAGTTGGGGCGATGATCTGTTATGACCGGGAACATCCCGAAAGTGCCAGAATCAATATGCTGAAAGGGGCGGAAATTATTTTGACACCCAACGCATGTAACCTGCATCCCATGCTGCTAAAACAGTTTCAGGTCAGGGCATTTGAAAATGCAACAGTCACAGCCATGGCTAATTATTCCAGTGAAGGACTGAATGCCTTTAACGGGCACTCCTGTGTATTTAATGTGGATGGGGAAGAGTTACTTATGGCCGATGAGCAAGTGGGTGTATACCTGGCGGAGATAGACCTGGGAGCCATGCGCGATTACCGTGAAAGAACCATATATGGCAATGCTTTCAGAAGGCCGCATAAGTATAGTCCACTTATATCAACAGAAGTGGAGATGCCCTTTATTCGGAACAACAGCCAGGGAAAGCCCTTTAACCGGCTTGAGCGGTAGGTTCAATAGCAGTATATCCATAATCCAATAAACCTGATCAGGATGAAAAGAAGAGAATTTTTTAGTACAGCCTGTCCCACCGCGTTGGGTTTAAGCCTGCTCCCGCAAGCAGTATTTGCGAAACAAAAATCAAATAAAATGACTGCAAGAGAACTGAATGCGTATCTGCGTTCCCTGGTAGAGGTGAATGAGCCCTCGGTAGACAAGATCATTGTGGGTGACCCCGAAACAGTAATCAGTAAGATCGGCACCGCATGGATGCCTTACTGGCAAACGCTGAAGGAAGCCAGGGCCCTTGGCATAAACACAATGGTTGTTCATGAACCCACATTCTATACCCACCGGGATCTGGAAGAGACCGAATGGGATTACCTGGCTGCGCCATCCCCGGCAAAAGAAATATATATGGAGCAGGTGGCAGCCAAGAAGAGATGGATCGAAGAGAATGGAATGGTGATTATCCGCTGTCACGATGTGCTTGATAAGATCGGGGGATACGGGATCCCGTTTGCATTTGGAAGGGCCCTCGGATTCCATGATTCGGACATTGTGCGTTCGAAACCCTATTACAATGTATACAAGACCAAAACGCAGCCTGCCATCGATATAGCCAGGCAGATAGCTTCAAAACTCAGCAACGTGGGACAACCGGGTGTTGCTTTCTACGGAGATGAAAATTTCCCGGTAAAGAGTGTGGGACTGGGAACCGGTTGCATATGCAATCCGATGGAATTTATGGACCTGGAAATGGACATGGCCATTGCCATTGATGACTCTGTGAATACATGGACCCAGACCACTTTTGCAGAGGATACTGGCAGGCCGCTGATCGTGGTGAATCACGGAACCACTGAAGAATTTGGAATGCAAGAATTGTCAGTTCAGCTGAATGCTACCCTGACAAGTTTCGAAATCATCCACTTCAAACAGGGATGTTCTTACCGCTGGATAACTGCTTAATCATTCATATGAAATCAACAGCCATTCTTACAATTGTGTTATTCCTGATCTCCTGTAACAGCCAAAACCTTAATAAAAAACAGACCATGACCGACAAAGTCTTGTATGAGGAACTTACCCCCACCGAATTCAGGGAACGGATTGCCAGGGCGCCGGTGGCCTACCTTCCATTGGGAACCATCGAGTGGCACGGGGAACACCTGCCCCTTGGATCTGACGGACTGCAATCCAAAGGATTCTTCGAAATACTGGCCAGGGAAGCCGGAGGGATAGTGTATCCCATGTTGTTTATGGGTCCGGACCGAAGACAGGTGGTTGAAGAAACGGAATACTATGGGATGGATTACAGTGTCAGGGAACGAAGCTCGCCATTATATTATCCCATGCAGCAACTTGATGGCAGCGCGTACTGGATCCCCGATGAGGATTTTAAGGTGCTCATGGAAGCGATTTTGGTCCAGGTTCAAAGGGCTGGATTCAAAGTGCTGGTGGCGCATGGACATGGTCCCTCTACCAACTTTGTGATTGAACACAGAGATGAGTGGGAAGCTAAATATGGATTGAAGATCCTGCATTGCTGGGGACACAGGGATGAAGAGGGGATGGGTATCATGGTGGATCATGCGGCCATGAATGAAACTTCCCTGGTGATGGCATTGAGGCCGGAACTTGTGCATATGGAATACCTGCCGGCCGATCCTTCCACGTGGCCGGTTGGGGTTGGCGGCAAAGATCCGCGGATCCTGGCATCTCCCGAAAAGGGTGCTGAGATCCTCAAGATTCAAAAGGAGAGGATGGTCCGGTTAATAAGGAATACGCTGGGCGAAATAACATCAGCTGGCGAGGTACATTGAAT
>CAYVRK010000046.1:30914-32450 GCA_964453785.1 uncultured Bacteroides sp.
GTCCATCCAGGGATCCCGGGGGAGATTCCATTCTGGAATACCTATGCCCACAGATTTATTTATGCACCTGCATTTGATTTTAAAGATTCAGATTCAGCAGACAGTTACCGCTTCTCGGTTATTCCCGGCTCCGGGAATGACACCCTGGTGTTCATTGCAGATAAGCCTTGGGAATCACTTTCCGCGGTCTGGGATGCTGTTCCAACGGGGGAGGTAAAGCTTGTGGTTGAGGCCTTACATGATATGCGGGTCTTATATATAGCCGGCGAGCGAAGTTTCTACCGGGCCTCTCCTTACAGGGGCCCCTATCATACCAGGGGGGATTACCGGGAAAGTGCGGAAAAATTGTTCCGCTACCTTTTCAATGCTCCCTATATCCAGTATTGGCTGGAACATGGAGAGCCAGATCCTGACTATGGATTGTACAGTTACCCGGCCAAAATGTATTCTGCTGTCATCAGTGGAATGCTCACCTTCTCCGAGTTGACCAATGATCCTTCAGAGAAGAAACGAGCGATGAGAATTGCCACCATCGTGGCCGACAAACTGATCTCCATTTCTGAACCCAAAGGCTCTCCCCTGGAGTACTTTCCTCCGACTTACACCGGGCCAATTTATGCCGATATGGTCAAAGAATGGAGAGGCGAGTCACTGGCCGATAGAATGATGCTGATCTATCCGGCCTCGGCAGGCCAGGTTTATCTTGATCTGTACGTTCAAACTGGTGAGAAGAAGTATTATGATGCTGCAGCAGGCATTGCGGAAACCTATAAGAATATCCAATTGGATAACGGCACATGGTACCTGCTGGTATATGTGGAGAGTGGCATGCCGGTGGAAGGTAATTTTGTGGCACCTACCGGGGTAAACAATTTCTTAAGAAGGTTGGGTAAGATGTGTGGCTGTCCTGAGTTTGAGTCCGTTTCTGAAAAAGCACACCTCTGGCTAAAGGAAAACATGGCCAGGGACTTTAACTGGGAAGGTCAGTTTGAAGATCAGAAACCCAGCGACAGGTATAAAAACCTTTCGAAGGGCCAGGCCTGCAGTTATGCCATACAGCTTCTTGAGTCCTCAGGCGGTGAACCATTGATGATTCACGAAGCGGAAGAATTGATACGGTTTGCAGAGGACCAGTTTGTCATTTGGGAGGATCCCGTTCAGGGGGACTACTGGGGAATCAAGAGTGCCGACTGGATAACACCCTGCGTACTGGAGCAATATAATTTTTACACCCCGGTGAATACCAGTTCTGCCAGCATGATAGAAGCATATCGCTCGGCGTATGTCCGAACAGGGAACATCCTGTATTTGTCCAAAGCCATCGATCTGGCCGGTACCATATTAAAAACACAGAACACTGAAACCGGCCATTATCCGACCTACCTGGTCAGCAACCTGCTTGAACAGGAGGGCTGGATCAATTGCATGGTTTATACAGCCCGGACAATGATGGAGCTAGGCAATTATTTGAACCAAAAAACCCAACCTGAGGTTTATCCTGTAAAACCGGACTGAGATAGTGGGTCTGGTTTTCAA
>CAYVRK010000047.1:0-32120 GCA_964453785.1 uncultured Bacteroides sp.
GCTTGTATCCAACCCCGCTGGAGCTGTATTTCAGGGGAACGGAGTACTGGGCAGCAAGTTTTACCCTGCGTACGCCCCACCGGAAGGTTCACCCCATCAGATATCCTGTATTTATAAAAACGCATTCGGTTGCCCTGCATATGATACAATTGGAGTAACTGTGATATACGGCGAGGCAGAAGTGGTCCTTGTTTCAGGAGAGGAGACCATCAATACGATTTGTGATGAAGGTGCCGTTTATGAGATCAGGGGATCGAACCAGGATGACATTCCGGGATTGTTCGCCCTCAGGGTGGCCGGCTCGGGGCAATACCTCTCAGGATATATCGTGGATGAGGATTCTTCCGATAACGTGGCTGCGTTTCATCCGGCTGGACTTACAGGGACTTTTGAAATAGTCTATACCTATGAGATTGAAGGGCTAACGATAACCGGCACCTGGCAGGTTAATGTAAACGATATTGAGGGCCTGACCATCGCGGGTTTCCCGGATCTTATCTGCAACGGGGACGATCCCTACCTGCTTACTCCCGGAAACATTGTTTATGACCCGGGTGCAGTTTATTCCATTAGCGGACCTGGCGTCTCGGGCAACCAGTTCGCCGGTTACTATTTCAATCCGCGGGCCGATTCGGTTCTGACGGGTGAAAGTAAAATTAAAATGGAGTACGCTTCTTCAAATGGTTGCAGTGCCGTTGTGAATAAGACTGTGACCAACCATTTCACGCCCGGGGTCTCCTTTACCTATGCGCCCTCATGTCTCTCTTCTTCGGGAGGGACTGTACAGTTTAACAATACCTCTACAGGCAAATATGCGGTGGCCCAATGGGTGTGGGATTTTGGGGATCCTCAAAGCGGGTCGTTGAACCAAAGTAATCTGGAGCAGCCACAGCATTTTTATGCAATACCGGGGGTTAAGCCGGTTTCGCTTACGGCCCATACCACAGACGGGTGCGTAGTGGCACGGGAACAGGATGCCATTTTATCCGATCAGCCTACGGCCGATCTGACCTGGCTTCATGACTGTTATGGAAAGGGACAGAAGATCTCCTTTCTGGACCGCTCTGAAAGCAATTATTCACAGATAGAATCCCTTCAGTGGACCTTCATGACCGAAGAGGGATTGGTACTTGGCGTGCTCGAGAGTATTCATCCTGAGGATACCATTCGTTTTCCTTTTACTTCGCTGGATAATTATCAGATTCAACTGAAAGTATGGGACCAGGCGGGTTGCTTTGACCAGACTACAAAGGAACTCAGTCTGAGGCCCACCATACCGGTCACCACAAGTGGATACCGGGAAAACTTCAATGGCAGTCCCAATGCGTGGAAATCCGGTGCAGAGGAGCAGTCAAGCTGGGTTCTTGGTTTACCGGATTTCACAGGATTCGAGAGCGTTCCGGGGGATTATGCCTGGTATACCGATCTTCCGTCCGGAGATTCAGAATACCTGGAGCAATCCTGGGTGGAGAGCCCCTGTTTTGATTTCAGACAGTCCATTGGACCGCTGTTAAGCATTGACCTGATGAAAAGTTTCAGCCCGGGTCTTGATGGGGCCGTTCTGCAATATCAGGAAGGAACCAGCAGTGGGTGGATGACCCTGGGTTCAGTAGGCGAAGGTACGAATTGGTATAATTTATCAGACATTGCCAATGAACCCGGGGGGAGTAGTTTTGGCTGGGGACTGGATCTTTTTCAGCCCGATTCCTACTGGCAAAAGGCAAAATATACAATCAGTGAGCTTACCGGTAAGACAAATATTATATTCAGGATCGCCCTGGCCAGTGGAAGCACTACTGAGATAGGAAACCAGGGTTTTGCTTTTGACAATTTCTCCATTTCTGAGGATTTCAGGGGATCATTGCTGGAGCATTTCACCAATTCTTCCCTGCCGGCATCGAAAACCGCTGATGATGTGGTTGATGATTTTGCCAGGGATAACAGGCTTTTTGTGGTTGATATCCAGTATCATACAGATTACCCCGGAAATGACCCCATGAATGAAAACAATCCATATCCTGCTTCCACCAGGTCTTTACAAACCGGTGCCCTTCCTGCTCCCTTTGCCATTTTGAACGGCAGGCGTGAGCCGGAGTTCCGCTACGATTTTTCCGGGCCGTCTGAAGAGCCGGATGATGGAATGCTGCAGCAGATAGCCCTCGAGAGCTCTCCCTTTCAATTGTCGCTTCTTGTTGACTGGAAGGACCAGGGTCTTGAAGCTACTGCCCAGGCTACCTGCGCAGCTGAATCATTTCCATCCAATGTTCAGTTATACATGATCGTGATGGAGACTTCCGTGACAGCATATACAGGAGAGAATCAGGATACCGAATTCAGGAACGTGGTTCTGGATATGCTTCCGGACCCTACAGGGAAACTGCTTGGAGGTGACTGGACATATGGGGAGACGGTTACAAAAACCTTTTCCTGGGATTACCCCGGGTATGTCGAAGACATCGAGGATCTGGCGGTGGTGGCATTTGTAACAAACAGGGACGATCAAGGGAAAATCCTGCAGGTTACTGCCAATTACCTGACTCCTTATGTGGGTATGGAGAAACCCGGAGAGCAGCCTGGAGATATGGCTGTCTATCCGAATCCGGCTTCGCATATGATTTATGTGAATCTGGGAGATCAGCCCACGATGGAAGGAAGCTTGGTGATTACCGATCTTTCGGGCAGAAGGGTGATGGAATCGGAGGTTTTGACAGGTTATGCCATATTCCGCCTGGATGTTTCATTCCTGCCCGAAGGAATGTACATGATCAACTGGTTGGAATCAGGCAGGTTGAAAGGACGAAGCAAATTGATCCGGACCAGGTAAGTCCGTCAGGCCTCATGCTGCATGGCCAGGGCAAATTCCTCTCCGAAACGGACCAGTCTTTCTGATTCTTCCTTGCCGGGCAGGAACCTGGCCGTGATCCCGTCTGCAACAATATGAAGTTTCAGGTTGCGCAGGTGGTCTTCTATCAGCCTGACAGCCTCGCCGCTCCAGCCAAAGGAACCAAAAGCTGCGGCGGGCTTACCTTTGTCCCGGATTGGATTGATCACCGAAAAAAGCCTGTAGATCGGGAGCAATGTATTCTGGTTAATGGTGGGAGATCCCACCAGAATCCCGTCAGCACGGACCAGGTGCTCTTCCAGGTCGCCCAGCAACAAGTTTTCAATATCGACCATGTCAACCACTACATTACCGGTTTTCATCATTCCTTTTCTTAGTTGCATGGCCATCTCCCCGGTATACCCGTATGCCGAAATATAGGCCACAAGCACCCGGTTGCTTTTTCGGGTTTCCTCCATGTACCTGTTGGCGATAGCAGCTGAACGTTCAATCTTCTCTTTCCAGGTGGACCGCAGAAGAGGTCCGTGTCCGGGGCAAATCATCTGGATGGAAAGGGTTTTTATTTTCTCAATGGCCTTCAACATAAATTTGCTGTAGGGCTTCAGGATCACATCGAAGTAGTAATCGAAGGCTTCTGTATAATCTCCCACAAGGTCGTCCCACATTTTTTCATCAGCATAATGGGCACCGAATGAATCGCAGGTGAAAAGCAGGGCTTCTTCTTCCAGGTAGGTATAAATTGAATCGGGCCAGTGCAGGTTGGGGGCCCCGATGAACCTGAGGGTTCTATCACCCAGGTCGATGACATCACCATCCTTTACCTTTATTGATTTAAATGGTTTTTCCACCATTTCACCCAGGTAGGACAGGGCCTGTCCGCTTCCGACCACAGTGGCTTCGGGGGCAATATGAAGCAGGTTCTCCAGTGAACCTGAGTGATCGGGTTCAGTATGGTTGCAGATAATGTATTCGATCTCAGCGGGATCGGTCAGGGAGAGCAACTTCTCTTTGAATTCGGGCCAGAATTCCTCTTTAACTGTATCAATTACAGCTTTTTTCCGGGCATTGATGAAATAACTGTTATAGGATGTCCCGGATTTGGTTTCCATAACAATATCGAATGTAACGAGCTCGTGGTCAAGCACCCCGATCCAGCTTACATCGTCTGTCACCTTAAATGTTGTGTGATTCATTGCTCAGCCTCTGTTAAAGGCTGCAAATATAGACAAAGTACCAAAAGAAAAAAAGCTGCCCTGCGATGCAGAACAGCTTTCAGAAAACTCACAATCTGAATGTAACGGACCTTAATCTTAAATTACTTTTTCTCGCCTTCGCACTTCTTTTCCTCCCATGAAAAGGACGAGTGCTAAAATGGCTAATGTCTTTTTCATTTATTCTGAATTGGTTGGTGTTAAATACACTTGCAATATAGGAGTTCAGGCAACAGGAAGCTGTTAACGGGATGTTAAAAAAAGACCTCCGGGTCTTTTATTTGAATCGTGCGATGGGAGTAACCCCTCCTGTAACCAATTGATTCAGCTTCACCTGGATGGTGGCATCGGTGGGGATAAAAAGATCCAGCCTGGAACCAAATTTAATGAATCCCAACTCACTTCCCTGCCTGGAGGAACGGTTCAATAAAGCGTAGCATTTGATCCTTCGTGCCACGGTTCCTGCAATCTGTCTGACAAGAAGAGGCCCGTAGGGTGTTTCAATACCAATGGAAAAGCGTTCATTCAGTTGAGACGATTTCGGGTGGCGGGCCACCAGGTATTTTCCCGGGTGGTATTTCAGGTAACTGATTTTTCCGTCCACGGGATAATAATTGATGTGAACATCGTGGATGCTCATAAATATGGAGACCTGGATACAGGATTGATCCAGGAATTCTTCCTGCACAGTGTTTTCAATAACCACCACTTTCCCATCTGCCGGGGCTGTGATGGTTTTTGCATCCAGAAATGGCCTTCTTTGGGGTACCCTGAAGAAACGTAGCACCAGTATGCTTACCACCAGGGCAAGGAGGGCGGTCAGATAATTAAACTGGTAAGGGAGGTAGAGGGAGGAGAGGAGTTGCAAGCCCAGAAGTACCACCAGGGTAATGGCAACGATCAACCGGCCTTCTCTGTGAATTCTGATCATAGAAAGAGATTTATGATGACCAAAACAATAAGTATGGCAGGAGCCACAAACATCAGAGAGTCGAAGCGGTCCAGAATACCCCCGTGTCCGGGAAGCAGGTTGCCTGTGTCTTTTACCTTGTAACGCCTTTTCAGGCCCGATTCAAACAGGTCACCCAACACGGCGAATGCGCTGATCACACCACCGGAGATAATCCAGGCAGCAGCTGAGAAGGTTCCGGTGAACCGGTAAAGGAACCAGCCGGCCAAGAGTGTGAAAAGGACTCCCCCTGCAAATCCCTCCCAGGTCTTTCCCGGTGAAAGCCGGGGAGTCATGGGATGCTTTCCCGCCAGGCTCCCCGTCAGGTAAGCGAAAATATCATTGATCCATACCAGCGCGATAACCAAGATCGGGATCAGGGGCCGGTAGGTGGCTCCGCCAAGTACCCAACCAAGAGCAATGAATGAGGCCAGGGGTATTGAAAACCAGAACAGGACAAGGGATGCTGCAAACTCAGATCCCTGTATGAAGATTCCACCGACCCAGAGCAGGGCCGGGACAACCAGCCACAAAGGATTTGCATTTCCATGTAACCCGGCAAAGATGATGATGATCATTGCAGCCCCTGATGCTGCATGGAGGCCACAGGGCCTTAATCCACCTTTTGAAAACAGTCTGAACAATTCAGTGGTGCCCAGCACAAAAAGCGCCAGGATCATGATCAGGAAGGGAACGGGTCCCAGTAGAATCGAGCCGGTAAATAAAACGACCAGTATCATCCCGGTTGCAGTTCTTCGGATGAGTTCTTTCACTGGTTTTCGAATTCCTCGATGAGTTTTTTGGCCCTTATGATATCATCCTTGTGAACGTAAAGTTCAATATCGCCAAATTTATATGCTGAATCCTGCTTGTTGATAATAAATGCCTGAATGTTGCTATTCATCAACATCTGTCGGATTAATTCTGCCTGGTAAGGATTCCCAACAGCATATATTTGCACCTGGTCCGTGGACATTACTTTGCAGGTTCTTCCTCCTGGCTGCTTTTATCTTCGGTCTCCTGTGGTTCGGTCTTCTGCACGGTTTTCTTTTTTGCATTCAATTTGGCAGGGCTCAGGGGCAGCTCCTCATCCGTACTCCATGGTCTTTTCCCAAATATCTTTTCCAGGTCATCACTGAAAATAACCTCTTTTTCAAGGAGAATCTCTGCCAGCTGTTGCAAGCCCTTTTTGTTCTTTTTCAAAATGGATTTTGCCCGCTCATACTGTATGTCAATCAGGCTCTTTACCTCCTCATCGATGGTCTCAGCCGTCTTTTCACTGTAGGGTTTGGTAAAAGCATAATCCTGTTGTCCCGTTGAGTCATAGTAGCTGAGGTTGCCGATTTTGGCACTCATCCCAAAATAGGAGATCATGGCAAAGGCCTGTTTGGTGACCCGTTCCAGATCATTCAGGGCGCCGGTGGAGATCTTATTGAAGGTAATTTCTTCGGATGCACGGCCACCCAGGGTGGAACACATTTCATCCAGCATCTGCTCGGTGGTTGTGATTTGCCTCTCTTCAGGAAGGTACCATGCTGCCCCGAGGGCCCTTCCCCTGGGTATGATTGTAACTTTTACCAGCGGATTGGCATGTTCCAGTAACCAGCTTACTGTGGCATGCCCGGCTTCATGCCATGCGATGGTCCGCTTCTCAACTTTCTTGATGATCTTGTTTTTCTTTTCCAATCCGCCAATAATCCGGTCGATGGCATCCAGAAAGTCCTGGCGTTCCACCACTTTCTTATCCTTTCTGGCAGCAATCAGCGCTGACTCATTGCAGACATTTGCGATATCTGCCCCCGAAAATCCCGGTGTTTGTTTCGCCAGGAATTCTATATCCACCGTTTTGTTGGTTTTGATTGGCTTGATGTGTACTTCGAAGATGGCCTTGCGCTCATTCAGGTCAGGAAGTTCCACATGAATTTGCCTGTCGAACCGTCCGGCGCGCAGCAGTGCCTTGTCGAGTACATCGGCCCGGTTGGTGGCTGCCAGGATAATCACACCGCTGTTGCTGCTGAATCCATCCATTTCAGTCAACAGCTGATTCAGGGTATTCTCTCTTTCATCATTGGATCCGAAGTTCGGGTTCCTGCCACGTGCGCGGCCTACGGCATCAATCTCATCAATAAATACAATGCATGGTGCTTTTTCCTTGGCCTGTTTGAACAGGTCCCTTACCCGCGAAGCGCCAACCCCCACGAACATCTCAACAAAATCGGAGCCTGACATGGAGAAAAATGGCACATGTGCTTCTCCGGCAACTGCTTTGGCAAGAAGGGTCTTCCCGGTTCCCGGAGGCCCTACCAGCAATGCTCCTTTGGGTATTTTGCCTCCAAGTTCCGTGTATTTTTTTGGATTTTTCAGGAATTCCACAATCTCCCTGATCTCCACTTTTGCCTCTTCCAGTCCTGCCACATCACTGAAATCTGTCTTCACATTGGTATCCTTATCAAAGATCTGGGCCTTTGATTTACCTACACTAAAGATGTTGTTCCCGCCGCCACCGGCTCCTCCGCCCATCCGCCGCAGCATATATATCCAGATCCCAAGGATCAGCAGGAACGGAAGTACCCACAACATGATTTCTCCCAAATAGTTTCTGCGTGTAACCGTGGTGTAGGAGGGCCTTTTATCCTGGGGAAGTGTATTCATAACCTCGTTCAGCTGGGTTACAAATACGTCCTGGCTGATAATTGAGAAGTAATATTGAGGTACGGCTTGTCCGAGTACCGTGTTTGATTTCTGTGACTTTATATCATCATAAAGGGCATCGTTAAGCCTTTCTGCGCGGATGTAAACCTCAACTTTCTCCTTGTTGACGATGACCAGTTTTTCGATATCCCCGTTTTTTAGGATATTGAAGAAGCGGTTTGAATCAATCTCCTTCAATCCACCACTTGAGCTCAGAAATTGTATCCCGATCATGACCAGCAGGATGATGCCGATAATCCAGTATGAATTAAACTTCGGTTTCATACCGCCGCCGGGCTTGTTTCCCGGATTTCCGCCCGGACGGTTGCCCGGTATATTTCTCTTTTCAGCCATAAAATTTCTATTTCGTTTCTTCCTCCGCCAATCTCATCTTTCCATCTGCCCATAGTTCCTCAAGCCTGTAGAACGACCTGTATTCTTCAAGGAATACATGTACAATTACATCGAAGTAGTCCAGCAACACCCACTGGCTATTCTGAACTCCCTCCACATGGTGCGCCCGGATCCCGTTTTCCTCTTTCAGTTTCTTTTGGATGGAATCGGAAATGGCACCAACCTGCGTTGTGGATTCACCATGACAGATCACAAATGAGTCGCAGATGGAATGATCAACTTCAGTAAGATCAATGGTGACGATCCGGTGTCCTTTCTTTTCCATGATTGCTTCCACAATCAACCGGCACTTCTCTTCAGCACTCAGTAGGTCCGTTTCACCCATCTGCTCTTTTAATGACAAAGGTAATGAATTTAGATATTACATTTTTGTAAATTGGTCCAACACAAATACCTGGCCCGATCAGGGTCAGGCAAACCATCTCGTATTGAGTTCCAGGTAAATGTCAAAAACTATACCATGCATTTGAAAAGCATTCATCTGAAAAGCATTGGATCTACAAACACTTACCTCTCAGCGCTGATCAAAGAAGGAAAATCCACAGGCGAGCTTGCTGTTACTGCTGATTACCAGGAGAATGGAAGAGGGCAGGGGGACCACGGATGGCTCAGTAATCCGGGCGAAAATCTGTTAATGAGCCTGCTGTTGTTCCCTGCATTTTTGTCAGCCTCCGACCAGTTTCATCTCTCCAGGGTGGCTTCCCTTGCCCTTTGTGACACACTGAAGGGCGTGAATCTTGCTCCAGTTATCAAATGGCCCAACGATATCCTGGTTAACCATCGGAAGATCGCCGGAATCCTGATAGAGAATGGAATAACAGGAAAATACCTTTCATATGCCATCATTGGCATCGGACTGAACCTGAACCAGTATCAGTTTCCTGAGTTCCCGGTTCCGGCTACTTCGCTGGTGAAGGAGGGGATGGCCCCACTGGATTCATCCAGAGCTGCGGATCTGCTGATCAATGCATTCGGAGTACGATATTCCCAGCTGGAATCCGGGTCCGGAAATTTACTGGAAAAGGAGTACCTGGAACACCTGTCCGGCCTGGACCAGCCAGGTGAGTTTATATCAGAAGGAGAAAAATTCACAGGGATCATCAGGGGAGTGAATGATTTTGGGGAGTTGCTGGTTGAAAAGGAGGGAAAGATATATAATCATGCTTTCCATCAGATCCAGTGCCTGGTTCCCGGATCCAGTGCCTAGTGCACAGTACTTACTCAGTGCGAAAAATCGAAGTTTTCTATTTTGTCCACGATTCCGTCCGCCAGTTTTTTAAGGGGTAGTTTGATCATGGGAAGCAGCATCTTGTTCACCTGGGGCTCAATGGTGATTTTTATCTTTGTGTCGTGGTCATCCACCTGTTTGAGCTGGATCCAGATGGTGAACTGGTACTTTGAAAACTCAGGATCAGAATGGATCTTGACCAGTTTATGTGGTTCCTTTTCCACGATCATCAGGCCGGTTCTTCCCAGCGGATCCACGTTAAAACTGCACTTGTCCTCCGAAGACTTCCACCCCGAAACCTTGTCAGCCGGAAGCAGATCTTTAAAATTGTGGAAATTCGTGATGAAAGCATAGATTTGCTTTTCGCTACTGGCCGATTTACCGATTTTACTCTCTATTTTCATATGTTGTTCTCCGTTTTTGTCATACACCGGTCCAGCCGGAGGGGTTTTCCCGCCAACGTGTCAGTAGGTCCACCTGGTTCTCCCTGATGTACCCGGACTCCAGGGCCATTTCAATCAATGTATCATAATCGCTCAGGGTATACAATGGAACACCCGCCTGGCGGAATGCTTCTTCAGACACGGGGAAGCCATAGGTGAAAATGGCCACCATTCCGGCTACTAAGCCTCCGGCCCCGCGGATTGCTTCAACGGCTTTCAGTGAACTGCCACCGGTACTTACCAGATCCTCCACCACCACCACTTTCTGTCCGGGCAACAAGCGTCCTTCCACCAGGTTTTGTCTCCCGTGAGCCTTGGCCGATGTCCGCACATAAATGAATGGCAGATCCATTCGCTCGGCCACCAGTACACCCTGGGCGATGGCTCCAGTAGCCACTCCGGCAATCAGGTCCGGGGTTCCGAACCGTTCCAGGATGGTTTCCCGGAAGGATTCCTTCATATAGCTCCTGATCTCAGGGTAGGAGAGGGTTACACGGTTGTCACAATAGATCGGGGATTTCCATCCCGAAGCCCAGGTGAAGGGTTCAGCAGGTTCCAGGATGATTGCTTTGCTTTGCAACAGGTAACCGGCGGTTTTTCTCTTTTCTTCTGCCATTTGACAAATGTATAAGATTTATAAATTATATCTTTATTCCTGATTCCTGAAATACAGTTCAATTTCTGACAAGGAAGATGTGATCATTAAGACCATTTCAGAGAACAAATAAGATGTACAAAGTATTTCTCAAAGACCGGGTGATCTATCTTGGCGACAACTTTTCTGACTCGTTTCATCATAAGAAGGGGCTCTTCTATAAGTACCGCAATCAGCAGGAGTTGAAGGAACTGGTATATGCATTCTACGAAATGAGCGGGATCATGAAATTTCGTATTTTTCATCATGATTTGGAAGAGTTGACGGAAGCTTTCAAAGGGTGTTTTACCTGTATCAATGCCGGGGGAGGGGTGATCCTGAATGCCCAGGGTGAATTCCTGGCCATTAAGCGCAACGGATTCTGGGATTTGCCCAAGGGAAAACTTGAGAAAGGTGAGGATTTCGAAATAGCGGCAGTCAGGGAAGTGGTTGAAGAAACCGGACTTGAAGGAATCGAATCCCTACACTTGCTGGTTTCCACATTCCATATCTACAAACTTTCAGGCAAACTGGTATTAAAAGAGACCCGGTGGTTTGAAATGCGCTATAACGGAAATGCAAAGACATTCCTGCAGGGGGAAGAAGGAATTACTTCATCCAGGTGGGTAAAACCGGGGAAGACAGGTTTTATTAAAAAAAACACCTATAAAAGTATACTGGATGTGCTGAAAGTCAGGGGTCTGGTCTGATCAGATATCCCCCCGGGAACGCATGATCCGGAAGAGCTGTTGTTCAAACCCATCCGAAGGCAGGGGTGCAGGTGAAAGAATCAGTTTGCCGTCCGGACCGATGAGGTAGGCCACCGGGAATGCTTTCACCAGGTAGTCATCGAGCATTTTGACCTGCTCATCATAGTAGAGGGCCTTCCAGCCATAATGATTTCTTTCCATGAATGCTTTTACCTGTTCCTCTTTTTCTGCTACCATGATGGTAACCACTTCGAGATAGGCGACATGCTTCTCCAGATAGGATTGCAGGTAGGGATACTCCATCATGCATCCGTAGTGATCGGGTGTGGCAAATATCAAATAGGTGTATTTTCCAAGGAAATCATCCGGCGTGTAGATCTTGCCATCGGTTCCGGTCAGACTGAAATGGGGGGGAGGATTACCGATAACAAGACTGGAGAGTTTTTCCCCGATCTGCTTTGCATATTCACCATACACGGCATTCACAGGGTCTGCTTCCAGGGAATCAAACAGGATCAGGATAGCTTCCTTGTGGAAATCACCTCTGTAAAAAAGTGTGGGTAGCTCCTGAAGCAGAATGAGATCCCGAAGTGTGTCATTGGTGACTGCCGGATGACTGGCAATGATGGACCTGAGGCTATCCAGGTTGTGGGTTCGGTTGATGTGGTATCGGATTCCCTTTCCTTCGGGAGTACGGTCATAGTAGATCAGGAAATCCCTGAACATGGCTCCGAATAATTCCATATAAGCAGGATGCCTTTCATTTACCCTTTCGCCCAGGTAATTACGGCTGATCTCCTCCAGCCCGGCCCGGCCCGAATTCAGTTTCAGGATACCGGATTTGTATCTTCGGTAATTGTTAAACCAGGGGGATGTTGCATCTTTAAATTCTTCGGTCAGAATCACGATGATGGAATCCACGGGGGATTCTTCTCCCGCTCTTCTGGCACGAATCAGTTGTTCGTTGAAATGGGAGAACAGAGAATCGAACCGGTATATTTCATGGTTCACATCCAGCGGATTTCCCACCACCTGCAGCGGTATTTTGTAGGGTTCAAAATAGGGGGAGATGCGTTCGGCATAGGCCATCTCCTTATAAACAGGCAATTGGATGTGATACATGTGACCGGGTTCCGTATAAAGGCTGGCATCATAAACGGATGTGGACAGGCGGACAACTGTTTCTCCCTTGGTTTCGAAGGCAAGCGTGAAAGCCCCCTTCTGGTCGCAAATAACTTTCTCGGCAAAAAGGGGAATGTCCAGAAAGGGATTCCCCGGGATGGTCACATGAATTGATTTTCCTTCATATCCGGATCGCTCTCCGGTGATGGTCACCGTTTGGCCTCCCAAACATCCCCCTCCCCACAATCCCCACAAAACAAAGAATCCACCCGCAAACAATCTCATCAGATGTAATCATTTATATCAATACTTTTCGGAATAAACTGGGATACGTCTCCATGGTTCCAGATAATGTCCCGAATGATGGTTGAGTTGATGGGAGTATGTTCGGGAGTGGTTAGCAGAAAAATCGATTCGACTGTAGGTAGCATCCGCTTGTTGATCTGGGCGATGGCTCTTTCATACTCGAAATCGGCTGCAGTTCGGATTCCCCTCAGCATATGCGTTGCACCTACCTTCCTGCAGTAGTCAACAGTGAGTCCCACGAATGAATCGGCCGAAACCTGGGCATAGGATTCAAATACTTTATTAACCATTTTAACACGGGCTTCAATCTTCAGAAGGGGTTGCTTGGTGGAGTGAACACCGATGGCTACGATGATCTGATCAAAAAGATCCAGTGCTCTGAGGACAATATTTTCGTGACCAACCGTAAAGGGATCAAATGAACCGGGGAAGACAGCTATCTTTTGCATTGGTCTTTTTTTCAAAGGTAGTGTTTATTTGATTTCTTTCTTTTTATTGGCGCTGACGAAAAGTACATTACCCAGCTTATCATACCCGGTATAGAGCTTGAAACCCTCCGTTTTCAGCTGCTCATGCCTGAACCCAATGATGGTCAGATCTGCATCCATCGATGTTTCCCCGATCAGGTCCCTGGTATTCTTTCCTGACTCGGAACTGATCAGGCTGATGTTGCCAAACGATATGGGAAGCCGCCCTTCCCTGATCAGCTCTTTTAACTCTTCCCTTTTTTTTGTGGCTTCTTCCGGGTGGTAAATGGCAAAAATCTTGATAATTCCCTCTTTCCATTCGGGATGCCCCATAATGATATAACCCAGGAGAATCATCAGGTTGGCATTGTCGTAATCACCTTGTGTAATCCAGATATGGATCTGTTTTTTATATCCGAATCCCTTGTAGGAGGTATTCAGGATACACAGGTCAAAACCAGTGGCATAGAGGATATCGTGGGTATTCAGGGCTTCTTCCAGCGATTCGGGCTGGCTCTGGGAAAACTCGAAAAGAATCATGTTGTTTCCTTTACCTGAAATGCCCGAAAGCTGGATGACCTGTGCTATGGCTGAGGTGTAGGATGGACTGATGATTGTATCCAGGTAGACCCGGTTCTTGGATCCTGCGGCCAGATGAATCAGTTTGTTCAGTACCTCCTTTGATTCCCGGTTGGTCTTCTCAGTCAGGAATCCCTTGATATAGTGAATGTAGGTGCCAAATCCGTACTTCAGAGAAATCCAGCGCAGCATATCGAAGGCACTGCGCCGCATGAAGGTATCCTGGGAAACGCAGATGGTAAATGGTCTCCAGTGCTCATCCAGGTCTTCCTTGTCAGCTCTCTGGGCCAGGATCTGCAATTGCCTGCTCAATTGGAATACAACTCCCCTGAACAGATTTACCAGACCATTCTCTTTGCTTTTGTATCCCGAGACCATCGCATAAATCCCTCCCATGAAGATCAGGGACAGCAGGGCATAGGGAGCGTTCATCTTGAACATAAGCCAGAAAGAGGTGATTGCCCCCAGCAGCGAGAGGTACCACCTCGATTTGAAGGTTGGCCGGTAGGATGGATCGGCTGCAAAGTGTTCCAGCAGGGAAATGAGGCAAATCACCCCGTAGGTAACCATGAAAAACATGGAAATGATCTTGGCCACAAAATCGATGTCTCCGAAGGCCACAAAGACAAATCCGATGATCAGGCTTATCAGGCCCGCATTGGTGGGCTCATTGTCTTTTTCTTTGCCCCTGGAGAGCCAGCTGTTCAGCCCTGCTCCGGGAAACACATCGTCGTATCCCATGGCCTGTAGCGTGCGAGGGGCCACAATGATGGATCCCAGTGCTGAAGAAAGTGAGGCAGCTGCCAGTCCGATGGGGATGATGGGCCCCCATAAGGCGATTTTTTCCATGATCATCTGATCCGAAGCAAGTTCTCCAGGTGAAGCACAAACAGCCAGTTTATATGCTACAAGTAAATATATCACAAAGCCTCCAAGCGTCGCCCAGAGCGTTCCCCTGGGGATTGATTTGCTGGGGTTCTTCAGGTCTCCCGACAGGCCAAGGCCTGCCACCAGACCCGTAAAGGCCGGAAAGATAATGGTGAACACATAGAAAAAACCATCCGGATTCGCGATTTGTGCATTCAGTACAAAGGGCTGATCGGGTGTGGTGGATTTGCCCAGGAAGAAGAACAGCAGCGAGGTAAACAACAGGGCAACTACAACATAGAGGGCCTTCATGCCCATGTTGGCTCCCCTGGTGAGAATAATCACGGCAAGGAGGCTCATGCTGAACAGGCCAATCCATCTTTTGTCGATCAAGGGTGTATTTATTTCATAATGAAGAAACCTGATCAGGGGTTCAAAGGCCTCAGAAAATGCAATCACATAGAATGCCACACTGATGGCCTGACTCAGGTAGAGGGCAATGCCGATGGCGGAACCGATGTTCAGGCCAAATGAACGGCTGATGATGTAATAGGCTCCACCTCCCTGGACCTTCTGGTTGGTGGCGATCTCTGCCACCGCCATGGCTGTGGGAATGGTGACCATGTGACCCAGAAAAATGATACCGATAACGCCCAGGAATCCGCGGTGACCAACGGCATATCCAAACCGGAGGAACAGGATGGCGCCCAGGATGGTGGAGATGGCGGTCATAAAGACCGGCAGGGTCCCAAACTTGGCAGTAGTTCTATGGGCATGGAGGCTGGCCATGCTTTTTACAACATAATTACAGTGAGGTTACAAAAAAAAAGTCAATATACTGTGAAGTGGCTCTTCGTTTTTTGTGCTTCGGAGTTTTTTATAACTTGCGACCGGAAGGGTAAAACCCACCCATGATTGCCATGGAAGCGCATTTAAAAATACTTATTGTGGATGATGAACCCGAGGCCCGGGAACTCCTGAAATTCATACTACAGGAAGAGAAAGGATTGAAGGTGGTTGGCATGGCCGGAAATGTGGATGATGCCATGAAATTGATGAAGGAGGAGCTACCGGACCTGGTTTTCCTGGATATCCAGATGCCGGATAAGGATGGATTCCAATTCATCGAACTGGTGAACCGGGATGGTCATGAACCCGGAATCATCTTCGTCACAGCCTTTGACAATTATGCCATACAGGCTATACGGAATTCAGTGTTCGATTATATCCTGAAGCCGGTGCGAAAGCAAGAACTCTTCCATGCAGTGGAGCGCTACAGGAAAAGGAGCGCCAAAGGCCGTAATCGTGATCTGGCCGAGTTGATCGGTGTATTGAAAAGGAGCGAACCCGGAAAAGTGAAACTGAATACACGGTCAGGATACATTCTGATCCATCCTGCGGAAGTGGTCTATTGCCAGGCAGATGGCAACTACACCCACATTCAGATGTCGGACGGTACCAAGGAGATAACAACCCAAAATTTGGGGGCCATTGAGGAGTTGCTGAAAACGGGGACTTTTTTCAGGGTGAGCCGCTCCTACCTGGTGAATCTGAAATACCTGGCCCGGGTTGACCGGAAATCCAATCTCTGTTTTTTAGAATACAATGGAGAAGCCTGCTCCATCAAGATTCCTTCCCAGAAGATTAAGATACTTGAGTCAAGCTTTACCTGAAAAAGCTTTATCCGTCAGAATGCGGGGTTCACAAGCCAGAACCCATGGTTCACACAATAAGTCACCTTTCTCTTTACATTATGTGGTCCGGTCTATAATTTTGTTCCTGGGAAAGCCCTTTATTTGCCAATAGTGAAACCCTAAAAAGACTGGATCATGATTGAAGTATTCAACCTGGAAGGAATGCCCGTTTACAAGTACCGGGCCCAAGAAGAAGACGCATTCTCAATTACTGAACTGGAAGGGAAAGGTCTCCCCTGTGGTATTTACTTTGTCAGGATTAAGAAAGCCAAGGGTGTTGAAACTGCCAAGCTTCTGATCTGTTAATCCAGGGCCATCGGTTTTTCGACCTGCTCCTTCAACAGGGCAAACTCCATTAATTCAGATATTTCACTCACATACCGGAAGTTTAATTGTTTTCGGTATATCTCATTGATCTCCTCCACATCTTTCCTGTTCTCCATTGATATGGCGATGTCGGTAATTCCTGCCCTTTTGGCGGCAAGTATCTTCTCTTTAATTCCCCCCACCGGCAGAATTTTTCCCCTGAGGGTGATCTCGCCTGTCATGGCCATATGATCCCTTACCTTCCTCTGGGTAAATGCCGAGGCCAGGGATGTCATCATGGCCACACCCGCCGAAGGTCCGTCCTTCGGAATGGCCCCCTCGGGAACATGCACGTGAACATTGTACTTTTTAAATACAGCATTATCCAGGGACAGCGAAGAAGCATGGGATTTCAGGTATTCCAGGGCCAGCACGGCAGATTCCTTCATGACCTCGCCCAGGTTCCCTGTAAGGGTCAGCTTTCCTTCTCCCAGGCTCAGTGAGGTCTCAATGAAGAGAATTTCCCCGCCCGTGGCAGTCCACGCCAGTCCGGTAACCACTCCGGCATGTTTGTTTCCGTCATATTTGTCTCTCAGGTACCTTGGCGGACCAAGGATCCCCTGGACCCTCTCTATGGTAATGGTTTTTTCAAAACTATCCTCGAATGCAATGTGTTTGGCCACCACCCTCACAAGCTTAGCAATTTGTTTATCCAGCTGTCTCACACCCGATTCACGGGTGTAGCCTTCAATGATGTGTTCAAGGGTTTTCACAGGGATTGTAACCTGTTTCTTCTCCACACCATGATTGTTTAGCTGTTTTGGTATAAGGTGTCTTCGTGCAATCTGTATCTTTTCTTCAACAATATATCCTGAAAGATCAATGATCTCCATCCTGTCCAGCAATGCAGGGTTGATGCCAGCTGTGGTGTTTGCTGTGGCAATAAACATGACTTTTGAAAGATCGTAATCCAATTCCAGGAAGTTGTCATGAAAGGTACTGTTCTGTTCCGGATCCAGAACCTCCAACAGTGCTGAAGCCGGATTGCCATGTACATCCCTGCCCACCTTGTCGATTTCATCCAGTACAAAAACAGGATTGGATGATTTTACCTTCTTCAGGTTCTGGATAATGCGTCCGGGCATTGCCCCGATGTATGTCTTCCGGTGTCCCCTGATTTCAGCTTCATCGTGGAGGCCGCCCAATGACATTCTGACATATTTCCTGTTCAGTGCATCGGCAATGGATCTGCCCAGGGAAGTTTTACCCACACCAGGAGGGCCTACAAGGCAGAGAATCGGAGACTTCAGGTCACCTTTAAGTTTCAGAACAGCCAGGTGTTCCAGAATCCGGTCTTTTACCTTTTCAAGTCCAAAATGGTCCCTGTCCAAAATCGTGCTTGCCCTTTTCAGGTTAAAATTATCTTTTGTGAATTCATTCCAGGGCAATTCAATCATTGTCTGAATATAATTGACCTGCACCGAATATTCTCCGGTAGCAGGGTTGAGTCTAAGGAGTTTGTCCAGTTCTTTCTGAAAAGCAAGCGCCACCTCTTTATCCCATTTTTTCTTTTTTCCCTTCTCCCTGAAATCCAGAACCTCCTGGTCCTGGGGAGATCCACCCAATTCATCCTGGATGGTTTTCATCTGCTGGTGGAGCAGGAATTCACGCTGCTGCTGATCCAGATCACTTTTAACTTTGGTCTGGATGTCATTTTTAAGTTCCAGCATCTGGGCCTCCTTCGAAAGATGTTCCAGCAGTGTGAAGCCACGCCTGGCCACACTGTTGTCTTCCAGAAGAGCCTGTTTCTCTTTCAGGGAAAGCTCACTGTTGGAAGCCAGGAAGTTGATAAGAAATGAAGGGCTCTCAATATTCTTCACCGCGAAGGTGGCCTCGGTGGGAATGTTGGATGAGAGTTTGATAATCTTTATGGCCAGCTCTTTCAGTGCAGCTGCCACTGCCTTTGACTCTTCTGCCGGTTCGTCCCTGGCATCTTCCAGGGGTGTGATGCTTGCCACATGATAGGGTCTGTCAGCGATCAGCTCATTGATCATGAATCGTTTACGCCCCTGGATAATCACAGAAGTGGTGCCATCAGGCATCTCCAGGATCTTCAGGATCTGGGCAACAGTACCCACGTGGTAAAGGTCTTCGAATTCCGGATCGTCTATGGATCCGTCCCGTTGTGCCACTGCCCCCAGGATCTTATTTTTTTTATAAACTTCCTGTACAAGGCGGAGTGATTTTTCCCTTCCCACCGTAATGGGGATAACCACTCCAGGGAGAAGTACTGTATTTCTTAGGGGAAGGA
This sequence comes from uncultured Bacteroides sp., assembly GCA_964453785.1. Classification (GTDB taxonomy): domain Bacteria; phylum Bacteroidota; class Bacteroidia; order Bacteroidales. The sequence continues at coordinate 18,775 of CAYVRK010000047.1, forward strand.
TGGGGAGCACATCCGGAATGTTCATTTTCTTCAGGTCCTCCTCTTCCTCTTCCGAAAGCAATGGAATATATTCTGTCTCTTCGTCCATGGGGATCATGAACTGTCCTATTCTGTCTAAAAAGCTTTGCATCTGTAACTCTTCTCCTGTTATCCGTCAATCTGTCAGTCCGGATTTTCCGGACAGATCATAGCAATATGGCAATAAGTGTGCCAAGAGTATTACGTATGAGCGGGGATTTTTGTTTTCACACAGGCCAGTTGGCGGACTATATATAGCGGATGTGGACCTCCTTGAGGAATTTTTCTTCCAGCAACCGGGCCATGCGTTTCACCACAGTACGACGCATCTCAAGTTCGACAGGAAGGTTGGGGTCCTGGTGGGCAATATTGATACGGGTTCCAACAATGAACTGGATCTCATCACTCTGCCTGACAAGTTTAACGATGCGGTCTGCCGGACCCTTGCCCGGTAAATAGGAGGGAGAAAACTCCTTCAGGATTCGAGTGACCTTGGTGATGGTCAGAATCCCTTCGGTCACCAGGTCAATGCCTTCCATGTATGAAACAGGTGGCAGTTCGGGGTCCTCAAAGACCAGGCTGTCCTCGATATCCTTACCCAGTTCCCTTGAGAGAATATCTGCCGTGGTGGCGCCGCAAACCACTTTTTTCCCTTTGAAGGTGCGAACCGCCTCACCGAGCATTGAGTCATTCTCTTTTTCATAAGGTGGTCCTGTGACAATCAGGAGTTTACGGGGCTCACGGAAATAGATGCTGGCACAGCTTGTATCATCACGGGAGTCATATCCGTCATTCCTGTGGGCCATGTTCACCATCTTTGATGCAAGTTTTGAAGCTGAGATCTTGGGATTGTTGCTGACCAGCTTCACGGCGTACTCCTGGATATGATCCCGTCCCCAACCAAGGGGATAGGTATCGGTTCCAAGTCCCGATTGGGCAATCCCGTCACTGCAAAAGATGATCCGGTCTTCCTTTCTTGGCTGGAACTGGCAGGAGAGGATCTCCTTCCCCGCATTTTTTTCACTCTTCAGGATGATGCAGGTCCAGCCGGGATCAAATGGTTGATTGTCCCGCAGGATGATGGTCTGGGGATTGTCATATTCCAGGATGGTTGTCAGACCATCATGCTCTATATCCACGATGGTGAAGGTGGAGTAGCTCATGTGCCGTTCGCTGCATACCGGGAGGGTATTCATGATAATCTCGGCAATCTTTTCAACCGCTTTGTGCTCCATGGTGAAATTCACAGCCATGGTTGCAGTTAATGTGGCCAGGATGTTGGCTTTTACACCGTGTCCCATACCATCGGAAAGTACCGCAATGGTACGGTTCTCCTCCTTTATTTTGCGGCTGATAAACACATCACCACAGATTCGCTCCAACCCATAGTTGCGCTGATTGCTGGCGACCTCTATGTAAAAACTGCCGTTCATCGCTCGCCCAGTTTCTGTTTCTGTTTATAAGATTCGATGATTGAGTTGAGCATACGTTCTGTTTCTGCGGCTCCCTCACCCATGATAAAACCGATCTGCTGTACCAGGCTCAGGTTTTTATCAATGACTTCGGTAAGCCGTTTGACCACCTCCTCTTTCTGGACCTCAGGGGCGGACATATCGCGGATTACCGCGCCCACAATCTTCCCTTTCTCTATGGAGAATACGCTCACATTCAAAATTTTACCTTCATGGGCAATGTCCCGGTTTGTGATGCTTTCATTGTGCGTCAGCACATATGTAAACAGGTTATATAATCCATAGGGAAGCAGTGTCTTCAGGTCAGCGCCGGCCAGCCCGGGAATCACTTCGTTGATTTCTGCAGCATCTTCTCCAAGCATCTCGATGAAACTCTGATTGGTCTGCAGGATCTTCAGGTTGTGATCGCAGATAACCACCATGGAAGGCAGTTTATGCAGCATCCTGCGGACTATTTCCGAAGCCTCCCTGGCTGCATCCTTCTCCTTTTGTGCAGTCCGCTCCGATTCCCTGAGCGCTTCCTGGGCCTGGGCAAGTTTTTCATTGGTGATTTTCAGGGAGCGAATGTGTTCCTGCCTGTTCCTTGATGCATATGTATTGCACATTTCGGGTATGGCAAGGCCCTGTGCAATGGCAGTGGCAAAATCGGTGCAGCTTTCATAACCGCATGACCCACATCCCTCATTGTGAGGTAGCTCCTGTCCCAACTCAGCCAGGATCTTTTTTAATCTGGATGCGGAGGGTACAGGAAGCTGCTGGGGGTCAGGATTAAACTTCCTGGAAAGGTCCAGATCAGCGAAATTCTCCATGGCCTTTTCCCATTCATCCAGGTCGAGTATTTTCAGGCGCCTTTGCACATAATTGATGAGTTGGCTCCTGCGCAAAATTCGCCTGCCACCCATACTGGTACCCCGGCCCATCAGGAACTCCTTGTAGAACAGATTGAAATGACTTTTAATGGCACCGATGTTCTCGCCGAATTCTTTGATGGCATCCAGGATGCCCTCCCCTTCCACGGTGACCACAGAGGTTTCATGCAACTCCTCTTCCAGGCCGGCCGCCTGGATGATGCCGTTGGCCACCGGGAAAAATGAACCCTTGTATCCCAACGGGGCATCAAAATCGCTGTACTCCAGATCCGTTTCATGGATACCGGCCTCACTGAACATCTCCCTGAGCTCAACAAAAGTGATGGCCAGGTCAACGCGATGGTCGCCTTTAAACCGTTGGATCTCATCCTTGCTGGCAAGGAGCGGACTGATGTAAACCAGGTGATGATCGCCGCGTGTTAGCTTCCGCACCACGCTTGCTGTAGCAGCTACAGGAGGCAGCAGCGGAGCCAGGTTGGGAACAAGGGCAGGACTGTATTTTTCGACCAGGGAGACTGTAACCGGGTCGTTGGTCATGATGTAGTACTTCCCTTTGCTCTTCTCGAACAACTCCCGGTAAGCCCGGGCCACCAGGTCGACCCCGAACGCTACTTCATTGACCCTGTCAAATCCGAGTGTCCGCACCATCTGTACAAATTTCCGATAGTCGGTTATATCGGGAAATTCGCCGGCTATGGAGGGATCTACAAGTGCGGCTACTTTTTTCTTGCTCTTCAACAACTCCCTCAGCCCCGCTTTGGCATCCCTAATTTCCACAGCTTCAGGACTGCAGACCGCAGCACAGCTTCCGCATCCGATGCATCTTTCAGTAATGATCTCCGGCTTTACATGCTCCGATTGCACACGGATGGCTTTGACCGGGCATGCCCTGACACAGGCATAGCACGCAATGCATTTGTCGTTGTTGATCTTCAGCAGGGATTCCATGGGTTTTGTTTTACATTGTTCCGAATTCATTCTCAAGGATTTCAAGGATGGAATCGCCGGTTACCTGTTCGTAAACCCTGGACCCTATTTTTACCACAGGTCCGGTGCTGCAATCTCCAAAACAGTGGTGTCCTTTCAGGATCACATCACGTTCCATATGGTGATCTTTCAAATATTGTTGTATGACCTGAAGGGTCATCCTGTTGCCCCGGCTGAAGCACGAACTCCCCATACAGATTTTAATCTCTTTTCTTACCAGTGTCATATGGCAAATGATGGTCAAAGTTAATAAAAACGTACCGTGGCGAATCTAATTTATACTCCATTCAAATAATATACTGTTTTTCAAATAACAAACATAATGAATATCTTTGAACGTTCTGTGAAGATATGGATGAAATAGCGCGAATAGCGGGTATACTGGAACGGTTCCCGCAGATAAAGAGAAATGCCTTGATACCCCTTCTCCAGGCCTTTCAGGATGAATTCGGGTATATTTCAGAATCGGCCATTGCAAGCATCGGAGCGCACCTTTCACTTCCCACCAGCAAAGTATACGGACTGGCTACCTTTTATAACCAGTTCTCATTCATCCCCCATGGTACGTACCACATCAAATTATGCAACGGAACCTCCTGTTACATGGGGGGGGCGGGTGAGCTGCTGAATGAGATTACAAAGATCCTCGGGATATCAGATGGAGAAACCACAAGGGACGGACTCTTCAGCCTGGAGGTGCAATCCTGCATAGGTGCTTGCGGACAATCCCCTGTATTGTCCATCAACGGGAAGTACTATTCAGGGATTAGTGTCATAGATGCAAGGGAGATTATTAAACAATACCAGGATGATGCTGGCTGAAAAAGTTTTTCTGTTGAAGCTGGCCCAGGGAGATCTCCGGGATATGACCCCTTCCCAGGCCGGTAAGGTGAGCCTGCTGAACAGGGAAAAGGTGACCCGGCCCCTGATCATGGTCAACAGTTCCACTTCAGGGATCGTGGCAGGTGCCCGTGAGACATGGAAAGCTATCGAAAAGTATGTTTCCGAACGTTCCATTGATATTGATTTGTGTGAATCGGGAAGCATCGGCCTTAGCTCGGAAGAGCCTGTGATCTCCATTCAGATGCCAGGAAGAACAAGAATTTTCTTTAGCAGGGTTAAAGCCGACAAAGTTGTTTCACTTCTGGATGATCTGTTTCACCAGGTGATTCCTGATCATCTGCTCATCGGTCAGCTGCGAAGGGAAGGTCAGGAATCATGGGCGGATGTGCCTTTTCTGGATGAGATCCCGTTCTTCTCATTGCAACAGCGCATCGTAATGGAAGCTTGCGGAATCATTGATCCCTTTTCCTTTGGAGAGTATGTAGCCAGGGGCGGGTATAATGCATTTCTGAAAACCATACGGAGTTATACATTCACGGAAGTATGTGACCTGGTCACTGAGAGCGGACTGAGGGGGCGTTCCGGGGGAGGATTTTCCACCGGGCAGAAATGGAAGTCGGCTTTTCAGACTTCTTCAGACCAGAAATACCTGATTTGCAACGCAGAAGAGAGTGATCCGGGCGCTTTTATGGACCGGACCCTGATGGAGGGGAATCCTTTCCAGCTGCTGGAGGGTATCTCCATTGCGGCCTATGCCATCGGATCGAACAGGGCGTATATATACATAAGGAGTGAGTATGAAGATGCCATTCGCCGCATCAGCAATGCCATTCACCGGCTGAGGGAGATGGGACTTTTGGGGGACAATATACTGGAGAGCGGGTACAACCTGCAGATCTCACTCCGAAAAGGTCCCGGTGCTTTTGTTTGCGGTGAAGAGACAGCCCTCATTGCAAGTCTGGAGGGCAGGCGCGGAATGCCCTCCACCAAACCACCCTATCCTTCCGTTTCCGGTTACCTGGGCCGTCCCACCGTGGTGAACAATGTAGAGACCCTCTGCAATCTGCCGGGTATTATCAAAAACGGGCCCGACTGGTTCAAGGGAATCGGTCTCCCCGGTTGTACGGGAACGAAAATCTTCAGTGTATCAGGCCGGGCCAGGATTTCCGGACTGGTGGAAGTGCCCATGGGTACTTCGTTGGATGTGATTATCCATGACATCATTGGTGGGGTGGAAAAAGGGCGGGATTTAAAGGCGATCCATGTGGGCGGACCCCTGGGATGCATGGTTCCCCCTGAACAGATGAAGGTCCCCGTTTCCTTTGAGAACCTCAAGTCCCGCGGCCTGGTTATGGGATCTGGCGGGATCCTGGTGATGGATGATAAAACCTGTGTGGTCAATATAGTCAGGTATTTCATGGAGTATGTGGACAAGCAGAGTTGCGGAAAATGTATTCCTTGCCGCGAGGGTACCCGGAGAATGGCAGAGATACTCGGGGGAATTACCCGCAAACCGGTGGATGAAGAGGGGCAGACCACCCTGGAACGGTTCAAAGGGGTCATGCAACTTGAGAACCTGGCGGATGTAATGAAAGACACCTCCCTCTGCGGCCTCGGTCAGAATGCACCCAATCCGGTGCTCAGTACACTGAAATATTTCAGGCAGGAGTATGAAGAGCATATTTTCGACCGCAAATGTTCTTCCAATACATGCACCGAATTAAGGAATTGGTATATCGATGTGGACCTCTGTACAGGTTGTTCCATATGTGCAAAAAGGTGTCCGGCCGAGGCCATCATCGGAACAACCAGGCATCCCTATTTTATCGTCCAGGAGAAATGTATCGGTTGCGGGATATGTTACGAAGTTTGCAAATTTGCAGCGGTGTTTTACAGGTAGAAACCATGGGGATCAGTTTAAAAGTGAACGGCAGGCATATCGAGGCGGAAAAGGGAGAGACCATCCTTTCGGCGCTGAACCGCAATGGCATGCATGTACCTACCATCTGCAGCATGAAAGGACTCTCCCCTTCAGGGGCATGCCGCATGTGTGTGGTTGAGGTGGAGGGATGGGAAAACCTGGTCCCCTCCTGCTCGTTTTATGTACAGAATCCGCTGACCATACTGACCCACTCTCCCCGTGTACTCAAAGCCAGGAAGACCAATGTGGAACTGCTGCTATCCAATCACCCCGATGACTGCCTTTACTGTGAAAGAAATGGTTCCTGCGAGTTGCAGAACCTTTCGGAAGACCTGAATATCAGGGAGCGCCGCATCCCTGGAAAAAAGAGCCCTCACAAGATGGACCGGTCCAGTCCTGCCATCGTCAGGGATCCCTCCAAATGTATTCTCTGTGGCAGATGTGTCAGGGTTTGTGAGGAAATCATGGGTACTTCTGCCCTCGATTTCGCCCATCGTGGAAATGAACTCCGCATCTCCACCACACTGGCCAAACCTCTGAACTTTTCAAACTGTACAGCCTGTGGTCAGTGCCTGATCTCCTGTCCCACGGGTGCACTGATCGAACATGTCCAGTTTCCGGAACTGGATGCATCTATTCACGCTCCTGAAAAAATAGTGGTGGCCCAGTTTACTCCGGCCGTTGCAGTTTCTGTGGCTGAAATGCTGGGATTAAAACCAGGAATTGACATGAGCAAGGTTATCCTTGCCGTGTTGAAAAGGTATGGGATTGATCATGTATTTGAAACTGCCATCGGGGCGGATATTCTGATCACCGAACAGGCAAAAATATTTGAACAGCGCAGCGGGGAAACAGGAGGCCTTCCTTTGATAACCAGTTCCTGTCCGGCCTGGGTGCAATTTGCCGAGCAATATTATCCGGAGCTTCTCCCACTGTTGTCTCCATTGAAATCCCCGCAACAGATTACCGGAAGCCTGATTAAAAGCTGGTTCCCCGGATGGGCAGGTGTGGACGGGAAGGAGATCATTTCTGTGGTGATCTCTTCCTGCACAGCAGCAAAAAATGAAGCACAGCGGGTGGAAATGACAAAGTCGGGTATTCCTGTGGTTGACCTGGTTCTAACCACCCGCGAACTGGCCAGGATGATCCGTTTGACCGGACTTGACCTCGACCAGCTTGCCGGAGAGTCTGCCGCAAAAGGTGTCCCGGCAGGCGGTACAGCCGGAAACCTTACTGCAGTAGCTGGTGGCGAGGCGGAAGCCACATTACGATCCATTTACCACTGCATTACAGGGAAAGATATTGTCCCGTCCAGACTGCACCGTTTCAGGATACATAAATCCTGCCATGAGATGACCGTGCAAGTTGGAAAGAGGGAAATCCGGATCGCCACTGTAAACGGACTGTCCAATGCAGTGGCTCTGCTTGATGAAATCAGGACAGGAAAAAAACAGGTGGACTTTCTGGAGGTTATGGCCTGCCCTGATGGTTGTACAAATGGCGGCGGACAGCCTATCCCCATCAATAAGCAGATCCTCCGGGCCCGTTCTAGGGCCATCTATTATATGGATAACGATGCCACGATCCACGGGGCACACAACAACCCGGCCGTAGCACAGATCTACCATGAATTCCTTGGAGAGCCCGGTAGTCAGGTCGGCAAGGAACATCTTTATACCACATTCACAAAACGGGAAGTTCTATTATAAATGGAAAATGTGAAGCACAGAAAGCTGGTATATACGGTCAAGGACCTTTGCAGGGTTTGCTACACCTGTGTCCGGGAGTGCCCGGTCAAAGCCATCAGGATTGTTGACGGTCAGGCGGAGGTGCTGGGAGATCGTTGCATAGCATGCGGAAATTGCACCATCGTTTGCAAACAGGGGGCGAAGGTGTATGAACGTTCCATCGACCTGGTCAGTAGACTGATTGATTTGGGGGATCATGTTTTTGCCCTGGTGGCCCCCAGTTTTGTAGCTGATTTTGAGGAAGCCGGTGAACCGGAGATTTTTGCAGGCATGCTGAAGAAACTTGGTTTCAAGGAGGTGTTTGAAGTGGGGATGGGAGCAGATTTGGTGGCCAGGGAGTATGAAAAACTGATCAATGCAAATCCGGGCAGAGGCTACATAAATTCGGATTGTCCGGCCATTGTATCTTTCGTGGAGAAATACCACCCGAAGTTGATAGGATCGCTTACACCAGTGGTATCTCCCATGGTTGCCACGGCCAGATATATCAGGAAGACACGGGGAGAGGAGCCGAGACTTGTGTTTATCGGCCCCTGCATCGCCAAAAAGGATGAGTCAGATGAGGTGGATGCGGTGATCACTTTCATGGAGTTGAGACAGATGCTGACTGCAGGGAGGATCAGGCCCAGCAACGTGGAGCCAACACAATTTTCTCCCCCGCTGGCCATGCAAGGTGCCGGATTCCCGGTGAGCCGTGGGATGCTTCAATCCATGAAACTGGAAGGAAATCAAGTGGACCAGCGGGTAATGGTTGCCGAAGGGAGAGTCCATTTCCAGGAAGCCATCCGGGAGTTCGCAGATGGCCACCTGGGATCTATGCAGCTGGAATTATTGTGCTGCGAAGGGTGCACCATGGGACCAGGAACTTCACCCGGTGGAAAGAAATTTGTCCGGCGCAAGCGTGTGCTGAACCATCTTCATCAACGGCTGGAGTCCATCCCCCGGGGACAGGAAAAAGAGCAGGCGGAGGTTTCTGCCACCCTTGATCTGACACGAACCTTCAAACAGGATGACCAGCGCATTGCTGACCCATCCGAGGATGATATAGGGAAGGTGTTGCAGCGAATGGGGAAATTCTCCATGCAGGATCACCTGGATTGCGGAGCCTGCGGCTATGACACCTGCCTGAACCATGCCAAGGCAATTGCCCAGGGACTTGCCGAAGTAGAGATGTGCCTGCCTTATTCCATCGACCAGCTGCATCAGACCATTCACAAACTGGCTGATTCCAAGCATCAGCTGAATTCGGTAGAACAGGCACTCAGGCAGAGTGAGAAACTGGCCCACATGGGCCAGCTGTCGGCTGGCATCGCTCATGAGCTTAACAATCCCCTGGGCGTAGTGATCATGTATAGCAACCTGTTGCTGGAAGATTGCAAAGAGGATCAGCAACTCAGGGAAGACCTGCAGCTGATTGTTGACCAGGCAGCCAGGTGTAAAACCATTGTGGGAGGACTTCTGAATTTTGCCCGGAAGAACCAGGTGAGGTATAGCCGTACAGACATGGTTGAACTCATGAGGATCAGCGCCTCGTCCATTATATTTCCTGAAAACATTGCCTTCAAACTGGTGAACAAGCTATCGAATCCGGCGGCCGAGATTGACCAGGAGCAGATGGTACAGGTGATCACAAACCTGCTGAAGAATGGGGTGGAAGCCATGCCCAATGGCGGAGCCCTGATTGCCACCTTGTCGGACAGCCACGACTGGGTGATCATCAGTATATGTGACGAGGGCACGGGGATTGACGCAGGTGATCTTGAAAAAGTATTTGAACCTTTCTATACCACCAAGGGCATTGGAAAAGGGACCGGACTCGGATTGGCCACCACCTATGGTGTGGTTAAGATGCACCGTGGCCAGATTGATGTGAAGTCCAGCAACAAGCCGGAGAACGGACCTACAGGAACAGAGTTTATCATTAAGTTACCGAGAATTCGTAAGCTGTAACTTTCAATTTTCTAGGGAAAAGTAAAAAGTTAAAAGAGATGAAAAAGACTGTATTGTTGGTAGATGATGACCCTGATCAGATTTTCCAGGTAAGCCTTTACCTGAAAAAGTGGGGGTATGAGGTAGTAGCATTGGAATCCAGGAAGGAAGCCGAAAACTACCTGGAGGGGAATTGTCCTGATCTGGCCATTCTGGACCTGATGATGGAAGAGGAAGACAGCGGATTTATCCTGTCTTACAGGATCAAACAGTGCCGTCCGGAGATTCCTGTGATCATTACCACTGCGGTGGCTGCTGAGCGCGGCATCAGCTTTGACCTGAACAGTCCCGAAAGCAAAACCTGGATCAGGGCTGACCATTACCTGGAGAAAGGGTTCAGGATGGAACAATTGAAGTTTGTCATTGAAAATCTTTTAAAATAGCATGGAAAAATTATCTGTCCTTGTGGTTGATGATGAAGCGGGAATACGGTCCGGAGTAACGCGGATACTTGCCGGGCATTCGGTGAGTTTTCCATTTATGGACGACGATTATGGGTTTGAATGCCTGGAAGCAAGTACCGGGGAGGAAGCTCTTGAAATGATCGGGAGTCACCCGCCGGATATCTTGCTTCTGGATAACAAACTGCCAGGAATCACGGGCATGGAGGTACTGGAAATTATCCAACAGAGGAAGCTGGACATCAGCGTGGCCATGATTACCTCTTATGCTTCCCTGGAAGTGGCAGCCCGGGCCACTGATGACGGAGCACAGGATTTTATTCCCAAGCCATTTACGCCCATGGAGCTTAAAGCGAGCATAGACCTGATCTCCAAACAGATTTTTCTGAAGAGGATCACCTGTAAAATGAAAGAGGAGGGAAAAAAGATCAGATACCAGTTTCTCTCGGTTCTGAGCCATGAGTTGAAATCACCACTGAATGCACTAGAGGGATACCTGGACATCATGAAAAACAGGGAACTGGGAGAAAAAATGGAGGATTATGATCAGGTGCTGGACCAGTCCAAACACCGCATTGAAGGGATGCGTTCACTGATCATGGATCTACTGGACTTTACCAAGATCAGGTTGGAGAAAAAAGAGGATAAAATTGAGCGTGTTAACCTGAAGGAGAGGGCTAGTCTGGCATTATCAACCATCAATCCAATGGCAATCCAGCGCAATATTACTGTTTTGAACAAGGGGGGAGATGAGGTCTGGTTTGAAGCCAATCCCTCGGATCTGGATATCATGTTGAATAACCTGTTGTCCAATGCAGTGAAATACAACCGGGACAATGGAGTGGTTGAAATGTCAGTTGGTAAAAAGGAGGGGACCGTGGAAATTGTAGTCAGGGATACGGGCATCGGAATGAGTGACCAGGAGATTTCACAGCTTTTCAGGGAGTTTGTACGCATCAAGAATAAGCAAACCCGCGGGATCACCGGATCGGGGCTTGGTCTTTCCATTGTCAGCAAGATTGCCGAGCTGTACGGTGGGTTTATCCAGGTAAAGAGCGAGCCGGACAAGGGTAGCGAATTCAGGGTCATTCTGCCCGTGCAGTGACCACAGCGCATGATCACTATTTTTGTTTATCCTATACTGTGAACTAATTAACAATATTTTTGTAGTATTGTAAACAGAACCATTCGATCACCTGATATGCTTCCCGAAAGAACCGTTGAGCGACTAAGTGAGTATCGCAGGTCCCTTCTGCAATGTCTTGAAGAGGGCAAAACCCACATATACTCGCATGAACTTGCTGATCTTCATCATAATACAGCAGTCCAGGTTCGTCGCGACATCATGTTCATCGGTTATTCCAGCATGCAGAGAAAGGGGTATGATGTACGTGAACTTATCAATGTGATCGGCGGTATTCTTGATTCCGAACAGGGACTCAATGTGGCTGTGATCGGTGTGGGGAACCTGGGAAGGGCGGTGACAACCTATTTCGTGGGCAAACGTTCCAGGTTGAATATCATCGCCACATTTGACGTGGACCATACCAAGATCGACCGGGTTATCTCAGGAGTAAAATGTTATGCCCTGAACCGGATCAGGGAGGTGGTTGAATCTCACCGGATTTCAGTGGCCATAGTGACGGTCCCTGCCGATTCTGCTACCGAGGTGACCGAACAGCTGGTTGAAGCAGGGATTAAAGGGATTCTGAATTTCACAACGGTCCCTTTACATGTTCCGGAGGATGTATATCTGGATGAGTTTGATATGATCACCTCACTTGAGAAAGTCGCCTATTTTGTGAAAACGTCCGGTTCCTGAGATGCGTGTTCATTTTTCCCTTGAACAAATCCATGAAATTCCTTACCCGGTAGTGACCATGGGTTCCTTCGACGGTGTGCATGCAGGTCACCGGGTGATCATTTCCAGATTGAAGACATTGGCAGAAAAGGCAGGGGGACATTCTGTGCTGATCACTTTTCATCCCCATCCCAGGAAGGTGCTTTACCCGGAGAGTGTTGGCCGGGAACTGAAGCTCATCTCAACCCTCCAGGAAAAGATCTGCCTTCTGGAAGAGACGGGACTTGACCACCTGGTTATCATGGAGTTCACCCGGGAATTTGCGAACACAACTTCACAGGAATTTGTGGAGAAATACCTGGTGGAGATGCTGCATGCCCATACCATTGTGGTGGGATTCAACCACTATTTCGGACACAATAAAGAAGGAAATTTCGCTTCTCTATATGGAATGAGGGAGAAGTTTGGATTTGCTGTGGAAGAGATACCGGAGCAGGAGGTACAACACGAAACGGTGAGCAGTACCAAGATCAGAAAGGCACTGCATGAAGGGAATATGCAGCGGGCCAATGCTTACCTGGAACATCACTTTATGGTCCTTTTTGAAATCAGCTCTGCTGCGGTAGAAACAGAAAAGCATCAGAGAACCTGTCTGCGCCTCGTGTCGGATGACCCCAACAAGCTTATGCCTCCCACAGGTAAATATGCAGTTTCATTTTTGAGTCCCGTTGGCATGGAAAAGGGACTTGTCATCATTGCCCGGACCGGGCTTCTTCTCTTTCCACTTTCAGATCATGGCAGTCCGGGTCCTGGCATGCGCCCCGTACAATTCCATAAGCGCCTGTCCGCCACTCCCGTGCAGGCTGCCCTTGAGCGTGATTTGATGAATGTACGGGAGCTGATTTATTGATATATTTGTGTTATGGAAAAGCGAATTGGGGCAGTGATCATCCTGGTGAGTCCAGAAGGCGATACCGGACACATCAACAGGATCATTTCCGAACATTCGGAGATGATTCTGGGACGGCAGGGAATTCCCCTCAGGGATCGTTCCACCAATGTGATTTCCCTCGTCCTGGAGGGAGACACAGATCGCATGGGATCCCTGGCCGGTAAACTGGGCAGGCTGCCGGGAGTGAAAGTAAAATCGGTTCTGGCCGGCTAAATGTTAAAAAGCAACCTATCTTTTGTTAAAATGGCCGGGTGACAGAACATATTTGGCATTTTCTGGTTTATATTAGCGGAAAGTAATTGTTGGGGTGCAAGGCAAGTTGCGAATCTTTTGAGGGTTTTAGGG
>CAYVRK010000048.1:0-31389 GCA_964453785.1 uncultured Bacteroides sp.
GGTATGCATTTCCGCAGAATGGCCCGGAGATGGAGAAGAACCTGACCTATGCCATTGAATACGACAACCTCCTGTTCCTTGCATTGGACCAGTACACAGATTCTCATAAGATCAATCAGGAGTGGCTCGATTCAATTTTGTCCACAACAACAAGTAATCATATTTTCGCCGCAGGCCATGAACCGGCCTTCAAAGTATCGATGTCCAATTGCATGGGTGTATTTCCGGAAGGCAGGAACCTTTTCTGGGAAAGCCTGATCGATGCAAGAGCCTTGGCCTATTTCAGCGGCCACGATCATTTCTACGATCATGCCGTCATTGATGATGGCGATGGCAATCCGGACAACGATATCCACCAGGTAATAGCCGGGACCGGTGGAGGATCCATTTTTTCTGATTCGGAATACAATGGAGAGAACGGACGCTGGACACCTCAACGATTGTTTCATGAAGGGGAACATGGGTATGTTCTGGTAGAATTGAATGATGATGAGGTTGAGATGACATGGAAACACAGGATTGAACCCAATGTGTTTGAAAATGGAGGAGATTCATATACTTTCTCAACTGGAGCAACCCGTTTGGAAGAAATAGAGTGGGGGAATCGTGATCTGGTGAACTACCCCAATCCCTTTCAAACCCGAACGATGATTAGTTATCATCTGCAAGAAACCAGTGATGTTGAGTTGAATATTTTTGATCTCTCCGGCAGGAAAATAGCTAACCTTGTTAATGAATCACAGCTTGGAGGTGTGCATGAAGTGGAATGGAAGGCACAAGAGATGGAGTCAGGGATCTATTTTTGTGAAATAAGAAACGGGCGGAGGAGGCAGGTGATAAAGATGATCCTCATCCAAAAATGATGTATCTTGAAATCCATGATTCGTTTATCCCTAGTAATATGAAAAAGATAATACCAGTAATCATCATCATCGCTGCCCTCCTGGCAAGCTGCAATACCCATAAAGAAATCGAAACAGTGGAGCAGTGGGGCGTATTTGAAGTGGTCCTCAATGGCCCATCAGAGGGCAATCCTTACATGGACATCGATCTGAGTGCCACCTTTTCCAAAGGAGAAATGAGCGCAAAGGTTCCCGGGTTTTACGATGGGGAAGGTGTATACCGCATCCGGTTTTCACCGGGTGAGACGGGCCAATGGACTTACGTTACCCAAAGCAATGCGGAGGAGCTGACCGGAGGGGAGGGTATGTTCCAGTGCATTCCCCCCGATGTGGATAACCATGGGCCCTTAAAAATCGTCAACACCTTCTACCTGCAGTATGCCGACGGGACTCCCTTCTACAGCGTGGGGACCACCGCTTACCAGTGGACCAGCGTGAAGCAGTCCATCCAGGAGAAGACCCTGGAAACGCTCTCCGGCGCACCCTTCAGCAAGATCCGGATGTGTGTCTTTCCCAAACACTACAGCTATGGAAATGAAACGGAACCCTGGCTGCACCCCTATGTGATGGATGAAGGGGAGCGCAATTATACCCATCCCGAGTATGCATTCTTCCAGAACTTCGACCGGCGGGTGGAACAGCTGATGGAGATGGGCATCCAGGCCGATGTGATCCTGTTTCATCCCTACGACATCTGGGGCTACTTTAAAATGGGGCATGAACTCAATGAGCGCTATGTGCGCTATATGATTGCGCGGATCTCGGCCTACCGCAATGTGTGGTGGTCGCTGGCCAATGAATGGGATATACCCGAGATCAAGGAAGCCATTGACTGGGAAGGGATCGGTACTCTGCTGCAAACGGAGGATCCCCATCACCGTTTTCGAGGGATCCACAACTGGTATGGTTCGGAGGATCATTTTTACGACCACACCCGGCCCTGGATCACCCATGTTTGCACCCAGACCCACGAATTTTACAATGCCATCAAATGGCGTGAAAAATATCAGAAGCCCTTGCTGTTCGACGAGATGCGCTACGAGGGCGACGTACCATCGGGGTGGGGAAAACTGACCGGCCAGGAGATGACCAGTTATTTCTGGATGGCCGGTCTGAGCGGGGGTTACCCCACGCATGGTGAAACCTTTGAAAACCACGCCGATGATTCCACCGAGGTACGATGGTGGGCCAAGGGCGGAACGCTGGTGGGAGAAAGCCCTGAACGCATTGCATATTTCAGGTCCATCATGGAGGAGGCTCCGGTGCAGGAAATGATACCTGCATTTGTGGATCATGGGGATCCTGTGAACCTGGAGACCAACGTCTACTCACTGGCCAGGGAAGGTGCATATTATATGGCCTATGTGGCTGATTCAGGCCAGGTCATTGAGCTTGACCTTTCCGGGGAATCAGGTTATACCATGAAGATTCTTGATACATGGAATATGGAGGTGGTAGAGCAGCGCATGGTGGATCCGGGGCCATTCAGATTCGAAACACCGTCACCCTACACAGCCCTGGTGATCCATCATTGATGTTATAGTAAGATTATCCAGCCTTCAAAGCAATTTTGTATCTTTGAATAAAAGGGAATCATGAAACAATCAGATATAAAGATCAATTTTCATCATTTAATAGATGAGATTGATAATGAGCCTCTTTTAATGAAATTCTATGATTTATTAATTAAATCAAGAGTTCAAAAAGAGGACGAATTGTGGGATCAGCTTTCCGAGGATCAAAAAAATGAATTGCTAATAGCAGAGTCAGAATCACACTATCAAAAAAACTTAATAGATCAGAAGACTCAAAAGGCTAAGCATCGAAAATGGCTTTAGAAATACGCTGGACAACAAGAGCGGATATTAAGCTTAATCATCTAATTATCTATCTACAAACGGAATGGGGTGAAAGCGTTGTAAAGGCTTTCATGAAAAAGCTCTATGACTTCCTTGAAATACTATCAGAATTCCCGGAAATAGGTGCAATTCAATACCCTGATAAGAATATCAGAGGATTTACATTGACAAAATAAATAAGCGTTTTCTATAAAATTGAAAACGAATACGTTGTATTGCTTGACCTATTTGATAATAGATCGAATCCTAAAACGAAAGATGCACTATAACATATGGTGTTGGGAATCCGGCTTATAATCCCTTCTGGCCTTGATCAATTGAACGGGTGGTTTTGCCCCTGGCCAGGGAGGCGAAGATACCCAGGATACAGAGTGCCACAAAAATCATGAAGGTAGTTTTCATGCTGGTCATGAACCGGGTGGTATTTTCGGCCGAGATCTGATTGTTCCCGATAAACACATGCAGGATCAGGGTGGCGATCCCCATGCTCATCATCTGTCCGGTGAGCCGCATGGTTCCCACTGTAGCCGAGGCTACACCCAGGTATTTTTTTTCCACCGAACTCATGATCGAATTGGTATTGGGTGAGGAGAACATGCCAAAGCCAATCCCCACAAAGGCCAGGATAGTGACCATATAGGTGACGGAAGAATGTGCCGTCAGAAAGGTGAGCAGGATAAGCCCCACCGTGATGATCCCCATGCCGGAAGAGGCCAGGATTCTTGGGTCGCGGGTGTCAG
The DNA here is from genome assembly GCA_964453785.1 of uncultured Bacteroides sp. GTDB lineage: Bacteria > Bacteroidota > Bacteroidia > Bacteroidales. The sequence continues at coordinate 3,502 of CAYVRK010000048.1, forward strand.
AAAGCTTGCCCGAAATGGAAGCAACGATGGCCATGAATACCGGTTGCGTGATCAGGATAATCCCTGCATCTCTGGGCGACAGGCCCTGAATATACTGAAGGTAGAGGCTCAGCAGAAAGGTGATGGCAAAGGTGGTTGCATAATTGATCAGCGCCGCCAGGTTGGAAAAGGCAAAGATCTTATTGGAGGTAAAAAGCCGTATGTTGAAGACGGGGAATTGGAGTTTTTTTTCGAAGATGGTAAATCCCACCAGGCCGGCGAATCCGGCAATGGAAAGAACAATGGCCGGAAGATCGGGCAGCCGCGAAAAACCGAACATGAAGGCCGACATGGAGAGAAGGTAGATGAGCGAGCCGGTGAGGTCAAATTTCTCTCCCCGGGCGTCTGCCCACTCCTCCTTGATATATCGCCAGGTGATCCATACCACCAGCAGTCCGAAGGGGACCGTGGCATAGAAAATGCTTCGCCACCCCAGGTACTGGGTAAGGATCCCTCCCAGGAAAGGGGCCAGGGAGAGTCCCACATAGACTGATGTGACGGAAATCCCGATGGCTTTGCCGCGCTCTTTGGGCGGATAGACAGAGGTGATAATCGCCATCCCGGTGCCGAAAACCATGGCGCTGCCAATACCCTGGACAGCCCTGATTGCAATCAGCATGGCACCGGAACTTGATACTCCACAGAGGATGGAGGTGATCGCGATGATTACATTACCCCAGAGGAAAACCTTCTTCCGGCCTTTAATATCGGCCAGTTTGCCCAGGGGAACCAGGAAGACAGCTGAAGAGAGAATAAAGGCCATGGACACCCAGCTCATGCCAATGGCACCCATGGAAAATTCCTTGCTGATGGCAGGTAGCGCAATGTTGATGGCAGCGCCCAGGAAGGGATTGATAAAGGAGGTAAGGATGATCAAAAACAGGATGAGTCTCCTGCTGTCCCGGCTGCGTTCTGTTGTGATGTTTTTTTCTTCCATGCTGCTGCAATGTATATAAAAACCGCCCTACAAAGAATAGGGCGGTTCTTAATAAATAGATCAAGAGGCTTATTTTCCACTCTTGTCGTTGCCCGGAGCCTTGGGTGGCGGCGGGGCATACTGGTCAAGCTGGGACATGATCACCTCGATGGCCTTGTCGAGCTGCTCGTCTTCGCCGGCATACTCTTTGGAGGGATCGTTATCGATGTAGATGTCGGGTTCCACGCCATGGTTCTCAATGATCCACTCGCTCTTCTCGGCCGAGTGAGATCCAGACTCGGGCCTTGTCATGATGCCACCGTCCATGAATTCATAGGCGCCGCGGATCCCCACAACACCTCCCCAGGTACGGGTACCGATGGTGGTTCCCAGTTTCTTTTGCTTAAACTGGTAAGGGAAGAGGTCCCCGTCAGAAGCAGATGCATAGTTCATCAGGAGCACCTTTGGGCCATAGACAGTTCCGTCGGGAACCGGATCACCTTCGGTTACCCCGCGCCTGTGGAATACAAAAGTGAGCTCCCTGCTGAGCCTTTCGATGATGGTACGGGATACAAATCCGCCGCCGTTTCCGCGTTCATCGATGATCAGCCCTTTCTTGTTCCTCAGCTGTGGATAGTAGTATTTGGTAAACTCCTGCAGTCCTTCAATTCCCATATCGGGGATGTGGATGTACCCGATCTGTCCGTCCGTGGCTTTGTTCACCTTGTCGATGTTGCCATGGACCCACTTGTAGTAATAGAGGCTGGCCTCATCGGCAATGGGCTTCACCAGTTCGTCATGCGTACCGGTGCCGGAAGCGTTTGAACTGATCGTCAGTTTTACAGTTTTTCCGGCCGTGTTGACCAGCGACTGGTAGATATCAGCCATCTCTTTGGTGGACTGACCATTCACAGCAGTGATGAAGTCTCCCTCGCTGATTTTTACTCCAACTTCGGTCAGGGGTGAGCGCAGGGTGGGGCTCCAGTTGGCTCCCGGCAGGATCTCATTGATTTTAAAATAGCCCGATGCATCCTTGCTCAGTTTCGCCCCCAGCAATCCGGTCTGAATCCTGGCCGGAACGCCGCCGGCGGGGGGTGAATTCACATAGGAGTGTCCCACACACAGTTCGCCCACCATTTCACCGATGATGTAGGTCAGATCGTTGCGGTGGTTCACATAGGGTACCAGCACATCATACTTGTCGTGCATGGCTTTCCAGTCCACGCCGTGCATGGTTTCCACATAAAAGAATTCACGCATCTGCCTCCAGGCTTCATCGTAGATCTGTTTCCACTCTTTCCGGTAATCGACCAGCACCATCATGCCGGACAGGTCAATTGGTTCCTCAATGGTCACCTTGCCTGCAGGAGGATCAATGATGGCATACTGGGTACCCTGGCGGACAATCATCTTTTGCTTGCTGGGAGACAGGGTAAACATCAGGCCGGAACCCAGTTCGGCCTCCTTTTTTGTTTTCAGGTCAAAAACCTTGGTCGCGCCTGGGCCATTGTTGCCTCTTGCCATGTAGTAAACTTTCCCCTCAGCCGGCTGAACATTGAAATAGTTACCGGCCTCCACAGGGAGTGTGATGATCCTGGAATTGAGCCCGTCCAGGTCAATTTTGGTGGTCACCTCTTCCTTCTCGGCCTCTTCCTCCTTGTCTCCTTTGTCTTTATCCTTCTTCTCTTTTTTCGCATCGGCTTTTTCTGCTTTTGCTTCGTCGATCTTTACCTCATCATTTTCAAGGGCGAAAGGAGAAGGCGTATCCTTGGCCAGGGTGATCAGGTAGACCTTGGCCATATCGGTAAAGGCAAAGTTCAGTTCGGTGTTGGATATGGTGGGATTGAAATCCCTGAGAGAGACAAAATAGAGGTATTTCCCGTCGGGAGAGAATCTGGGGCTGCCGGACTCATACCAGTTGTCGGTAGCAGGGCTTGCCACCCCGCTTTCCAGGTTATAAAGCTGGATCACTCCAAAACCGTTGGCATCGTTTTCGGCGTAGGCGATCCACTTGCTGTCGGGCGACCAGTCGAAATCGTTCAGTTCGTGCCTGACCGATTGTTTGACCAGTTTGACAGCCTTTGAGTCCACATCCACATACTGGAGACGGAAGGCGCGGTCGCTGAACAGGATCATTTTGCTGTCGGGCGACCATTTCAGGTCGTAGGGGAAATTGTTAAATCCGGTGGTCAGTTTGACGGGTTCTTCCGATCCGTCCTGCTTCTGGATATAAAGCTCATACTCACCTGTCTGGTCAGAGAAATATGCAATGTGCTTGCCGTCGGGCGACCAGCTGGCATACAGGTCGTTGGCCCCCGGGCTCATGGTCAGGTTGCGCGTGATGCCGTGTTTGGCCGGAACAGTGAAGATTTCGCCGCGGGCTGAAAACAGGGCCCTCTCACCGTTGGGGGAAAGATCGATGCTGTTGATGCTCTTGCTGGCATCCTTCAGTTCGGTGCGGCTGTAAGCATAGTCATTGGCGATCCGGATGGAGACCTTTTTATATTTTTTGCTCTTCACATCCAGTTTGTAGATAAATCCGCCGTTTTCGAATACAATCTGATCCTTTCCCAGGGAAGGGAACTTCACATCGAACTCGGTAAAGTCGGTCACCTTGCTGGTCTGGCCGCTGGTGATGTTGTAAACAAACATATTCATGGTTCGGTCACGATCCGAAAGGAAAAAGATCTCATCTCCGGTCCACATGGGAATAATGTCCTGTGCCCCGTTGTCGGTTATCTTCTCGGTGGTCTTTGTGTTGAAATCGTGGATCCAGACCTCGTCGGCCATACCCCCTTCATAGTATTTCCAGGTGCGGAACTCCCGGAAGATGCGGTTGTAGGCAATTTTATTTCCATCGGGCGACCAGGAGAGGAATCCGCCGCAAGGAAGGGGAAGTTCCTCGCTGAGTCCGCCTTCTGCAGGGACGTTGAAGAGTTGTCCCACGAAAGAGTTGAAGGATTGTTTGCGCGAACGGAAGGTAATGTACTTCCCGTCGGGGGTCCAGTCCATGACAATATTATTGGGTCCCATGCGGTCCGACACATCGTCCCTGTCCAGGGTAGCGGTATAGGTCAGCCGTTTGGGTGATCCACCTACGGCCGGAATAACGAACACCTCTGTGTTCCCGTCGTACTGACCGGTGAATGCGATCTTGCTGCCGTCGGGCGAGAAGCGCGGAAACACTTCATAACCATTGTGGCTGGTGAGTTTGCGGGCGAGACCTCCTTCGCTGTTCACAGTGAACAGGTCCCCGGCATAAGAGAATACAATCTGATCGCCATGGATGGCGGGAAAACGAAGCAAACGGGCTTCATCTGCTGCCTGCATGGAAACCAGTGGCACCAAAGCAAGCAAAACAAAGAATCGAAAGAATTTTTTCATATGATTATCAAAATGTTTAATGGATTTGTCGGACCTCAAATATAGTGATTATTGATCCCGGTGTCCGTTTTATCGCTTGATGTGTACTGTGTTTTAAGACATTTTAACAAATGTGTTGGCAGTATATGATTGCCTATTCATCAATTTTATGATTTAATTAACAGTAACATACAATCCTTTTTTTGAAACTTGCACCTTCATTTCATCGACCTTCCTTGAAGGTGAAATTCTTTAAAGTACTTGGCCTTTTAATCATCATTTCCGGGGGGGTAATTGCCAATGCCCGGGACCCTCAGGTGGATAGCCTGAGAATGGTCCTTGAAAAATTGGATGAAGATACCTTAAAGATACAGGTGCTTAATGAGATAGCAGGTTTATTATACAGAACAGCACCTGACGAGGCGCTCGTCTATGGTACCCGTGCAAAAAACCTTGCTGAACAGATCAGTTTCCAAAAAGGGCTGGCCGATGCCTATAAGAACATTGGGCTGGGAAACTATATGCAGGGTGATTACAAGGACGCCATTCAAGATTGGGAATTGGCGTTGGAGATTTATGAAGAACTGGGTGACGATCAGCTGGTAGCCAATATCATTGGCAATATAGGATCTATCTATTATTCAAGTGGGGTCAGCGATCTGGCCATTGAATATTATCTGCGGGCTTTGAAGATTGCTGAAAAACTGGGTGACAGCAAGCGGATTGGGACGCTTCTTCTGAATATCGGATCAGTATATTCTGAACAACCCACCGTGCTAGATACGGCACTCAATTATTATCACCGTGCACTGCAGATTGGTCGTTCTATCGAATACCAGGATTTAATGGGTCTTGGTTCTATAAACCTTGGACAACTCTACCTGAAGAAGGAGGCATATGATTCGGCATTTTTCTATTTAGAAGGTGCACAGGCCTTTCTCACCAGCAACATAGATATTGCAGCTTCACTGAACGATATAGGAAAGATCTATGCTGAAAAAGGGAATTTTAAAGCTGCAATACAATATCATCAGGATGCATTGGAATTGGCCGTCCAGGAGCAGGCTCAACTGGAAATTGCACGAATTTTTCTGGGACTTGCTTCTACCAGTATGAAACAGGGCAATCCCCGGCTTGCCATCAAATACTATGAGGAAGCCAAAGTCATTTCCAAGGAGTTGGGATTTAATTATGAATTATCCAGCGCATATGCGGGACTTGCTTATACCCATGCTGAAATATCAGATTTTCAGAATGCGTATAACTATTTGTCCCTTCAAAACAGCATTGATAGTACAATAAACAGGGTAGAGACAGAAAATAAAACCAATTACCTGATGTTTTCCTACCAACTGGAAAAGAAGGAGGACGAGATTGCTATTCTGGAAGCTCAGACCGAAATAGATAAACTGTATAGCAGAAGACAGAAAGCGATCAGCATAACCATGGGTTCATTGGGAATTTTGCTTCTTATGTTTGCGGGCGGAATATATAACAGAATGCAGTTTATCCGGAAAACAAACAAGAAAATTAATACCCAGAAAAATGAGATCGAGTCCCAGCGTGACGAGATTGAAGCACAGCGGGATCAGCTTCAAATGCAGCATGATATGGTCTATTCGCAAAAGGAACTAATCACTGATAGCATCAATTATGCTCAGCGCATTCAAATGGTGATTCTTCCATCCCAATCACAATTGGACGAGTTAATCCCGCAACACTTCATTTTTTTTAAACCAAAAGACATCGTAAGTGGAGATTTCTATTGGATCAAGGAAGTCCAGGACCATTTGGTCATTGTGGAAGCAGATTGTACAGGACATGGTGTGCCGGGAGCATTCATGAGCATGCTGGGGATCACATTGCTGAATGGTTTGATTGGTGACCGATGTTTCAATGCACCCAGCGCGATTCTTGAAAAGTTAAGGATTAAAATAAAGGAGATGTTGCTTCAGAAGGGTGATGGTGAGCAGCAGAAAGATGGTATGGACATGGTGATTGCCATATGGGATAAAAACAGAAATGAGCTTCATTTTTCAGGAGCGAATAATCCCATCTATATTATTAGAAATAAGGATATAGTGGCCGGGAAGCAGCTCGAACCGTATGCTTCTGCAGACAATGACAAATACCGGTTATTTGAGATCAAAGGAGACAAACAACCCATCGGCATACACTGGGAAGAAACAGCTTTTACTTCCCACTCCGTTTCACTTCATAAAGGGGATACATTCTATCTATTCTCTGATGGCTTCATAGATCAGTTTGGCGGCGAAGATCGCAAGAAATTCAAGACTCTGAACTTTAAGAAACTGCTTCTTTCGGTCCAGGAAGAGTCCATGGACCGGCAAAATCGAATCATCAAAAACACATTTAATACATGGTGTGGAGAACATGAGCAGATTGATGATGTCAGTATTTTCGGTATAAAGGTTTGATAAACCCTCAGGAATTTCATGATTCTTTTTTCGCCAATGCAACCTCCTTCACGATTTCCTCAAAGGGTGGTTTGGATTCATGGAGTTTTACATCCGCTTTCACCAGTTGTACAACGTCCAGCAACAGGTTCTTTGTCTCTGAAAGCATCTCCATATAAGTTACACTTACCTTGACCCCTTTCCGGGTTTTTTTGAGGATCTTGATCCGGCTCAGCAGGATGTCATTGGCCAGGTTGATCATCTCATCACGTCGATGAACCAGTTCATCCAGATGATCAAAATTTCTTTTCTTCAGCAGGTTGATCACGAAATTGAAAAATTCACCAACCCTGTCATTGAAATCTTTCATCCTTTCAGTCTGTTCCTTATCGAAGGCATGGTTGTTGTCCAGGTGGTTAAATGCCGGTTGAACCACGTGCATCAGAGAGTTGCATGTCTCTTTCATATAATCCACAACCTGCACATAATGGTGACCACTTACCAGGTCGGTTTCCTCGAACTTCTTCAGTGTATTGGGGATATTTTCCCGAATCTGTTTGATTTCTTTTACCAGGTGCCTGGATTCCTTCCTGAGTTTCTTCAACTCACTGTGTTTTTCCTTGAAGAAGCTGGTATAGGTAAGGTAGAGAATCTTTGAAACCCTGAGAACTGTGCTTTTCACCTCATCCTCACATGATTTAATTACATCGGCGGATGCGGATATGATTTCCGCAACAGCGATGGCTTCTTTCTCAGTTCTTTTCCTGTGGAAAGCATGGGTCCGTAACAAAATATAGGTCGCCAGTCCAATGAGGATAAGGATGGCCGGCATTTTTCCGAAAAAGATAAATGCAGCGATAAGGAATGATGCCAGGAAGGCAATGAAAGCGGTGAAAAACCATCCGCCAATCACCGTTAATACTCCTGAAATCCGATATACCGCACTGTCTCTTCCCCAGGCGCCGTCGGCCAGGGAAGAACCCATGGCCACCATAAAGGTTACATAGGTTGTGGAGAGAGGAAGTCTAAATGATGTGCCAAGGGCAATCAGGATACTGGCAACAACCAGGGTTACGGATGCACGGACCAGGTCGAAGGCGGGCTTCTCGTCCCTATCCTCCGGGGCTTTGTCAGCATCAAATCTTTTTGCAATAAACCTTGTGATGGCCCTGGGAGTGATACTGGCTATTCCATTGCTGGCCTCAACCGACCGTCGGACGATGAACCTGGCCAGGGAAGTGGAATCAAAACGCTCTGATCCTTCAGCCTGACGGCTCAGGTCAACGGTTGTTGCAGTCACGGATTTGGCTTTCTTTGAAAACCTGAGGGTAAGGACCATAATGATTCCTGCGGTGATGAGAAAAAAGATAGGCGTATCGACCGGCTTTTGCAGTGCTTCCATGAGGAATCCACCTGCATCTGTACTTCCGGAGGCCATAAATGCTTTGAAAGATTCGAACCCCGCCAGTGGTACACCGATGAAGTTCACCAGGTCGTTCCCGGCAAAAGCCATGGCCAGCGCAAATGTTCCGGCCATAACAGTTATTTTTAATATGTTGATCCTGGTGAACAGAACCAGGACCTGGAAAATGAGGGTCCATCCCACAAAACTGATCAACAGGATGCCTGCTGTGTGGCCCTTAATAAAAACCAGCATTTCGGGGGTAACCAGTGTGGATCCTTTGGCTCCCTTGATAAGAAGGAAATAGAGGATGGCAGTGATGGCAAATCCACCCCAGATACCCGACCAGTATTTGGATGTATGGCTGACATTGAAGGAAAATACGAGCCTCACGATCCATTGTATAATCATTCCTGCATTGAATGCAATGACCACCGACAGAAATATTCCCACTATGATTAATACTGAACTTTCTATATTGATGTAAGTTCCCATATGATCAATGGGCGTATCGGCTCTGGTTATTTTAAAGATGGAGACTGCCACCGCTGCCCCAAGAATTCCGAATACGATTGAGATCGTCGTAGAAGTGGGCAGTCTCATGGTGTTAAAGAAATCGAGCAGCAGGATATTGGTGAGCATCACGGCAAGGAAAATGACCATGATTTCACTGAAAGCAAAAAATTCGGGGTGGAAGATTCCTTTGCGGGCCACCTCCATCATCCCGTTGGAAAATACAGCCCCGACCAAAATACCTGCTCCGGCAAAAGCAAGGATCACGGTAAACGGGGCGGCTTTTGCTCCTATGGCTGCATTAAGAAAATTTACAGCATCGTTGCTAACGCCTATGATGAGGAGTGAAATGGCCAGAATGAAGAGGAAGCCAACAATCAGAATATAATATGCCTCCATAAATAGGATTGGTTCCGGGTTAAAGGGAGTCTAAAGTAAATACAATTTTATCTACATTGTATCAATCAAAACAACAGAATAAGCAAGATATGAAAAACATCAGACAGATCATTTTATCAGCACTTATCTTTGGCACATCCGCCCTTTTCGCCCAGCCCGAAGTCTATCCCTGGGGGAACATCAGCGGCATCAGGCTCGATGGAGAGATCATGGAGATGAACAGTTCACTGGGAATTGTGGGAGCCAATTGGTCTGTTGTGACCCAAACGGACAAGGAGAAGGGAAGCTACCAGTACCGAAGGGTAGACAACACGCAGTACACCTATATCTCATTTGATGATTTTCATTTTGACCAGTCGGTGGAGGCACTGGGAGCCGGACGGGCCAATGTTCGGATCAACTTCCGGAACGAAGTGGATACGGCCCTCACGGGGACCTTTTTCATCCTGGACCTGCCCGGCTCAAAATATGAGGTTTCCACCATCAGTCTGGTTGGTGAAAAGGCCGGGATACCTCTTGCCATTCCGCAGGGAGTGGGTGAGATGCTGCGAGGCACTGCCACCGGGATCCGGATCACGGGAGAACGGCGAAACCTGGAGATTTCTGTAAACGAACCAACGACAATTCTTGTGAAGCAGGACCCGGCTGATCCACATGGGCCCATCCGGATCTGTTTCGCCCTGATGACCGGAGAGTTGAAAAAGGGAAGCTCGGCTTATAAATCATTTATAATCAGTGCAACCGGTGTGGCTGATCGCTCGAGTGCAGTGCTGACCCTCGATACGGGAATGCTGGGAAGGCCATTTGCAGGGTTCGGCGGGAATTTCAGATTGCAAAATCCGGATGCAGACCCGGCGGTCATTGATTATTGTCTGGAGAACATGGATGTAAGGTGGGGAAGGGTGGAGATGCCCTGGAGGTTCTGGCACCCCGACGAAGATGATGATCCCATGGACAAAGCAAAGGCCGGTGAGTTGAACCCCCGGGTCAAAGCAGCCATGGAGATGGCAGCCCGCCTTCACAAACTGGGCATGCCGGTGATCCTCTCCGACTGGTCAGCACCCGGGTGGGCCGTTACAGGCTCCATGGGCTGGGGTCCAAGGCCCGGCGGACAAAGGGGGAATCCGCTTGATCAGGATAAGGCAGAACAGATCTATCAATCCATTGGGGACTATATCCAATATGTGAAAGATGAATACGGATTTGAGTTTGCCCTGTTTTCATTCAATGAGTCCGACCTGGGGATCAATGTGAGGCAGACACCGGAAGAGCATGCCCTGCTGATCAAAGGGCTGGGAACCCACCTGAAATCCAGGGGTCTCAGGACCAAATTACTTTTGGGTGATACAGCCGATGCCGACGGATGGCCCTTTGTGAATGCGGCCATGGATGATGTGTCTACCCATCCCTTTATTGGCGCTGTCTCATTTCACTCCTGGAGGGGATATACCGACGAAAACCTGGTGCAGTGGGCCAAAGCAGCAGAGCGCATGAAAGTGCCGCTTCTGGTTGGCGAAGGAAGCATGGATGCAGGGGCATGGAGGTATCCGGATATTTTCAAGGAGACCATGTATGCCATGGAAGAGATGAACCTCTATGTAAGAATTCTGAAGATCTGCCAGCCCGAAGCGATCCTTCAGTGGCAGCTGACTTCCGATTACTCGCCCCTGAGCGGTGGTGGTGCATTCGGTCATGTGAATGAACCCATGACGCCCACCCAGCGGTTCTGGAATTTCAAACAGATCGCTGATATGCCCGGAGGATTGTTTGCTATGGATGTGGCTTCTGATAAAGAAAACATCATCGCAGCCGGACTGGGTGATCCCGAAAAGGGGCAGTATGTCATTCACATCATCAACAACGGAGCCTCCAGGCAAATCACCCTGAAGGGCCTCCCGAAGGATGTGAGGTTTATCCGGATGTTTGTGACCAATGAAAGAAGCAGCATGGCTGAGGTCCGGGCCGGGTTTGTGCGAAACGGGGAGTCCGCATTCTTTGCCGAATCAAACAGCTTTATCACGCTTCTGGTGGATGGGGAAATCCCGTTTTTTTAAATTGAATGGGGTCAGGAATGAAATGGATTCAAAAATACAGGTTGAAGGGGTTGGCGGCAGTGGTTTTTCTGCTGTGGATTCATCCGGTTATGCAGGCACAGTCCGACACAGCCTATGCGTTTATTGTGGCCGGACATGCCTATGGTGCCCATGAGGGTGGTAACACCGGGTTGCATCCTGCATTTCTGAACAGCCTGCAATCGGGGTATGATTCAACAGCCGCATTCATTGTGCTTACCGGTGACATTGTGAATTTCAGCACGACGGAAAGCTGGCAGCAGGTGGAAGATGAGCTGGCTGGCATTGGACTGCCGGCTTACTATGTCATGGGAAACCATGACAATAACGAGGTAGGCTGGCAGGTATTTGAGGAGTTGTTCGGGGGAACCTACTATTCGTTTTATTGGCAGAATGACCTGCATATTGTACTGAACAGTACAGAAGGGGACCGGTCCATATCCCCCGGACAGATTGATTTTTTGGATGATCAGATCAGCCAGGCCGGGGACACGACCCGGAACATCTTTATTTATTTTCACGAAGTGATCTGGAACAGCCATGAAAAGTACACCGGGGTAAAAAGCAACAGCCGCTCCCGCTACGACCAGATGGTGGAAAATTCCAATTACTGGGAGGAAGTTCATCCCATGTTTGTGCGGGAGCCGGAGAAGAACTTCTATGTCATTTCGGGCGATGTGGGGGGAAATCCGGATGCGATTGCCGGATTTTATGACCGTTGGGACAACGTCACATTGCTCTCGTCCGGAATGGGAGAGGTAACGGATGAGAATTACCTGCTTGTCAGGCTCCGTTCCTCTGACTCTATAGAACTTGAATTGGTGCCCCTGGATCCTGGCATGATCCTCCCCGGAATCGAATATTACAGCGTTCCCCCGGCCCCGGATTCCATTTCAGGACCTGCATCCATACCTGAAGGGGGCGGCCTCTTTGAATATGCAGTGCCAGAGGTAAGCAATGCCGATGACTACCTCTGGGAATTGCCCCTGGGGGCTTCAGGAACAAGCAACTCGATGAGCATCGAAGTCACCTTCGATGCGGTTTTCAGTGAAGGTGAGCTCTCTGTCCGGGCCGCCAGGGAAGGGTTTGGATCTGGACCTGCCGTGTCCCTTCAAGTGACCGCAGATCTGAACCCGGATCATGTCATGGCTCAGGATGCAGCTGCGCTTAGGGCAGGTTTTACAGAGTCCGTTGAGGGTCTTGTCATCGGAATTCACTCCCCGGAAGGGGAGTTATGTTCCATTCGCATCATGGAAATCAACGGAAGAACCATTCTGTCCCGGACCACCGGGGGCATTGGGGGGTATTCCGAAATGAAGATCCTTAAAAATGATCTTCCCGGTGGGATCTTTTTTCTCTCTGTGTCAACCCCCACTCAGCACCTCACCCGGAAATTTGTGGTCAGGTGATGAACTACTTTTCAGCAGAAAATATTTCCAAGTCCTTTGGGGAACAGCTTTTATTTGAAGGGCTAACCTTCGGACTGGCTCGTGGTGACAAGACGGCACTTATTGCCCGCAACGGGACCGGGAAAACCACCCTGCTGAGGATCCTCATGGGGAAGGAGAGCACCGATACGGGCGAGTTTACTTTTCGTAACGGGATCAAAACAGCTTTCCTGGAGCAGGCCCCCGAGCTGGATGACTCAAAAACCATCGATGAGCTGATTCTGACCACCCATACGGCTGTGATCGGGGTGATCATGCAATACGACAGGGCCCTTGAAAATCATTCACGGGATCACAACCAGGAAACACAAAAGGAGCTTGAAGAGGCCACCAATGAGATGGACCTGGTCCGGGCATGGGATTATGACAGGCGTCTGAAGCAGCTCCTGGACCTGTTCCGGATTACTGATACATCCCAGATGGTATCCAGCCTTTCAGGAGGAGAGAAGAAAAGGGTGGCCCTGGCCCTGGTGTTGCTGGATGAACCCGACCTGCTGATCCTGGACGAACCCACCAACCATCTGGATATCGACATGATCGAGTGGCTGGAGAAGTACCTGTCCCAGACCAACCTGACCCTGCTGATGGTGACCCACGACCGGTACTTCCTGGACCGGGTCTGTAACCGGATCATTGAGCTGATTCAGGGGAAGATGTTCCATTACAACGGGAACTATGAGTTGTTCCTTCAGAAAAGGGCCGAACGGGAGGAGAACCGCAAAACAGAGGCTGACAGGGCACACCAGTTGATGAAAAAGGAACTGGAGTGGCTACAGCGGATGCCCAAGGCCCGGACGGGCAAATCAAAAGCCCGGATCGATGCTTTTGACGGCATCAAGGAGAAGGCCACACTTGAGAAAGATCCGGGGGAACTGAAACTCCAGGTGAAATCCCCCAGGCTGGGAGGCAAGATCCTGGAGATGGAAGGGCTTTCAAAAGCGTTTGGATCCCTGGAGTTGATCAGCAGGTTTACCTACAAGTTTTCCAGGGGGGAACGTGTGGGGGTCATTGGAAGGAACGGGACCGGGAAAACCACCTTCCTGGATGTGATCTCGGAAATTTTGCCCCGGGATGCCGGGACCATTGACAGGGGAGAGACCGTGGTCATGGGGTACTACCGCCAGATGGGACAGGAGTGGAAAAAGGAGCAGCGGGTCATCGATGCAGTGAAAGAGATTGCCGAAGTGGTGCAGATGGAGGACGGACGGACCATCTCCGCTTCTGTTTTCCTGGAACACTTCATGTTTCCTCCCGAGACCCAGTACAAGATGATCGCCAAACTGAGCGGTGGGGAGTTGCGCCGGCTGCACCTGCTGACCGTTCTGATTAAGAATCCCAATTTTCTGATCCTTGATGAGCCCACCAACGACCTGGACCTCTTTGCATTGAATAAACTGGAAGAGTTCCTGCTCTCTTTCAAAGGATGCCTGGTGATCGTATCCCACGACCGTTATTTCCTGGACAAGCTCACCGACCACCTCTTTATCTTTGAGGGGGACGGGAAGATCAGGGATCATTATGGAACGTATTCGGCTTTCCGCCTGCAGCAGGAACGCATGCAAAAAGGAAAAAGTGAAAAGGGGAAAGGAGAAAGTGAGCAACCGAACGAACGAAGCCGACAGGCGAAGAACGTGAAGGCCAAACTGACCTACAAAGAACAGCAGGAGTACAGCATGCTTGAATCTGAGATTGAGAAGCTGGAGCTGGAAAAGGAGGCTTTGGAGTCACAACTGAACGACGGGACCCTTGGCTATGAGGAGCTGGAGAAAATCTCAAAGCGTGTGGCCGGGATCATCGGGCTTGTGGAAGAGAAGATGCAGCGCTGGATGGACCTGGGGCAATATGTCTGACGGGATATAAAATCAGAATTCCCCCCTGTATAGCGACAGGAGGGAATTCACACTTCAAAGTATGGGAACCATCGTTACCGGTCAGGATTTCTTCTCTTTCTTCTCCTCTTTATCCTCTGCGGCTTCCCTGTTTTTCATTTCTGCCACCTTTTCTACCAGGTCGGGCATTTTTTCAAAAAGCGAGGAAAGGGTTGATTTTTTGTCAGCTCCGATAAATGAGATCTCGCTTCCTTTGGCCACCAGGAAACCTGCGGGAACTACAGCGATGCCGGCACCGGCACCCGTTCCCGTTCCCTTGGCTTTCTTCTTGGGATCATCCCCGGTTCCGGTTCCACTCCCGAATCCGGTGGCCACTTTAATGACAGGCCTGCAGGTGTACTCGCCCAGGGTGAACTCCTCACCCAGAACGGTTTTGGTATCGGAAAGGTCTTTGACGTGTCCCGATACTTTGTCCAGTAAATCTTCAATTTTTACTTCCATTTCAATATAATTTAATAGTTAAACAATGATTGATATTTTGTTTTAATAAAGGCCCATGCCAGTGCGCCCAATCGGGTCCTCACATCCAGCATAAGCGAGGCATTCCCCTGAAAATTCACCTGCATATGGATCCGTTCGGAATTCACTGCAGAGAATGCCGGCAACAGCCATGCATTGAGTAGAAAGTCGTCCGTATCAATATCCAGATTCATTCTTCTGATC
Organism: uncultured Bacteroides sp.; assembly: GCA_964453785.1. Lineage (GTDB taxonomy): Bacteria > Bacteroidota > Bacteroidia > Bacteroidales. The sequence goes on from CAYVRK010000048.1 coordinate 18,623, forward strand.
CTGAATGAACCCAGGATGTTCCGGCCCAGCTTCATCCCTTCAGACAGGCTGTTTGGTTTTTCTTTCTGCCGAGATTTTTTCTTTTCTCCCCGGCCTTCTGAATTCGACACCTTTTTCTGTTTTGGACTGAAGGGATGCACCTTAAAAGGAATGAAAAAGATCCGGCCTCGAATATGAAAGAGATCCTCCGCGGGAACCACAGCGGCGTGGACTATCCCCGGCAGGGCCATCCTGTACCTGTTGATATCGGTGTCCAGGGAAATGATCACCGGACCCAGAAGAATCCACAGCAGTGTGACAGTTATCATTGATATGAATATGATCCAAAACATGGTGTAAAACTATCGCGGCCCGGGCTGTGATCCAATGTAAAATCGCCGAACGATCATGGATAATCGGTAAACGGTAACAGGGAAAGGCAGACCCGTATCTTTGGGATGGAGACCGGATGAATTATCGGCGAATGGCCCCAAACAAATCCTCATCTGAGTTGTTTGGTAGACAGGACCATTGATCTTAATTACGCATTCCATCATGAATAAACCAATCTTTCTGTTGTTCCTTGTATGGGGAGCCATAACACTAACTGAATCCTGTTCGACCGTGCCCCTTACCGGCAGGAAGCAGCTTACTGCCATTCCTTCCTCCCAGATGCTTGCTCTGAGCGAACAGAGCTATGCCTCGGTACTTGAAGAGAGTAAACTGTCTGGCGATGATTATTATGTGACCATGGTAAAAGAGGTAGGTGAAAGGCTCAGCCTTGCTGTGGAATCCTACCTGAAGCAGAATAGCCTTGAATCGGCTGTTGAGGGGTATGACTGGCAGTACAATGTGATTGTCTCCGATGCACTGAATGCATGGTGCATGCCCGGGGGACAAATTGCCTTTTATGAAGGGATCCTGCCTGTATGTGAGGATGAAAATGGTGTTGCCGTGGTTATGGGGCATGAAATTGCCCATGCCGTGGCACAGCATGGGAATGAAAGGATGTCCCGGGAGATGGCCATCCAAATGGGGGGCATCGCCTTATCCAAAGCCCTGGAGTATTACAATGCCAGATAGTGTATTTTGATAGCATTCCTGAATCAAACCATTTTAACAGTACCTGCCATGAATACGGAAAAAATTGAAAAAAGAGAGCTCACCTACTGGTGGTTCCCCATGCTGTTTGGGGTCATTTTCATTCTGATCGGCCTTTGGATATTGAAGGCACCGGTAGAAAGTTTAAAAACACTCACCAAGGTCATCGGTGTCATTATCGCGGTCAGCGGAATCGCACAGGTTCTCTTCACGGCCACCAACCGGAGGGGAATACCCGGTTGGGGATTTCAGTTTTCAGGAGGGATTATAGACATGGTCATCGGTGTGGTTCTGATTGTGAACCCGGCTATCCTGTTGAAGATCATCACCCTTTTTGTAGGTGTCTGGCTTATATTCAACAGTGTAGCTATCATCATGAAAGCCGCAGAGGCCAGAAAGGCAAACCACGCGTACTGGAAATGGGAATTGATCCTCGGAGTGGCCCTGCTGCTTACGGCCATTCTTTTCTTCTGGCACCCCATGATCCTGGGCACCACCATTGGATTATGGACAGCCCTGGCGTTTATCATCCTGGGGATTTTCAGGATTGTGCTTACTTTCAGATTGAAATTGAATTCCCCTGAAAGAAGTATCTGATAGAATAGCTATCTTTAACAAACTGAAATCCCAACTGAATATGACAACCAACAGAAGAAGTTTTTTAAAAAGCGGTGGAGCAGCCGTTGCCTCTGCTGCCCTGCTGAGTTCCTTGCCCATGCGTATGTTTGCTTCCAACGCAGCCGGTCCGGCTGCGAGAAAGTTATCCTTCGGATTCCAGGTGTGGACCATCAAGGATCAGCTGATAGCTGATTTTGCAGGCACCCTTCATAAGATGGCTGACATGGGGTATTCCGAAGTGGAGATGTGTTCTCCACTGGGCTATTCCGGTTCAGGATTTGAGCCACTAAACAAAATGAAGAATTCTGAGATGAGACAGATCATTGATGATTCTGGACTATGGTGTACCAGCTCGCACTTCAATGTGGGTGAATTGCGCGACAGCCTGGACAACCGAATTGAGTGGGCCCGTGCCATGGGAATGAAGCAGATGGTACTGGCCTCCTTCTGGCTGGACAAGGATGCCTCTCTGGATGACTACCGGAAAGCCGCGCAGGAGTTGAATGAAATTGCTGTAAAAACCAAGGCGGCGGGCATTCAGATGGCCTATCACAACCACCATATGGAGTTTGAAAAGTTGGACAACCAACTGATCTACGATGTGCTGCTTGAGGAGTTTGATCCCGAACTGGTGAAGATGCAATTCCAGGTGGCAGTATTCAACATCGGGTACAAGGCAGCCGACTATTTCCGGGCCTATCCGGGACGCTTTATCTCTGCCCACCTTTCTGACTGGTCGGCTGAAAAAGACAGCCAGGTGCCCATCGGACAGGGCGATATCGACTGGGATGATTTTTTCAGCGCTGCAAAAAAATCCGGATTGAAGAACTACTTCGTGGAGATGGACCCGGCCACCTTCCCGGAAAGTGCAACGTTCCTGAAAAGCATCTAGTATTTTCTCTTTTTCCCGGCAGGCTGGCTCTTGTAATCCTTTTCCTGGGACAGGGTTACATTGAAGGGTTTCCCTTCGTAGTTACCGTTTTCAAGTTTTTTCAGAACCGTGGGGACGGCACGCTCATCGATTTCGAAAAAGGAATGACGGGCATGGAGGTCAATCCTGCCCACCTGTGCACTTTCAATACCGGCTTCTGTACATACCAGCCTGACAAGTGCCCCCTTGTTCATGTTCTGGTTTTCCCCCAGGTTGATGAAAAACCTGGTTTTGGCCCCGCCCAGGTTGCGGTTGAAGCCTCCGCCCTCCCTGTCTCTTCCGCCATCTCTTTCTCTTCCCCTTTTCTGGCCGCCTTTTTCCTGTTCCGCATTCAGGTCTCCAGCCCCTTTGTAATACTCCAGGAAATTGTTTAGCTCCGTGGAGATAAACTTCAGGATGATCTCTTCGGCCGGAATCCCCTTCAGCTTCTCATAGAATACGGGCCAGTAGCGGTCCATGGCCTCCTCGTCGATGGGGGTTTTGACTACCCTGTCCATCAGGGCATACATCTGTTTCTCACAAATATCTTCGGCAGTGGGGATTGACCTGTACTCGACGGTGGTCTGGATCAGTTTTTCCACCATCCTGATCCGGTTCACTTCGCGGGTGTTGACCAGTACAATAGACTTTCCCGCCTTCCCTGCGCGGGCCGTCCGTCCACTCCGGTGTGTATAATTTTCAGTTTCGTCGGGAAGGTTATAATGGATCACATGGCTGATATCCTGTACATCGAGTCCCCTGGCTGCCACATCTGTGGCCACCAGCACCTTGACGGTCCTTTCCCGGAATTTTTTCATGGCTGCATCACGTTGGGCCTGGGTCAGGTCTCCGTGAAGGGCCACCACATCGTACCCCTCTTTCTCCAGTTTGTCTGAGATCTGGCTGGTTTCTCTTCTGGTTCTGCAGAAGATCAGGCCAAAGATATCGGGATAGTAGTCCAGAATTCTTTTCAGGGCATGGTACCGGTCCTTCTCCTTCATCATATAATACCGGTGATCGATATTGGCAGCGATACTGTTTGGTTTGCCCACAACCACCTCAACCGGATCCTTCATGTAGTTGTTGGCGATGCTTCTCACTGCACCTGGCATGGTGGCCGAAAACAACCACACCAGTTTATTGGCGGGGGTTTGCTCCAGGATGGCATCGATGTCCTCTTTGAAACCCATGTTCAGCATTTCATCGGCTTCATCCAGGACAACCCGGGATACCGTCTGCAGTTTGATGGCTTTCCGGTTGATCAGGTCCAGCAGTCTGCCGGGTGTTGCCACTACGATCTGAGCCCCCTTTTTAATGAGCCGGATCTGATCGGTGATGCTTGCCCCCCCGTAAACCGATACAATGTTTGGGTTTGACTGGTAAATCGCAAAGCCCAACAGGTCCTTGGTGATCTGCATGCAAAGCTCCCTGGTGGGACAGATCACGAGTCCCTGGGTATCCTTGCTCGCAAAATCCACATGTTGAATGAGCGGCAGACCGAATGCTGCAGTTTTTCCTGTTCCGGTCTGGGCCAGGCCCACGAAATCCTGTTTTGCGGCCGACAGGACCGGAATTGCCTTTTCCTGGATTTCTGAAGGGGTTACAAACCCCAGTTTGGTGACTGCTTTCAGAATATCCCTGGGCAATCCTAAGTCCTTAAATTCCATAATTTTAAATTAGGCCGCAAAGGTACAACATAAAAAACATTTACTGGCTATAAAACCCTGGGAAAAGAGTTATATTCGCGTTGCTATTAAAATGAAAATAAGAATTCTGATCGTATTGTTATTGAGTGGTTCAGGGTTATTTGCGCAGAACCGCTATACCGTCAGCGGGGGTGTATCCGATGCATCTTCGGGAGAGAACCTGGTGGGAGCCACGGTCTATGTGGCAGAAACCACTCTGGGGGGGTTCTCCAACTCCTATGGTTTTTATTCCCTGACGGTTCCAAAAGGGAGACAGGTAATTGTATGCAGCTACATTGGTTATGAGGGGTTTAGAAAAGAAATCAACCTGGATGAAGATATGCGCCTGAATATCCGTTTGACTCCCGGATCAACGGAACTGGAGGAGGTGATCGTCCATGCTGAGAGAGCCGACCGGAAACTCTCCACTGTGGAGATCGGGGTGGAGAGACTGGATGTGGCTTCAATCACCAAGATCCCGGTGCTTCTGGGTGAAAAGGATGTGCTGAAGACCTTACAGCTGATGCCCGGTATCAGCACCATTTCCGAAGGGAGTTCCGGTTTCAGCGTAAGGGGCGGATCGATGGATCAGAACCTGATATTGCTGGATGAGGCCCCGGTTTACAGCGCCTCCCATCTCATGGGATTTTTTTCAGTGTTTAACGCCGATGCCATCAAGGATGTCTCCGTGTATAAAGGGGGCATTCCTGCAACCTACGGGGGGAGGGCCGCCTCGGTGGTGGATATCCAGATGAAGGATGGAAATAACCAGCATTTCTCAGGCTCGGGAGGAATCGGTCTGATTTCTTCCAGGCTTACCATTGAGGGTCCCATTGTGAAGGACAAAAGTTCTTTCATTTTATCGGGACGCCGCAGTTATGCCGATTTGATGGCCAGGGCCAGCGGCCAGCTGACAGAGAATGTAACACTCTATTTCTATGACCTGAATGCCAAGATCAACTACCGGGTGAACGAAAATAACAGGATCTTTCTTTCAGGGTATTTTGGGAAGGATGATTTTGGTTTTGAGGATTTTGGCACAGATTGGGGAAACGGGACCGGAACCCTTCGCTGGAACCACCTGTTCAGTCCACGCCTCTTTTCAAACACCACCCTGCTCTACAGTAAGTTTGATTATGGATTCAACCTTCAGGATGAGGTAAAGATGTCATCGGGGATAGAAGATTTCTCTTTCAAGGAGGATTTTACCAGTTTTTTAAGTCCTGACCACACCCTGAAATTCGGTCTGAATAGCACCTGGCATATTTTCAATCCCGGTGAACTGCTCACCGGAGATGGAGAATTTGCCATTATCGAGGATATCATTATGGAAAAGAAACAATCCCTTGAATCGGGGATCTATCTCTCCAATGAAAGCAAATTCGGGAAGCGGTTTTCAGCCGAATACGGGCTGAGGCTTTCCATGTTTAACCAGATGGGAGAGGGATGGGATTTCTCCTACGATGAGGAAAACCGGCGGATCGATTCCACCTGGTATGGCCGGGGCGAGGTCATGCAAACCTATGTTTCCCTCGAACCCAGACTCTCCATGAATTACCGGCTGGGTGAGCGATCATCGGTAAAGGCTTCTTTTAACAGGATTACCCAGTACCTTCATTTACTGTCCAACAGCACTTCGGGCCAGCCCACCGACACATGGGTCCCCAGTACAACCCATGTTGAGCCTGTAACAGTAAACCAGGTTTCGGCCGGTTACTACAGGAATTTCCTGGATAACAACCTGGAATTCTCTGTTGAGGCCTATTACAAGCAGATGCATCATGTGACCGATTACGAGGACGGGACTTATGTGATGTTTAACGAGGATATTGAAGCCAGTATTCTGGAGGGCGACGGCCGGAGCTACGGATTTGAATTCTACCTGAAGAAAAAGTACGGCAGCCTTACCGGCTGGATATCTTATACCCTGGCCAGAACCGAGAACCTGATCGAAGAGATCAGCCCTGACTGGTACCCCACCACCTATGACAAGACCCACGATGTTGCCATTGTGGTGAGTTATGACCTCACCAGGAGACTGTCCCTTTCCGGAACCTGGGTTTACTATACCGGGAACGCGGTGACTTTCCCCAGTGGGAAGTATGAATTTGACGGCTACCTGGCTTCCTATTACACAGAACGGAACGGTTACCGGATGCCCGATTACCACAGGCTGGATCTGAATCTGCACCTGGCCGGTAAGGAGCGGAGCAGGTTTAAATCGAGCTGGGATTTTTCGGTTTACAATACCTACAACAGGTACAATGCATATATCATCAGTTTCAGAGAGAGCAAGACCAATCCGGGTAGCACCGAAGCGGTGAAACTGAGCCTGTTTGGGATTGTTCCTTCAATTACATGGAATTTCGAATTTTAGAAACCCGGAATGAAGAATAAATATATCACGGGATTGTTTGCCCTGCTGCTCCTGCTCACCATAAGCTCCTGCGAGGAGGTCATTGATATTGACCTGAACAGCTCCAGTCCGGTTGTGGTGGCCGAAGGTTACATGGACAAGGATTCGCTCTGCACGATGAAGCTGACCTATACCACCGGTTACTTCCAGAGGGAGGACGCGGCACTGATCGAAGATGCCACGATGACCATCACGGATGAGACCGGTACATCGGAAATTCTGCATTACATCGGGAAGGGGATCTACCGGGGAGCGTCTATGCGGGGTAAGGTAAACGGACACTACACCGCGACCATCAGGATGGATGACCAGGTTTTCTCGGGTATTTCAAACCTGATGCCAGTTCCGGTAATCGATAGTATCAATTATGAGGATTTCCCTTTCGGAGGCCACCCGGGAGCAGAGCTCCCACAGATGCTGGTCATTTCGATGAAAAGGGATCCTGCAAGGGAAAATCATTTCATGCTTAAATTCAGGCACAATGGTGAGCCGGTGGGGTCTTCATTCGACCTGGCAACGGACAGCTACTCCAGTTCAGGCGATGTGGTTCAGTACACCACCTTCCTGATGGAACATGAAAGCGGAGATACACTTTCCGTGGAAATTTATGCCATTGATGCGGATCTTCTGCGTTACTACTCCCAGATCAATGAGGCCATCAGCGGGGGGATGGGCATGTCAACCACTCCCTACAATCCTGCCTCCAACCTGGGGGATGACATCCTGGGCTATTTCATGGCCCGCTCACGAAGTGATACCATCCTGATCTTACCTTAGTTAATCAATCCCCAGCAGTTCAATCTTAAAGACAAGTACTGAATTGGCAGGAATGGGACCTGTGGCCCTTGATCCATAAGCCAGTTCAGAAGGGACATAGAGCATGTAGGTTGACCCTACCGGCATCAGCTGCACCCCTTCGGTCCACCCGGGGATCACCTTGTTCAATGGAAACGAAATGGGCTCTCCGCGTTCATAGCTGCTGTCAAAGACTTTTCCGTCGATCAGGCTCCCTTCGTAATGGACTTCCACTTCAGAAGTATCGGCTGGCACGGGGCCTTCTCCTTTCACAAGCACTTCGTATTGCAGGCCCGATGCTGTGGTTGTAACACCATCCCGCCTGCCGTTTTCCAGTAAAAACTGATTGCTTTTCTCCAGGGCTTCCTGTGAGGCCAGCCTGGCTTTTTCAGCTTCCTGCTGTTGTAGCTTTATCTGAAGTTTTTGAAAAACCATCTGCGTGGTCTGCTGGTCAATCGGGGCGATTCCTTTAAATGCTTCAATAAATCCCTGCAGGATCAGATCGGAATTTGACTCAAAAGGCGTCGATAGTAATTCGTACCCCAGGCTCAGCCCCAGGAAGTAGCTCAAAGAGTCATTGTTGTCGTTCATGGGAATAGCCGTAGGTTGTGCTGAGGAAGCCATGCAGCCTATAACCAGTATGATGATCATGAATTGTTTCATAGGATATACGATTTTGTGAGCGTCGAAAGTAGTGAAACAACTGTTCAGTTCAAAGGAATCAGGCAGGGATTTCTATGATGAATGCCACCCGGCCCTTCTGGTTTTCCGCCCGGATGCTGCCTTTGTGGTCGGAGATTAACGAATAGCAGATGGATAGTCCGAGGCCGGTACCCTCCCCGGGATCTTTGGTAGTAAAAAAGGGATCAAACAGCTGGTTCAGAATGGCTTCATTGATGGAGGGGCCATTGTTGGCGATGGTCAGGATGGCTTTCCCATCCTGACTGGATGTGGAAATGATGATCAGTTTCTCTGATCCCCTAAGATTTTTAACTGCGTGGATGGCATTGTCAATGATATTCATGATTACCTGGTGCATTTTTTCGGGATAGACAGGCACAGGCACTGTCAGCCGGTAATCTTTCCGGACTTCAATATCCTTGGTGATCTTTGAATTCAGGAAAAGAAGTGTATTGTCGATGATCTCGTTCAGATCTGTATCCATTTTCTTTGATGGACCCTTACGGGAAAAAGTCATCAGGGCCTTCACAATACCGGTAGCCCTTTCCAGTCCTTCAAAGGCCATCTTTAAGGCTCTGGACCGCCGCTCCTCTATATTCCTCTCCTCCGTCCCCAAACTTTCCCGGCAGATCTCCTCAATAATGCTCAGTCCGCCCGAAATGAAATTCAGCGGATTGTTAATCTCATGCGCAATCCCGGCAGTCAGCGTTCCCAGTGAGGCCATCTTCTCTGACTGGACCAGGTGCTGCTGGGTGGCTTTCAGTTCATCGATCACGCTACCGAGTTCATTGTTCTTCTCTTGCATGGCCTTCGATTGTGCAAGAATCTTCTGGTTGGCCTCCTCCAGCAATACATTCTTCTGCCTGGTTTTCCTGGTGGAGCGTACCACCAGGAAGATGATGGTGAACAGCAGTAAAATCCCTGCACCTGATCCGTAGTTGATAATCTTGCGACGACTGATTTGCAGGTCCTTGAGCTGGTTGTCCAGGGTCAGGCGCTCAATCTCACCCTCCTTGGACCGAAGGTCGAAATAGACCTCCAGGTTGGCCAGCCTCTCTTTGAAGCCGGCATTGTTCAGGCTGTCATTCAGGGTGGTATAGCTGTAATAGTGATCCAGGGCCAACCTTGTATTGTGCTCCATGGTATCGATCTGGTACAGGTTGTTATAATAATCCCTGGTTTCGAGAAGCCGTGCGTGGGTGCTCAGTGCCTGCCGGGTCTTTTCGGAGTAGCGTTTAGCCCATTTCACATCTCCTTTCCTGATAAATGCCTGGGTCATGGAGTTGTAGAGATTCACAAGGCGGTTTGAGCTGTATTTCTCCAGGTCATAATTTTGCTCCAGGTCGTGAAATATTCCCAGGGCATCATCGATCTCTCCTGCATATAAATTCAGGTCCCCCATGTTGAAATAGGTCAGGATCACCTGGTACTGGTTCCCGATTTGCCTGGCAAGACTGTTGGCCTCTCTGAATAGGACCATGGCCGAGTCCATTTTGCCTGTATTCCCGTACACGGAGCCTATTGCATTCATCACGCTGATGATCAATGAAGTATCATTTGCCATCTCTCCCTGCACGGAAGCGTGGGTATAGTATTTCAGTGCCGATTCAAACTGGTTCAGGTACCAGTAAGCGTTTCCGATCAGCATGAGTACCCTCGCCTCCTTCCGGGGCTCATCCAGCTCCTCGAAAATTTCCAGGGCCTCCATGAGGTGTTCGATGGCTTCCTGCTGAACTCCCAGGTAATCATAAAACTCCCCGATGGCCAGTCTTGCCCGTGCAATGAAACTCCTGTTGTTGAGTTGTTCGGCATATTCCAATGCCTCACGGGCATACCCAAGGGCTTTCCTGATATCTGTATTGCCCATTTCCCGCGCAATCTTCAACCTGAGCTCAAATTGTGCTTCATCCACCACGGTGGAATCCAGCAAGGAAATCAGGCTGTCGTTGCAAAGGGCTCTTTGAGAAAGGCCCATCAACATTCCGAAGACAAGGAATATGGTGAAAAACCTGGAAAGCATTAATTAAATATAAAAAAGGCACCTATAAAATTGCATAAAAACAATGAAATATAAAAGATCTGTAAATCAAACATTTATTTGTCCTCTGGACAAATTAGACTACCTTTGCACGCTTTTTACAGTCAGTAAAGGAATATGGATATACGCAATATCGCTATTATAGCACACGTCGACCATGGGAAGACCACCATGGTGGATCGTATTTTACATCAGGTAAAACTCTTTCGGGACAACCAGGTGATGGGTGACCTGATTCTCGACTCCACTGATCTGGAGCGGGAGCGGGGCATCACGATTCTGTCCAAGAATGTATCTGTCCGATACAAAGGAACCAAGATTAACATCATCGATACGCCGGGCCACTCCGATTTCGGAGGCGAAGTGGAGCGGGTGCTGAACATGGCCGAGGGTGTTCTGCTGCTGGTGGATGCCTTCGAGGGACCCATGCCCCAGACCAGGTTTGTTTTGCAGAAGGCCCTGGAGCTGGGAAAGAAGGTGATCGTGGTGGTCAACAAGGTGGATAAGCCCAATTGCAGGCCCGACGAGACCAGTGAACTGGTATTCGAGCTTATGTTTGCCCTGGATGCCAGCGAGGAACAACTGGAGTACCCCACTGTATATGGATCTTCAAAAGAGGGGTGGATGGGACCGGACTGGAAAACACCCACCCATGATATGACCTATCTGCTGGATACCATCGTGGAGTATTTCGATCCGCCTCGGGAAAACAAGGGCACACTGCAATTGCAGATCAGTTCCCTGGACTATTCCTCCTACACCGGGCGCATCGCAGTGGGAAAAGTTCATCGGGGCAGTATTAAAATGGGGGACCAGGTTTCCATTGTTCAGCGCAACAGATTGGTTCACAAATCAACCGTGAAGGAGCTATACACCTTTGAAGGTCTGGGCAAGGAGAAAACCAAGGAATCGGTTCGCTCAGGAGAAATTGTGGCGGTGCTCGGACTGGAGGATTTTGATATCGGGGATACCATTACCGACCTGGAGAATCCCGAAGCCATGAAGCCCATCTCCATCGATGAGCCCTCCATGAGCATGCTGTTCACCATCAACAACTCACCGTTTTTTGGCAAAGAGGGCAAATTTGTGACCTCCAGGCATGTGCGGGACAGGCTGATCAAGGAGACAGAAAAGAACCTGGCGCTGAGGGTAGAGGATACCGATTCGGCTGACAGCCTGAAGGTGTACGGAAGGGGCATCCTGCACCTTTCCATCCTCATAGAGACCATGCGAAGGGAAGGATATGAACTCCAGCTGGGCCAGCCCAAGGTGGTCATCAAAGAAATTGACGGATTCAAACACGAACCTGTGGAACTGCTCTATATCAATGTGGACGAGGAGTTTTCCGGAAAGGTAATCGAGATTGTTACCGGTCGCAGGGGAGATATACTGAACATTGAGAAGAAAGATGACCGGGTGAACCTGGAATTCAAGATCACAGCCAGGGGACTGATCGGACTGAGGCAGCCCGTACTGACCTCCACCGAAGGAAGTGCGGTTATCTCACACCGTTTCTTGGGCTATGAACCGTGGAAAGGAGAGCTGGTGCGCAAACGGAATGGTGCATTGATTGCCATGGAAACCGGGACATCCATTGCCTATTCCATCGACAAATTGCAGGACAGGGGAAAGTTTTTCATTGATCCCATGGAGCCCATCTATGCCGGACAGGTGATTGGTGAACATACCAAGCAGGACGACCTGGTGGTCAATGTGACCAAGACAAAGAAACAGACCAATATGCGGGCGTCCGGGTCCGATGAGAAGGTATCCATTATCCCTGCCATCAAATTTTCACTGGAAGAAGCACTGGAATATGTGGGTGAGGATGAGTATGTTGAAGTGACCCCGAAATCCATCCGGATGCGCAAGATCCTTCTTGCCGAACACGAACGGAAAAAGGAGAAGAAAGCGTAAAAATATCCTGTTTCTTCTCTTTTTGGGTTACATTTAGCTTAATCAACCAAAATTCTTCAAACGATGTCCGTAAAACGAATCTGGCATGGGTGGACCACCCATGAAAATGCAGATCCATACCAGGAGCTGCTTCATCACGAGGTTTTCCCGTCAATTGAATCCAGGGAGATTGATGGCTACAGGAGTGTTGAACTGCTTCGGCGGGATCTGGAAAATGAGGTGGAGTTTATAACCATCATGACCTTCGATGACCTGAAAAGTGTGGTCAATTTCCAGGGAAAAGACTACCAGGTTGCACATGTTCCGGAACCTGCTCAGCATTTATTGAAAAGATGGGACAAGGTCTCCTTGCATTTCAGTGTTATTGAAAAACGTATTTACAGGCCATAAGAAAGAAACTCCCTTACCTGCAACAGACCCTTGCTTACGGGGGGGGGACTTTTTCATCGCCTGAAGCAAAAAATTATTTCAAAAAATAGATACTTTTATTGTCCCAAGTAATCCCATTGATTGAACTATTTATGTAACTGATACTACAAACATGAGACGAAAAAAACTATTACCCGCAATCCTTGCATGCATCTGCATGGCAACAGCAGCACCTTCACATGCACAGGAGAACCCTGC